>JAXMBR010000027.1:0-53208 GCA_046349715.1 Planctomycetaceae bacterium | reverse complement strand
CAATCTGCGAGTTGATCTTGCCGGCCACAAAGTTCCAGATCGGCGCCCGATAATAAATCACCGCGCCAATGCCTCCAAATACCACCGTTAGGTAGATGAGAAACTTTACGAGACCCACCGCGCCGGAAAAGTATTCGCCCAGGCGGCGGGTGATCTTCCGCCATCGTTGCTGGCGGTCGATCTTGGCAAACTCCTTCTTCATGTTCGCCGATTTCGATTCCGCGTTCAGACGCACCATCTGGCCCTGCGCCGTCTTGTCGAACTCCGCGAGTTGCGACAGCGGCAGAAACGGATCATTGGCGTTCTTTTTCGCCTTCGAACGAGGATCGAGCGATCCGGCTTTCAACATCTGCACAATCTGCGGCGTCGTGAACCTGCCCACCGCGTCCTGCCCCTGCGGGTTCTTATACTGCACGAACCAGACGGTCCCGGCTTGCGCCGCCAATTGTTGCCGTTCTTTGGCGGCCGCATCCTCCGCAGACGTTTTCGCGACGACCGGTTTGCCGACTTGTGTCTTGGCCGCGACCGACCGGACCGACGCCGTTGTCGTCGCCACGACTTTATCCGGCGCGTCAATGAAACTGAGCGACGGGTGTTCCAGGTTCAACGCCGCCAGCGCTTTCATCATTTCGGCGCAGTCTTTAAAACGATGATCAACGTCCTTCAGCATCATCTTGTCGATCACCAGCTCCAACCGTTCCGAGATCTGTGGATTCAGTTTTCGCGCCGGCGTGTAGCGGCCGAGTTCCTTGTTCTGAATGACTTCAATCGTCGAATTTCCGGTGAACGGCAGGTTCCCCGTCAGAAAATAGTAGAGCGTGATCCCTAACGCATAGATGTCCGCACGACCGTCGACGTGTTTCGCATTGCGGGCCTGTTCCGGCGCCATGTAATACGGCGTCCCCAATCCGGTTCCGCTCTGGGTCATCGACAAATCATCGTCCAGCGCCTTGGCGAGGCCGAAGTCGGCCACTTTCACCGCCCCCTTGCTCGTGAGCATGATGTTGTCGGGCTTGATGTCGCGGTGGATCATGTTCTGTGCATGGGCCGATTGCAGCGCTTCGGCGCAGCGCATGACCACATGGACCGCGTCTCCCACGTTTAATTTGCCGAGTTGGTCCATCCATTTCTGCATGCTCTTGCCGTCGATGAACTCCATCGCCACATAATGAATGCCCAAATCCTCCCGAACTTCATACACCCGGACGGCGTTGGGATGGTCGATTTTTGCCATCGCCCGGGCTTCCCGGTAGAACCGTTTGATGAAGTCTTCCTTGCCGGCCAGTTGCTTCGACAGCACTTTCAGCGCCGCCGTTCGATCCAGGCTGATCTGGTGGGCGAGATAGACTTCGCCCATGCCTCCTTTGCCCAGTCTTTTGAGGATCTTGTAATCGCCGATTTGCGAGACGGTTTTGCCGGAACCGCTTTTTTCTCCGCTGCCGCCGGGACTGCCTTTGGTCACGGCGACAGTCTTCGCCGGCGCTGGTTGCCCCTTGCCGCCCGCCCCTTCCATGGTCAGGGTTTCGTCCATTTTTCCGGTTTTCGCGAGATCGTCATTGATCGTGGTGTCGTCTGGTGACACGTTCGCACCGGCACTCGGTTGGGTTGTCGCGGCCGGTTTCTGAGGCGAGGGCTTGCCGGTAGACATGGTCCGCTCCTTATGCCAAACATCAATTGATCACACGCGAAAAAAATGAAGAAGAAAGTCCGCACGTCCACCGCTCGATCGACGGTGGAGAATCGACAGACACGAGATAAGACGGAATGAACATGCGCGATCAGCCAGCCGCTTCGCGCCGATGCGAACTGATCCTGGACTCCATCGCCATTATGCCCAGAAATTTTCAGGACATCCAAGCCGGAAATGTCTCTTCCGCCGACTTTTTGCCGCGTGCCGCCTGAATTCAGCGCCAGGCGAACTCCGATCCGGTCAGTCGCTCGTAGGCTTCCACGTACTTTTGTCGCGTGCTGTTCACCACGTCCGCGGGCAGCACCGGCGGCGGGCTGTTTTTGTCCCAACCCGCTTGCTCCAGCCAATCGCGGACGAACTGCTTGTCGTAGGAGGGCTGCGATCGCCCGGGCGCGAAGCGATCCGCAGGCCAGAATCGCGAACTGTCCGGCGTCAAGACCTCATCAATCAACAGCACCCGGTCCGCTGTCAGGCCGAATTCAAACTTTGTGTCCGCCAGGAGAATTCCCTTGGTCCGGGCGAACTCCGCCGCCTGCCGATAGACCGACAGGCTGAGCTCTCGCAATTCTCTTGCCCGATCCGCCCCGATGACATCGCACATTCGTTCAAAGGAGATGTTTTCGTCGTGTCCGGTCGCCGCTTTGGTGGCAGGCGTAAAAATCGGTTCGGGGAGTTGCGAAGATTCCAGCAAGCCGGCCGGCAGCGCCACGCCGCAGACCGATTGCGAGGCGCGGTATTCTTTCCAACCCGATCCGGCCAGATACCCCCGCACGACGCATTCGACCGGGAAAACGCTCGCTTTGCGCACGACCATGCTCCGTCCCACGAGCGATTCGACTCGCGTTCCCGCCGGCAACGGCAATTGCGTCGGATCGAGACCCAGCAAGTGATGGGCGACGTTCAGTTTCCCGAACCAGAACGCGCTCATCTGGGTCAACACGCGGCCTTTGTCGGGTATGCCGTTCGGCATCACCCAATCGAAGGCCGAAATGCGATCCGTGGCGACAAACAGCAATCGGTCGCCGAAATCGTACACGTCTCGGACCTTGCCCCGGATCGGCTGCATTCCCGGCAGCTCACTCTGTAATAATGCTTCCGTCATCTGCAACTCCTGCCTCAGCAAATCGGCCTCCAGGCGAAAAACGGAACCAAGGAGTGACGGACGAAGCCCGCGGACGGCTACGCCGGAATCTCCCGCGTCATGACTCTTGGCGTTTCCGCTCTCGGCCAATTGCGCCGCGTGGGCGATCGGAATTTCCCGCCAACTTTCATTTTTTGCGAGCCTACCATAGCCTCGCCTTCTTGAACAACCACCGCCTGCAAACTACATTCATCATCAGCCAACGCCCTGCACTCAATGCGTTTTGCAAGAAAGTTTGTTCCTTCGTCGGATCTGACATCACGGACTGACGTCCCCGCCTCGGAGTGAGTGTGAACGCAACGCGCCGACTCGCCGACTCACTGAGGGATTTGGCATGGGCCTGATGCGCTTCCTGGTCTATCCCTCGTCGCTCATGTCCGATTGGCCCGAAGTTCACCGCGGCTTTCTCAGCGGTGTCGACGGTCGCGTCTTTACCACGCGGATCGAAGTCGAAGGCAATCTCGTCACGTGCCGGCGGATCACCTCGGAGAGCGGAAAATTTCACGTGGGCTGGCCCGTGGCGGACATCGGACGCCCCGTGTTCAGTACGGCGACCCTTCCGGAACGTGAAGAGCCTTACTTGCTGGCCGTCGAATTGGCTCGGGGCAAGATCGTTCAGTTGCGCAACCAGGCGTCGCAATGGGAAGTGGCCGGTATGCGGTTGCCCGAGGCATATCGCCGTCACGCCAGCGAGGCTCATCGCTTATTTGCGTCGGCGGCCTCGTCACAGGATCGGCCGGAGGACGCCAGCCGCATCGCAGGAGAAGCGTTGGAACAGGCCTGCCGCGCCGCCGATGCGCTCACCCGTTCCTATGCGGAGCAGGCTCTGGCCGGCCGCAATCAACGTTATCCCCGGTTGCCCGCCCTGCTCGGTTGCGATCTGGAAGGAGGCCCTCCGCCGCCGGAAGCGCAAGACTTGTTTCAGAAGGCGTTTCAAGCCTGCGTCATACGTTGTTGTTGGAACGACATCGAATCTCTCGAAGGAGAATACTTCTGGGACGCCGTCGATCAGCAGCTGGACTGGTGTGAAGCGCGGAAGCTGAAATTTCGCGCCGGGCCCCTCATCGATCTGGGGCCGGGCGGCCTGCCGGCCTGGCTTGCCCATTGGGAGCACGATCTGCTCAATCTTCAGAGTTTCGTCTGCGATTTCGTCGAGACGGCGATCTCGCGCTATCTCGGGCGAATTCGCACTTGGGAAATCATCGCCCGGCCCAATTCCGGCGGCGCACTGACCCTCAACGAAGAACAGCGACTCACCCTGACCGCCCGCGTGCTCGACATCGCCCGCCAGGTCGACGGCGAATCGCAATTGCTCATTCGCGTCGATCAACCCTGGGGAGATTATCAGGCGCGAGGCCAGCACCGCTTGTCTCCCCTGCAGATGACCGATGCGCTGATCCGTTCCGGCATCGAGCTGGCGGGCGTCAATCTGGAAATCGCCTGCGGCTATCTTCCGCGAGGCTCGGCGCCGCGCGATTTGCTCGACGTCTCCCGGCTGATCGATCTCTGGAGCACCATGCAAGTCCCGCTGCATGTCACGCTCGCCTGCCCCTCGTCCCTCGAACCCGATCCGCTTGCCAATCCTGATCATGAAGTCGATCCGCATCTGTGGGCGGAACCGGTCAACGAAACCCGCCAAGCCGACTGGCTGGATCAGTATTTACCGCTGCTCATGGCCAAGCCCGCGGTCGCCAGCGTCACCTGGAGCACCTTCACCGATGCGCTGCCGCATGAGTTCCCCCATGCCGGTTTGTTGCGCATCGACGGCCTGCCGAAACTCTCGCTGGAGCGGATCATCAACCACCAACTTTCCGCCAATCGTGCCAGCGGCGCCGGTGGTTAATGCCGTGAGCCTCAACGAGGCGTCTGATCGGCTTGTTTGGCCTGCGCAAGATGCTCCACGACGAGGGGAAACCCCTTATCTCCACTGATGTTGAGTCATTTGGTACAGGTTACAGGCCGTTTCGAGACTCTCCAGGGCAGACCGTTCTTTGGCGTGCGATTCGGCCTGTCATCTTGTCGATCATCGGCAAAAAACTTTCGGATCTGTCAATCCGGTTTGCACAGAGTTTTTACCGTTCCCCGGCCTTGGGTTTTCAGACGAGGGGAATTTCTCGACAACCTCACGCGACGCGTGCCATCCAACGCGGGGTCTGTTACAGTGGGGTTCTGGAGGCGTGCCGAGTCGTCGGAGGCCGCCTTTGCATCAATAGGAATTGATTTCGACCGGCGCGCGAGGTCGGTTCGTTCAGACAGGATGCTCATCGCTCATGGCTTATGATCCTTATGCGCTGTGTCCCTGCGGGAGCGGCAAAAAACTGAAATTCTGTTGTCAGGCCATCGCTGACGACATGGAACGCATCACGCGGCTGATTGACAACAATCAGCTGCGGGGGGCGTTGCAGCAACTGGAAGCGCTCGACAAGCGCCAGCCGCTCAACGAATGGGTGACCACCACGCGCGCACTGATTCTGATCGAGATCGGCGAGAGCGTCGCCGCGCGCGACCTGCTGCGCGGGTGGTTGGAGACGCATCCCGAGGGCGATTTCGCCGAAGTGTTGTTCGCCGTCGCTCAACTGCAAGCCGACGGGTATGACGCGGCAAAAAAAGCGGTGCAGCGGGCTTATCATCGCGGAGCGAAAAAGTATCCCACGATGATCAGTGGACTGGCCGGAGCGGTCGCGGCGGTCATGCAGCAGCGCGATCAACCGCTCGCCGTGCGTGAATGCCTCGCCCTGGCGCTGCGCTTCGCCGCGGATCAGAACCGGCAGGAATTGTTCGTGCGGCTGCTGGAATTCGACGCCGATCAGGAGTTGGAATATCCCCTCCGCAGCATGCATCCGCTGCCGGCGATTTCGGCCGGCTCCGAGCATGACAAAGACGTCAAACGTGCCCTCAAACTGGCCAGTATCGGTTGTTGGGACCATGCCGCCGATCTGCTGACAGGGCTGGCGGAGAAATCGTCTTCCGCCGGCGCACTCTGGCAGGCGGCGGGACTCTGCCGGGCGTTTGACGGCGACAGTGTGCGCGCCGCGCAGGTGCTGCATCGGGCCGCGGCGGAATGCGCTGAGTTCGCCGTGGCGGTGGAGTGCGAAGTTCTCGCCCAGTTGCTGGATCGCCAGCAGGCCCCCGAACAGCGCAGCTTTCTCGCGGTCTCCGCAGACGTGCAGGCCGTGTCCCGACTGTTGTCGACGCTGGATGCTCAACCGCGGCTGGTGCGCGTGCCCGTGCCGCCTCAACGCGATGCGGACCACCCGACCCCCAGCGCCTTGTATCAAGTCCTCGACCGTCCGGCTCTCACGGAACGCGACGCCCTGACCCTGACGCTCGACGCGATTCCACAGGTCTGGGCGCAGATCGTCGTTTACGACGCCGAAGGCGATCAGCAACCGCGGCTCGTCTTGACCGGACTTTCCGGTCCGCCGTTCGACGGCGCCATGGAACTGCTCAAGTCGCTGGCCGGCGATCAGATTCAATGGTCCTCCGAACCGCCCGAATCTCTCTGGCAGATTCCCCGCGAGCAAGACATTCTGACGTGGCAATGGAGTTTCCCGCCGAAAATGTCGATTTCCCGGCGGCGGGAATTGGATCGTGAGCAGTGGCGACGAATCACGCAGGAGATTTGGCCCAACCATGCTCAAGCGGCATTGGGCGGAAACACGCCTCTCGGAGCCGCTCCCGACTCTGCTCGACGGGTGGCCCTGACCGCCGCCGTGCTGGTCTTCGACGCAGACTGCGCTTGCCGTCGGCATTCACTCGACACCGAGGCCTTGTTCCGTCGGCTGGGATTGGAACCGCTGGCCGCATTGACCTTGTCCCCCGAGACTTCGCCGAATTCGTTGTCAATCCTCCAGCTGCACCGTCTGGACGTTGGTTCGCTGACCGATGAGCAATTGGTTTCGGTCGTCAACCGCGCGTTGCTCATTCATCATCATCGGTTCTTAAAACAAGTTCTGGAAGAGGCGCTGCGCCGGCCTGGCTGCGCTGCGGAAATCGATCTCTCGCGCGCGCACCAGGCGCTGATCGAGCTCACGGCTGCCGAGGAGGACATCGGTGCGGCAATCCACTGGGTTCAGGAAGCCCGCCGGCATGAATTGGCTGATCAGCCCCGCTTCGAGGACCAATGGCGCTGGGATCTCCGCGAGCTATCCATCCGGCTCGCGGAACCGACGGCGACGGCAACCACGGATCTGATTCAGAAATTCGTCAGCTACTACGGACCCAAAGTCCCGCAGCTGCGGCCTTATCTGGAGATTATTCTGGAGGAGGCAGGCGTGGAATCCCCTTGGGCCAGCGGCTTGATCACTCCCGAAACAGGGGCGCCCGGCGCCCTCTGGACGCCGGATGCCGAATCCCAGACGCCGGTCGGCGGCGGCAAACTCTGGCTGCCGGGACAATAAGCCGGAAGCGAACGGCCCCGAGCGAATCACGAGTCGTCAACGGAATTCTTTGAGACGGAGGATCAGGCCGGCAAACGTCGTACGCTCTGTTCGTCACCTGACCGAATATCCCGAGAATTTCCGCAGGCTGTTCTCCGCTTGCGATTTCCTTCTGACTTCGATTCCAGTCTATGCACTTCGATTCCCCTGCTGCCGCCATGCGCCATGCCTTGGAATTGGCGCGACGTGGGATTGGATTCGTCGAACCCAATCCGCCGGTCGGGGCGGTGCTGGTGAATGACGTCGGCGACTGCGTGGGGGAAGGCTGGCATCAACGCTATGGCGGCGATCATGCGGAAGTCGTAGCGCTACAGGCGGCGGGGGCGGCCGCGCGCGGCGCAACGCTGTATGTCACGCTCGAACCCTGCTGCCATTTCGGCAAGACGCCCCCCTGCTCACGTGCGGTCATTGCCGCCGGCGTGCGGAGGGTCGTCGCCGCCGTGACCGACCCGAACCCGCAAGTCGCCGGAGGCGGACTGCGCGAACTCTCGGCGGCGGGCATCGAGATTGAGGTCGGACTGCTGGAATCCGAAGCGAACGCGCTGCTGGCGCCGTTTCGAAAACTGATTCAACACCAGCGTCCCTGGCTGATTGCCAAGTGGGCCATGACGCTCGACGGAAAACTGGCGTCATCGACCGGAGACTCTCGTTGGATCTCCGGCGAGGCATCGCGACGGCTGGTGCACAAATTGCGCGGGCGGATGGATGCCGTCCTCGTCGGCATCGGCACGGCCCTGGCTGATGATCCGCTGCTGACGGCGCGCCCGCCCGGTCCGCGCACGGCCCTGCGAATCGTGGTCGACAGCCAAGCGCGAATGCCGGCCTCGTCAAAACTGGCGGCGACGGCGCGCGAAGTTCCCTTGCTCCTCGCGGTCGGCCCGTCGGCGGAACAGGCACGAATCGCTGCGTTGGAATCGCTGGGAGTCGAAATTCTGCCGCTGCCCGCGGACGCCGGAGGGCATGTCGAACTTTCAGCGCTGCTGGCGGAACTTGGTCGTCGCCGGATGACCAATGTCCTGGTGGAAGGGGGCGCGGCGCTGTTTGGTTCGCTGTTCGATCAGCGCCTGATCGATGAGGTGTATGCCTTCGCGTCGCCGAAACTCATCGGGGGCGCGGCGGCGCCGGGGCCGATCAGCGGAGTCGGGATCAGTGACATGAACGCTGCCGTTCGATTGCGCCATGCCGAGATCCGCGTCATCGAAGGAGACGTGCTGATTCACGGCCGGATCGACTCAACGGCTTGAAACCTCAGACTCAAATTCTATTCGCGTGCTTCATTGCTCCGCACGGCTGACGCGGACTGGTCGAATTCGCGCAGGAACTGTTCGTACTGCTCGTCCAACTCTTCGAACGGCACGTCGGTGAGTTCATCCAGGTTGCGCGGGTGTTCGAGCGTCTTGCGATTGACGCTGTAGAGTTGAGCCAGATGGTTGACCAGCGCTTCGCGATACGCCCCATGATCGTAGTGCATCAAGAACTGGGCGAGGCCGGAGGCCTGGGTGTAATTCTTGGAAATCTGCGGGTGATTCTGAAAATCGCGCATGCTCAAGGACGAGAATTCGCGGAGCGGAATGTAGTAATTCTCGTGCAGCCGGTTGTACCGGGCGCCCGCGAATCGGATGTAGCGCGGATCGCCGAGGGACGTGCCGTCGGTCCCCCGGCGAAACGACTCCATGTAGCAGGCAATGCCCTCGATAATCCAGAAATTTGCCTGTTCGGCGATGGCACGCGGTCTGTGATGGCTTTCGTAAAACAACTGATGTGTCGCTTCGTGAAACAGCGTGGCCTCGTTGTTGGCCTGCGGATCATGATAGAAATGCGCCTTGCGGTCGCTGGTGAGATAGATGCCGTTCGTCATCTGAATTTGCGGGAACTGCGGTTCCAGCCGGCGGATGTATTCGTCCCGCGTACGATAGTAATGGACTTCGTGCGGCTTCTTGTGGGAGCGAACATCCCCCGACGAACCGTCAAACAGTTTTTGCAACTGCTCCGGCGTATTGAAGAACCCGGCAAACGTCTGATAGAAGATTTCATGAAAGTCTTCCAGGGCGCGTCCCAGTTCGAGCGCTTTCTCCCGGCTGTGATTCGTGCGAATGAGAAAATGCTCGGTCTGAATTTCCCAGGCGTACCGGAAGTCCTGGCGGACCTGGGCCTCTTTTTCCGCCGACATCCAGTGCCCGTTCACCAACCGGTCGCCGTTGCGGTACCGTTCCTGGTGGGCCTTGTTCAGCCAGCCGAAATCCTCGGTCCAGACTTGCTGTTTTTTCCGCATCTCGGCGGTGAATCGAGTGACCCATTCATCGCCGCGGCGAACGAAGCCTAAGAGTTCGCGGGCCTTGACGTGATCGGGGTCGTGGATCGCCACGTCACGAACCAGATCATAGGCCAGACTCGGATAACCGGCGTGGAGCGCCCGGCGCGACAAGAGATACAATTGCGTGGCGTATTCCGTCTGGTGATGCCGGAGCTGCGTCCGCCAGTAGCGCTCTTCATCGGACAGCTGCGGCGGAATCGGCGGCTGCACGGTGCTCGGCAAGGCGGACAGATGCAAACCGTCATCGGTCTGCGGATTCAACAGCGAGCGAAGGTTCTGGGAAGCGGTTGTCAGTTCACGCTCGTCGCAATAGATGACCAGCTTCTGGAGTTCTGTTTCAAACCGCAACTCCAGTTCGTGGCGATCTTTCTGCAGCGCTTCCAGGCTCGAATTCGCCCGCGGCAACGCGAAGACCCGGCCTGCCAACAGGCAGACGACCACGCATACGCCGATCAACGTCCGCAACGACGGCAAATCACGTCTCGCTTAACATGGGGAACACTTCGGGGGCCCGTCCCCTCGATCTTAGTCAAACTCCGGAGAGGCGAACAGAGGAGCTGCGCGGCGCTCGCGATCGGCGGAATCTGCCGATCGAGCTCCGGCGATGGACTGTTACTGCTGCGCGTTCCGCTGGTCCCACGGCATGCGAAAGGTTGGCGGATTGCGGTGGCGGTCCTGGCGGACGTCTTTCGGCCTGCTCTGAAAATACGTCACAAAGCGGCAGAGTTGTTGCACGGCTTCGAGATAGGCCCGTTCCCCCTTGGCGACGGAGGCTTTTTCCGCATCGCCGAGAACGCCGGTTTCCGAATAGCTGCTCGTCCAGGAAATCACCGTCGCCGGGCCGGCGGCGAACAGGTCGACCCACTGGAACGGATTGTTCTCGTTGTTGAAACTGACGGTGCCGCTCTTGATCAAGTCTTGTCGCACGTTCCCTTCGTCGAGATACAGATAAAGGGACGTTTCCAACTCGCAGGCGTGCGAACAGCCGCCCGGAAAATGACTCTCGCGCCAACTCGGCAGAAAGTTCTTGTCGACGGTGAGCAGATTCCACCAGGCGATGACGACGCATTCTGCATCGGTTTCGAGATTGGTCCGCCGGGCGGCTAGATCGAGGTTGGGCATGTTCGATCCATGGCCATTCAGCAAAATAATTTTCTTGAATCCGTGATAGGCCAGCGACTGAGTGACGTCGACAACCTGCTTGATGAATGTTTCCCAGTGCGTGTTGATCGTCCCGGGGAAATCCATCACATGGCCGGTGTAGCCATAAGCGATGTGCGGCAGAACTTTTATCTTGTGCGGAATTTCCCGGCCGGCGCCGTCGGCAATCCCTCCCGGGCAGACGAGATCGACGTCCAGCGGCAGGTGCGGACCGTGTTGCTCAACCGCGCCGCAGGGGATGATGCAGACCTGCTGCTGATCGACAGCGTCCTCAATCTCCGGCCAGGTCAGTTTTTCATATCGATGTTGCTCGGTGACGCGGTTCATCGGGACCTCGCACGGTGACCAGGGAATTCATGGACGCTTCCAGCTGCGGAATTCGACGAGGGTCCACTCTGGCAGAATCTGCCGAATGTTTCATGTGAAACCTGGCGAAAACTGTAAGAATTACAATCGGTCCGCCTTTGGCACGGCGTGTCGGGAAGCGGTCCGTAATCGCTATTTCGCCGACGTTTTGACGAGCGGCTCCAGCTTTCGAAAGAAATCCGCGCTGAATTTCCGGGCGGAAGCGGGATCGAGATGAGAACCATCCGAGGTCATCAAATCTTCGTGGTCCGGTAGAATGGCCGGGACGTCGAGTTCTCTGGCGAGATCTCGCATCGGTTCCGGAACAGCGGGAGGGACCGTGGTCATCAGGATCTGCGTGCCTCGCGATTTCATCCAGCCCTGGAATTCTTCCGCGGTGATTTTCTCCGCGGGCGTCAACTGCCAGTCAATCGTCGCTTCGGAGACGGATCGCGCGCGGCCTTTGGTCGCCGAAGCGAAGATCGAACCGTGCTGGTGCGAGCGGTAGTAAGCCCAGGTCGCGGCGCCCGGGATCCCGGGATGGGGAACCCAATTCTGAATGTGGCGATGGAGGAAAAACGACGCCTGCGTTTCGAATTCAGATTTCCGCGCATCCCAGGGGCTGCTGGCCAGCGTACGGGCGGCCATGGAACTGAGCGAGTTTCCGAAGAACGGATCGACGTTCAGGACGGCGTATTTGGGGCGTAAATCGTATCGCTCGATCAGCTTTTGTGGAAAACGGTGTTGCTCGCGGTAGCCGAAGGCAAGGACGTAACAAGACAGTCCGGTACGAGCTTCGAACGCTTTCAGTTCCTCGTGATCAATCGAGTACAGCATGCGCGAATTGCCGAGCAAGAGCACGTCGGCGGCGCGCATGGCGGCGACGTCATGATGAACGTCGTGATACAGCAACGAGTGGTCGAGCCCTTCGATGTAGTAGGCCAGATACCAGTCGTCGCCGGCCGGAATGCGCGCCTGCGCCGCGACCGGCAGAGCAACGGCCTGGACGCTCGGTAGCGAGAGGGCCGCCGCGCCGGCGACGACCAGCAGACCGAAAATCACCAAGGTGGCGGCGGGATACACGGCTTTGGACATCGTCAAGCTCAGTTCAAAATTGGAAGTAAATGAAATCGCCCGAGTTGCCGTAACAGGTCACGACGGCGTAGAGCATGGCTCCGGCGGCGATGGCTTTGATGAATGGCGCCTCAAGCGGCAGATACCGTTTTTCCTGCAGGAAGCCGATGAAATGGAACGCGATCGCCGGCGCCGTCAACAGGCAGGCGAACGCCAGCCACAGCGGGGGAGCTGTCACCTGTCCCCAGACCATCGTCCGGCAGAAATCAATCGCTTCGTTCAACCCTTGAGACCGGAAAAAGACCCAGGTGACCAGGACGACGGCTTGCACGACGAAGTACCAGGCGACGCGCAACATCAACGGTTTTTTGGCGGCGGAATGCATGCCGAGCATACGTTCCATGGCCAAGGCGCCGCCGTGCAGCGCGCCCCACGCGACGAACGTGAGCGAGGCCCCGTGCCAGAGTCCGCCGAGCAGCATCACGGTGAGCAGATTGACGTAGGTGCGCAGTTTGGAATGGCGATTCCCGCCGAGCGGAACATACAAATAGTCGCGCAGCCACGTGGACAAGGTGATGTGCCAGCGCTCCCAGAAATTGCGGAACGATGTCGCCAGATACGGGTTGTTGAAATTCACGGGGAACCGGAAACCGAGCCAGTAGGCGAGCCCGCGGGCGATGCTTGAATAGCCTTCGAAGTCGCAATAAATCTGCATGGCGAAGAGAAACGCCAGTCCGATGCGAACGGTGGCGCTGTGGGAGTGTTCCGGGTTGGCCCAGTGCTGGTTGACGAAGTAGGCGAGGTTGTCGGCGCAGACCATTTTCAGGAAGGCGCCGTAGATGATCAACCAGCCTCCTTCGTTGATCGCTTTCCAATGCACGCGGCGGCGGCGGAAGAATTGCAGGAAAAAGTTGTCGGCCCGGATGATCGGCCCGGCGACCATATGCGGGAAAAACGTGACGAAGAAATAGAAGTCGCGGAAACGGCGCACCGGCGGCATGTGACGACGAAAGACATCGATGGTGTAACTCATCGAACCGAAGGTGTAGAAGCTGATGCCCATCGGGAGCAGGATTTCCGGATGCGGCAGGTAGTAATGACAGCCGAGTGCGTCGGTCACCGATTGCGCGAGGTCGAGCGCAAAGCCGGTGTACTTGAAGACCGCCAACAGCGCGAGATTGACGCCGAGCGAGGCAAACAGAATCAGTTTGCGGCGCGGCGAACCTTCTGGCTCGGCGACGAGCCATTTCGCGGCGACGAAATCGGAACCGATACTGACAAGCATGATCAGGATGTAGGCCGGGATATGCCACATCACGAAGATCGTGCTGGCGAGGAGTATCAGGGCGCGATACAGGGGCTCGGTCCCGTTGCGTCCAATCGTCAACCGGGCGAGAAAGACCGGCGCGAACAGGATGAGAAAAGCGAAGGAGATGAAGTTCATGGCGACTCGTCGAAGGTGTCGTTCCGGATGGAATCACGCAGGAAAGCGGTCTCCTCGTTACCCCGTCGCCCTGAGGCCGCCGTTCGCGCCTGCATCCTGGCGGGCATTCGAAATTCGGCGCGGCATCAGGCCGTGTTTCCCGTGTGGAGACTCAATTTAGGAGTCCGTTTACGGGGTGGTCAAGAAAAAGCTGCGCAACTTTCGACGGAGTTGCGGGCTAGGCAAATCGGGCGTTTCAAACCGTTTCAGCCGATCAAATCGGCAAAACGGTTGAATGACGTCTCCGCCGATTATTGATCAAGACTCAAGGAGTTTGCCGGGTTTCTGCGGGAGAAAATTTGCCGGAGGTGAAAACAGTAGTTTCAGCAGCAAGCGGGCAACGCCGGAGAATCGTTGCAACCGGCTGGTTTGATGCAACCGGTTTCGCGCTCTGAAAAGCGGCGGCGTCACCTCGTCACGCGCGCAAATTGAAGGCCGTTCGCCACCCAGGGAGCGAGGTACATCATCGGCAGATGGACGAGCGCAAAGGGCACGAGCGCAGGCTTGGGTAACGGCAGGCGAACGACAGCGCCGCTGACGAAAAACACGATGGTGAAGACCAGCATGGCGGTGCGAGGCCACCCGCGCTGACAACGCCAGATGGAAGTCAGCGGAATCAGACCAAGTCCGAACAAAAACGCAAACGAAAGCCCTTCGGGGGACGACATCGTCAGAAACCAAACGAGGCTGCCTAACGCCAGAACCAGGCAAATGCCCAGCGCATTGGCGCCTTGCACCTGGTCTGCGGACAGGGCGTGGCGACCGTCTTTGTCGAGTCTGAGCAGCAGATTGAATAACGGATCGGCAATCCAGGTCATGAGGGCGAAAATGACGTAGGCGATGCAGATCGGCAGCAGCCAAGGCTCCAAATCGGGTTTCGCCGCGGCCAATTGCGAGAGGTATCGGAATCCAAAAAAACCGACGATCACGATGCCGAATTGCAACCGGGGAGGCAGCCGCGCCATCCAGAAAAACCAGGCCAGCAGCCAGCGGTAAATGATGTTGCGAGCCTTGAGCGATTCGACGATCCCTTCCCGGGCCCAGCCGCACGTCGGATCGATGCGCAGCGATTCTCGGAAGTGCTCCAGCGCGCGCTGCGGCTGACCTTGTTGCAGCAGCGTCCAGCCTTGATTGGCATGGCTGAAAGAATCTTCCGGATTCCGCGCCAGCACCGCCTCGATGGTTTGCCCCGCCTGTTCCCGGCGTCCCAGGCGTACAAGCGCTAGGGCCCGCAGATTGTTGCAAACGTCGTGTTCGGGGTCGAGCGCCAAACCCTCTTCCGCGGCGGCCAACGCTTCCGACCATTTCCGGCGTTGCAGCAGAATTTGAGCGAGGAGCGCGTAATGATCGGGATCGTCCGGGTCGAGCCGGATGGCCTCGTCAATCGCGGTTTGCGCTTCGGCAAATCGCCGTCGCGCGGCCCAGACCGCGGCCAGCGTGTAATGCCCGAACGGGGAATCGGGGGCGAGGCGAATGGCCGTTTGAGCCGCTTGGATCGCATCGTCAAAACGTTCCAGATCGGTCAGGCAGCGCGATTGCAGGGAGTGGGCGTACGCATCATCGGGGAATTCCGCGAAATGCTGTTGGAGTTCTTCGAGAGCGGATTCCGGCCGCGATCGCTCCATCAGCATGACCGCGCGAGTGAGGTGATTCGACATCGTGAGAAATTTTGCCAGAGAGAAAGCTGCCAAGTCCGAGGAATAAACGCCAGTATCGCGGCATTCATCGCGGAGAACAATC
Source organism: Planctomycetaceae bacterium (assembly GCA_046349715.1). Taxonomy (GTDB): domain Bacteria; phylum Planctomycetota; class Planctomycetia; order Planctomycetales; family Planctomycetaceae; genus CAZDGB01. Next base: position 37,821 of record JAXMBR010000027.1, on the reverse strand, counting down.
TCGCAGGAATCGGTCGGACCATTCCGCTGGGGGATACGAACTGGACGGCACATCTCACCAGGGAGTTGTGCCGTCCAGGAACGCGATCAGCAAAGCGCGGTCGTCAATTGGAGTAGCTGCCGTCGTCGGTCAGTACCTGCTTGTCGGGATACATGTCGATGACGGCCTTGCTGAAGATCAGACTGGTGGCGTGGCCGTCGAGGTACAGGTAATTCGCCGCGCCGGCATGGCGTTTCGTGGCCATCCACGGTTCGATGATGCCGGTGCCGAGCCAGATGTCGTAATCGTCCTGGCGGGGATCGTCGCCGGCGGGAGGCGTAAAGGCCTTGGCCTCTCGTTCCGCGAAGCAGACGAAGTTCGACAGTCCGATTTCGACCTGGAACCTCGTGAAATTCCAGGCGCCGTAGCGCCGCGATTTGTGGCTGAGCAGCGAGTTCATCAGGTAACTCGTCCGGTGCGCGAGGCCGTCGACTTCGCTTGTCATCGGATCGATGAACCGCGCCGGCTGCGAGATGTCGGACAGACATCGGTAGATCGCATTCGTGGCGACGTTGATGCCGCTGTGCGCGACGTCTTCTTCGGACTCGGCCCGGCTGCCGATGAACGGCATCAGCTTGTCTTCCCAGTAAATCTCGGCGAACGAATCGGACATGGTGCTGTTGGCGTCCACGTCGGCGTCGTACGGGTGATGCAGAAAGAACCGGCCGTTGTTGGTCTCGTAGTATTGATGCACGGCGAGACAGATTTGCTTGAGGTGCGACAGGCAGTCCCTGCGGCGCGCGGCCTCGCGGACCTGTTGCACCGCGGGCAGCAGCAGCGCGATCAGGATCGCGATGATCGCCACGACGACCAGCAATTCGATCAGGGTAAAACCGACACGACGCCGTGGCGGTGGCAAACAAGAATTCATTCCAACCTCCGATAGAACATGGGTGAACGCGACGGCCGCGCAGGGCGTAGCCGCCGGATCTCCCCAGAAAAAACCGCGGTAAGATGATGCAAAATTGCGGCGGGCTCGAAGAGGAGCCGCCGGGGAAGGCCTCAGGCGGTTTTGGGAGGAGGAACCATCGGTTCGGGGCGTGTTCGGCCGAAATCGACTCGTTCCCAAGCGGCGAACCGCGTGGATTCCGTCAGTGACGCCGCCAGCATCACTTTCGATGGGACGAGGCAGCGGAGGTCCATGACGAAACGGACGAGCTGCGGGAAGATCTCGAGCGCGCGGATCTCAGGCACGGCGGGCGGTTTGGATTTCGCGTGCGATCGGACGGCGGGCGTGCTGGCGGTCACTGGGGCGTCGACGCCGCCAAAGAAATCGGGGAGGGTGAGTTGAAAACCAAAGATGCTGACATGGATGTGCGGACTGGATTCGGCGATCGCAGCGTGATGGTGATGATGATGGTGCGCATGGGAATGAGCGTGACCGTGATGGTGATGGGAATGCCCGTGATGATGATGCGCGTGCGTCTTCGACGACGAATGGGTATGCGAGTGTTCGCCCCCTTCATGCTGATGGCGGACGCCGGGCGTGACGAAGGCGGCGATGAGGAAGAACGCCGTCAGGACGAGGCTGATTGCAGCGTAGAAAAAACGTCGGACCGACATGGGCGTGGTCAAAAGCGAGAATCGGCGAGAGCTTCTGGAAGTATCAGCGGTCCAGATTCTAAGGGAGGGAGCTGTTCAAAGCCAGAAGACGAAGAATGTTGGCCACAAGACGCAAAAAGTGACTCAAAAGTAGAATATTCAGGAGTCGTGCAGGTCTGAGGAGAGTTTTCTGAAGCGACATTCGTGTCGCTGCGGATTTGAGTCATGGCGTAAACTGGCCTGCCAGTGTTCAATGGTTGTGTTACTAAAAAAAACGGCCGTGGAGAAAATCTCCACGGCCGTGGGCGAACATCAGGTGAACGAGGGCCTAGACGATCTCGAAGCCTTTGCGGTACTCACGCGTGACGTACTGGTTCAGGCTGGAATCGTTCGTCACCTTCAGGTTGACGGCGTCCCATTCCACCTTCTTGCCGGCTCGCAGGGCCACGTTGCCGAGCAGGACGGTTTCGGTCAACCGACCGGCGTTGGCGAAGTTCGACAAGGCCAGATCCGGCTTGCCTTCCTTGATGGCATTGGCGAATTCCGTGAAGTGCCCGGGCGAGCGGACGTATTCCGGCTTCTGATAGTCCTTCCAGGAGTCTTCCGGCAAGAGGGTGTAGGTGCCGTGGTAGTCGTTATCGGAGAAGATCTTCCCCTTCTCGCCGATGACGAGTGAACCGCTGGCTCCCTGCTTGATCGGAGCGTGGAGTTCGGGGTTAGGCCGCTTGCCGCCGTCGTACCAGTTGAGCGTGCAGGCCGGCATATCGCCGCGCGGGCCGAACTGATAGACGATGTGCGAGAACTTGGGATACGTTTCCTTACGGGCCTCGCCGGTCCACTCGGGATCCGGGAAAGCCTCGATGGAAATCGGGTCGTAGAGCTTGAGGGCGGAGACGGCCATATTCATGGTGTGGCAGGCCATGTCGCCGAGGGCGCCGGTGCCGTAATCGATCCAGCCGCGCCACTTGAACGGGCAGTAGGCGGAGTTGTACGGCCGTTCGGGCGCGGGGCCGAGGAACAGGTCCCAATGGAGATATGGAGGAATCGGTTCGGAAGCTTCGGGGCGTCCGCCACCTTGGGGCCAGATCGGTCGGTTGGTCCAGATGTGGACTTCTTTGACGGGGCCCAGGTCGCCGCGCTGGATGATGGCGATGGCTTCGCGATGTCCGCCGGACGAGGTCCCTTGGTTGCCCATCTGGGTGCAAACCCCTTTCTCCGCGGCGACTTCGCGCATCAATCGGGCTTCGTTGACCGTGTAGGTCAGCGGCTTCTGACAGAAGCAGTGCTTGCCCATCCGCATGGCTTTGAGGGCCGCGGGGGCGTGGGTGTGGTCGGGCGTGCTGACGGTGACGGCGTCGATCGACCCTTCCATTTCGTCGAGGAGTTTGCGGTAGTCGACGTATTTTTTGGCGTTAGGAAAGCGGGCGGCCGCCTTGTCGAGGCGTTCTTCGTCAACGTCGCAGAGAGCGACGATATCGCCGTGGCGGCCGGCGTCATCGCGATCGCTGGCCCCCTTGCCTTCCACGCCGATGCAGGCAAAGCGAATCACATCATTCGCCGCGCGGGCTTTGGCGAAAGTCTGCGTGGACGAACCGACCCAGTAGGCCGCGCTGAGAGCAGCCGATTGTTGGAGAAATTGACGACGAGACGAACGGCTCATGGGGCTTCCTTCCGGGATGCAAGTGAGACGGATTAACGCCCTCTGTGGGATCGACAGCGGCTGTTCCCCCATCATATCAACGGTCTCGGGGACGTACAGGGAAGCCGGCAGGAAAATGCCAGCCGACCAGCGACAAATGCGATCGGGGACGGTCCATTCGTTTGGTGGCACAGTTCCGTGATCCACAGGGAGAGCGCTCTGGTTGCGCAACCGTCCTTGATGTTGCCCGTGAGCTTGCCGCATAATCGGGAAATGACGACGCGTTCAATACCTGTCAACCGGGCCGCCGTGGGGTTGATTGCCGGAGCTTGCTTTGCGGCGGCGGCGATGCTCGCCGTGGCGTCTGCCTGGATTCCGGAAAACAGCAGTCTGGTCCTGTGGCAAGGTGGCTGCGTCCGGATCGGTCTCTTGATGGGAGCGTTCTGGTTGGCGCTGCCGGGGAAGCATCAACAGGCGGCCTGGACAGACCTTTCGCCAAAAACGATCGGGATGATGCTGTTGGTGTTTTTATTGATGACCCGCATTCCGCTGCGGGTGCTGCTTCCCGGAGGACTGGTGGTCGGCACGCTGCTGTTGTTTTTGAGGCCGCGGGTGAAGAAACGGCCGGTGTGAGGGGGAATGTCGAATGAAGAAATCCGAATGTCGAATGACGAAATCCAAATGTCGAAAGAAGACTTGAAGGCGGGGACCTGCGGTCGGAAGCACGGCGGGGTCGGGAGACCTGCGCCGAACACAAGAATTGAAACGCCGAACTGGGGATCCATCGGGAAGAAAGAAGGACTTTGGTATGTCGGAGCGAAATGAAAAACGGGAGGCTTTGGCGTTTGATCGTCGCAAGTTGATCCAGGCGGGGGCGCTGGCGGCGTTGGGGGCGGCGACGACTCGGGGGAATTCGGCGCAGGCCGATCAACCGGCGGCGAACGCGATCCAAGCGGAAAACCGCAAACAAGGCACGACCGATTGGCAATTAACCTATGTTCGAACCGATCCGAAGCAGTCACGGCGGTCGCGGTTGATCGAGGGGTACTGCTCGCACACATCGATTGACGCGGGAGAGTCGCTGACGCTATTTCTGAGCGCAGAACCGGCGAATGATGTCTATGTCGACGTCTATCGCATGGGGTACTACGGCGGCACCGGAGGACGATTCATTACGCGACTGGGACCGTTCGCGGTGTCGCCTCAACCCGAGCCGGAAGTGGGACCGAAACGCGTACGGGAATGCCGTTGGGAGCCGACCACGACGCTGCCAATTCCCGATGACTGGCTGAGCGGGGTGTATCTGTTCAAGTTGTCGACTCGTAAGCACCGCTATCAAAGCTATGCGATCACGATCGTGAAAGATCGCCGGCAGGCGGACGTGCTGTTTCAATGTAGCGATCATACCTGGCAGGCGTATAACAAATGGCCGCATGAGTATTCGCTGTATGACGCCGACCCGCCGCATTCGTTGAGCGGGACGACGCGGGTGAGTTTCGATCGCCCGTATGCGAAGTATTGGCAGGTGGTCGACCAGCCGTTGACGTTGGGGTCGGGCGAATTTCTGTGCTGGGAATTTCCGCTGGCATATTGGCTGGAACAGCATGGATATGACGTGACTTACATTTCGAATCAGGACACGCACAGCGATCCGGCCGGGTTGCAGCGCGGGAAGGTGTTTCTCTCCGTGGGGCATGACGAATATTGGAGCCTGGAGATGTATCAGAACATGCTCCAGGCGATTCAGGACGGGCTGAACGTGGCGTTTCTCTCGGGAAATACCTGTTGTTTCGTCGCGCCCTTTGCGGCGTCAAGCGACGGCCGGCCCCGGCGGATTTTCCATCGAGGCGGCCGCTATGGAGGCTTGCTGGAAGCGGAAAAAGGGCAGATGGGGCCGTTTGACATGGAGGGGCCGAACGAGAATCTGCTGATCGGAGCGCGGACCATCAGCCCGTTCAACGGATCAGATGACTGGATCGTGACGAAGGCCGATCATTGGTTGTTTGAAGGGACCGGATTGAAGAATGGGGACCGGTTTCCGGGACTGGTCGGTTGGGAATTCCACGGCGATCCGGCTCCGATTCCGGGGTTAGAAGTGGTGGCAGAAGGGAACGCGATCAACTCGGGAGACCACGTCGGCCACTGGACGTCGACGGTCTATCCGGGGCCGAAAGGGAACTGGGTGTTCAATGCGTCCACGATTTACTGGTCGTTGGGATTGTCGACGCCGCCGGGGGTAATGTCGCCATACGCCCACTTCAGTCATCCGCACGGGCCCGAGCCGCGGGTCGGACAGATTACGGAGAATTTTCTGAAGAAGTGCGGTGTGGGGAAAACGGTGTGATTTTCCCGAGGATGTCTTAGCCCCCCGCGAGTCGTGAGGGGCCCGTCATTGATTTTGACCGCAATATCTAAAACCCCCGGCGACTCGCCGGGGGCTAAGACGCGAGGATGAGTCGAATGTTTCGTGTGACGCAGGAAATCGAGTTTTGCTACGGGCATCGGCTACTCAACTACAACGGCAAGTGCCGGCATTTGCATGGGCATAACGGCAAGGCGGTGATCGTGCTGGAAGGCGAGACGCTGGATCAACGCGGCATGCTGGTCGATTTTTCGGATATCAAGAAATCGGTCGCCGGTTGGATCGATGCCGAGCTGGATCATCGGATGATTCTCAACAAGTCCGATCCGGTCGTGTCGTTCTTGCAGTCGCAGCAGGAGCCGCTGCATCTGATCGATCACAATCCGACGGCGGAGAACATCGCCAAGCTGATTTACACGTACGCGAAGTCGCAGGGGTTTCCCGTGGTGGAAGTGGGACTCTGGGAGACGTTCAAGTCGTATGCGACGTATCGGGAGTGAGGAGGGCTAAGGGTCGAGTGCTAAGAGTTCAGGGACGGAAGGCAAGAGAGATTTCTTCTCTGTCCATTAGCGATCAGCCCTTCGCTTTAGGTGTGATAGACAGTCAACGAAATCAGTCGCACAATGTCGAATATGCCATCCATCTGGGACAAATTGCGGGGGCATCGGGAGCAGCGGGAGATGTTCCGGCGGACGCTCTCGCGTGGGCGGCTGTCGCAGGGATATCTGCTAACCGGACCAGAAGGGGTCGGCAAGCGGTTGTTTGCTCAGTGCCTGGCGGAGTGTCTACTTTGCCGACGGCACACGCCGGAGGAATTGGAGGCGTGCGGCGAGTGTGCCGGGTGCCGGCCGTTTCAGGCGGGAAGTCATCCCGATTTTCTGACGGCTGCCTGCCCGGAAGGGAAACGAGAACTACCGATCGAAGTGTTCGTCGGTCCGAAAGAGCGTCGCGGCCAGGCGGGCTTGTGTTTCGAGTTGTCGCTGCGCCCTTTGCCCGACTCGCGGAAGATTGCGATCATCGATGATGCCGATCTGATGAACGACGCGGCGGCGAATGCGCTGCTGAAGACGCTGGAGGAGCCGCCGGAGGGGGCGATTCTGTTTTTAATTGCGTCGAACCCTGATGCGCTGTTGCCAACGATCCGCTCGCGGTGCCAGATGGTGCGGTTCAGCGCTCTCTCGCCTGCCGATGTCGCCGCCCTGCTCTTAGAACAGGAACTCACGGAAACCGAAGACGAGGCGAAGCTGGTGGCAGCGTTGTCGGAAGGGAGTCTGGCGCATGCGCGCCGGTTGCTGGACCCGGAATTGAGGCAATTGCGGAGCGTGTTGTACGACCAGCTGGCTCATCCGCAGGAACTGGGGATCGCCACGGCTCGCGAACTGCAGGAAGGGCTCGACAAACTCGCGAGCGAGACGGCCGATCAACGGAATTATGCGTTGTGGCTGGTCCGGTTCGCCGCTGAGTTTCAGCGGTCGGCCTTATGGAAGTTGTGCGAAGGCTCGCAGGTGGAGTCGCTGCGGAATGTGCCGAGAATTGAGCAGGCGGACGCGTGGGTGCAGAAACTGCGTGTCGACCCGCAATCGGCGACTGAGAGCCTGATGACGGTGATGGATCGGACCTTGCAGACGGCTGAGCAGATCGACCAGTACGCGTCGGTGCCTTTGTGTTTGGAAGCCTGGTTCGCCGATTTGGCGCGGTTGAGTCAGCCGCTGCTGAGGCGGTGATGTCCCTAGCGGACGTAAAGAATCATGCCAGTTCCATCCACCCACTCAGTATCAACACCCAGCGTTTTTGACGGATTTTTCAGTGAATTAATTGGCGCTGGTCGGCATTGTGGGAGGAATGCCGAGCAGGTAGTTTGCGCCAGCAGGGGAATGGTCGACGAGCCGATATGGGGATTGGAACAGGATCGCATTACCTGTCGCTTGTTTGCCGAGAGTCAGGTCAGCGCCTTTTGGGAACGGGCGGGTGCTGAGAGTCAGGAGGTTGCGCGAGCCGAAAACTGACGCGCCTGTCGCGTTGGCGATGTTCTGACAATCGAGGAACGCCGAAATCCGGTTGTCAGCCGGCGTAGAGTCGTCTTCCGATCCGATCAGGATGTGGTCCTGGCACAGGTGAATGTTGACCTCTTCAATGGTGTTCCGCGTGACGCCGCCCGTGAGTTTCAGCCCGGCGCCGCAGCCGACCGTTTCGATGATGGTGAATTTGTTGGCATCGATGGATCCGTGCGAGCCGTCAAGCCAGAGACCGGTACCAACCCAGCGACGGGATGGGTCAAGCTCCGAGTTGTGGGCTTCTCCGCCGGGCCACGCGCCGCCACCACCGACGAGGGCGTTGAAGACGAATTCGCAGGCGGTGACGACGCGGAAGGCGTCTGGGCCGGCGGTGGATGGCGCAATGCGAACGACCGCACCGTCTGAGTTTGAGACGATCAGTCCGAAGCGATAGGATCCGCTCATTTGGCTGTCGAAGACGATGGCGTCGCCCGTTTTCGGCGTGTAATTGATCACCGCGTGTCCACTCTCAACTCGGGCGTTCTGTAACCAGGGAATGTGAAGCGTTTCTTGCAGGTTGTAGACGACCGCGGGAGTCTTGCCCTCGGTCCAATTTCCACCGGAGATCTCCAGGTCCATGCCTCGTTGTTTGGCGGCATTGAACGCTTCCTGAAGTCCGGATGTTTTCGTGCCCGGCGTGTGCGGCCCGAAATCGCCCCCATCGTTCGGTCCATCTGGTGAAACGATCAGTTTGCGGGACGGTCTTAGTTTGGAGGGCTCGTCGCCCGCCACGATGGAGATCGACAACTCCAGACAGGCCAACAGTATCACCGTTGATCCGATGACAAAGACGTTTCGCATGGCGGGTCTCTCGATGTTTGTGCAGAGTGGTGGAGGGAACGCAGGCAGGCAGCATTTGCAGGACAGGAATCGTAGCACTTGGAAAGGTCGGCTATCAACTGAGAAAACATTCTGCTCGAAGAGTTGGCGTTCCCCGGAATTCAGTCGCCGCGGTTTGACGAAGCGGTGCGGATTGACGAAATGACCGACGCTCCGGGCTTTTCCTTTTGGGCGGGGGACGGTACACCTTTAGCAAAGGTTGAGGCGGCCCCCCTGACCGGTGCGAATCAGGAGAGTAACGGATTGCTCGGGTATCTCGTTCAACGATTGTTGTGGATGATCCCTACGTTTTTCGGGATCATCGTCATCTCTTTCTTCGTGATTCGCTTTGCGCCCGGCGATCCGGCGTCGCAGAAGTTCAGCAGCGCGGGGATGGCGGCAGGCGGGATCGATGCGCAGCGCGGCATCGAGGCCGCGGAGCGGGAATTTCGCCGGAAATATCATTTCGACAAGCCGATCGCCGTTCAATTTCTCTATTTTCTCCCCAAGCTGGCCACGCTGGATCTGATTCGTTTTCAGACCCGGCAGAGCATCTGGCCGGAAGTTCGCGCGGCGCTGGGGGTGACGGTGCTGATCAGCAGCATCGTATTTGTACTGACGTACGTGCTGGCGGTGCCGACGGGAATTCTCAGCGCGGCGTGGCCGCGGTCGTGGACCGATCATGTGACGACGCTGTTGCTGTTCATCCTCTACAGTCTGCCGTCGTTCTGGGTGGCGGAATTGTTGCGGATGCTGGTGATCAGCGATTGGTGGGAATCGATGTGGTTTCTGCCGCGCTTGGAAATCATCGGGCTCAAGTCGAATGACTGGGACCGGATGACGAGTTGGGAGCGGTTCGTCGATTATTCCCGCCATCTGGTGCTGCCGATCATCTGCTTGACGTATGGCGGCGTGGCGTACATCAGCCGGCAGATGCGGGCCGGCATGCTGGAGGTGATCCGGCAGGATTACATTCGGACGGCGTATGCCAAGGGGGCGGGCAAGCCGCGAGTGATTCTGGTGCATGCACTCCGGAACAGCCTGTTTCCGATCATCACGCTGTTGGCGAACCTGTTGCCGTTCCTGGTGGGGGGCAGTGTCATCATCGAGACGATTTTCCAAATTCCCGGCATGGGATGGCTGGCTTATAAAGCCGTGCAGGAACGGGAATACGACTTGGTGATGGCGACGCTGCTGTTGTCGGCGATTTTGACGCTGTTCGGGATTTTGTTGTCGGACTTTTTGTACGCCCTGGTCGATCCACGCGTCAGTTTTGAAGGGCGGAGGTGATCGGCGATGGGGCAGGCCTCGGCTCATGACGGGCAAAGCCAGTGGCAATTGATCTGGCGTGAATTTCGCAAGCGTCCGTTGGCGGTGGCCTCGGCGGTCGTGGTCTTTTTGCTGATTCTGGCGAGCGTCTGGGCGCCGTTCCTGGCGAATGACCGTCCGCTGATGTACTTCGGAGTGAATCGGGCGGAGTACCGGGAATCGTTGCGAACCTGCAACGGGGCGATCGGGCGGTTGATCGAAGGCCGTCAAAAAGAGCCGGACAAGCCGCCGCTGAAGACGCTGGTGCAGGCGCTCAAGCTGCACGTGGGGTTGATGGCGGCGGCGGTCTCGCCGGACGATTCCCAGCGATTGAATACGTGGTTCGGGATGTTGCAGGCCGCGCTGGCCGATGCTGACGCGACCGCCGGCGCGCAGAAGCTGGCAGAATTAAAGAAAACATTGAGCGGCGATTTATCCGAGCGCAGCGTGACGTTTCAAGCGAAGACGCGCTGGCCGGTGTTCGCTTCGCTGAATTGGCTCGACGTGGGCTTCCTCGTCTGGAGCCTGACCACGGTTTCGGCCCCGGCCTGGAGGCTGCTCTTGCGATTCGTGCGGGTGAAATCGCGGCGAATCAGCGCGGCGTGGCTGGTGTGGCTCGGGGTTCCGCTGCTGGCGGCGGGGTTGTGGTGGTGGCGAGTGCCGGCCCGCGAGGACCAGACGCAGTACAAGCAGGGAGTCTTGGCCGAACACGCGGAACAGGCGATCGGCCGCGTGCCGGTGGTCTATGAAGGGGTGGTCTGGCCGCCGATTCCGTACGGGTTGGCGGAAAGCGTGCTCGAGAAGAAGTATTTGAGACCGGCATGGCTGGAAGAGAAGCCCTCGAACGGAAAGACCGAAGAAGCCGCCGCTCCGCCAAGCTCCGCGTTGCGACGAACTCGGACGTCCTGGGACCGGCCGCATTGGCTGGGCACCGATTCGCTGGGGCGGGATGTGTTGTCGCGGATGATCTGGGGCGGCCGGGTGAGCCTGTCGGTGGGAGTGGTGTCGGTGTCGATTTATGTGGTGCTGGGGGTGTTGATCGGCGCGGTCGCCGGATTCTTCCGGGGGTTCGTCGATTTGATCATTTCGCGGATCATCGAAGTGGTGATCTGTTTTCCGACGTTCTTTTTGATCCTGACGATCGTCGCGCTGCGCGGACCGAACATCATGAACATCATGGTGGTGATCGGGCTCACAGGATGGACGGGCGTTGCGCGGCTGGTGCGCGCCGAGTTTCTCAGGCTGGTTGACCAGGAATTCGTCCTGGCGGGACGGGCACTGGGCTATACGCCGGTGCGGTTGATTTTTCGCCATGTGCTGCCGAACGCGATGGCCCCGGTGCTCGTCGCGGCGACGTTCGGGATTGCGGGGGCGATTCTGACCGAGAGCGCGCTATCGTTCCTGGGGTTGGGGATCACCATCCCGATTCCGTCATGGGGGGGAATTCTGCTTGACGGCCGGCGGTCGGAAGGGGCGGCGCCGTGGTTGGTGTTCCTGCCTGGCCTGGCGATCTTCGTGACGATCACCTGCTACAATCTCGTCGGCGAAGCGCTGCGCGATGCGTCGGATCCGCGGCTGCGCGGATCGCGGTAGGTCGAGAGGCGAGAGACAAAAGACGGCGGGACTGTCGATGAGTGGGGAGATCTATCATGGATTGCCCCCGCACCCTGGCCCGCTCCCCCGGCGCCGGGGCGAGGGGACCGAGCAAAGACAGACAGACCAGGCAGACAAAGACGAGCGGCCGATGTTCATCGATGTTGGGTGGGGGGAGGAATCATGCGCGCGGGGATTGTTACGTTGGTGATACTCACGACCGCGAGCGGTGACTTGTTGGCGGAGTCGCGGCCGAATGTGATTGTGATCATGACGGACGATCAGGGGTTTGGCGACCTGGGGTGTCATGGGAATCCGATCGTGCGGACGCCCCATCTGGATGCGATGGCGGCTCGGTCGGCGCGGTGGGAGAATTTTTACGTCAGTCCGGTCTGCACGCCGACGCGCGCGAGCTTGATGACGGGCCGGTACAACTATCGCACGCGGGCGGTCGACACCTATCGCGGCCGGGCGATGATGGAACCCGAAGAACTCACCGTCGCGGAAATGCTCCGGTCAGCCGGTTATGCGACGGGAATTTTCGGCAAGTGGCATCTGGGCGATTGTTATCCGCAGCGGGCCATCGATCAGGGATTTGAAACGGCCCTGGTGCTGCGCGGCGGGGGGATCGGCCAGCCGAGCGATCCGCCGGGGGGCGAAGGGAAATACACCGACCCGGTGTTGTATCGCAACGGCGCGCGGGAACCACAAACAGGGTATTGCACAGACGTCTATTTCACGGAAGGGATGAAATGGGCGGAGCAACAACAGCAGCATCGACAGCCGTTTTTTCTGTATCTGGCGACCAATGCGCCGCACGCGCCGCTCAATGACGTGCCGGCGGAGAAACTGGCCTACTATCAGCAGCAGATGATCGCCGCGGACCGGTTTCCGAAATCTCCGGGGCAGCCGATGGATGGGGAAATCAATCCTGACCAGTTGGCCCGAACGTATGCGATGATCGAGAACATTGATGACAACGTCGGTCGAATGTTCACCTGGCTGGATCGGCAGAAATTGACCAATGAGACCATGGTGCTGTTCCTCACCGACAACGGCCCGGCGACGAAGGGATGGAACGCGGGGCTGCGCGGCCGGAAAGCGGACGTATTCGACGGGGGGATTCGCTCGCCGGCGTTTTTTCATTGGCCGGAAGAGTTTCCGGCGGGCCCCCGGTTGGGAAGGATTGCGGCGCATCTGGACGTGGCACCGACAATTTTGGAGGTTTGCGGCGTGGAGGATTCCGGGAAACGCGGGCAGAGAATGGATGGGCGAAGTTTGCTGCCGGCGTTGAAATCGGGCGTCGCTGATTGGCCGGAGCGGACGTTGTTTTTCCAGGCGCATCGAGGAGATGTGCCGTTCGCCCGGCATCACTGCGCGGTGCGGTCAGAGCGCTGGAAGCTGGTCCATCCGAGCGGCTTCGGAAAGGAATCGTTCGAGGGGGAAGCTCGGTGGATGCTGTTCGACATGGCGAACGATCCGTATGAGCAGCGTGATCTCGCGGCGGACAAGCCGGAATTGGTGTGGGAGTTGTCGAAGCAGTATGACGCGTGGTTCGCCGATGTCAGCCACACTCGGCCGGATAATTATGCGCCACCGCGGATCGTCGTCGGGACGGAGCATGAGAATCCGACCGTGCTCACGCGGCAGGACTGGCGGAGCGCGGATTGGAAACCAAACGATTCAGGGAAATGGTTGATTCAGACGCCGAGCGACGTCGTTTTCCAGGTGACGCTCCGGTTTCCGGCGGTGAAAGCGGACGGCCAAGCGTTGCTGCGGATCGGGGACAGAACGATCGCAGCGCCGGTGAAATCAGGGAGCACGACCGCGGAGTTCTCCGGCGTGGCAATGACGGCGGGGAACCAGGAAGTGAGCGCTTGGACGCAAACCGGTGAGCAACGGGCCGGGGCGATGTTTGTGGAATTGCAACGGTAGAAACACTTCTTGCCAATGATTCAAGGCAAAGGCATTTCTCACGAAGGCGGGCGGCTGAACTGAGGCTCTGCGAAGGAAGCCCCGGTGAGTGCCGGACAAGACGCTGGACCCCAATTTTGACTCCGATCTCCGCGTCCTCTGCGCACTTTGCGTTAAAAATCCGGATGAGAAACGCAGAGTACGCAGAGGACGCGGAGATGCTATTAACGGAGCATGCCGTGGTCGAGGTGTTGGGGGAAACTTCGCTGGTTTTTTCTGGGGAATGTCAACGCTTTTTCATTGCGCAGCGTCATTCCACTTCAGCGGTGACGTAGAGGGCGGGATGAGGCGGGGTCGTGGTCGCGGCGGGTGATTTCATCGCATCGAACGTGGGGGACGTTTCTTCCGCTGTGTCAGCGAGGAATTCCTGGGCTTTGAGGACTTCCGCGTGGACGGTGTCGAAGTCTGGGATGCGGGCATCCCATTCTAAGAGGGTCGACACGCCGCCGGTTTGCTGACTGGCGTGACGGTAAAGTTCCCAGACCTGATCGATGACGGGGCCGTCATGCGTGTCGATGCGATGGGTGCCGCAGTCGGTGTGGCCGGCGAGGTGCATCTGGACGACGCGGTCCGGTGGGATGGCGTTCAGGTATTCCAGCGGGTCGAAATCGTGATTGAAGGCGGAGACGAAGACGTTGTTGACGTCGAGCAGGATGCCGCAGCCGGTTTCTGCCGTGAGGCGGGCCAGGAATTCCCATTCGGGCATCGTCGAGTCGGTAAAGGTGACGTAACTGCTGGGGTTTTCGAGCACGAGCGGCCGTTCGAGGAAATCTTGGACGGTTTTGACTCGTGAAATGACGTGCCGGAGCGATTCCTCGTGAAACGGGAGGGGCAAGAGATCGTGGGTGTTGATCCCGGCGACTCCGGTCCAGCAGAGATGGTCGGAAATCCAGCGGGCGTCAATTGTTTTGGCGAGGCTGCGCAGCTTGGCGAGATATTCGAAATTCAGCGGGTCAGTGCTGCCAATCGAGAGAGAGACCCCGTGCATGACGACGGGGTAGCGTTCGGCGATTTGTTCGAGGACGTAGCGGGGGCGCCCCTGACTGTGGATGAAATTCTCGGAGATGATTTCAAACCAGTCGACGGGGGGCCAGCGGGCGAGGATTTCGCCAAAATGGGTCGTCCGCAGGCCGACGCCGTAACCGAGATGGTCGTAACCGAGGCGGGGAGGCATGAAGGGACTCGCAAAAAGGCCAGGAGTCTCTCGCCAAGACGCTTAGGCGCAAAGTTCGCAAACCAGCCAAAGGCGAAGGACTTTTTTGAAAGACAATGCTTTCCTGGCGTGCTTTGCGTCCTGGCGACTTTGCGATAGACGCCTTTCCGATATCGATTGGGTCAGGATTTGGCCGGGGCCGGGGCGGGACCGACTTCTTTGCCCTTCTTTTTCATGGCGGTTTCGAAGGCGGCGCGGGCCTTGATCCAGGCTTCGTCCATGAGGGGGACATGGCAGCCCCCCTTGCCTTTGCAGTCGTTTAGCCCAGCCGCCGCTCCGCAGCCGCCGAGCGTGGCGCATTCATTGGTACCGCCGCAGGAAGCGTCGGCGATGCTGGCGCAGGTCCCCTGCCCGGCACAGGCGTTTTCCTTGCTGCGGCCGTGACCCTTGCAGATGTTGAGACCCCGGCAGATGTGCTTGTCGTCGGTCAGGAGTTCGACCTGCTGATCGGTCAGCGAGATTTGGGCGGGTTGGGCCGCTCCGAGCGTCGCCTGCGAAGAGGCATCAGTCGATTTCTGATCCGAGGGGGTTGGGTTACAGCCCGCGACCGACCCGGCGAGGGTGCCCCCTAAGGCGGCCAAAGTGAGCTGGTGAAACCGGCGACGGTCCAATTCCTGATCCGACATGTTGGTTCTCCGAACAAAATGAATGCGGGGCAATCATGGGAATTTCAAATGATCGTCGTGGGAATAGTAGCAGTTTGAAGTGGGAATGTCGCACAACGGAAAGGTGGAAGGTGGCGTTTGGTTGAGAACAAGTTGAGCGAGGAAATCAAGTCGCAAATTTTGTTTATACTGCGCAGTTTGTCTATTTGATTATTTTCGCTCAATTCGGGAGAAGGCGGGTCTGGTGGTAGAACAGGAAGGGGGCACCAACTATTCTGACTCCGCTGGATTTAACGGGCTAAGGGTGAGTCTGGAACCAGTCACGATGACCAAATCCAATGACGTCGTGAAAACCTTGGGGGGCGTGAGCCGTCAGGTCGCAGTGACCGGGCGGAACGACTCACGGCAGGATTGCCCGGGTCAAGGGAGCGCAGGATGTGTGTTCAGTGGAGGGATTGCCGATGGTTGGTTGCAGTTGGTTGTCTGGCATTGACGACCCCTGGCTTTTCCGATGAGGACGAGCGGAAAACGATTCAGTGGCGAACGAATTACGCGGAAGCGGCCGACGAGGCTGCCGAGAAATCAAAACCCATACTGATTGAAATTACGGCGGTCTGGTGCAGCGCCTGCAAGCAGATGGAGCAGTTGACTTTCAAGGATCGGCAAATTGCCCAGTATGTCGATTCTGCGTATGTTCCGTTGGTGATTGACGCGGACGCGCATTCCGACTTGGTCTCGGCATTTCATGTGACGGCCTACCCGACCACACTGGTCGTCTCGCCGGATTTGAAGATTGCCAAACGTTTCACCGGATATCAATCTGCTTCGACGCTGTTACCCGAGTTGGAACGGATTGCCCAAAAACAGTTTGCGACGATGGACCAGATTACGCCGGTCTCGGCGACGCGTCCCGTCAACACGACGCCGTTTGCCTTCGAAGGATTCTGCCTGGTGAGCATTTTGGAAGATACAAAGCTGCGCCGGGGCAGTCCGGAGTTCGTGATGACCTACAAGGACCAGCAGATTTGCTTCCATTCGGAAGCCCATCTGAAGAAGTTCCAGGACAATCCGCAGAAGTATTGGCCGGTGGCCAACGGGAAGTGCCTGGTGAGCGAGCGAGAGGAACAACAGGAATCGATGGGGGACCCCCGGGTGGGTGTCACCTGGCAAGGTCGGCTGTGGTTGTTCTCTGATCGGGAGCACCAACAACGGTTTATTCGTTCGCCGCGGAAGTACATGAGCGGTCGGATTTAGGGCGGCGGTTCTGGGAAGCCCGGATTCGTACCTCATGAAGCTTTGCGGTACGAATCCGGCGCGAAAAATGGGATTTGTGCTGATGGCCAGCGGTCGGGTTAACCCGGCGGCTGGCTTTTTTTGTGGATGGCTCTCAGCCGGGCCACCTGATCGGCAATGATTTGAGCGGATTGGGTGATTTGGGCGCCAGTGGTTTCACGGCCCAGACCGAAGCGGAGGCTGGCGCGGCAGAGGGAATCGGGGAGACCGATGGCGCGGAGGACATGACTGGGTTCGCGATTCGACGCGGAGCAGGCGGCTCCGGAACTGACGGCGAGGTAGGAATCGAGTGCGGTCAATAGGGCGTCGCCATCGAGTCCGTCGAAGCTGACGTTCAAGTTGCCGGGGAGGCGATTGATGGGGCCGTTGAGCCGGAGGCCGGAAATCTTCGCGGAAAGTTCCTGCCAGAGGAGGCGATGAAGTTCAGCGAGGCGACGGGTGTCGTCACCCCTGGAATCTTGCAGGAGCGAGGAGGCGGTTCCGAAGCCGACGATGAGGGGAACGGGGAGCGTACCGCTGCGGAGATGATGTTCGTGTCCGCCCCCGTCGAGTTGGGGTTCGAGCGGAATGCGTCGGTCGCCGCGACGAACGAACAAAGCGCCGATTCCCTTGGGGCCGGAGATTTTGTGAGCGGAAATGCTGGCCAAGTCGACCGGCAAGTCAGCGAACGAGAGCGAAATTCGCCCGAGGGCGGCAACGGCGTCGGTGTGGAGCAGAACCCCTCGTGCTCGGCAGAGGGCACCAATCGCGGCGAGGTCGTTGAGCGTGCCGATCTCGTTATTTGCCGTCATGACGGACACGAGAGCTGTTTCTGGCGTGATCGCGGCGGCGACGGATTCGGGGGCCACCCTGCCCTCGCGATCTACCGGAAGAATAGTGATCCGGCAGCCCCGCCGAGCCAAGCGATCGGCCGTTTCGAGGATTGAGGAGTGCTCGGCGGCATTGATGATCAGGTGACTGCCGGGTGGAGCAGCCTGCATCACGCCCTTCAATGCCAGATTATTGGCCTCGGTGGCGCCGCTGGTGAAGATGAGTTCGCGCGGCGTGATTTGCAGCCGTTCGGCAATTTGTGACCGGGCGGATTCGACGGCGGCGCGCGCGGCTCGGCCGGGGGCGTGGAGGCTGTCGGCGTTGGCGAAGTCGCCGCGAAAAAAAGGAAGCATTGCTTCGAGCACGCGCGGGTCGACCGGCGTAGTGGCGTGGTGGTCGAGGTAAATGAGGGGCGAGGCGGCCACGGGATCAGAATTCAGGCAGAAGACAGTTGGCCACAAGAAACACAAATAGGCACAAAAAAGAATCACGAGAAAAGGAACACGTCCGAACCAGATTCTCGCGCGGGATAACCGATCCGTGGTTGTGCGTTTTGGTGGCAAATCCGTGTTGGTTACGCGGGCCAGCATTGGGTGCCGCCGTCGACACGAAGGGCTTGGCCGGTGACGAAGTCGCCTAACGGGCCGGCGAAGAATTCGATGACGCGGGCGACTTCATCGACGAGGGCAATGCGTTCGAGCGTGCCTTCGGTGACGAGTCGTTCCGGGGAGACTTCGCGCGAGCCGAGAAAACGGCCGGTGCGAGTGTCGCCTGGGGCCAGCGTGTTGACGGTAATGTTGTGCGGGCGCAATTGAACTGCGAGGCAGCGGGTGTATTCGACGACGGCGGCTTTGGCGGTGCTGTAGATGGCGCTGTTTTCATTCCCGCGAAACGCGGCGATGGAGCTGATGGTGATGATGCGACCCGTTTTGCGGGGCATCATTTGCCGGGAAACGTGCTGGCACAGGAGAATTGTGCTGAGCAGATTGCGGTCGAGGACGGCGCGAACATCCTCTTCTTTGATATTCACGGCGTCATTGGGATTCGGTTTGCCGCCGGCGGCGGCAATGTCGCCGCCGGCGTTGTGGACCAGGATGTCGATGGGGCCGAGTTGTTGCGAAACTGCCAGCACGACTTGTTCGACGTCGGTCGATTTGGTGAGATCGCCCAGCACGCGCACGGTTTTCACACGGTGATTCTCACCGATGGCTCGGGCGGTGTCGGTGAGCGTGGTGCCTTCGCCGTATTCCGCGGGGCCGTGTTCGCGCATGCCGTGAATGCCGACGGAACAGCCGACGGCGGCAAGTCGTTCGGCAAATGCACGACCGAGTCCGCGTCCGGCGCCGGTGACGAGGGCGACTTTTCCTTCAAGGAGTCGGGTCACAGAGGTTTCCTGAGAGCGAATAGGGAGCAGCGAGTAGCGAATCGCCAAAAGAAACACGCGAAATTGCGGGCAATTTGCTATTCGCTGCTCGCGATTCGCTTCGGCGCTACCAGCCGAGCGACATGTTGGTTTCGATGGCTTTCTGGGCCTGGTGAAGGTCGGAACCGGTGTCTTGCATGTAGAGGCGGATGGCGTGCAGCTTGTCGCCGCGAGCCTTGCTGAGGCATTCGCGGGCACGGTCGCAGGGTTCGGCGCGGCCTTCGAGTCCCAGCAGACTCTTCGAGATGACCCAGCTATCGTGGGGGCGTTTGGTGACGCGGAGGATCTCGTCCGACGGATAGCTCTGCTTGAGCGTGGCTTCGGCTTCTTTCTGGTTGCCGGCCCAGGCGATCATGATGTGTGCGTTGGTCTCGATTTCGAATAACGGCATGATTCTCCCTCGTCTTTCTCCGGAAAACGTGTGTGAAGAGACGCCGATCGCAGGAACGAGCGCTAGTATATCGTGCGTAACGCGGGCATGCCAGAAGGGAGCGATACGGGAGGAGACCTTCGGTCGTGGGGGGCGGCGGGGTCGGGAGACCCGTGCCGAACTGAGGCCCAACTGCGGGGCGGGAGACCGGTGTCGAACTGAGTCGGGACGAACGAAGGAACGGGGATGCGGAATCAGGGACGATTGCCCTGCAACCGTTCGCACGTCACACTTGGGTCGGTTGGATTCGGTTTCTCTCAGCGAAAGGCAGTTTGAGGCATGGCTACTGGCAATGGTGCGGCGAAGATTGAGGTTGTGCAGCCGTTTGCTCCCCGGCCGGAGATCGAGCACGTCGTGTTCGACTTCGATGGAACGCTCTCGCTGGTCCGCGAGGGATGGCCGGTGGTGATGACGGCCTTGTTTGAAGAAGTTCTGCCGAAACAAACGGGCGAATCCATCGAACAACTGCGACAGATGATCGTCGACGACATCATGCGTCTCAACGGGAAGCAGACGATTTACCAGATGATCCAGTTGGCGGACCGGATCAAAGAACGCGGGGGCAATCCGCAGGAACCGCTCTGGTACAAGCACGAGTATCTGCGTCGGTTGGATGAACGAATCCAGCACCGGTTGGATGGGCTGGCGAACAAGTCCATTCCGACGGAAGAACTGCTGGTCTACGGTTCTCGGAACCTGTTGGAACTGTTGTCGAAGCGGGGGTTGAAACTGCACCTGGCCAGCGGCACTGACGAGCAATTCGTCAAACGGGAAGCCGAACTCTTGGATGTGTCGCGTTATTTTCAAGGGCGGATTTACGGTGCCGTCGACAATTATCAGTCGTTCTCAAAGAAGATGGTGATTGATCGGATCATTTCGGAGAACAAGATTGAAGGAAAGAATCTCCTCGCGTTCGGTGACGGGTATGTGGAGATTCAAAATACGAAGGAAGTCGGCGGAATTGCGGTGGCGGTGGCGAGCGATGAGGCCCATAACGGTTCCGGCCGGGTGGATGAATGGAAGCGGAACCGGTTGGTGGGCGTGGGGGCGGATGTCGTGATTCCGGATTATCGGCAGGCGGAAGAATTGCTGACGATGGTGTTGGGGTGAGGAGGAGACCTGCGGCCGGGGGGCGGCGGGATCGGGAGACCCGCGCCGAGCGGGGATCCGCGCTGAACAAGACGAGGAGACCTTCGGTCGGGGGAACGGCGGGGTCGGGAGACCCGCGCCGAACAAGAACAAGACCCGCTGCGAACAGCGGCCCGCGGCGAACAGGGGGGCGACGGAGGGTTGGGACAGAGCAGCCGTAGGCGGGGCTGCAAGCAAAATCAACAAAGATGATGAGAATACTGGCAGCGAAATGGCGATGAGTGATGGTTTTTCAGGGAGAGTGCGTGCATTCGTAACAAATCGTGGTTCTGGCTCGAATTTTGCCTTAAGGCTCGGCACACCGTATTCAACCTAAGCAGGTTTGTCGTCTGGAGGGCGAACGATGTCGATTGCCTTGGGGGAACAGAGCACATCCGTCAGACTTCGGAGCGAGGCGCCGGTCAACATGGCACGCATGGCATTTGACGAATACCAGGATGGAGACATTTCCCGGCACCCGTTGCTGGCGGACCGATTGGAAGAGTTTTCTTATCAATCATTGGCCGAGCGCCAGCAGGCGGCGGAAAATCGACTGCGGGAAAAAGGGATTACGTTTGCGGTCTATGGGCATTCGGACGGAACGGAAAAAGTCTGGCCGTTCGACGTGGTTCCGCGGCCGATTTCGGGGCGGGAATGGACGCGTCTGGAAACGGGGCTGAAGCAGCGGATTCGGGCGTTAAATCTTTTTCTGGATGATATTTACGGTTCTCAGAAAATCCTGAATGATCAGGTGGTTCCCCGGGATTTGGTCTTATCCGCCAAGACTTATCGGCCGCAATTGCAGGGATTTCGACCGCCGAAAGGGGTTTGGACCCATGTTACGGGGACGGACCTGATTCGGCACGCGGACGGTGAAGTCTACGTGCTGGAAGACAACTTGCGGTGCCCGTCGGGCGTCTCGTATGTACTGGAAAACCGGGAGTTGATGAAGCGAGTCCTTCCGGAAGTCTTTTTAGGGTCGTCAATTGCGCCTGTCGAAGATTATGGCGAGCGGCTGCTGGCGATGTTGCAGCAGACGGCACCGGACGATGTTCAGAAGCCGACGGCGGTTCTTTTGACACCGGGAATGTACAACTCGGCTTATTTCGAGCACTGTTTTCTCGCGCAGCAGATGGGGATCGAACTGGTCTGCGGTTCGGATCTGATTGTTGAAGACGGCGTGGTGCGGATGTTGACGACGCGAGGATCCAAACGAGTCGACGTGATCTATCGCCGGATCGATGACGACTTCCTCGATCCGGAATGTTTCCGGGAAGATTCGGCGCTCGGTGTGCCGGGATTGATGGAGGTTTATCGGAATGGAAAAGTGACGCTGGCGAACGCGCCCGGGACGGGCGTGGCGGATGACAAGGCGGTGTATGCGTGGGTGCCCGAGATCATCAAGTATTACTTGAGCGAAGAGGCGATCATTCCGAACGTGCCGACGTATATCTGCTCGGTGCCGGAGCAGCGGGAGTATGTGCTGTCGCATCTGGATGAGTTGGTCGTGAAGCCGACGAACGAATCGGGGGGCTACGGCATCGTCATGGGGCCGCAGGCCACGCGCGCGGAGCTGGAGAAGTGCGCGGCTCAGATTCGCGAGAATCCGCGGAACTTCATTGCCCAACCGATGCTGATGCTGTCGACGGTGCCGACAGTGGTGGAACAGAAACTGGCGCCGCGGCATGTGGATCTGCGGCCGTTTATTCTGTACGGAGAAGATTTGTTCGTGCTGCCGGGCGGGTTGACGCGGGTGGCGCTGCGAGAGGGATCGATGGTGGTGAATTCGTCTCAGGGAGGCGGAAGCAAGGATACTTGGGTGCTGATGAACGGTTGATGTGGGGTGACGCGAGGGGTTCGCACAGGCAGGAATGACTGTGCTCCGAAACAAAATCACGAGAGACAGTGATCGAATTCAACAATGCTGCGCCGTGTTGCTGATTCCGTGTATTGGACGAGCCGGTATCTGGAGCGGGCGGAGAACGTCGCGCGGTTCGTCGACGTTAATCAATCGCTGTCGCTGGGAGGCAGTCCGCAATGGTCGCCGCTGATTTATGCGAGCGGTGACGATGAACAGTATCACGAGCTTTACGGCCGGGATTACACGTCGGACAACGTGCTGGGTTTTCTGTTGTTCGATGAGCGGAATTCGAACTCGGTGTTGTCGTGCCTGATCAAAGCCCGGGAGAACGCCAGGGCGATTCGCGAAGTTCTCAGCGTGCCGATCTGGGAAGCCATCAATCGGTTTTACCTGTGCGTGCGGGATGCCTCGCGCCGGCCGGCGATCACGCTGCGGCAGCCGGCTGATTTTCTCGAACGGATCAAACGGGCCAGCCATGAAGTGATCGGCGTCACCGATGTGACGATGTCACATGACGAGGCGTGGGACTTCGCCCAGATCGGTCGGATGCTGGAACGGGCGGACAAGACGTCGCGGATCCTGGACGTGAAATACTTCGTGTTGCTGCCGAACGGGTCGCAAGCCGGTTCGGCGTTTGACGTGGTGCAATGGACGGCGCTGCTGGAGTCGACGAGCGCGCTGCATATGTACCGCAAGCAGTACGGACGGATCGCGCCGCAGTCGGTGGCGGAACTGCTGTTGCTGGACCCGCATTTTCCCCGGTCCGTGCGCTTCAACGTGGCGCAGGCAGAGATTTGCCTGCATGCGATCACTGGGCGTCCGGTGGGAACCGACCTCGATGCCGTGGAGGAGCAGTTTACGCAGCTGCATGCGCATGTGCGGAACGCGCGGATGGACGAGATCATTCAGCACGGGTTGCATGAATTCATTGATGACGTGCAGATGCGATTGAACGAGATCGGCGAAGCGATCTATCATGGCTTTTTCGAAATTCTTCCGGCGAGCCAACGTCAATCCCAACAACAGTGAAAGCAGGAATTGGGATGACGATCCGCGTCGCGCTCAAACATCTGACGGAATATACCTACGATCGGCCGGTCATCTTGGGTCCGCAGGTGATCCGTTTGCGTCCGGCGCCCCATTGCCGGACGCCCGTGCCCAGCTATTCGCTGACGATCGCGCCCGAGCAGCATTTTCTGAACTGGCAGCAGGACCCTTTCGGGAATTATCTGGCGCGGCTGGTGATTCCGGAGAAGACCTCGCATTTCCGGGTGGAAGTCAACCTGGCGGCGGATTTGACGGTCATCAATCCGTTCGATTTTTTCGTTGAGTCTTACGCCGAAGATTTTCCGTTTACTTATGAGCCGGAACTGGCGAAGGATTTGCGCCCGTTTTTGGAACGGTCTCCGGGCGGTCCTCATCTCGACGCCTACATGGCTTCGGTCGACTGTCGGAAACGTCGGACGACGAATTTTCTGGTTGATTTGAATCAGCGATTGTGCCACGAGATCAAGTATCTGATCCGCATGGAGCCGGGGGTGCAGACTCCCGAGGAGACGCTGGTCAAACGCGAGGGATCGTGCCGGGATTCGGCGTGGTTGCTGGTGCAGATTCTGCGGCGGCTGGGCCTCGCGGCGCGGTTCGTGTCCGGGTATTTGATCCAGTTGACGGCGGACATCAAATCGCTGGACGGCCCGTCGGGTCCGGAGCAGGATTTCACCGATCTGCATGCGTGGTGCGAGGTGTATCTGCCCGGCGCCGGCTGGGTGGGACTCGATCCGACGTCGGGGTTGTTCACCGGAGAAGGCCATCTGCCGCTCGCGGCCACGCCGGCGCCGTCGACCGCCGCGCCCATTTCGGGGCCGCTGGAAAAATGCGAGACCGAGTTCCGGTTTGAGATGGCGGTGACGCGGATTCATGAAGATCCGCGGGTGACGCTCCCCTACTCCGATGCGCAATGGGAGACGATCGAACGACTGGGCCATACGGTCGATGATCGACTGGTGCAAAACAACGTCCGGCTGACGATGGGGGGCGAGCCGACGTTCGTCTCCATCGATGACATGGAAGGAGCCGAGTGGAACACGGCGGCCGTGGGGATCACCAAGCAGCGGTTGTCGGGACAATTGTTGAATCGACTGCGCCAACGATTTGCGCCGGGGGCGATGCTGCATTTCGGCCAAGGGAAGTGGTATCCGGGAGAACCCTTGCCGCGATGGGCGTATAGCTGCCTGTGGCGTACGGACAACGAGCCGATCTGGACGAATCCCGAACTGCTGGCGGACCCGAGCCAAACAGGCGGCGCGGAAATCGAAACCGCGGGGGAGTTTCTGGCGGAACTGGCAGATCGGCTGCATGTCGACGGCCGGTGGCTGCGACCGGCGTATGAGGACGTGTGGCATACGATCGAGCAGGAGCAGAAGCTGCCGGTGGACGTCGATCCGCGGGAATTCGACGTCGATGCGGATGAGGATCGCCGCCGGTTGGCGAAGATTCTGGGAACGGGGTTGAGCAAACCGGTGGGGTACGCCCTGCCGCTGACCAAGGCCTGGTGGCAGGCGCAGCCGAAGTGGGTGAGCGGCCCCTGGCCATTCCGGTCGGAGCGATTGTTTTTGATTCCTGGCGATTCGCCGCTCGGATTGCGCTTGCCGCTGGATTCGCTGCCGGTGGGAGGGCCGAGCGATCTGCGGACGCTGTTTGTGATCGACCCGTTTGCGGAGCATCATCCGCTGCCGAACTATCAGGAGATTCGCCGGCGAGCCGATCAGCGTCGAGCGCTGGGGGAAATCACCTCGACATCGGAAATTCGCGGTCAGAGCCCGACCGATCGCTCGAACGCGGCGCGGCGGGCGGCCGCAGAATTGCAACAGCAGCGCAAGCCGCTGGAGGAATCGGGCGAGCCGCCGGTCCCGCTGACGGATTTGAATGTGATCGGGACGGCACTGTGCATCGAGCCGCGGGGTGGGCGATTGCACGTCTTCATGCCGCCGTTGTCACGGCTGGAAGACTATCTGGAATTGGTCGGCGTCGTGGAGGCGACGGCGGAGGACCTTCAACAACCGGTAATCATCGAAGGGTATCTGCCGCCGCACGATCATCGGCTCAAGGTGCTGAAGGTGACTCCCGATCCGGGGGTGATCGAAGTGAATGTCCAACCGGCCAACAATTGGCAGGAACTGTGCGACATCACGACGGGGGTTTACGAGGACGCGCATTACACACGGCTGGGGACGGAGAAGTTTCAGCTCGACGGCAAGCACACCGGCACGGGGGGCGGCAACCATATCGTGCTGGGAGGGGCGACGCCGGCGGAGAGTCCGTTCCTGCGCCGGCCGGACGTCTTGCGGAGTCTGGTCGGGTATTGGAACAATCATCCTTCGTTGTCCTACCTGTTTTCGGGGCAGTTTATCGGTCCGACGAGCCAGTCGCCGCGCGTCGACGAAGGCCGGCGAGACAGCATTTACGAGATGGAACTGGCGTTTCAGCAGGTTCCCGAGCACGGCTATATACCTCCCTGGCTGGTGGACCGGATCTTTCGCAATCTCTTGGTGGACATCACGGGGAACACGCATCGGGCCGAGTTCTGCATCGACAAGCTATATTCGCCGGATCATGCGAATGGCCGGCTGGGGTTGGTCGAGCTGCGCGGGTTCGAGATGCCGCCGCATGCGCGAATGAGTCTGACGCAGCAGTTGCTGGTGCGGGCGCTGGTGGCGTGGTTCTGGGAACAGCCGTATCGCGCCCCGCTGAATCGCTGGGGGACGGCGCTGCATGATCGATGGATGCTGCCCGAGGTCTTGCGGCTCGATCTGGCGGACATTCTGCAAGATTTGCGCGGGGCGGGTTTCGCCTTCGAGGACGACTGGTTCCGTCCGCATTGGGAATTCCGGTGTCCGCGGATCGGCGAAGTCTCGTATGACGGTTTGAAGCTGGAATTACGGACGGCGATTGAGCCGTGGTACGTGCTGGGAGAAGAACCGGGAGGGGGCGGTACGACGCGGTACGTCGATTCCTCGGTGGAACGATTGCAGGTTCGGCTGACGGGATTAACGTCGTCGCGGTATGCCGTCGCCTGTAACGGCCGGCGGGTCCCGCTTCAGCCGACGCGTCGGGATGACGAATGGATTGCAGGAGTGCGATATCGGGCCTGGCAACCTCCGAGTTGTTTGCATCCGGCGATCGCTGTTCACACCCCTGACGTTCGATATTGTGGATTTGTGGCGCGGCGAATCGGTCGGAGGCTGCCGGTTCCATGTGGATCATCCGGGGGGATTGAACCCGGCGACTTATCCTGTCAATGCGTTGGAAGCGGAATGCCGGCGGGCGGCGCGGTTCTTACAGTTCGGCCATACGGGGGGGCAAATTACGTTGCGAGATGAACGATTGGGCGAATGTCCGTATACTCTGGACTTGCGATTTGCCGTTTGAGAGGTTTTGACGTTGGACCTTCGTCAAGACGTGCGGGAATGGCTTGCTCACTCGGAGCTTCCTTCACTGCCCAAGGGACGAGTCGAACGAAGTTCGTTAGGAACGAATCAGGAAACTTGCTTCGATGTCTGCATTAGCCGAGTCGGAACCGTTCCTGCATGTTCCCGCCACGTCGCCGCCGCATGTCTACAACGAAGTGTATGACGCCGGGCTGAAACCCCGGCCGGCGTGGCAAGACTTTGTCGATCGCATCCAGGGGATTTCCGCGGCGGACCTGACGCACCGTTCGGCGCGGGCCGAGCAGTTGCTCCATGAGAACGGGGTGACGTTCAACATCTTCCAGGAAGGGAGCCAGTCGCAACGGCCCTGGAGCCTGGACTTGTTGCCGATGATCATCGGGGCGGACGAGTGGAGTCCGCTGGCGGCGGGATTGAGCCAGCGGGCGCGGCTGCTGAATGCGATCATCGCGGACTGCCACGGCCCGCGGAAGCTGATTCAAGATGGGACTCTGCCGCCGGAAGTGCTGTTTGCCAATCCGGGGTTCATTCGACCGTTCGTCGGGCTGCATAGCATCCAGCCTTCGATGACGTGCTATGCGACGGAGTTGGCCCGCGGGCCGGACGGAATTTGGCGCGTGATGGCGGACCGGGCGGAAGCCCCGGCGGGAGTGGCGTTCGCGCTCGAAAATCGAATTATTGTGTCGCGAACGATTCCGGCGGCGCTGCATGAGCAACCGGTGCAGCGGCTGGCGCCGTTCTTTCTCAAGATGCAGACCGCGTTTCGGCGGTTAGGACAGCGTCTGTCGGACAACCCGCGGGTCGTGCTGTTGTCGCCTGGGGCGAAATATCCGCACTATTTTGAAGACGTGTACCTGGCGCGGTATCTGGGTTACACGCTGGTCGAAGGCGCGGATCTGGCGGTGCGTGACGATCGGGTGTTTCTGAAAACGCTGGCGGGGCTGGTGCCGATCGACGTGGTGTTTTCGCGCGGGGTGGAGCGCGGCATCGACCCGCTGGAGCTGGGCGGCGGCGAACCGCACGGGATACCGGGCTTTCTGAAGGTGCTGCGCGAAGGGAAAGTGGCGGTGGCGAACATTCCCGGCAGCGGGCTGGTCGAATCGCCGATTTTCATGGCGTTCCTGCCGCAGTTATGCCGTCGCTGTCTGGGCGAAGAGCTGCTGTTGCCCTCGATTCCAACCTGGTGGTGCGGCGATGCGGGCCAATTTCAATACGTACAAGGCCGATTGTCGGAACTCGTGATCAAGCCGGCGTTCCAATCAAGCGGCGGCGAGGAGATCATTGTTCAACGTCTGGATGCGGATGGTCGGCAGAAGCTGCTGGAGCAGTTGAAATCGCGGCCGTTCGACTTCGTGGCACAGGAGTTGATCGCACGATCGGCGGTTCCGGTGTTCCGCCAGGGAACGATCGAGACCGGACATGCGGCGCTGCGCACCTTTTTGGTGGCCGATGGAGAGGATTATGCGGTCATGCCGGGAGGGCTGATCCGCGTGGCGCCGACGCCGGACCCGATGGAGCTGTCGATTTCCGCGGGGGACGGCAGCAAAGACTTATGGGTGCTGGCCGACGGGCAAGTCAAGCCGTTCTCGCTGCTCTCGGATGCCGACAAACCGGTTCAGCTGCGGCGGACCAGCGCGGTGTTTCCCAGCCGGGTCGCGGATGATTTGTTCTGGTTCGGGCAGTCGCTGGACCGGGCGGACTTTTTGTCGCGCTTGTTGCGTGCGGTGATCGAACGGCTGACGGCGGAATCGTCGGTCGACGTACCGGAATTGCCCTGGCTGGTGCGGGCGCTGGCCGATCAGGGCCAGGTCGAACCAGGCTTCGCGCTGGATTCGTTTGCCGCGGGCCTGCCGACGCTGGCCGAGGGCTTGCCCGCGATTGTGGCGAACGTCGATGAAGTGCGCGGGCTGGCGGCGGCGGTGTCGGAATTGTATCGGCTCTCGTCGCTGGAACGATTGTGGCTGTCGCCGGACACGTTCCGTCAGGTGCGGGAGACGGCCTTCAAGTTCTTATCGTTCGCCAGCACCGGGTGGAATGGATTGGTGGACGTCCTCGAAGCGGTGAACCAGGTGATTCTCGATCTGGCGGCGGTCAGCGGGCTGATTCACGACGGCATGGTGCGCGGGCCTGCGTGGCACGTTCTGGATTTCGGCCGGCGGATCGAGCGGGCGCGGAACACGTCGACCCTGCTGCGGAGTATTTTGAAGACGGATTCGGCGATCGAGCGGTCGGTCCTGAAAGCGCTGTTGGAAGTGATTGACTGCCGGATGACGTATCGGGCACGCTATTTTGAAAACGTGCAGCAGAATGCGGTGTTCGATCTGTGCATTACGGATGAAACCTGTCCACGGTCGATTGCCTCGCAGCTGTTGGCGATGGTCGAGCATGTCGACGCGCTGCCGGGCGAACTGAATGCGCTGTTGCGCACCGAGGAAAAGCGGGTGGTGATGACGGCGGTGCATTCGATCCGGATGATTTCGTCGGAGCAGTTGGAGCAGGCGCCGGGCATGGACATCCTGGACCTGCTCAATCGTCTGGATTACCAGTTGAAGAATCTTTCGCAGGTGATCACGCGGAAATACCTGCTGCATTCGGGGGTGCCGCGGCAAATCGCCTCGGGACCGGAGTTGCCGCAATGAAATACCGGGTGATTCACAACACGCAGTACCTGAGCGCCGATCCGGTTTCAGTGGGGCATAACGAAGCGTGGCTGACGCCGCGGACGACCGCGACGCAGCAGGTGCTGTCCCAGCGGATCGTGATCTCGCCGGAGCCGTCCGTCCGATCGACGCTGGTCGACTATTTCGGCAATACGGTGACGCAGTTCGTGTTCAACCAGGGATACGACTCGTTAAGCGTTTCGGCAACCGACGAGGTGGAAATCACCGCGTCGCCGCGGACCGATTTGACGAGTCCGGCCTGGGAGCAGGTGTTGTCGAACTTGCGGTCCCATGTTTCGCCGGCGGAGCTGGAAGCGTATGAGTTCACGTTCGATTCACCGCGTTGCCGATCGGCGACGGAGTTTGCCGGCTATGCGCGGGAGTCGTTCACGCCGCAACGGCCGATTTTAGAAGCGGCGGCCGACTTGATGCACCGTTTCTACCGGGAGTTCCGCTATGACTCGACGACGACGACCGTGTCGACGCCGGTCGAGCAGGTGTTTCGATTGAAGAGCGGCGTGTGTCAGGATTTTTCCCATATGATGATCAGCATGATCCGTTCGCTGGGCTTGTCGGCCCGGTATGTGAGCGGTTACCTGCGGACGACACCGCCGCCGGGCAAGCCGCGGCTGGTCGGCGCGGATGCGTCCCATGCCTGGTTGGGCGTGTATTGTGGTCCGCTGGGCTGGGTGGACCTGGACCCGACGAACGACGTGTTTCCGGCGCTGGATCACATCACCTTGGCGTGGGGACGCGATTATTCGGACGTGGCTCCGGTGAAAGGGGTCTACGTCGGCGGCAGCAGCCCGCAGTTGCAGGTGAATGTCGACGTTTGCCCAGTGGGCTGACGGCGATTCCCGCCGAGGCGCGAAGCTGCCAGGTTCGCGAAGAGAAATTGAGCGCTGTTTATCAGTTGTTCCTTCTTCCTTGTGGCGAGGAAGTGGACGTGTGAGCTGATTACCGAGCGCTTGGCCACAAGGTGGATGCCCCCCTCACGCTGACCCTCTCCCCCGATACGGGGGCGAGGGGACCGGAGGGAAGAGGGGACGAGAGGAAAGAGGGCTTACGAAACCTGTTTTTGCGAATTTGGCGGATTTGCGTCTTGGCGAGAGACGTTTTGCTATTCGGCCTGGCGGAGTTGTTCGTCTTTTGGGACATACCACTCGACGAAATCATAGCCTGGGCGGAGACGGTACCATTTCACGCCGCGAAACCGCTTGTGATACGCGCCCAGTTCCTTCGGGCAGTAGAGAAACTGATACGGCTGTTCGGAGTCGACCAGGCGGTGGAAGGCGAAAGCCAGTTCCTGGCGTTTTTTCGGATCGATCGTCACGCGGATCAGGTCGATCAACTCGTCGGCCTGAGGATTGTCGAAGGAGACGTGGTTGCTGCCTCGGCTCTTTTTTCCCGCGCCGGAACCGTGCCAGATCTGATGAGGATCGCTTTCGGGGTCCATCGCCCAACTGAGGGTGACGATGTCGAAGTCGCGCGATTTGACTTTTTCCAGGAAGGATGCCCATTCGAGATTTTTGATGTTCATTTCGATGCCGACGTTTTTTAACTCGTTCTTGAGAATCGCCATTCGGTCATCGGTGAGGGGATTTCCGCGGGGGAACAGCGCGTCGACGGTGAATTTGACGCCGTCCTTGTCGAGGACGCCGTCGTTATCGCTATCGATCCAGCCGGCCTCGGTCAACAGGTCGCGGGCGGTGTCCGGAGAGTAATCCAGCGGAGCGACGCGGTGGTCGTAGTCGGGTCCGAAGTAATACGAGGGGCCGGAGACGATCACGGCGTTGTTGTGCAGCTTGGATTCCAGGAATCGCTGCTTGTCGAAGAGCATGCCGAGCGCGATGCGGACGCGCCGATCCTGAAAGCGGGGGTTGAGTTCATTCCAGCCGACGTAGCCGAACACCGGCGTGTACCAGTCGGCTTTGACGAAATCTTTGCCGAACCAGTCGGGAGGGCCTTTGAGGACTTCAAAATACTGCTCTTCATTGAGGCGGGTGGCGAAATCGATGACGCCGGTCTGCAAGGCGGGGAGGACGCCGTTGGCGTCGATGATGAATTTGAAGATGAGTTTGTCGAGATAACCGCCGCGCTCGGGGAACCAGTAAGCGGGATTACGGCGGAGTTCGACGCGGTCGCTGTTTTCCCAGAAAGAAACGACATAGGGGCCGGTGCCCAGCGGTGCGCGGTTGTAGTCTTCGTTGGAGTTAAAGAACTGTCCGAACTGCTGGCCATGGGCGCTGATTTTGTTCTGGGCTTGTTCTTCCTGGGGAGTCAGTCGGTCGAGGGTGAGTTCTTTGCCCTGCTTTTGGAAGACTTGAGAAAAGTAATGCCACGGAGCGGTCACGTACCCGATTTCCACGGTGTACTGAAACGCCAGGAAATACTGCTGGCGATACCGCATGCGGACGATGTGCGGCGCGAGGGCCTTGCATTCGACCAGGTCCTGATAGTAGGCGCGGAGATGGTCGCCATCAATGGCCGGATTGTTCAGGGCGGCCAGCGTAAATTCCAGATCGCGACTCGTGAACGGCGCGCCGTCGGACCACTTCGCGTCGGGGTGGAGATAATAGGTGTAATAGGTTTGCTCGTGGCGTTCGATCCAGTCGCCGGGTTTCAGCATGAGGGTGCTGTTGGGAGTGGATTTCAACTCTTCATGGAGCGGGTTTTCGTCGGATCCCGGCGTGACGACCAATGCCCCGTCGGAATCAAGGCCGTCTTGCCGAACACTTCAGCGCCGACTTTGACAGTGTACTTGCCGGTAGGATAGCCGCTGAGTTTCACTTCACCTTTGTCGTCACTCCAGGTGTGATAACCCGTGGCGGGAGCGCCGATTATTTTTCCCTGCGGATAAACGCCGACCCAGACGCCGGGGACGGGCTGGCCTTGGTTGTCGAGCGTGGTCGCCGAGATGACAGGAGGCTCGGGTTGATTGGGGCCGTCAACGGGAGCCGGCGCCTGATAGTCGATTTCCAACTGCGGCTGGGGTTCGCCGGCGGCGAGTTTGATGCGGCGTTCTCGGCCGGGATAATCGGGCGACAGCTTGACGGAATCTTCGATGACCCAGCGCTGGGCGATATGGGGCTCGAATTCGAAGGTCTCCATGTTTCGGAGGGCCAGCGATTCGTTCACATAGCGCTGGAGAATGTAGCTTTTGTAGGCGGAATTCTCGGTGATCGGGTTGAGCGACTTCGGTTCGGCGTTGAACCGGACGATCACCTGGTCGCCAGTTGCCTTGTCTTTGGGATTCTTCGCTGCATGCGTGTTGCCCACATCGGTCGGAATCGCCGCGTCGAGTTGGGAGGCGGGCGATTCGCTTTTCAGCCTTGGAATCTCGATGCCGTCGACCTCGGTCATGATGGGGATCTGCGTCAGGTCGGATAGATCGACAGACGAGGCCGCTGCCGTGGATGTTCCGGCGGAAACGGCATTGTTTGAACTCGTCGCCGTGGATGTGGTCGATTGACCGCCGGGGTTTTTGGACGAAGAACTGTAACACCCGCTGATAGCGAGAACTGAGGCGATCGCGAGGGAAGCGGCGAGGGGGCGACAACGAGAGAGCAAAACTGGCTCCTTCCAGGATTTACGAGGGCAAACCCGCTGACGGATGTGGAAGCGACAAGCGCGAGGAATCACGAAGACACGGTTCTCGGAGACGATTTATTTCACTTCGAGGCGATAAGGCAGAACGGTGAGCGCGGGTTCCTTGGCGAGCAGGTCCATCACCGAAAAGTCACGGAGCACGGCGGACCACTCGGCGGGAAGTTGCTGAATTACGTTTTTCAATAATCCTGATGAGACGCGCGTTTCCGCATCCAGCGGTCCGAGCAGTTGTTCAAACGGGCTGACGGATTTAGGGAGCATCAGGCGTTCGACGTAGGTTTTCTCACCGAGACCGGCGGATTTTTTGGCGGCGAGGACGGCGTCGTCGAGCGTGCCGAGTTCATCGACGAGGCCCAGCTCTTTCGCCTGCGCGCCAGTGTAGACGCGGCCTTTCGCCAAAGATTGCAGCTTGTCGAGCGCCATTTTACGGCCCATCGCGGCTTTGCCGGTAAATTGGCCGTAGATGTCGTCGAGCATTTTTTGCATGGCGGCTCGTTCAGTCTCCGAGAACGGCGTGGTGAGGCTCATGACCCCGCTGTTTTTGCCGCGCTGCAAAACGGTGGTGGTGATCCCGATCTTGGAATAGAGCTTTTCGATGGCGAACTTGCCACCGACGACGCCGATCGAGCCGGTGAGCGTGCCGGGCTCGGCGAAGATCTTCTCGGCTCCCATGGCGATGTAATAACCACCGCTGGCGGCGACGTTCCCCATGCTGGCGATCACGGGCTTCTTGGCATTTTGCAGTTCGTGCCACATCAGGTCGCTGGCGAGGGCGCTCCCCCCGGGGCTGTCGATGCGAAGCACGATGGCTTTGACGGTTTCATCGTCGCGGGCCTGGCGGATCGCTTTGATCATGGTGGTCGAGCCCATGACTTCGCCGCCAAACAGTTCGGATTGGCTCGTGCCGGTCATGATCGGGCCGACGGCGTTGATGACGGCGATCTTGTCCGCTTTCGATTTACGGGGCTTCTGGTCGAGTCCCATCATCAGGTTCATCAGGTTGATCATGCCATTGAGTCCGCTGAAATCGGCGTCGAGCTTTTTCTTGCCGTATTTCATGGCGATCTTGATTTCAGTCTGCTTCTGATCGCCGAGCAGCAATTTCTTAATGTCGTCTTCATAGGCGACATGATCGATGAGGCCGTATTCCTTGGCCTGCGAGGCGGTGCAGAGGCCGACGTCGATGATGGATTTCACTTTTTCGGCGTCGAGTTTGCGGCCGGCGGCGATGATTTCGACGATCTGGCGGTAGTAGTCGTCGAGGATGGCGTCCATTTCCTGGCGGAACGCGGGGCTCATCTCGGTTCGCATATACGGTTCGCCGGCGGCTTTGAATTCGCCGACCTGCATCATTTCCGGCTGGACGCCGATCATGTCGAACAGGTTTTTGTAGAACGTGACTTCGGCTCGCAGTCCGAGCAGCATGAGCATGCCCGACTCGGGCAAAACGATGCGATCGCAGGCGCTGGCGAGGAGGTAATCGTGCGTGGTGCCGCTTTCCATCCAGGCGGTGACCGACTTGTTGGCGGCCCGCAGGCGTTTGACGGCTTGCTGAAATTCGTTGAGCTTGGCCCAACCGAGTTGCGGGCTGTTGATATGCAGGATGACTCCGGCGAGATCGTCGTCTTTCGCGGCTTTTTCCAACCGTTTGAGGCCGGCGGTCAAGGTTTCCGTGATCTCGCCGAAGAGCCCCGACGCGCCGACTCCTTCGGGATAAGCGCCGCTCAGTTCGATGTGGGCGTAGGTGAGCGTTTTGACGTCGTCTTTGGAGTCCGCGGCCTCAAGGGCGGGAGCGGTCAATGCCCAGGCCGCCACGACGAAAAAACTGTGAACGAACCGCTTCTGAAACCGTCTCATCACCAGACTCCCCTGAGTGATCCATCGCCGAGAACGCGACGTTCAGGATGCAGGATTGAGGGGGAATTGACAAGAGAGATAAGCAGAACCGTCCGGACGTCGGTGCGGAAGTCGTCGATAACAAGCCCCTTCCTCACCGCGATCCTCAGGGATTCGGCCGAAGCGGCCACCTTTTCCCACCAGGAGAGAAGTCAAGACAACCCTCAGCTGGTACCTACTTGAGGAATTGGGATTGGCGGGGGGATGTCGGGCAGTACAATGCGTCGAACATTTTTAGGAACCGGCGAGCCGTGATCAGGCTCGTTCCGGCTGCTGGTGTTTTGCGCGGTTGTTTTGGAGGCCGCGGAGAGTGATCGATCTCCACGGTCGAGCATCGCGAAGAAAAACCGCGGAGATCTCCGCGCGCGAGGGGGATTGTGACGACCACCACTCCGACCAGTTCAACGCCACTTGCCGAGTTATCGCGGCAGGCGCGGCGATGGTCTGCTGTGAAAGAGATCACCTCGGCGCTCAAGCAAGGGCGCATGGCGAGCATCGATGGGACCTGGGGGTCCTCGGGGGCGCTGGTGGTCGCGGCGCTGTGCCATGATGCGCCGGGGCCGATCATCGTCGTATTGCCGAATGAAAAAGAACTCGACGCCTTTGCGGCGGATGCGGTCAGTTTCGGCGTACCGACGCAGGTGATTTTTCCCGCGTGGGACCGATTGCCTGAGGAAGTCAGCTCGGCTGATCCGTTGTGGGGAAGCCGGTTGCGAGTGGTGTCGGCGATGGAAGCCGAGACTGTGCCGAAGCTGGTGGTGACAACGCTGCCGGCGCTGATGCAACCGGTGCCGAGCCGGGCGGTCCGTTCGATTTCAGCGAAAACGCTGGCGTTGGGGCAGACGCTCGACCTGGATGAATTCGTGCGGTGGTTGGTCGGCCAGGGTTTTGAGCGCGTATCGACGATTGGTGCGCCGGGGGAAGTCAGTCTGCATGGCGGAATTCTGGATGTCTTTTCGCCCGACGCGGTCGATCCGGTGCGGATCGAATTGTTCGGAGATGAGATTGATTCGCTCCGGACCTTCGATGTCGAGACGCAACGGAAGCTGCGCGATTTGAAAGAGGTAACGCTGACGGTGGTGGCGCCGACGTCGGTCTTAGCCCCCGGCGAGTCGCCGGGGGATTCGGGCGTTGACTCATCACAGGCGCCCCGTGGTTCGGGGGGGGCTAAGACAGAAGAGGAGCTGGCGCAGTTTTTGGATGCGCTTCCCGCGGAGAGTTGGCTTGCGCTGTTTGAGCCCTTCGAGTTGAAGGAGACGGGGAAGCAGTATCTCGAACGGTTGGACGATCGTCGGGGGTTATTCAGCGTCGAGGCGGTTTTTGAGCGGATCAGTCGGTTCTCGAACGTATCATTGGCGCCGTTGTTAGCGGGCTCCATTGGGCCGGCGACGCATTTGCAGGTGACTTCGATCGAACGGTTCACCGGCGCCAAGGGAGAAGCGCTGCGGGAATTGGCGGACGTGGTGCAACAGTCGGAACAGGTGCTGATCGCCTGCCACAACGACGGCGCCAAGGAGCGGTTGGGAGAACTGCTCCAAGAAACGGACGCCGAGCTGGCCAAACGGGTGGAACTGTGCATCGGCAGCGTGTCGCGCGGGTTCCGATTGGTCGCCGAGAAGACGGTCGTACTGAGCGACAATGAATTGTTCGGGCGTGTCGAGGTGCGGCGCCTGCCGCGCAAGCGGCGGACCGATTCCCGGCCGATCGACAGTTTTCTGGAGTTGTCGGAAGGAGATCTGGTCGTCCATCTGGCGCACGGCATCGCTCGATATCGGGGGATGAAGCTGCTCGACAAGGAGGGGGACAAAGAAGAGCACCTGCATCTGGAATTTCGCGACGGGGTGAAGCTGTTCGTCCCGGCGACGCTGATTCATCTCGTGCAGAAATATATCGGCGGCGGAAAAATTGCGCCGGAGCTCTCGAAGCTCGGCGGAAGTTCGTGGTCGAAGAAAAAGCAGAAGGTGGCGGAAGCCGTCGCGGACATGGCGTCGGACATGATTCGCCTGCAAGCCGAACGAGAAGCGAAGCCGGGGGTGGCGTATCCGCCAGACAGTCATTGGCAACAAGAGTTCGAGGCGGCGTTTCCCTATACCGAGACCGATGATCAGCTCCGGGCGATTGCCGACTGCAAAGACGACCTGATGCGCACGCGGCCGATGGATCGCTTGATCTGCGGCGACGTCGGATTCGGGAAAACGGAGGTGGCCATTCGCGCGGCGTTCAAGGCGGTCGATGCGGGGAAGCAGGTCGCCGTGCTGGTGCCGACGACGGTCCTCGCCGAGCAGCATTTTCGCAGTTTTTCCGAACGGATGGCGGAATTTCCGGTCACGCTGGCCTCGTTGTCGCGGTTCAAATCGAAGGCGGAGCAACGCCAGGTCCTCAAGGGATTGGAACAGGGGAATATCGACATCGTCATCGGCACGCACCGGTTGATTCAGCAGGACGTGAAGTTCAAAGATCTCGGCTTATTGGTGATCGACGAAGAACAGCGGTTCGGCGTCGAGGCGAAAGAAATGCTGAAGCGCTTGCGGTTGGAGATCGACGTCCTCACGTTAACAGCGACGCCGATTCCGCGAACGCTGCACATGTCGCTGGTGGGGATTCGCGACATCTCGAATCTGGAGACGCCGCCTCAGGACCGCATCGCCGTGGAGACGCGCGTCAGCCGGTTTGACGGGGAACTGATCCGGCATGCGATCATTCGAGAACTCAATCGCAACGGCCAGATCTATTTCGTCCATAACCGTGTGTACAACATCGAAACGATTGCCGACCGCATTCGGACGCTGGTGCCGGAAGCGACGGTCGACACGATGCACGGTCAGATGCACGAAGACGACGTGGAAGCCGCCCTGCTCGCCTTGGTTCAAGGTCGGACCGACGTGCTGGTGGCGACGACGATCATTGAAAGCGGCCTGGATGTGCCGAACGCCAACACGATTTTCATTCATCAGGCGGACAAATACGGCCTGTCGGATCTGCACCAGTTGCGGGGGCGCGTGGGGCGGTACAAGCATCGGGCGTACTGCTATCTGCTGTTGGAAGAGGGACGGTCGTTGACGCCGCAAGCCTCGCGGCGTCTCAAGGCCATTGAAGAATTCAGCGAACTGGGGGCGGG
>JAXMBR010000026.1:0-54005 GCA_046349715.1 Planctomycetaceae bacterium | reverse complement strand
CTGATTCCGATTCGAAAATCCCGGGGCAACCGGCGTCGTGGAATAATCTGAGTTGCCAACTGGCGAGCGTGACCTATGTTTGCACAGGCGGCAATTTCTCCTGGAGTCATCGTATGCAAACCCTCATTGAGCCGAAAGCCGAGACGTTCGTCGAGCGTCGATCCGAAACCTCGAGAAGCTCCCGCGAAGGGGGGCCAGAACGACGGCAATTTCGTTCAACCTCGACCGGTCTGCGGCCGGAAGCGGCGGAACTGGCACAGGCGGTCGACCAGTATAAGCTGTCGCATCGCCGGCGGTTCATCACCTTTGAGGAGTTGCACCAGGTGATCACCGATTTGGGCTACCACAAATAATGCGGTGACCGAAGCGACGGCAATTTCGGCAGTTGCTGCGCGAAGCAACTGGCGTTCGGCAAAATACGCCGAAGTTGGAGTTGACGGAAACGGGGAATCCTACGATTCTTCCCCATCCCGGACCGGGCGGTTCGCCGAGGGTCCGTGAAGTGATTTCGTCAATTCCTTGATAGGCCGATTTACCGTGAATCGCGTGCTGGTCTGTTGCCTGTGCCTGGCGGCTGCGGCCGAAGCATATGGAGACGACGAGTACTTCTCGCTGTCGTCGGAACTCGAAAGTTCGGTTCGCGGCCAGTCTCCGGACTATGGCGGCACACCGTTCTACAATCCGTTGGGCCCGACCGCGCCCCAGGATCCGTTTCTGACGCCGGGCTCGCCTTATCCGCCTCCACGAACGCTTCAGCCGGGACCGCCGGTCTTTTCACCGAGTTTCGGCGTCAACTGGGCTCAGCCGTATCGGAACGGTTGGACCCCGCGGATGGACATGGGGTATCTGCCCTCGTCGCATACCAGCCCGGACGTCGGCAATTTCTCGATGTTCGAATTGGACACCGAGTTGGTTCATGTCGAACCGCTGAATCCGGATTTGCTGTTTACGGTGGCGCCGCAATTCAACTACCGGAACTGGGACGCTTCGTCGACATTTAACGACAATCTGTATCATTTCGGTTTGGGGCTGCAATTAGCGACGCCCGTGACGGAGCATGTCGGGTTCCAATTGACCTTCGACCCGAGCCTCAACACCGACTTCAACAGCGACATTACCCGTGACGCTTTCAACCTGGATGCCAACGGAACGCTGTTCTTCCGAGTGAACACCCAGTTGACCGTGGTGTTGGGGGCGGGCTATCTGGATCGCGTGCAAAACATCGTGATTCCTTACGCGGGCGTCGTGTACACGCCGGATGAATTGTGGGAATTCCGGCTGTTGTTCCCGCAAGGCCGCATCAGCCGTTACGTCGGCCACTTTGTCGACGCGGAAAACTGGCTGTACCTGGCGTGGGAGTATCACGTCGAATCGTACGAGGTCAATGTGCCGACTTTCGGCCAGAACCAGGTCCAGATGGAAGACTACCGTCTGACCGTCGGCCTCCGGAGCGACCATCCGCAGTTCACGAAGTACATCGAAGCCGGTTATGTGTTCGGGCGCAACGTCGACTTCCGAACGGGGCCTGGTTTCGACATCTCGGACGGCTTCATCGTTCGCGGCGGGATCCGGTTCTGAGCGAACCGTGCTCTTGCGTCTCCGCCGACCGCAGCGTTAGCCTGATGATGCGCAGAACATCGTCCATGGAGGAATCTGATTATGCCGTACCGACTGACCGCAGTGCTGTTTTGCCTTTCAGCGTCCCTGTCGGTTGCCGACGATTGGCCGCAGTGGATGGGGCCGCAGCGGGATGGAGTGTGGCGGGAATCGGGCATTGTCGAGCAGTTTCCGGACAACGGCTTGCCGGTGAAGTGGCGGACGCCGATTCATGGCGGTTATGCGGGCCCCGCGGTTGCCGAGGGACGAGTTTTTGTCACGGATTACATTCGCACGGGGGGCGATACGGCCAATGATCCCGGCAAGAAGAACGAATTGCAGGGGACGGAGCGGGTGCTGTGTCTGGACGAGGCCACGGGCAAGGAATTGTGGAAGCACGAATACAATTGCCCTTACAAGATTTCATATCCGTGCGGTCCGCGGACCACGCCGACCGTAGATGACGACCGGGTTTACACGTTGGGGGCCGAGGGAAATCTGATTTGCCTGGAGTCAAAAACCGGTAAGGTCGTATGGGAGAAGGCACTCAAAACGGAGTATCACACGTCGGCCCCTCATTGGGGATTCAGCGGTCACCCGCTGGTGGATGGAGACAAGTTGATCTGCCTGGTCGGCGGAACGGGGAGCGTGGTCGTCGCGTTCGACAAATACACCGGCAAGGAACTCTGGAAGGCGCTTTCAGTTTCGGAAGAGGCCGGTTATTGCCCGCCGTCGATCATCGAAGCCGGGGGCAAGCGGCAGCTGATCGAATGGACGCCCGAAGGCGTCAACAGCCTGGACCCCGAGTCAGGGCAGGTCTATTGGTCGAAGCCGCTGAAGCCGGATTACAACATGTCGATCATGGCGCCGCAGAAATGGGGCGATTAC
The DNA here is from genome assembly GCA_046349715.1 of Planctomycetaceae bacterium. Lineage (GTDB taxonomy): Bacteria > Planctomycetota > Planctomycetia > Planctomycetales > Planctomycetaceae > CAZDGB01. Next base: position 51,521 of record JAXMBR010000026.1, on the reverse strand, counting down.
CTGTTTGCGAGCGGGATCGGTGAAGTCGGGGCGTTATTCAAGCTCGACGCCGACAAGCCAGACGCCAGCATCGCCTGGAAGGGAACGACGAAGACGGCAGTTTACTGTGCGAACAGCACGCCGCTGATCGAAGACGGCATTCTGTATGGATGTGATTGCAAGGGAGGGCAGTTGCGAGCCGTCAACTTGCAGACGGGTGAGCGACTCTGGGAAACCTTCGCACCGACCACGGGAGAACGCCGGGCATCGCACGGCACGGCTTTCCTGGTGCGCAATGGCGATCATTATTTCCTGTTCAGCGAGACGGGTGATTTGATCCTGGCGAAGCTGACGCCGGAGAAATATACGGAGATCAGCCGTTTTCACGTGCTGGAACCGACAGGCGAATGTTTCGGGCGAAAGGTGGTGTGGAGTCATCCGGCGTTCGCGCAAAAATGCGTGTTCGCTCGCAACGACAAAGAGATCGTGTGCGTTTCCCTGGCGAAATGACGACTTCAGCCGGCTTGGGAAGGCCGGAAAGACGGCTCTCGCCAAGGCGCTAAGTCGTAAAGTTCGCAGAGGGCATGAGATTGGTTGAGACGCCGCGTACCTGACCTTGCCACAAGCTCCCGATTTCTATCATCGGTCCATTCTCGACTTCAAAATTGCGTCTTCGCGAACTTGGTGTCTTGGCGGCTTGGCGAGAGATGGTTCTACATGCCGCTGCGCTTGAGCACGACTTGTGCCGGGTTGATGGCTCCGTATTTCCCTTTGTTGGCGGTGATTTCAAAGGCTTGGGGTACGGCTGCGAGGCCGTCCAGCACATGGGTGATGGTGTGCTTTAATTGAACGCGGCCGGACGAGACTAACCCGACCGTGTGCGCGAGATGCGCCTGCGTGCTGATATCGGGGAAGACGTAGCGGAGGCTCCGTTCACGGAGGAAATCGATGTCGAGTTCGAGTGGTGCGCCGAACCAGGAGACGCCGACGATTTTCCCTCCCGATCGGACCGATTCCAGCGCTTGCCGGAGCGAGGCTGTTCCGGCGAGCCCCTGCTTGGGACTGCCGCCGGCGCATTCGAAGACCACGTCGGCACCGTTGCCTTCGGTCAAATCGCGGATTTCTTTCAGCACGTCAACGTGCCGGGCGTTGAAAGCGTAATCCGCCCCTAAGGATTTCGACATCTGGCAGGATTCGTCACGCACGTCGACGGTGATCGTGCGACCGGCTCCGCTCAATCGGGCAATCTGCAAACATTCCAACCCCATGCTCCCCTGGCCGAAGATGACGACGGTGTCGCCGATCTGAATGCCGGCCGTTTCCACCGCGGCCACGCTGTCGCTGAGGGATTGCAGGCAGGCAGCTTCGCTGTCGGAGATGTTATCGGCCACTTTGACCAGCGCGATTTCCGGCAGGAGGGCGACTTCGCTGAAACAACCGGGCTGATCAAACCCGATCACCGGCCCGCGGCGACACAGCGCGCTTCGTTCCGATCGACAGAGCGTGCATTGTCCGCAGGGAAGCTTGGCCCGGGCGGCGATCCGATCGCCCACCTGGAATCGCGTCACGCCGGGACCGACTTCAATGATCCGCGCACAGAATTCATGGCCGAAGAGACCAATCGGCGCTTCCGTTTCCAGACGCCGCTTCACGCGTTCATACGCCAGCGTCGGGATGCCAAACGCGAGTTGCGCTTCAGTCACACTGGGCTGGACGCACAACGGTTCGACGAGAACATGGTTCGCCGTGAGCTTCGGCACGGGGACGTCATCGAGCCGAAAGTCGCCAAACCCATAGAACCGCCAGGCTTTCATCGGGAATTGCTCCTGAGCGACGCGGTAGAGAAGCAGACCCGCCGGCGCGGTCGGCGGGCTGGAAGGACATCAGATTTTTACGAATTTCTGCAACGTGTGGCTGTCGGGACCGACGAGGCCGCGGTTTCCACCCGCGGACCACACGACCTCGGCGACATAAAAGTTGCCGTGTGAATCGAGACAGAGGTCGTGCGGCGCGAAGAAATCGCCGGGGGCCGTCGGATTGTCGCCACCTCCCCAACGGGCCAGGAGTTTTCGGTCGGCACTCCAGATCGACACGCGGCCACCGGTGGCGTCGGGGGTCGGCGGCGAGGTTCCCGGCCACATGCCGGCTCGATATCCCAATTCGGCGACGTAGAGATTTCCGGCGGGGTCAAACGTCACCTGGCAGGGCCGAGCCATGTCGGTCCATTCATCCAGGAAGGCTCCTTCCGGCGAGAAGATTTGCAAACGGCTGTTTTCACGATCCGCGACAAAGACGCGGCCGCTGGCATCAACGGCAATCCCATGCGGCACGCGGAACTGTCCGGGCCCCGTTCCGGGTTCGCCCCAGGAGACCAGCAATTCGCCTTGAGCGGTGAATTTATGAATGCGGGCATTGCCATAGCCGTCCGAGACGTAAATGTCACCGGCGGGCGAGAAGGCGATGTTGGTGGGATAGTGAAACGGAGGACCGGCTTGCTGGATGGTGCGGAAATCGACGCTCGTCGCGCCGGTGTTCGAAGGCTGTCCCCTCGTCCCCAGGGTCATCAGCAATTCCCCAGCGGGGGAAAACTTGCGGACCGTATGATCAAAGTCGTCGGTGCAATAGACGCCGCCATCCGGGCCGATGGTGATGCCGTGCGCCCGCTGAAACAGGCCGTCCCCCCACGAATGGAGGAAGTTCCCTTCCGGATCGAACACCATGACGGGATGTTCGCTGCGGTTGAAGAGATAGACCCGGTCTGCCTCGTCGACGGCGACCGCGGGGACTTCGGTCCAGTCATAACCGACGGGGCGGCGCGCCCAATTGGCGTTCGCCCGGTATTGAAATTCGCCGCCGCCGCAGAGAGTGCTGTTGGGCATCGCGTTGATTCATGGAGATGCGGGTAGGGAGCCTATCCATGGTATGTCGGGACGGGGCGAATTTGTAGCGTCGACGGCTTCCAGCTATTCGCCGTCTTGAACGCGCACGACGGAAAAGACCGGGGCGGGCTCCGTGTGCCGAAGCCACAGGGCCAGATGCGTTTCCAACTGCCCCATCAGATCATGCAAGCGATCGCACTGGGCCGACCAGCCCGCCTGCCAGCCTTGATACAACCGCCCCAACCGGACTTCCTGATCCTGATGCCGTTCCATCCGTTGACGCAATAACTTGAGGGCCTGCTCGGCTTGCATTGAGCGAGAGGCGTCGCAGGTTTGATCGTCATAGGCGGGCATCGCAGTCTCCGGAGAAATTTGAAGAAGAATCAAAATGCCGGTCAGCGCCGGCGGTATGAATCTGAGGTTATAACCACGACAGGTGTCGAGGTTGTCGCCTGAAAACCATCGACTTTGCCGGTCACGGACCTTGAACGGCTTAGGAAAGGCCTGCCGGAGGAGCGTGGATTCTTAACGATCGCCTGAGAAAATTCGTCCGATCGTCACGATCCGACGCACCGCGGAGAAATCTTCACGGAGACGGCCGGTAATCAACGACTTTTGGTTAAGGTTTGATCGCCGAGAGCGTCCAATGACGGTCGCTCGTCATGCGGACCGCTTCAGGCGGAATGCCAACTGAACTTGCCAGCGTTTGCGCTTCCGCGGCGGTTAACGCGGCATGCAGCGAGTCTCGAAACATCTGCCGGCCGTGGTCGTTCGCGGTCGCGGCGTAGGTTTCCACCAGTCGATTCAAGGCAGGCTCATTGTCCGGCCGCGCGAGATCGCGGAAGAACAGCAAGCCGCCTGGCCGAACCATTCGCCAGCAGCTTTCGATGACCGAGGCCGGCTCGGCAATGTGATGGACGATGCTGTTCGACATCACGGCGTCGTATGAACCACCGGTTTCCGCCACGTGTTTGCAATCGCTGCGGATGAGTTGAATGGCAGCAGAGAAACCGGCCGCAGCGACGTTTCTGCGGGCGATGATCAACATCTGTTCGGCCAAATCGGCCGCGGTGATTTCCGCGCGGAGGCCCCGGCTCATCAGTTCAATCGGAATCTGGGCCGTGCCGGTTCCGGCGTCAAAAATTCGCCAGGGTCGGTCGCCCTGAGCTGGCACCGCGGTCAGCGCGCTCAGAAAATCATCCACGAAGAGGCGATTGACCTGCGCATGGTCCATCGCGTCGTAGTCTTCCGCTTCTGCGGCGGAGTCCATGACCTCGGGTTCGAGCGTGCGCGGCAACATGGCCGCAGTTTATCAGAATTCGCCGACGACTTCCCCGCCATTGCGGCTGCCGAGCGCCTGCCAGACGAGCAAGTCGACGGATTGGCTGACGAACCGGGCGTGACCGTCTGAAAACAGCGAATGAACGCCGCCGACATGCTTGCTGTGCGAGGCGACATTGTGCGACAGGCGGCTCCACCAGTAGTAATTGCGGCTGCTGTGGGGCAGACCGCCGCGGCAGTCGACGCCGGGATCGTTCGGGCCGCGAATGTGGTTGTACATGGTATGTCCCGGCGCTCCGTACAACAGGCGGTTGCCGCGAGTGAGTTGCAGTTTGTTGCCGGCAACAACGCAATCGCCGGGATAAACGAGGAGTTCGGGTCCATTGTTGGTGTTATTGTTGCCCGTCGTGAGCACAAACCCGGTGGTGGGGCTGGTTCCTGTCCAGTTGCCGGACCCGTTGCTGATGGCCGTCCCCGCCGGGTCGGAAGGATTTGAGAGAACCTGTTCGCTCAGACAAACGGTCTGGCTGTTCCCGTCGGAAACGTCTTGGATTCGCACGCGGGAGTTCTCAAAGAAGACGCCCGTCACCGGAGTGCCCGCCGGATTATTCGGCGAGACGGGAAAGGTGGTTCCGGTGTTCAAGACGTAGTTTGTCAGGCCAACGAATCCTGATCCCTGAGGAAGCGAGGGCGTACCGGTGTCGGAAGGGCACAGGAACATCGTCGGTTGGATGTCCGCCACGGTATTGTTGGCGGCGGTGTCGGGGCCCGTGCTGAAATTGATGGAATTGTAGAGCGGCCCCTGGTCGAGTTGGGGGAGCAGCATCGCGAACGCGGAGAAGCAGTTGCCTCGGCCGGCCGTGGCATTGGAAGCGCCCGCTTGAGACTTGTTGTCGATGGCGGGATCGGCGAAGACGATGCGCCCCGGCGGAAACGCACCGAACGAATTCTCGTAATTGTGCAGCGCCAAGCCGAGTTGTTTCAGATTGTTGCGGCATTGTGTGCGCCGGGCCGCCTCGCGTGCCTGCTGCACGGCGGGAAGCAAGAGCGCGATGAGAATGGCGATGATCGCGATCACGACCAACAGTTCGATCAGCGTGAAGGCACGGCGCGGGGACGCGGATCTCATAAGACACTCCGGAAGCGGGCGGAACCAGCGGCAGAACAGAGCCACGGCATGATCCGATCATAATATGTCACGATAATGACATCAACCGGCGGACACGGTCTCCCGCTCTCCGTCGTCTTTGCGATCTCGGCCTCTTTGCGACTTCGCGAGAGACATGTCAGCCGCCCAACCGGCCGGTCCAGACCAGGAGTTGTTTCCAGAACTGGGCGTAGTCGCTGCCGACTTCGACCAGGTGGCTGCCGGCGGCTTGGCCGGTGACGCGGGCGGCGCCCCAATCGACGAATCCCCCAACCCAATGCGGCGCGATATCGGTGGCGAACGCGGCCGTGCGGCCCATGCCCGCCATGCCGACGACCAGGACCGGATAGGCGGCGGCCAGTTCGAAGGCGATTCCGCCGGGCTGCAACATGCCAAACGGGACATGCTCGACAGGGTGTCTTTCACTTTCGGGGCAGCAGCCAATTCTCGACAAACCCTTCCGCCTTTTGGATCCACGGGTGAGTCGCCGTCACTGGCGGACAGGGACAAGCCGGCGAGGCGGCTTCCCCGCCGGCCTTGGGAGTGAACTTGTTCAATCCGCCGATTGTCGGCAGGCGGCTCCTGCCGGGGAAGTCCCTGCAAGATGGGATGAGTCGCCGGTCCCTCGGACATCGCGCGCAGCAGTGTCGGCTGGTCGAAATTCACGCGGTCGTCCACCGCGGAGATGGTTACCGGCAACAGATCGCCAATCGGCGTATTGTCCCAGTTGCCGCCGAGTCCGTGGAACGATTCCCAACCGCCGATCATCACCAACCCGGCCCCCTGGCGGACGCGGTCGGCGATCATTTCCTGCACCATCCGGTCGGCCATGGCCGCGGGGTAATCGCTGAAGACGTAGGCGCCTTGGGGTTTCGCCACATGGTCCGGCGTCAGCGGGACGTCGCTGGGCACGTAGTCGAACGACCAACCCCAGCGGGCCATGAGCCCGCACAAATAGGCCGCCGCGCCGTTCAGGCTGGTGTCACCGCAGTAGAGGATGGTCATGACGATGGCCGCTCAAAAGGAAAGAATGAGAGCGGGATGATGATAGCAGAAATCGATGAGTGGTGATTGGTTGTTGGGGATTGGGGAATGAAAGGAGCCTGAGCTTTTTGGGACCCGGGCATGGAAACAACAGACAATTGCCGTGGCATTCGAGGAGGCCATGAGAAGCAGGCGACCCCTCACCGCCTGCCGCGCCTTCCGCAAAGCCTACAGACCCGGGCACCCCGAAATTACTGGCTACAAAGGTTTAAAATGATCCTTCAAAGTCTTTCGAGTCCTGTACTCAACGGGTTGTCCTGGATGCAATTTGATAGTCGTTGGAGTTTTGTTCTCAATCGACAGATCAAATGCCGTCTCGACTTTGGCGCGTTCTCTCAATTTACGCCGAAAAATAGTAACTCGCTTAGCATACGAACGCTGATCATCAATCGCTTCCAGTTCTGAAACGAGCTTGTCTGACAAAACTGCGGCGGCTCGTTTGACATAAGAACGCTGGTCATCAACGATCCGCAGCGCATCAGCCGGCTGTTCATCGACGAGCTTCCACCGAAGATAGTCTTTTGAAACCAATTGCTTAAGATAATGCGGTTTCCAGGACGCCCAGTTTACGGCTTCCGTAGAGGATTGCTCGTTCCGGGGTTTCTTCTCCAGAAGTCGAAGGTTTTGTTCCCAGACTTGCTCATGGCGATTCCAGGATGCCTCGAACAAGTCTGTGGGAAAATCCTGTTGCACCTGATTCCACAGTGCCGCCCGTTCAATGGCATTCGGCAGATAGGCTCCGATTAGATACTGAACCTGCTGCGAACGGGATTCTACTGGTACGCCCGGCTGCCAGTTCAGAGCCTCGGAACGACGTGAATAGAGTACGTCATCCACCGTAACGAGCGTGCCGTCCACGCGAGCCACGGGAAAAGAAGAGATCGCATTCCAGAAGGCGCCCCTTTCTTTCTCTGTCGGAATCACATCTCCCACGATGATCGCTCCAGAAGTCAAAGGGCTTGGCGCAATGCCATTCTCCTGAAAAACCGCCTGACAAAGCAATGCGATCAACAACATGACTGACTCCTTTCACCACGTGTCGGTGCTAAACCTCCATCAATTTGCAAAACGGCGGACGAGTTTTCTCATCCGCCGTTGGTGCTTGACATAGAAACACGCTCCGCTTCGAAAGTCCTGCGCGTCGGGACGAACGGAAATCGCGGGAATCGGAATTAGGATCGTAGATCTTCGAACAGGGCGGTCGAGAGGTACCGCTCGCCGCTGTCGGGGAGGATGGTCACGATCACTTTACCCTTATTCTCCGGCCGGGCGGCGACTTTCAAGGCGGCGGCCATGGCGGCGCCGCAGCTGATGCCGGCGGAAATGCCCTCTTCCTTCGCCAGGCGTTTCGCCATTTCGAGCGATTCGTCGTCGGTGACCTGGACGATTTCATCGATCAGCTTGGTGTCCAGAATCTCCGGGACGAAACCCGCGCCGATCCCTTGAATTTTGTGCCGGCCGGGAGCGCCGCCGGACAGGACCGGGCTGGCGGCCGGTTCGACGGCGATCGATTTCATCGGATGCTTTTTCTCGCCTTTGATGTAGCGCGAGACGCCGGTGATCGTGCCGCCGGTGCCGACGCCGGCGACGAAGATGTCAATTTTGCCTTCGGTGTCGTTCCAGATTTCGGGGCCGGTCGTTTTGACGTGAATGGCCGGGTTCGCCGGGTTCTTGAATTGCTGCGGAATGAACCAGCCGGGTTCTTTGGCCAGTTCCTCGGCCTTGGCGATGGCGCCTTTCATGCCTTCGGCTCCCGGCGTCAGGATCAAATCGGCCCCGAAACCTTTGAGCATCATGCGGCGTTCGACGGACATGGTTTCGGGCATGGTCAGGGTGAGGGGATATCCGCGCGCGGCGCAGACGAAGGCGAGGGCTATACCCGTATTGCCGCTGGTCGGTTCGACGACTTTCATGCCGGGTTTCAAGAGGCCCCGTTCCTCGGCGTCCCAGATCATGGCGGCGCCGATTCGGCACTTGACGCTGTAGGCGGGGTTGCGGCCTTCGATCTTGGCCAGGACGGTGGCTCCTAATCCTTTGGCAAGGCGGTTGATTCGAATCAACGGCGTGCGGCCGATCGACTCGGAATTGTCTTTAAAAACAGGCATGGTGTGGCTCCCTCCGGGCGGTGACGTGTTTCAGACGCTCTGTCGGGGATTATGGGGAAAAATCGTGCCCAAGGAAAGGGCGCACCGCCCACTGACGCCGCGTCGTCGTCCTATGGCTCGCTTGCCATTTCGCGCGCCGATAGACTGTTCACAGCGCGCGAATCTCAAACACGGAACAGGTCTGATGAACGCCGAACAAATTCGTCTCCAGCAAGCCGCCGACCGCACGGCCAACTGGAAACGCTGGGGGCCCTATCTCTCGGAGCGACAATGGGGCACCGTCCGCGAAGACTATTCTCAATGGGGCGATTCCTGGAATTACTTCTCGCATGACCAGGCGACCAAACGCCCTACCGGTGGGGCGAAGACGGACTGCTGGGCATCTGCGATCGCGAATGCCGGCTTTGTTTTTCCCTGGCCCTCTGGAACGGCCGCGACCCGATTCTCAAAGAGCGGTTGTTCGGCCTGACGAATTCCCAGGGAAACCACGGCGAAGACGTCAAGGAATGTTATTACTATCTCGATTCCACGCCGACGCATTCATATCTGCGGGCGCTTTACAAATACCCGCAAGGCGAGTTCCCTTATCAACGCCTGATCGACGAGAACCGCAGCCGCGGCATGCCGGCGCCGGAGTTCGAACTGTGTGATACGGGCATCTTCGACGAAAATCGGTATTTCGACGTGGAAGCCGAGTACGCGAAAGCGTCGCCGGAAGACATTCTAATCAACATCACCGTTTCGAATCGCGGTCCGGAAGCCGCGGTGCTCCATCTGCTCCCCACGTTTCTCTTTCGCAACACCTGGAGCTGGGGCTGCGAGCACGAAGGCTGCTGGCCGAAACCCCGCATCTGGAACGACGGCGGCCCCGGGCTGCTGGCTGAACATGTGACGCTCGGCAAGTTTCGCCTGCAGATGGACTCCGCCTCCGACGGAACGACCTCTTCCTGGATCTTCACCGAAAATGAGACGGATTTTGAAAAACTCTATGGTTTGAAAACCGACACACGCTATTTCAAGGACGGATTTCACGCCTACCTGCTGCGAGGAGAGAAAGAGGCCGTCCGGACCAAGCAGGTCGGCACCAAAGTCGCCGCCCTGTACGAGCTGCGCATTCCCGCCGGTAAGTCGGTGACGATTCGCGGCCGCATGACCGAAGTTTCGGAGGTGCGCGCCGCGCCATTCGGACCGGAATTCGAGAAGACGTTTCGACAACGCATCGTCGAAACCGACGAATTTTATGATCAGCTGGTGCCTCACAAATTGACGGAGCCGGAAAAGCAGGTGATTCGCCAGGCAAACGCCGGGCTGCTGTGGTCAAAGCAGTTTTATCATTACATCGTCGAAGACTGGCTGGACGGCGACCCGGAACAGCCCAAACCTCCGTCGGAACGATTGCAAGGCCGCAATTCGGATTGGCGGCACTTGTTCAATCGCGACATCATCTCGATGCCCGACAAATGGGAGTATCCGTGGTACGCGGCATGGGATCTGGCCTTCCATATGATTCCATTCGCCCGCCTCGACCCGGAATTCGCCAAGGACCAACTGCTGTTGTTTCTGCGCGAATGGTACATGCATCCGAACGGGCAGATTCCCGCGTATGAGTTCGCGTTGGGCGACGTGAATCCACCGGTGCATGCCTGGGCTTGCTGGCGCGTGTACAAAATGACGGGTCCGCAGCATCATCGCGACGTCGTGTTCCTGAAGCGGGTGTTTCAGAAATTGCTGCTCAATTTCACCTGGTGGGTGAACCGCAAAGACGTGCGCGGGAAGCACCTTTTTTCCGGCGGATTTCTGGGCCTCGATAACATCGGCATCTTCGACCGCTCTAAACCGCTTCCCACCGGCGGCCATCTCGAACAAGCCGACGGCACGGCCTGGATGGCGTTCTATTGCGTCATCATGCTGGCCATGGCCTTGGAACTGGCGGTGGAAGATTCTTCGTACGAAGACATCGCGTCCAAATTCTTCGAGCACTTCGTCGCCATCGCCGACGCCATCAACACGCTGGACGGTTCCGGCCTGTGGGACGAACTCGACGGCTTTTATTACGACCATCTGCATGTCAACGGCATCAACACGCCGCTACGGATTCGTTCGCTGGTCGGGATCATTCCGCTGTACGCCGCCCATATTCTGGACCAGGGCCTGATCGATCGACTGCCGGGTTTCAAAAAGCGGATGAACTGGTTTTTGGAACATCGGCCCGATCTGGCTCAGCACATCGCCTATTGCGACCGTGGACCGCGCGAGGGGACCGGAGCCGAGCGCCGCCTGCTGGCGATTCCGTCACGGGAGCGACTGGAACGGATGCTGCGTTATGTACTCGATGAAAAGGAATTCTTGTCCCCGTACGGCGTGCGCTCTTTGTCGAAGGTTCACGAACGGAGTCCGTTCGTTTTGCATGCGGGGGGAGAAGAACATCGCGTCGATTACGTGCCGGGCGAATCGACGAGCTGGCTGTTCGGCGGAAACTCGAATTGGCGTGGGCCGATCTGGTTCCCTGTCAACTTTTTGCTGATGGAGTCGCTCGAAGTTTATCACCATTTTTACGGCGATGAACTCAAAGTGGAATGTCCGGTCGGTTCCGGCCAGAAAATGACGCTGCTGGAAGCGGCGCGCGAGATTGAACGCCGGCTGGTCAAGCTATTTTTGGCCGATGAGGAAGGCCGCCGTCCGTGCCACGGAGAACTCAAATGCTATGCCGAGAACCCTGACTGGAAAGACCTCGTCTTGTTCTACGAGTACTTTCACGGCGATACCGGTCGTGGAATGGGAGCCAGTCATCAGACGGGCTGGACGGCTCTCGCGGCGCCGATGCTGGCCGACCTGGGGCGTGCACGGAAATGATTCTGAAAATGTTTACCGCCCGGCGGCTGCGTCGCCCGGTTCGTTTTTGTCATCGCCGTTTGTCGTCGTCATTCCCAATTGCTGTTTTGCCGAATTGACGAGTTTCTCCGCATGGTTTTTTGCGTGTTTGAGCATCCATTTGGCCCAGGCGAATTCGGTCGCCAGGATCGCCAGGCCGACGAAAATCGTCACCCATCCCGGCCCGGGCAACACCAACATGGCCACGCCCAACAAGAGGACCGTTACGCCGACCACCAGAACGACGATTTTTCGGGCCTGAGTCCAGCAAAAATCCGACCAGCGAGACGGCGCTGAATCGGGGAACGTTTTCGGATCCGGCATGGAAACAGCCTTCGCAGATGGTTCGCTTAACAACATCCCACAGCCCTCCCTACGCGGGACTCTTCTCTCTCGTTATCATAGGCGCGAACGCGGATTTCGCGCACGCGGATCACGCAATTTGTCTTCACTCGTTTCATTAAAAACAACTTAGCAACGCTTCGCGGAAGCGTGATTTGGGACACGTGTCAATGCCTGCTCATTTCTTTGATCTCTCAGGGACCACCGCAGTGGTCATCGGCGGCACCGGCGCGCTTGGCGGCGCCATGGCTGACGCCTTGGCGGCTCACGGTGCTCAAGTCGCGATTGTCGGCCGTAATGCCGAGCGAGGACAGGAACGCGTCCAGGCGATTCGATCGGCTGGCGGGACGGCGCTGTTCGAAACAGCCGACGTCGTCGATCGGGTCTCGCTCGCGCGCGCCCGGGACGACATTCAGAAGCAACTCGGTGCGATTTCCATCCTGGTGAACGCCGCTGGAGGGAATAAACCGGCGGCCACGTTGCCGCCCGGCAGCGATTTCTGCCAACTTCCGGAAGCCGCCTGGAACGACGTGTTCGATCTGAACCTTGTGGGAGGCGTGCTGCTGCCGTGCCAGGTGTTTGGCGAAGCGATGCTGGCCGCCGGAAAGGGGTCGGTGATCAACATCGCTTCTTTGTCCGGAATCATCCCATTGTCGCGAGTGGTGGCGTACTCCGCCGCCAAGGCGGCCGTCATTAATCTGACGATGTTCTTAGCTCGCGAGTGGGCTGCCAAGGGAGTTCGCGTGAACGCCCTCAGCCCCGGTTTTTTCCCCGCTGAACAGAACAAGAAGCTGCTGTTCAATGATGACGGCAGCTATTCCGAGCGAGGCAGGCAGATCATCAGCCATACCCCGATGGCCCGGTTCGGCGTGGCGGAGGAACTGGGCGGCGCCGTCGTCTGGCTGGCCTCGCAAAAAGCTGCTTCCTTCGTCACCGGCCAGAATATTGTCGTCGACGGAGGCTTCACCTCGACGACCATTTAGCGCACTCGCGTCAGCTGCGACGCCACGCGAAGCGCCAGGCGCTGCCTCCCGGCTGACTGCGATTTCAGCTCACAATCATCCCCCGACTGGCAACTACCTAAAGGAACCCCATGTCTCTGCCGATTCGCACCGACGCCTGCCAACTCGATCTGCTCTCGCTGGGAGCCCTCGTCCACCGGCTCGACCCGGGAATCATTCCGTTTCGCAAGGCGAAATCATTCGATATTCACGTCTCGGGCGGAGAGTACAACGTCGCCGCCAATCTGGCGGATTGTTTCGGATTGAAGACCGGCATCGCCACCGCCATGGTCGACTATGGCATCGGTGAACTGGTGCAGGGACGCGTCAAGGAGATGGGTGTGACGCCGTACTACAAGTGGTTCAAGCATGACGGCGTGCGCGGACCGAACATCGCGACGGTGTACAGCGATCGCGGCCAGGGCGTGCGCGCTCCGGTCGTCTTCTACAATCGCGCCAACGAGGCCGGGGCGTTGCTCAAGCCGGGCGATTTCGATTGGAAGTCGATCTTCGCGGGCGGCGTGAAATGGTTCCATTCGGGCGGCATCTTCGCCGCGCTGTCGGAAACCACGTCGCAGGTCATCATCGAAGGAATGAAAGCCGCCAAAGCCGCCGGGGCGATCACCTCGTTCGATCTGAATTACCGGGCGAAGCTCTGGGCGTCGGTTGGGGGCGATAAGAAGGGCGTCGAAACGATCGGCCAGATCGTCGAGCACGTCGATTGCCTGGTCGGCAACGAGGAAGATTTGCAAAAAGGCCTGGGCATTGAAGGGCAGAACGTCGAGCACAAATCGGCCCTCGACCCGGGCGCGTTTTTCCAGATGATCGAAAAAGTGACGGCGAAATATCCGCACATCAAGCTGGTGGCGACGACGCTGCGCGAAGTCCATTCCACGAACCGGCACAGTTGGGCCGCCGTGTTGTGGCTGAACGGAAAAACCTACGTCAGCCCGACAATGCAGTTAGACGTGATCGACCGCATCGGCGGCGGCGACGGCTTCGCGGCGGGGTTGATCTACGGCTTGCTGAGCGGCAAAGATCCCGAACAGGCACTCCGCCTCGGCTGGGCGCACGGCGCGCTGATCACCAGTTTCCCCGGCGACACGACCATGGCCCGACTCCCCGAAGTCGAAGCCCTCGCCAAGGGCGGCACCGCCCGCGTGCAGCGGTGACGTTCCCGTTCATCCGTCATTCGTCTTAGTCCCCGGCCAGTGGCCGGGGGTTTTTGTTTTGATCCAGTCAAAATCCGCCACCGGGAAGCGCCGAAACTGATATCATCTCACCCCGATAGACATTCCCTCCTCCAAGCGCTGGAAGCGACTTGACCACGCATTTGAAATGCGTCGCTAAGGACCATCACTGCGTGGCTCGTCGAACTCAAACGTCACCTGGGCCGCCATGCCGGCTTTGAACAAGCCTTCGGTGTCTTCGACGCGCACTTTGACGCCGAAGACCTGATAGCGCCGCTCTTCCACGCTTTGGACATTGCGCGGCGTGAACTCCGCTTCGCTGGCGATTTGGAACACTGTTCCCGTGAAGATGCGATCCGGGCAGGCATCCATCGTCAGCTTGACCTGCTGACCGAGCGTGACTTTTCCCAGCTTGGTTTCCGGCACGTAGACGCGCACCCATAGGTCGTTGTCTCGCAACACGCGCACGACCGGCGTATTCGGCGTCACCAGGTCTCCCTTCCGCACCGAAACAACCTCCACGAGGGATTTCTCCGGCGCGATGACCTTGGCTTCCGCGAGATTGTTGTTGATCTCAGCGAGTCGTCCGCGAGCCTCCTGGACGTTGGCTTCCGCCAGCGCGACATCCTCGGGGCGCGAACCGGCCTCGTACATTTCCAAGAGGGCCCGTTTCGCCGCGACCAGTCCCCGCGTTCGGTCCCGATTGGCCCGGGCCAGATCGAGTTCCGCTTGGGTCAGCGTGCCTTGTTGAACCAATTTCTCGGTGCGGGTGAAATCGACGTCGGCTTTGATGGCATCCGCCTCGTTGCTGTCCAGATCGCTTTGCGCCTGGCGAACTTCTTCCGGCCGCCAACCGTTCTTCACCCGGTTCAGCGTCGCTTCCATGGCAGCCAACCGGCCTTCTTGCTGCACCTTTTGGGCTTCGATTTCCGGCACGGCGAAGCGGACCAGCAGTTGGCCCGCTTCCACCACATCTCCCTCGCGGACGAGCACCTCGTCGACGCGACCGCCGATCTTCGAGCCTAGTCGAACTTCCTGGATCTCGACCACGCCTGGCAGTTCCAGATTGTCCGCGGGCCGGTACAACTTCCAGTAGTAGAGGCCCCCGCCCAGCACCGCCATGAAGAGCAAGCCGACTGCCGCTACACCCCGCCAGGACATATTCCGCTTTCGTTTCGACCCGGTTCCCTCGTGCGCAAGCCTATCCTAGGCTGTGCAGGGCCATTCTGTCGAGGAGAACGAAAGAGGCTGGGGCCTAAGTCGCGGCTCCGGAGTAAAGCGGCTCGATGACCGTGCCGTTAAGCAGGTGATTGGGGCGTCCCAACGGGTCCATCAACTGGGCGTCCGAATCGACTCCCAGACTGGTCAGCAGGGTCGTCAGCACATCGGCGGGCGACCAGGCGCGCGAGACCGGGTAGGCGGCGATGGCGTCGGTCTGGCCGACCACTTGACCGCCGCGGATTCCCGCGCCCGCGAAAAGCGCCGAATAGGTCGACGCCCAGTGATCGCGTCCCGGGAGCGATTCTCCCGCCAGGTTTGAGATTTTCGGCGTTCGACCGAATTCTCCCATGACCACAACGAGCGTGCTGTCGAGCAGACCGCGTTCCGACAAATCGTCCATCAGTGCACCCAAACCGGTATCAAGTTGGGGCAGCAGTTGATTTTTCATCCGGCCCCAGTTGTCGACGTGCGTGTCCCACGTCTGCACAATCCCCATGGCGGCCTGGACGACCGGCACCCCGGCTTCGACGAGCCGGCGCGCGAGCAGCAACGACTGGCCGAACTTGTTGCGGCCGTAGCGGTCGCACCGCGCCGTCTTCGTCGTTGATGCGAAACGCCTGCGCCCACCTGAGCCAAGTGAGCAACGAAAACGCCACGTCCTGCTGTTCCGCGAAGGAAGCCAAACGTCCCGGACCGCTCGTGACTCCTGAATTCAATTGTTCCAGCAGATGCCGGCGCGAGACGAGCCGGGGGGGCGTCACTCCGGCTTGGAGGCTCAAGGAATCGATCTTGAAATTCGGGTCGTTGGGATCTTGATTGATTTGCCACGGATCATGTTTCGGCCCCAGAAAGCCCGCATGCTGGCCGGGCCAAGTCAGCGGGCCTTCGATAAAATAATTCGGCAGCGAGACGCCGGTCGGCACCCCGTCGTGGCGGGGATAAAGGTAGTCCATCGCCGCCGCGAGATTCGGAAAGTCGTGGCGTGATTCCACACGGTCGAGGTCGCTCCCGCCGCGCGGAATTGGCGTCGGACGTCCAGTGAGCGCCACGTGCGTCGCCAGCAGATGGTTATGCTCAGGATGGGACAGCGTCCGGACGATCGACCAGCGGGCCATTTGTTCCGCCAGCCTGGGCAGATGTTCGCAGACAATGATTCCCGGAACCGCCGTGGCAATCGGCTGGAATTCTCCTCGAATCTCGGCCGCCGCCTCCGGCTTCATGTCGACGGTATCGAGCTGGCTCGGCCCCCCGCTCAAATGGACGATCAGAACGGTTTTCGCGGGGTGGTTTGAGTTGTTGGCCAACGCCCCCCGGGGAGCCGTCCAAGGCAGCGCCGCTCCGATCACCCCCGCTCCGCCGACCTGGAGGCAACGGCGTCGATTCAATGGATAGCGAGGATGATTCATGGCCGACTCTCTGGGCAGGCAGGTGTTTGGGCGGGCAGACAAGATCGAGTTTGATCACCCTCGACGGATCACAAGATTCCGATCTGTCTTTCAATTCTTATAGCTCCGTTCCGACCGAGAATCAATTCCGAAACGGAACTTACGCCGTAACATCCATCCAGCATTGACGTTTCGAACCGTGCATGCCACTCCGAGAGCAAAATCATTCTTCTGTACACCCAATTCCCATCAGGCGTTGCCTATTGGTACACTGGAGGGCTCGAGAATCGCCCTCTCAAGGGATCTTCTGATGATGTCGCGCAGTTGTTTCGTGGAGAAGTTTCTGGTTTGGACTTTTGTGACTTGGGCTGCACTGCCTACCGGCCACGCGGATGAAATCCAATTCAACCGCGATATCCGGCCGATTCTTTCGGAGTACTGCTTCGCTTGCCATGGGTTCGACGCGAAGAAGCGAGAGGCCAATCTCCGTCTCGATGTGCCGGACGATGTGTTTGCCGCGCGCGACGGAAAAACAATTCTAGCGCCGGGAAATCTGGCTCAAAGTGAATTGTGGCGGCGGATCACGTCGACTGATGCGGATCAGGTGATGCCCCCGCCGGCGGTCAAGCATCCCTTGTCGGCTGATCAACTGACGGTCCTCAAACAATGGATCGAACAGGGGGCGAAATATCAGAAGCACTGGGCTTTTGAGACGCCGGTCAAGCCGGAAGTTCCCGGCGTTAAAGACGCCTCCTGGCCGCGCACTCCGATTGATCGGTTTTTGCTGTCACGATTGGAACACGAGGGGCTGTCTCCACGAAAGGAGGCCGCGAAGTCGGTGCTGGTTCGCCGGGTTGCATTCGCTCTGACCGGCTTGCCGCCGACCAAAAAGTCGCTCTCTTCGAGGCCGATCCCTCGCCGCAGGCTTACGAACATCTGGTGGACCGCTACCTTAAGTCGCCGCGGTTCGGTGAAGAGATGGCCCGGCATTGGCTGGACGTGGCCCGTTATGCCGACACTCACGGCCTGCATCTCGACAACGAGCGGACGATGTGGGCCTATCGTGATTGGGTAATCGGAGCCTTCAACGACAATCTGCCGTTTGATCAATTCACGGTCGAACAGTTGGCCGGAGACCTGTTGCCGAATCCCACGCGGGAACAATTGATCGCCACGGGCTTCAACCGCTGCAACGTCACCACCGGCGAAGGGGGAACCATTCCGGAAGAGTTTCTTTATCGCTATGCCGTCGAGCGTGCCAGCACCACAATGGAAACCTGGCTCGGACTCACCGGCGGTTGTGCCGTCTGTCACGATCACAAATACGATCCGATCACCTCGCGTGATTTCTACTCGCTGTACGCCTTCTTCTACACGCGGCAGACCGGCCCTCGATCGGAATGTGCGCGACACAGAACGTTTCTTTCGATTCCCACCAGGGATCAGAAATCTGCGCTGGAACAGGCAAAATTGCACGAGGACGCCACGCGACAACAGCTGGACCGTTTCGCCGGCACGCTCGCAGATGTCGAGCCGTCAGAAGGAGCGGAAAAAGTTCGCGTGGAAGACCTTTGGCTGGATGATGCTTTTCCGCCGCACGCCAGAACGTCGTGTTCAAGCCGGAATGCATCGGTCTGGAAATCAGGAGCGGCCCTGGAACCGCCGCTTGGCCGCCGGGCGTTGTTTCAGGCGAGCGCTTCAAAGTATCAGGATAAGTTCGAGAATCCGGGCGTGCCGTTGATCATTCCTGAATCAGCCGTCATTGAGGTCTGGGTGAAAGCCGATCGGCACGAACCGCCACAAGCCTTGATGCTGGAGTTTTCCGACGGCCAGGCGACTCGGCGCGCGTTATGGGGAGACGCGGAACTGCTGGCCGGAGGAGAAATCGGCACGCCCGATCGACTTCGACTCGGCGACATCCCGCAACTCGGTGTCTGGACAATGCTCAAAATCCCCGCGGAACGATTGTCGCTTCAACCCGGCAGCGAAATCAGAAGCGTCACGCTCAATCAGTTTGGGGGCGTGGTTGATTGGGACGGACTCCGTGTCGTCGGCGAGATTCCGCCGAGCAGCGATCCTCGCGCGTCGTTCTCTGCGTGGTGGAAATCGCGCACCGGCAAGGACACCCCCGGCGTTCCTGGCGAACTCGCCGCCGCTTTGAAAGACGGACCCGAAAAAGACCCCGCACCGGCTGCGGAATTGGTGGAAAAACTTCGCCGTCATTTCGTGGCGAACGTTATGCGTCCGACCGATCCCGAACATGTCCGCCTGCAACGAGCCTGGCAGGATGCTCAGTCGGCCCGATTGGTGGCGGAAGACGCCATTCCCGGCACGTTCGTGTTCAAAGACCTCGACCAGCCGCGCGATGCGTTCGTAATGCTGCGCGGACAATACGACAAACCGGGTGACAAAGTGGAACCGGCGGTTCCCGCCATCTTTACGCCGATCAAGCTGGCGTCTCCTGAAGCGCGCCCGACGCGGCTGGATCTCGCGCGCTGGCTGGTTGCGGCCGATCATCCATTGACGGCCCGGGTCGCCGTCAATCGTTTCTGGCAACAGTTTTTCGGCACGGGACTGGTCAAAACGAGTTTTGATTTCGGTTCGCAGGGCGATCCGCCGAGCCATCCGGAACTGCTGGATTGGCTCGCCGTCACTTTCCAGGAACGAAATTGGGACGTCAAAGATTTTGTGCGAATGCTGGTGACATCGGCGGCGTTTCGCCAGGAATCGCGATTGGAGCCGGTCGTGTATCAGCGCGATCCAGAAAATCGTTGGCTGGCTCGGGGACCGCGACTTCGGCTGGATGCCGAGCAGATTCGCGACAATGTGCTATTTGTCAGCGGGCTGATCAATCTCGAGATGGGAGGCCGCGGCGTCAATCCCTATCAGCCGCCGAACATCTGGGAACCGGTCGGTTACTCGGACAGCAATACGCGGTTTTACTTGCAAGATCATGGCGCCGATCTCTATCGCCGGAGCATTTATTGCTTCCTCAAACGCACGGCCCCGCCGCCGTTCATGACCAATTTCGACGGACCGAACCGCGAGCAATTTTGCACTCGCCGCGAGCGGACCAACACGCCGCTGCAGGCCCTGCAACTGATGAACGACACGCAGCATTTCGAAGCGGCCCGCGCGCTGGCAGATCGCCTCCTGGCTGAAGGAGGAGCGCAACCGGAGTCACGGATCGAGTTCGCCTACCTGACGGTGTTGTCTCGCAAGCCCGATGCGGAAGAGTCCGCGACCTTGCGAGCGGCGCTCGAGCAATACTTGGCGCGTTATCGGCAGAACCCGGCAGCGGCCCGTCAGGCCGTTCGCGTTGGCGAGTCGTCGGCGAATTCGGTGGCCAACGAACCCGAACTCGCGGCTTACACTTTACTGGCGAATTTGATTTTGAACCTTGATGAAACGATCAACCGCAATTGAGCAGACAACGTGGATCGGTTCGCGTCTCGGGTTATCCGTGATGAGGGATTTCACATGCATCCGTTGATGGAATTTGCGCAGCTCCAGACCCGCCGGCAGTTTTTTGGGTCAACCGGATTGCGGATGGGAGGCCTCGCGCTGGCGGCTCTGGCCGCGCAGGAATCTCGCGGCGTATCGGCCGGCGAGCTGATGCATCCGCCGTTGCCGGAGCTGCCTCACTTTCCGCCCAAAGCCAAGGCCGTCATTTACCTGCACATGAATGGGGGGCCGTCGCAGATCGACACCTGGGACTACAAGCCGCAGTTGCAGGAGCATTTCGACAAAGACTTGCCGGACTCGATCCGACAAGGGCAGCGGATCACCACCATGACCAGCGGGCAAAAACGGCTGCCGGTCGCTCCGTCAAAATTCGCGTTTGCGCAGCATGGCGAGTGCGGCCGTTGGGTCAGCGAACTGTTGCCGCACACCGCCAAACTGGCTGATGAACTCGCGGTCGTGAAGACGGTGTTCACGAATGCGATCAATCATGACCCCGCCTGCACGTTCGTGATGACCGGCAGCGAAGTTCCCGGCAAGGCGAGTTTCGGATCATGGGTTTCCTATGGTTTAGGAAGCGTAAGCAACGACTTGCCGGCGTTTGTCGTCTTGACGCCGACGTGGTCGTCGGGCGCGGCCGCCCAAGCCTTGTTTTCCCGCAT
This sequence comes from Planctomycetaceae bacterium, assembly GCA_046349715.1. GTDB lineage: Bacteria > Planctomycetota > Planctomycetia > Planctomycetales > Planctomycetaceae > CAZDGB01. The sequence continues at coordinate 30,952 of JAXMBR010000026.1, read as the reverse complement.
GTGGAGCAGCGGGTTTTTACCGACCAGTTACACCGGCGTCGCGCTGCGCAGCGTGGGCGACCCTGTCCTGTATGTGCAGAACCCGCCTGGAGTCGACGCGGCCGACCGCCGGATCATGCTCGACGCGCTCGGCAAATTGAATCGACGGAACTTTGAACAGCTGGGGGATCCGGAGATTCAGACTCGCATTTCCCAGTACGAAATGGCGTTTCGAATGCAGTCGAGCGTTCCGGACCTGATCGATCTCTCGGGCGAAACGCAGGCGACGCTCGACATGTACGGTCCGGAGGTATTAAAGCCGGGTACATTCGCGTCGAGTGCGCTGTTGGCCCGCCGGATGATCGAGCGTGGCGTGCGCGTCGTGCAGTTGCTGCATCGGGGTTGGGATCAGCACGGGAACCTGCCGCGCGACATCGCTGCGCAATGTTCCGACACCGATCAGCCGTGCGCGGCGCTGCTGGCCGATCTGAAACAGCGCGGGCTGCTCGATTCAACGCTGGTGGTCTGGGGAGGAGAGTTCGGCCGGACGGTTTATTCTCAGGGGACGCTGACGAAGGACAATTACGGACGCGATCATCATCCGCGGAATTTCTGCATGTGGGCCGCCGGCGGAGGGATTCGCAAAGGAGCGATTTACGGCGAGACCGACGACTTCAGCTACAACATCGTCGACAAGCCGGCCCATGTGAACGACTTCAACGCCACGCTGCTGCACTGCCTGGGAATTGATCACGAGCGGTTCACGTTTAAGTATCAGGGCCTCGATCAGCGGCTCACCGGCGTCGAGAGCCCGAAGATCATTCCCGAGTTGCTGGCGTAGTTCCGTTGGTCATCCGGCCTTCGAGTGCGTTAAACCTGAGGTCGAATTTGAATCGGCTCAGATAAGTTCCGTTCATTCATCCGCTGATTTGATCCGTTGCTTCAGTTCGAGCGCTCGAGTCGTAAATCGCTCCGCGCGCATTTTGTCTTCGGAAGAATCTCCGGCAATTGACGCCATCAATTGTTTGGCTTTGGCCAGCGTCTGCTCGGCCTCCAGATTTTTTGCGAGGGAAATATACGTTTCGGCCAGATCCAGCAACGATTCGGGCGACTCGTCGAACTCCACTAACTCCTGTCTCAAGGTCATCGCGTCTGAGAATTGACCTGATTTCTGGTATTGGATGGCCAAGCCCCACGTGGCGGTTTGCCAATCTTCTGAATGAGGTTCGCAATGGTCGCGCCATTTTCGAAAGGCAGCGATTGCCGCTTGTCGATCATCGCCTGTTTCAGCGCCATGGTGGAGAAACCAGGCCTTATGATTTAAGAATTTCAGCTGTTGGTCGGGACGGTCTTGATTGGCGTCGATGATCTCATCCAACTGCGCCGCCGATTCGACAAATCGACCCAGATTTTTCAAACTGAACGCCACACGGAATTTGAGATGATCCCGCTCGTCGCGTGTCAGGTCTGTTCTCTCCAAGAGTCGCCGGGCGTTTTCAAGCGCTGCCGGGGATTGATTGTCCCATTCGAGATACACCTGCCGGGCCAGTTCCAGCCGTAACGCCACGGCATCATCGTGGATCTCGGGCAAAATCCGATCCACATAAGCGATCGCATCTTTGTGGGATTTGAATTTCTTTAATTTGATGAACACTTTTTCAGAATCGATAAATTGCTGGAGCGCCGTTTGTCGTTGCTCGTACTTGGTGCGCAGACCCAATTCATCCTGAGCGTCCAATCGGAGAATTTCCGATATTGTGTCGCCGTACCAACTCAACAGGGGATCGCCATTTCGCTCTTTCAATGACCCCAGCTGCGGCGCAAAACCTTCCAAAGCGGCGTCCAGGCTGGCCGCTCGTTCCAAACCTGCTTGCTTTTCCGCCTGTTGCAGATGGTCATCTCGGCTGATGCGGGTCTGGCGAAATTCAGCCAGTTCTTTCCGTAATGAGTCCGGGCTGATGGTTTTTTCGTATCCCGAATAGGCGATCGGCTTGCCACGAGCATCCATGACCACCATCGTGGGAAACCCCGTGATGAGATATTTCGATTGCCAAGCTCGGTATTGCTGTCGCATCGCTTCGGGGAGATTTGGGTCTGAAGCCGAACCCTCTTGGTCGGTCTCGCCATCTCCCCAACTCGCGGGAAAATCGAGTTCCACGAGCACGAAATGATCAGCGATGTCGGAGAACTCAGGTTGCGAAAAGACTTGGCGCTCCAGCAGGGTGCAATAGTGGCACCAGCCGAGTCCCGTGAAATTCACCAACACGTCTCGGCCAGAGGCTTGAGCGGCTTTCAATCCTTCGTCAAGACTCTTTAGCCGACGCATCTTCGCAGTGGCCGGTCCCGCGTTCGTGACCGACTGCCGCCTCGCGAATTGCCACAAGCAAAGTCCCAGGGCGATTGCCAGAACTGAAAAACCACAGACTCGTTTGATCCATCTGCGATCTGGAATCGCCATCGTAGGTCCTGAAGACCGGCCGTAGATACTCATCCGATGCATTCGCAAAATGCACGATTAAGACCACGTGATGCGATCCGCTCAAGAATCGGACGACGATCAGACCCTCGCTCCGTAGCGGTTTGTCTTTAAAAATTGAGTGTATTCGAAATTAAATGCGCATTCGGCTCGGGCATTGCCTGCGTTGACGGGCATCTGCAGTGGATGCCGAATTCGATGCGGCATGTTTGGAACGCGTAGGAGCTGTTCGTAGTACCTCTCAACGCGGGAAGGAGCGAGTGTTGTACGAACGACGTCTCACTTCGCTGGCATCGCCTGAGTCAGCCAATCCTCCGGCAATCCGGGATGGGTTTCGGCCAGGATTTCGCGAATGGCGGTTCGATCGTTCTCGCTCAGATGCGCATAGGTCGGGCTCCGATCGCGGCCGCTGAGAATTTCAGCCAGGCGGTTCCAGACATAGTTTCGCATCTCGTCGGGCAATTGCTCAAAGCTTGGCGAGTCGAGCAGATAGCTGCATGGGTAGCAGAAAAGCCGGCGCTCCAGGTCAAAATCGCGCAGGGACCGGCCGTGTCGGTCACGCGAGCCTTGGGCGGCGAATTCCTTGGCGAAGTCGGTATTGCCTTGAATGGCCTCCGTCAATTTCGCTTCGCCGGAGAACAAGAAGTATTTCAGCAGTTGTTCCCCGGCATTGCGAATGCGCGAGGTGGTGCTGTTCCAGCGATGATCGGGCGGTTCTCCGAGTTCTTTGTTCAACACGGCCTCAGAATGCAGCGCCTGGCGAGACGAAAAGCTCGCCTGGGTGAGCAGGTTGTGGGCCATCGTCTGGTGTTCGAGCACCATCAACGCCACGATGTCGCTGTGCGGCGTCAACAGCGAATCGGGGCGGAAGCGGTCGCTCAGATCGGTAAGGTTCTGCCCGGCGGAATTCTCGACTGGCTCTTTGACCTGATTCCCTCGAATGATCAGATTTCCCAGATGCTGCTGCGCACCGTGAGTGCCGGTGACATACCAGCCACCCCACCGACGTTCCAGCGGGCTGTTCTGATCGATGCGATAGGTTCCCGCGGAGAGGATGGGCAGGCCGCTGGCATCAGGAAACACCGACCTGACCAGGTGACCGGGGATTCCTGACGTTTGGGAGGATCCGTGGCAAAGCAGACAACTGTCGGTTTGGCGGGAAATCCGCGGCGCCGTGGCGTCTTTCTGATCAAGGATGTAAAACACCGTCCCGAGTTGCGGGTCGACGGCGGAGATTTCCACGACATCTCCCCCGACGCAGAAACCGACATAGACGTCGTCGTTGAAGTAAAGCGAACGCGGCGTTTGCGGTGAGATGCGATGCCGTTGCAGACTCGTCTTGGAAAAGACCAGCGTCTGTGACGCCGTGGAGACGTTCAATTCCCGCAGCAGCGAGCGCAAATAACCGAAATGCGGCTCGAATTCCAACGCCGCGTCTCCGCCAGCGAGGCGATGCTGCAATCGAGAGATGCAGTTTTCAGGGACCGCATGCGTGTAATTGATCGGCTCGCGTTCAAAATCATCCGTGGCGAATGATTGACTGGCTCCGAGCAAGCCGATGAGCACCGAAGACCCGAAGAACCGCCAAAGGAAGGACCGCATGATGTTGCATCTCACGTGGTGATCGGTCAGGCGATGGGCACGGCATTGCCACTAAAAATCGCCGGAATTCAGTCTATCACCCAAAAATTGGATGTCAATATCCACTTTTGGGTAGACGGAGAATTCGGGAGATCCCAACCGTCAGAACGACCGCAGCCTCGCATTGAGGTTCGAACTCTCACGAGGGGGAGAATTCAGCTTGGCTTTGGATTGGTGGAGATCTCCAGCGTACACTCGTGGCTGGCTTTCCCCGTTTTGCCTTGCCATCAGCCACCCGCCGCGCTCTCCGTCCTCCTTTCCAAGGAATATCCCCCATGCTTTGGTTCTGCACCCTGCTTCTCACCGCCGCGCCGCTGGATGTGGCTGACCAGAAGCAGCTGTTCATCGACCGACGCTTCATTGCCGAGAGCGAGCGGATTGAATTGCGGACGAACCCGGCTCAGAAACTGGGGCGGATTCTCGACGGCTCCGGCCAGCCGCTGCAAGGCCATGTCAGCCGGGTGATTGACGACCAGGGAACCGTCCGACTCTATCTCGGCGCGGACAGCGTGGATGTTTATGAAAGCAAAGACGCTCTACACTTCCAGTCCACGGGAACGCGCATCGGCGGCGGGATCTTTACGACCATTTTTTTTGATCCGCACGATCCTGATCCGGCTCGACGATACAAATCGTTTCATCTGGAATTCAGTGGCACGTTCGACCCCGCGAAGCACGGCGTGTATGCCAGTTACTCGGCGGACGGCGTCCAGTTCACCAAAGTCGGTCGCGTGCTGCCGTTCTATTGCGACAACCCCGCCATCGTGCAATGGGACGACGCGCTCAAGAGATATGTGATTTACACGCGAGCCTTCGATTACAACTCGGAAAATCAGCGACGCATCGGCCGGATCGAGACCGACGATCCGCTTCAGCCGTGGCCCTATCGCAAGACCGACAATGACCGAATGTTTTTCAGCATCGAGAATGTCGATGTCGTGCTCTCCGCCGACAGCCAGGACGATCCGCACTCCGATATCTATTACAACGCCGCCACGATTTATCCCTGGGCGGCGGATACGCATTTGATGTTCACCTCGCAGTTCCGCCATTTTTCGCCGCAGCGCAACCCGTTCATCCGGCCGCGCGTTCCCGGGCAATGGGAGGACTTCGGCATGTTGGAAGTGCAACTGGCCGTCAGCCGGGACGGCAAGCAATGGGATCGGCCGACGCGCGAACCGTATTTTCCGACCGGGTTAGCGGACGAATGGGACCGCTGGTACGCGGTGATGAGCCCGGGCATCGTCCGTCGCGGAAACTACCTTTACCAATACTACAATTCGAGCGGCCACCTGCATGACTCCGTCGTGCTGCGGCCCGAGTACGACGCGGCGAAAGACGTCGGCGGCGTGGGAATCGTGCGGCAGCGCTTAGACGGCTTTGTTTCGGCTGATGCGGACTACCAGGGGGGATCCCTGCGGACGCCCGTGCTGAAGTTCTCCGGGAAGTGCTTGCGGCTGAACCTCGACACGGGGTCGATGGGGACGGCGTTTGTGGAGATTCAGGACGAACAAGGCCAGCCGATTCCTGGATTCGCGATGACCGACTGCGAGGAGATCGGCGGCAATTTCATCGACCAGCGCGTGTATTGGAAAGGACGGGCTGATCTTTCATCGCTCGCCGGCCAGCCGGTCCGATTGAAGATCAATCTGAAACGCGCCAAGCTTTATGCGTTTCAGTTCACCCAGGAATGAATCCCGCGCAGCAAGACTTTCACGCCGGTGTCGGTCCCACGCGCGTTCCCAGGCGTTCGCCGGCGATGGCCCGTTCGATGTTGCCCGGCTTCTGGTAATTGAGGACCACAATCGGAATGTTGTGCTCCATGCAGTGATGAATCGCCTGGGCGTCCATCACTTGCAGGTTCTGACGGAGGACATCCTGATAGGTGATTTCAGAATACTTGACGGCGTGCGGGTTCTTCAGCGGATCATCGGAATAGACGCCGTCGACGCGCGTCGCTTTGACCACCAGTTGAGCATCGATTTCCCGCGCTCGTAACGCAGCGGCGGTGTCCGTCGTCACGAACGGGCTGCCGGTCCCGGCGGCCAGAATCACCACCCGGCCTTTTTGCAGGTGCCGGATGCAACGCCGGCGGATGAACGGCTCGGCGACTCCTTCCATGCGGATGGCGCTCTGCACGCGGGTCGGGACGTTAAAGCTTTCCAGCGCGTCCTGGAGCGCGAGCGCGTTGATCACCGTCGCCAGCATTCCCATGTAATGTGCGGTCGAGGGGGCCACGACGGAATTGACGGCGGAGAACTCTTTGCCCCGGAGAATGTTTCCTCCGCCGCAAACAATCGCCAATTGCACGCCGGAGTCGACGACGCGTTTGATCTGCTCGCAAATCCCGAGAACTTCGGTGATGCTGATGCCGGAATCGCCGCTGCGGCAGAAGCTCTCGCCGCTGAGCTTGAGCAGAATTCGCTTGGGCTTGTCCGCTGACGCAGTCGAACCGGGGGTCATATTACAAGCCGGTCTAGTGTCCGTTGATCGTTGTCCGTGGTCAGTTGCAACGGACAACTGACAACTGACCACGAACTCGACTTATTGAACGCCCAGCACCCAGCGCGTGAACTTGTCCGCCTTGAGGCCGCTTTCGGCGAGGGCCTGGCTGACGGTCTTGGAATCGTCTTTTGCGAACAGTTGGAACGTCAGCACGCCGTTTTCCGCATAATAGGTCTTCATCCGGCCATCGACGATTTTCTCCACGATGTTCGCCGGTTTGCCGGACGCGGCAGCCTCTTGCGACAGGCGATCGCGCTCCTGCTTGACCGCTTGCGGATCCAATTCTTCGGGGTGCGTCGCCAGCGGCTTCAGCGCGGCGACGTGCATGGCAACGTCTTTCAACACGGCGGCCGCTTTGCCGCCCGTCGCCTGGACCAGCACGCCCGTTTTGCCGTCGTGGTGGGCATAGCCGCCGACCGGGCCGGCCACGCGCACGACGCGAGCGAGCACGATTTTTTCGCGGAGTTTGTTGCCGACTTCTTCATAGACGTCCTGGAGCGTCTTGCCCGGTTTGTCCGGAGCCGGCTGCTTGAGCAGGTCTTCCGGAGTCGTGGCGCCGGGGCCGTTCAACAGCTGCTTGACGCACTGATCGGCCAGGAAGGTAAAATCGTCCGATTTCGCCACCGGAGCCGATTCGCACTGCAATTCGACCATGGCGCCCAGGCTGCCGTCGTCCTTGACCAGGACGCGCACCACGCCTTCTGAAGTGGCGTTCTCGGCTCGCTTGACCTGCATTTTCGCAAAGTTGCGCTTCAGGATTTCAATGGCCTGAGCTTCGTCGCCGTTCGCTTCCACGAGGGCCTTTTTGACCTCCATCATCGGGAGGTTGGTCTTATCACGCAGTTCTTTGACGGCTTGGGCGGTGATCTCAGCCATGAGAGAAATCCTAAAAGTGCTAAGGGTCGAGGGCTCAGGGCCAAGCCAGAGAACTTCCGAACTGGGGTTCATCGCGACGAAGCGGCTGGCTGGCCGCTCTGCGCCGCGATGTCCCTTGGCTCGAGCCCTTTGCCGTCTGCCATTCTACAGCGACGGAACGGGTTTGTACTGTTCTTCAACCACGGCGGGTTCTTCGTCCTTGGGCAGCGTGCTGCGGCCCTGGGCGATGGCGTCCGACAGATGACGCAGCACCAAATGGATCGAACGGATGCTGTCGTCGTTGCCGGGAATCGGCAGGTCAATCTCCTGCGGATCGCAATCGGTATCCAAGAGCGCCAAAACCTTGATGCCCATCAGCCGGGCTTCATGGACGGCGTTGTGTTCCTTGCGGGGATCGATCACGACGATCGCTTCGGGCAAGCGGTTCATGGTGCGCAACCCGTTCAGGTTGCGATGCATCTTGCGTCGTTCGCGGATCAGCGCTGACTGCCGCTTCTTCGAAAACGTCTCGATTTCCCCGGATTCGAAAATGCGATCGAGTTCCTCCAACCGCTTCATTCGGCTGCGAATCGTGCGAAAATTGGTGAACAGACCGCCCAGCCAGCGGTAATCGACGTACGGCATGCCGACCGACAGCGCCAATTCCCGCACCTGATCAGTCGCTTGCTTCTTGGTGCCGACGAACAGCACCAGACTTCCCTGGGAAGCGACCTTTTGCAGGTAGCGCTTGGCGCGAAGCAGTCCGCGAATGGTTTCTTTGATATCGATGATGTGAATCAGGCTGCGGCGACCATAAATGTACGGCCGCATCCGGGGGTTCCAGCGACTGGTCCGGTGACCGAAGTGAATGCCAGCATCCAGAAAATCTTTGACGACGATCTCAGACACGGAACGTAACTCCTGGCTCCATTCGCCGGCGGACGTCGCCTGTGCAAATGTGCAGATTCCCGATTTCAACCCGAACGGAGAATCTTACCGTCTTTGTGGCGAAAGTGTCAAACCTACCAGCGGGAAGTTTGGGATTGGGTAGAACGGCAAGAGCGGGGAACGACGGTTGCCGCCGGCGATGCAGGCCGGGATCATCGACCGGCTCTGGTCATTTGAAGACTTGTATGATGCCGTGATGGCGAGATTCGGATTGCCGGACGAGCGAACACCCCGGATAATTGCCGGGGTGTTTTCGTTGATAGACTGGCGGGATGCGGCTGCAGCACTAGCTCAACAGCGCGATCAACGATCCGAGGTATTGGCCACCAGCGACCGCAGCACCAACGAATGCAAGCAACACGAACGACCGCATTACATTGTCGCGACTCATGGATTCTCTCCCGTAGATGGATGACTCAACCCCCCCACGAGTCTACCACCCGGCAACGTACGCCGCTATAGCAGCAAATGGAACGGCAGAAAATTCAAATTAGGACACCACCTGGGATTGGGGCGTTTCCCCAGTTAAAAGCTGAATCCGGGTGGCACGTCCCGGAGTCTCCGATGTGCGTGGCCGATCGAGAGAAAACCACGCCCTTCCCAAAGCGTCAGGGCGTGCCACCCCGAAATGAGGACACCCCCCAGTTTTGGCGCGTGTCCATTTTCTAAATTCCGCGCGGCCCAAACATGGTGACTGCCATTCCCGTACGGTCTTCAACGTGGGTGGGGTGTGAAATTCTGCGGCGCGAATCGCGACTCAGTCCGGCATGAATTGCACTTGAAGCGCATCGGCCGGACGGTCTTCCGGTGCAACCCAGTGTTGACGATTGACGTCTGGCTGAGGCTTCCAAGGCGTGTATTGTTCGGTACCAGAAGGTTGTCTGGAAATCACTCCAAAGACCATGACAGAGACGACGAACGAAAAGGTCAGGAAGAAGATCCAGATTCGCGCTTCCCACCTCGACGGCATAAACCAAGATGTCTGGTGTTTTTCACAGCCTGGCGCGAGTGGCCAACCGGCACCCGACCGCCCCTGCGACAATCCGTACTGTCTGATTAGACCGATCAGCCGGTAGAGTCCGTACAGAGGCAGGGCGACGATGGTCAGTCCGACCGCGACTGCCACAATCCATTCCAGTCGGCTACGCCCCCAAGCGGGCGCGCCATGATCGGTGATGATAACGTAACCCCACAAAACGGAGGATACGGCGAGCAAGGCCAATAGGCGATAGCGGCGCATGCATTGCATCCTCCCGTGCGGGGCGGAGGGTGTCAATTTGAAAGCAGCCGCTTTCAGGAGAGATTCATCCCACAACAACGATTGGGTGCGGTGCTCGTTCCGGGCCTTCCCGAGGGTCAGACCCGGGCACCCGCACGTCGCTATCTGTTCCAATTGGCGACATTCAATCCGGTGAGAACGGCCAGTGAAATCAATGAGACTGGCAAGAAAAGCATCCACCAGCGTTGCTTCAGCCAAAGGAGCCCGGCGAACGCCGAAATGAATATGCTGAACAGCGCCCCAGGTCCGAGTGCCAGCCCCAACCACGTGAGATGATCGGGCATCAGACCAACCCATTTCAGTGGGAAGACGAGGGTATACGCCAGCAGCAGGCCGATGACGAACGCCCAGAACATGAAGCGAAGCGCTGAATCGTTCTTTCCCCACTCGTCCATCGCAACCATCCTCCCGCACGGGGTGGAGCATGTCAATCATCCGGGCTCAATGCAGCATGACATGAGAGTTCCTCGGACATTCAATGCAGTGTTCGGTTTAGCCCATTACAATAACGGGCGAAAATGCTCGCCCCATAAACAATGAACAATTCTCCATGCAACCAACGAGCCAGTTGCCTTCAAAGAATGGGCGGTGATTTGTAGCCTGGGAAGCGGCCGGCAGTCGTTGATCTTGCGCAGGAGGCATTCACGAGGGCCGGGAGGGATTTCGCGTCGAACACCCGGAGTTCTGGCTGTTTCGACAAATTTTCATCAATCCCCAGACGGCTTTGTGCCGGGTTACCGCGAGTTGTGGGATGCGCTCGCCGCCAATCTCCCGAAGCAGGTCGCGTTTTGCTCAGTTATTATGCGACTGTGGAGGACGTCTTCGAAATCGCTGACGTAAGCCAGCTTCCTCGTTTGCAGGGGCTGCATGGCTGGTCGGACCGAGTGGTCTCCGAGCGATTCCATTGCAAACGGGATGGGCTCTTTGCGCTGGTGCGCGTCTGGGAATTGCCGAGCCCGTTCGAGCTGCCGGAGTCGCCCCATTTCGCCGGGTGCCGATCATTGGGTGGACTTGCCGGACATCGGGACGTCGACAGCACGGCCTGTGTTGACGGATGACGAGCACCGGCGACAGAGGGATCGGATTCGGGCAGTGCTGGCTTAACCCGGAGGATGCATGGGTCTATCAACAAGCCCGAAGCGCTTGGCGAGGGCGATGAATCATAGTCCCTCGCTGGCGGCTCGGGCTTCCTCCAAAATTTTCCAGAACATTCTACCGCGCGTCCGGCTGAACGCCGCTTATTTTCGCGGGGCGGTGAGCAGGTCCTTCGCGAGTTCGTCCAGCGTTTGCAGAACTTTTCCGGCCATGCCGGCCTGGACCTTCAGCGATTGCAGTTCAACCGCGGTCTGCACGAACGAAGCGCCCGCCGTGTTACCGCCGGCGACCTGGCTGGCGAGTTGATCGGCCTTTTGCGTAATGCGATCCCAGGCGGATTGCACCGATTGACCGGCCTGCGTAAAGCTGACGCCTTGTGCCATGATCGATTTCAACACGAGGAGGAAACCATCGCCCGATGCTGGTGTTGCGACTCAATTCTGAGATGTCGCGGACGGGCGATATGACGGGCCATCGACGTTCCGGCAATTTCTGCCGCAGGAAATTCGAGTTGTGACGGAACGCAACTGACAATCCGGTCGTATCAAACGCGACGATGAGGCTCAGCAAGCCGGAAATGCCGGGAAATTCATTCCTCTTGACCCTGTCTGGGAACGGCTTTACGATTCCGTCCCGGTTCCCCGGGGGAAACCGCTGGCCAAGGAGGGGCGATGGCATTTCTGGAACGGACCGACTGTCCCATGTGCGGACACGCGGAGACGACGCGGCTTTACGCATGCCGTTACGATGCGGAACCGCTGGCAAGCTATTTACGGCACGCCTATCGATCGCAGGCGGCGGACTGTTTGGAATTGGTGGCCGGCGTCGACTTTGAGTTGGACGAATGCGAGGGTTGCCGGGGAATTTTTCAGCGGTTCGCCGGGGACGACCAGTTCCAGGAGCGGCTGTATGCCGACTGGATTCGGGCCGAAGAAAACCATGCCGGCCAGCAATCGCATGTGCTGAAATATTATCTGATGCGGGCGAATGAAATCGTCTCGTTGATCCGGCACTTCGAAGCGCAACAACCGACGGGCAAACGGCGGAATTCTCGGGGAATGAACCCGGCGGAACTGAAGGTGCTGGATTACGGCATGGGTTGGGGCGAGTGGTGCCAGATGGCCCGCAGTTTCGGCTGCCAGACCTGGGGTTACGATATTGCGGCCCCGGTGCTCGAGCGGGCGCGGCGTCAGGGGCTGCAAGTGGTGAGCGATCTGGAGCGGCCATCCGCTGCTTATGACGTCATCAATGCCGAGCAGGTGTTTGAGCATCTGGTCGACCCGCTGGCGACGCTGCAAAAGCTCAAAGGCTGCCTTTCGCCGCGTGGCGTGATTCGGATTTGCGTGCCGAGCGCCCGGCGGATTCATCAAAACCTGCGGCGAGGCGCCTGGACCGTCGATCGTCACAGCCGGCATTCGTTGAGTTCTGTCGCACCGCTGGAGCATTTGAATTGCTTCGCGGCCGACTCGTTGGCGGCCATGGGGCGGGCGGCCGGGTTGGTTCCTTTTCAGCTGGCGGATGGTTTGCCGATCGGTTTTCGCGGCGCGCTCAAGAACGCGTTGCGTCCGGTATTGCGGCGACTGCCGATGCATCACAAGAACGTCTGCTATTACCGCTTGCCAGCAGCGGATGACGCTTCGGCGCAATTGCGCCGGGCGGCTTGAGCCTGAGGCGGCATCGGCGCCGTCAGACCGGATTTTCGCGGTGTTTTCCGATTGTGCGGACCGCGGAAGATCCCTTTGGCGCCGGCATGTTCGACAGGACGATCACGATCGGTAAAACCGGGGCGCAAAACTCCAGTCGTCTCCGGGTCGGCAAAAAATGCCTGTAACGGGCGCACCGATTTAACCGATTCTCTACTCTGCTGAGCCAGACCGTGACCGCCGTTACGGTCGAGGAAATCTCAGCATCAAGGATTGTACGCGGCTTGCCGCCGTGCTCCCGTCAGGATCGGGAAATCGCCTATGAAAACCACCGTGTGGGTTTCCTCCTGGACCGCCTGCGCCGCGTGCTGCGTGCTGTCCGGATGCTGCACGAGTACAAAGTCGGCCGGTTGCGGACAAACCTGCGCGACGACGCAAATCGTCAATCCGCTGCCGCCGCATTACGAGAATTACACGCCCCCGTCCGCGGCCTTATCGCCGATCCCGTCATTTCCTGCCGCGATCGCTCCGGCTCCGACGGAAAATGAACTCCCGCCCCCGCCGGCGGCCAAGTCGCAAATCGTGCCCGATGAGTGGGAGAATTTCGAACACGCCGACGAACGCCCGGATCCGGATTTCCACTGATGGGCCGCCTTGGAATGGGGAAACAGTTCCGCACCTTTCCTGACAACTGACGATTCGCCACGTCTGTTTCCGCGCCACGAGCCGGGTCGCCTTGCGCTGCCCGGCTCGTGGTGTTTTCGGCGATCGAGACATTCGCCCGAGCGTCAGCGCTTGAGTTGGGCATCGGCGAAGTCGAGGATTTTTTCCCAGAACTTGCGGTTTAGCGTGTGTTTCTCATCGAGCCGGTATTGCAGGATCGTGCCGAAATTCGGGCCGACGATCGGTTCGTCGTTTTGCACGAGACCCGTGCCGACCAGGCCGGGCTTGCCCAGCAATTTGTAAACGGGATCGGCCCCTTGCAGGGACTCCAGTGAACGGGGGAAATTGGCCCAGGCGTCTTGCGCTCCTTCAGTGTCAAGCAGCGGCCGCGGCGCGACGAGGGCGACCAGGGCATGCTGATCGAATGGAAGCCGGTCGACGGCGTGATCGAATTCGGTGAATTGATCCGCGAACCAATGCGGGAACACGCGGTTGATGCGCTCGACCGTCTCCTGCTGCGAGTCGCGGCTCAGGGCCATGCCGCCGGTGCCGGACTGATGCGGCACGACCAGGGCCACGCGTTCGTCCATGGCCGCCGCGAGCAGCGCGGTTTTCCCTCGGCGTGAATGGCCGATCAGGCAGACCCGCTGCGGATCGATTTGCGGGTCGGTGACCAGATAATCGACGGCGCGGGACAGCCCCCAGGCCCAGGCAGCGATCGTGCCTGGGCGTGATTTTTCCGGGACGGGGAGCTGCGCATAGAACGGGTGGATACCGTCGCTGAAGTCATGCTGGTCGGGGTCGATCTCGCTTTCATGAAACGTGGCGAAGGCATAACCGCGTGACGCCAGATACTCGACGCACCAGAAATCTTTCGCGAAACCACGGAGCGGCATGGGACAGCGGTTGTGGCGCCAGGCCTGCTCATCGAGCGAGATGGCTTCGTCGGGGAGAACTTCGACATTACCGCAGGTGTTCAGCCCGAGAAAGACCGGTACGCGAGTTTTGACTCCGGCGGGCAAAAACAACGCGAGATGGATGCGCGGCGCGTGCTCGGGAAGATCGACAAATCGGATCTCGATTTCTTTCAAGTTGATTTTTCCATCGCACAGCCCCTCAACGGTCTTCGTGACCTGCACGGCAATTTTTGGCTGCGGCGGGAAGTTCCCATACATGTAATGTTGGAACAGCTTCACCAGCTCGGGCCGGCGGCGCGTCCACCAGTCTTCTTTGGTCGTGACGGGGGTGCCGTCGAACATCGTGAGGACATCCGGCAAGCCTTTCACTTCCGGCAGGCGATCGACCGGAGGAAATTCCTGGGCTTGCGCTAATCCCGCAGCGCAGATCGTGAATGTCATGACACACCAGGGCGAGATCGTCATATCCGTCGTTCCATAGTTGGGGAGATTCAATCCGTTCGACCGGGCGTCCAAAGGACGTCACCCCGGCCGAGATCATTCGCCACACGGGCCCAGACAAAGAGCAAATCCGAGAGGCGATTCAAATAAATCACGACCAGCGAATTGATCGGTTCGCCGTTGGCCAGTTTGACGACGCCGATTTCTACGCGGCGGCAGACGGTCCGCGCCCAATGCAAATGGGCCGCCGCGGGGGAACCGCCTGGCAGAATAAAGCTGGTGAGGGGATGGAGGCGTTCCGTCTCGGCATCAATCCAGCCTTCGAGGCGCTCGACCTGTTTGGCCGTCACGCGCAGCGGAGGCGTAGCAGGCGGCGGATCGGTCTCCGGCACGCACAGATCGGCGCCGATGTCGAACAGGTCGTTCTGGATGATGGCGATACGGGCGGGATATGGCTCGTCGGTCCACGCCGTGCGAACGAGTCCCAACACAGAGTTCAATTCATCAACGCCGCCGAAGGCGGAGATGCGCGCATCGGTCTTGGAGACTCTTTTGCCGTCGCCCAGGGACGTTTCACCGGCGTCCCCGGTCCTGGTATAGATGCGATGGAGATAAACCATGAGGTCGTTTCTAACCCGAGACGCCGAACTTCGCGGGGACGGAAGTCTTTATTCCGCTTCCTCTTCACTGTCCGGAACGGGGGGAGCCAGCGGATCGTCCGAGATTCTGGTTGGCCGATCTCCCAAGAGTTTCTTGTACTCGGGATCCCGGAAGCGCAAAGAGGCCAAATCAGGATCGTGCTGCATCCAGTCGAAATCGGAGAAGCCTCGCGCGATGGATTGTTTGAGGTCCTCCAGCGCCTGCCGGCGGTAATCGCTCAGTCGTTGTTCACGATCGGGCAGACCGGTCTGTTTTTCCGCCTGCTCCCAAGCCTGGGCATAGACGCAGGCGGCGTTGTACAGAAAGGTGGGGTCCTGTTTCAAATCCTCGCGGCTGGCAACGACGATCTTGAGGCCGTCGTCAATCCGACCGGCACGAACCCGCGCATACGACAAGCCGGTGACGGCCGCGCTGCTAAAGGGATCGAGTTGGTAAGCCTTTTCAAAATCGGCCATGGCTTCCGCCACGTTGTCCAACCGCAGCTTGACGTTGCCGCGACCCGAATACGCATCGGGCAACTCCGGATCGATCCGGAGCGATAACTCGTAATAATCGAGGGCTTCCTTCCACTGTTTCTGGGCGAAAATGATTCTCGGCGGGCCAGATATAGGCACATAGCCTGGCGAATGCCGGTACAGAAATTTGAGGGCCCCGACGCCATTTTTTTTCGTTCCGGATGTTGGAATCCGCTTAACAGGGCGGTCCGGCGCTTCGGACCGCCGATGCTGCTGAGGGCATTGCAGATGTAGGAGAGCGCCGTGCTGTTCGTCTGCTGCTCTAAGGCCTCGACCAACAGGCGACAGGCTTCCGAGGAAGAATCGTGGGCCAGTCCCTGCGCGCCGCCGCCTGAACCAGGGGAAAATTCCGTCGACGATACGCCTCGACCGGCAAATTCCAGAAATCGAGTCCGTCGCAGCGCGCTGGACAAAGCGCGCACTGCTCCGAGATTGACAACTGGGATATTTGGCGGCGATGGCGTCCCCGACGGATTCATCGCCGATTTGCGCGAGCAGATTCCGACAGAGGTTCGTTCCGGTCCAGACTCAAACCGGGCGAGCAGCAACGGGATCGCCGCAGGATAGCTTCGTGCGTTGCAGGAACTGGGACATGGCGTTGTCGGGCTGGGTTCGCGCCAGATGCGCCAGCGTATATTCCGTGGCGAGCTGCTCGCTGCGGGGGTCGTCGCTGGGCAAGAATGGGAAAAGACGAAGCGGCCGAGGTTGGGGTTTTGAGCTTTTCAAAACCGGCTTCGAGCACTTCGACCAATCGGGGGTGCCCTACGACCAGCAACGCCTGGATCCCTTCCGTCGAGGCCGTCGGGCGAACTGGTGACGTATTCAAAGATCGTCTCGGACCATTTGGGCGGCGGATGCCGGGCCAGGACCTGCATGGCCAGGCGTTTGACGGTCGGATCGGGCTCGTGCAGCAACTGCCAGAGACCGTTTTCCGCGGCGGAAAATCGCGAACCGGCGAGGCTTTCGACGGCGGCGGCGCTGACAGGATCCTGCTTTTGTCGTGCGAGCTCCTCGAGCGTGTTGACGGCAGCCTGCTCGGGAAAGTGGCTGAGTGCACGAATCGCGGCGAGTTGAACCGGCGGGTCCGCGCCGTGAGCCCAGCGGATCAACTCGGAAAGCTGATGGGCATCAAGTTGTTCCGCGCCATGGGTGATGGCGGCGGCGCGTGCCAACGGATGTCCTTGTCGGATTTCGTGCAGCAACTCGTGCTTGGGCAACGAGAGATAAGCCGTTCTTAGTGCCGCGCCCACTGCCTCGTCCGCCGACTCATGCCAACTCCCCTGGGCAGGAACGGAACCAAACAGAGCAGAATTTGTCGACTTCAGATCGCGTGGCTGCACGAGATGCAATTCCCGAATCGCCGCGGGCAAATCGGGAAAGTGTTCTCCGCCGGGATGCCCGCTGCCGGCTTGCGCGGCCGCAGCGGCCAACCATTGGAGGAGCGGGAGATCGGGAAGCGGTGCGTCGTCGGTCCATTGCAGCACAAATCGGACGGTTTTCCGTTCTGCCAAGGACTCCAAACGATCCGCGAGCGACTGGGCATTGATGGTGTTCAACAACCCGGAGACTGAAACGAATGCCAGGCAACCCCGCGGTCCCAGTCGTTCAACAGACAGCCCTAATAATGCGCGTTGCGATTCCGTGACGTCGATTTCTATCGTGTGCCCGCCCGCCGTCAACGTCAGACGTATGGCCGGCACCTCGGAATTGGCGGTTGACTTGGGAAAAAACAGCCAGACCGTCCCGACTCCGCGCGGGGGAATCGTCAATCCGGTGAATTGTTTGACCTTCTGCAGGGCGTAAACTTCGCCGGCATAAAGGAAATTGAAGTTCTGGATCAACGGAGGGACATTTTGCGACGTTTGCCGTTCCTCAGCGATGCGAGCGACCAGATCGTCCTCTGATAATTTCCATTCCGCTGGACCAGGATTGTCGATCAGCAATCGCAGAATCAGGAACCGCTGCGGACCGCGCTCCGCGTGCACGCCGCCGATGCCGTAATGAACGATGTCGACCGTCGCTTGCGGTTCTTCGAGCGCGGGTTCTGCCAGCAACGGCAGACCGTCGCTCTGCCGTTGCCGATTGAGCGCTGCGCGCTGCACGGAAATTTTCCGGCGCACCAGCGAGACGACTTCGCTGTCCGTCGTGCCAGTCGTTTCCCGAGGGATCTGGGGAGTGGCGGACCGGGAGGGGGACTTTGACCGGGAGACTGAGTCCGATTGGGCAAGGCTCGACCCGTGCGAGGCCAGGAACGCGGCCAACAGCGCCAGCAGCGCCGTTCGATGCGGCGGCCGAATCATTTCCAGAGCGCAAATTCTAAGGGGCATCATGTTTTCCCCCGGCGGCGGTCAAGCGAGCACCGGCCCCAGCGTCAGGTCAATCCAAGTCCGGAACTCGGCGCCGGGAGCCAGGACGCGCAGACCGGCATCAATTCCTTGAGCCTGTAAATTGACGGCGTCCGTCACGCAAGTGTAAGGTTCCACGCAGATGCACGACCGCTCGGGCGGCGTAAACACGACCGCCTCGCGAAAAATCGGCGGACAGGTCTGGGTCAGTTGAATGCCGGCCCGTTCATCGAACAGCGTGCAGTCAAACTGGGGACCGGTACATTCGAGGTCGCCGAAGACGTCGTCGAGTTTCAAACCCTTCAGGCCGGCTCCGTCGCGCAGATCGAATTCCGGGGGCACGGGCGTGCGCGTTCCTGTGGGGAGGCAATCGACCAGGTCCCAGCGAGAGTGGGCGGGAACTTCGAGAGTGCAGTCGTCCCAGGCGCCGCCGGCGCCGAGGGGGGCCCGAAAATAAGGATGCGTTCCCAATCCCCAGGGGAGGGCGCGATCGGTCGGATTTTGGATCCGGAACGTCGCGCGCAGCCGTTGCCTCAGGATCCGGTACTCGACTTCCAGGCGGAAATCGGCCGGCCATTGGGAAATGCGGTCCGGCGCGTCGACGCTCAATTGAAACTGCCCCACGACGTACGAGGGTCCGTGATCGATCACGCGCCAGGCGCGATCGGCACAAAAGCCGTGAATGGCATTGCCCCAATCGTCGGTCCCGGGAATGACAAATTCACGGTTTTCCCAGACAAACTGTCCGCGCCGGATCCGATTGGGAAATGGAAAGAGAATTGGGATGCCGGTCCGCGTCGGTCGGCTGGTTCCTTCCAGGAAACCGGGAGCGACATCGAGCGCTTCGACGGTTTCGCCATGGACCGGCGCCTGAAACGAAAAGCAGTTGAACCCCCGCTCGGGCGCAATGGTGGCGGAGGCTCCCGTGACGGCGTCGACAATGGTGATCGAGGGCATGGCAGTTCCGGTCACAGTGGCGGCCGCTCAATTCCATTGCGGATTGGTGTCGGAATCAGGGAGTAACCGATGGTCTTCATGGACGCGCTGCAGCATCCAGTCATAAGCGGAATAGGGATCGTCCTGAAACACTGATTCGCAGCAAGCCGGCCGGAGAAACCAATCCCCGCGGCCGATCTCGTCTTCCAACTGTCCGGGCCCCCACCCCGCGCAGCCGGAAAACACGCGGTAACACAAGCCGGGCAAGGCGGCGGCGCTGCGGCGAACCACTTCTTCAAAGACTTCGCCGCTGTTGCCGAGGTAGATGCCCGGACGAATCGGCGATTCGTTGTCGGCCAGGTCGCAGGCGTTGTGCAGGATGAACAGGGCCAGCGGTTCGACGGGGCCTCCCATGTAAACCAAATCGCTGCATTCGGGCAATTCGAAGTGCTTGGACAGCGCGTGGCTGACCAGGACGGACGACGGGCGATTGATCACCAATCCCATTGCCCCTTGCGTCCCATGATCGGCAATCAGGACGACCGTCTTATAGAAATTCGGATCGCGCAAATGAGGCGCTGCGATCAGGCAGTGACCACGATACGAACACGCCATGTCAACGGTCGCCCCCGGAAACTTGCGGCATCCGACCGTGCCAGATTGTTCGCACGGTCTCCTTTCGGGATTATACTCGCTTTGTCTGTGAACGGGACACCAAATTTGACGGAGCCGCTATCGGCCGCAAGAAATCGGGCAACAATTCGCCGGCCCCGAATGCTCCACCAGCCAGATGTTGCGGAATTCCACCGGATTGCCGTGATTCTGCAACAACATGGGCATGGGGTCCGGACCTTCCGGCTTCCCCGCCCCCGTTTTGTTGTACAACGTCACTCGGTTTTGCACGGTCACGCCGTTGTGCCGCACCGTCAACACGGCGTGGCTCACCTTGTTTCCGGCCGGGTCGAACCGGGCCGCAGTGAAATCGATATCGTAGGTCTGCCAGGCCAGCGGCGGATAGGACATGTTGATCTCGGGCGGTTTCGTCCGGTAGATCGACCCGGCTTCGTTGAACTGCGGCCATTGACCGAAAGAATCGAGCACCTGCACTTCGTACCGGCGCTGGAGATAGAAGCCGCTGTTGCCGCGGGCCTGGCTCCGCGCCGCCGGCATATACGGCGTGCGAAATTCCGCGTGGAGGCTGAAGTCGCGATAGGTATTGACGGTTTCGGTGCCCACCTGCAAGAGGCCGTCCTTGACGGTCGCGTCTTTCAGCAGCGTCGGTGGGGAACCGTCGAAGAGCACGACGGCATTGGCCGGCGGTTTCGCTCCCAGGGTGGGACTGGTCCGTTCAACCTTGTTCAGGACCGCGATATCGGGCGTGCCGGACTCCAAACCGACTTGGGCCAGTTTTCCAGACGAAATCGCGACGATCCAACCGCTACCGGTCAGTCGGGCGGCATCTGCGTCAGTGCGTGCTCCCTGCAGCACGAATGCAGATTGCCCCGAGGCGCCGTTGCCGGGCAAGCCTCCTTCGTAGAGTTTGGCCTCGAATTTGCCCTCGCCCAAGGCCACCACTTGCAAGCCATAGTTTGTCAGGCAACCCAGCCTCGACGAGGCTCCGACATATTCTCCCTGAACCGCGAAATCGGGGTCGACGTCCGCGACGTTGGCCACGGCCAACGCCGTCAGCATCGCCGGGTCGCCAGCCGCCAAACTGCCGGACAGCCACATTCCGCAAATCAGGGTTCCGACAATTGACATCAATTTCCACTCCAGATGAACATCCAACGGGCGCTCGGCAACTGCAGGTTGAAGATACCGTTACAGGGGAGCGGGAGCGAGCGGTTTTTCTCCATTGCGGGCGAGTCGCGGGGAGATTTCGCGACGACGCCACATCCCGCGATAAATCGTGCAGCCGGCCTGGGCGCGGCGGCGATGAAAACTGGTCTGATAATCGAGATCGTGCGCCGGGTCGGCCAGCGGTGCGCAGGGCAAGGGCTCGAAGTCCGAGTGATGATTCATCAGGGCGGCAATGACTTGGAAATAGTCTTCGACATCGGTCCAGGAATGGACCAAGCCCTGCGCTTTGACGACTTTCGCCAGCAGATCGGCAAATTCCTCGTTGAACAGCCGGCGTTTCTTGTGTTTGCGTTTCCACCAAGGATCGGGGAAATAGACATGAGCCACATCGACGGATTGCGGCGTCACATGATGTCGCAAAAACTCCTGCGCGTCGCCGCCGCTCACCCGCACATGGTCCCAGCCGCGCTTCTGCAAGCGTTTCGCCACGCGGCGGCCTTCCTTGTAGTCGAGTTCAATGCCGAGAAAGTTGCGATCCGGATGTGTCGCTCCCGCATTGACGAGAAACATTCCGCGACCGCAACCAACGTCGAGTTCGACCGGCCGATCGTTTCCGAAAAAGGCGGTCCAATCCACAGGACGGGGCATCTCCGCCACGGTGCGGAAATAGGGGAACAAGTCGTGAGGTGCGGCGGTCATCGGCGGAGAGGCGGTGGGGTTCATGGAGAGCGGGCAGGAAAGGTGTGGAAAATTCGGACCGTCTTGCTGAGGCGAATCATAACTCGTCCCAGGAGAGGCCGCCAGATTCCGTCACCGGAGATCGCTGAAACTGCGGAGGGAGACCTTTTCGGTCCGTCAACCGCCTGCGACAGGCCGCCTGGGCGAGATTGCTGGTTTGCTACGCGAGGATCGGCAACAGGGATCCCGAGCCGTGCTGGAGTTCGCGGGTGACGATCGAGCCCAGCAGCGTAGTCGGCGTGCAGTCTTCGATTTGAATGCGCGCCAGGGAACCGGCCAAACGCGGATTGCCGGGAAAGACCACGATGCGATCGCAGTTGGTCCGGCCGGTCAGTTGCAGCGGGCTGGAGCCGGCTTCCGTCTCGCCTCGTTTTTCCTGACTGCGGCTGATTCCTTCGACCAGGACGTCGACGGATCGGCCGATGAACGCGGCGTTGTCTTCCGCGCTGATTTGATTTTGCAGGGCAAGCATCTCGTTGTTGCGTTGCCGTTTGACGTCTTCCGGAATGTCGTCGGGGAGGAGGTCGAACGCCTTCGTGCCGGGGCGGGGACTGTATTTGAAGATAAAGCTGTTTTTGAACCGGCATTCCTGGATCAAGTCGAGGCTTTTCTGATGCGCGGCATCGCTCTCGCCGCAGAAGCCGACGATGAAATCGCTGGACACGGCGGCGTCGGGAAGCGTCTGGCGGATGCGACCGAACATTTCGCGGTAGTGTTCGATGGTGTAGCCGCGCTTCATGCGCTTGAGAATTTCGTCGCAACCGGATTGGGCCGGCACATGCAGATAGCGCGAGCACTTCGGCAGATCGCGAACGGCCTGCAACAGGTCGTCGGTCATGTCGCGCGGGTAATTCGTGACGAATTTCAGCCGGAGCAGGCCTTCCAGTTGGTGGATCGAAGCCAGGAGGTCCGCCAGGCGCCAGGTTTTGCCATCTTCGAGGAACCGATAGCTGTTGACCGTCTGACCGATCAGGGTGATTTCTTTTACGCCCTGTTCGGCCAGGACGCGACATTCGTGAAGGATGTCCTTGGGGGACCGGCTCTGCTCGGGGCCGCGCGTCATGGGGACGACGCAGTAGGTGCAGAACTTGTCGCAGCCGAACATGATGCGGACGAACGCCTGGAAGGGGGTCGGCCGCATTTCGGGTTCGCGGAGCGGGTCGTAACTTTGAAAGCTTTGAGAAACCTCGGTTCGCGTACCATCGCGGCGATCGAGGCTGACGGCCAACGATCGTTTTCGGCTTTCCCGGGCTTCATCGACCAACCGGGGGACTTCGGCGAGTTGACCGGTGCCGACGACCAGGTCGACGAACGGGGCTTTTTGAAAGATCAGTTCCTGATCTTTCTGGGCCATGCAGCCCAGCACGCCAATGACCTGATTGGGGCGGGCTTGCTTGCTGTATTTGAGCCGGCCGAGCGCGCTGTAGATTTTATGCTCGGCGTGTTCGCGAACGCTGCAGGTGTTGAAGAGGATGGTGTCGGCGGCGGCGATATCGGGAGTGAGTTCGTAGCCTTGTTTACGCAGCGCGGCGACGACCAGTTCGCTGTCGAGCATATTCATCTGACAGCCGACGGTTTCGATGAAGAGTTTGCCGTTATGTTCCACGGACATGATAACTGCCGAAGTTGCGGAGCGGTGAACTGTCAAAAAAAGCTGTCAGGGGTCGTTTTAAGCTGCTCTCGGGTTTCGCCCAGCCGGGGGAGGTTGCGTCGTGGACGTCGGTTTTCCGTCAGGAGTTCGCATCGCGTCATCCCGGCGAGCTAACTCCTCGTTCATCAACCGCTGGACCGTTCGTTTACGATGAGCGGTCATCAGGGCCAAGAGGCTCTGAACGGCCATCACCGCGGCCGCGGCGTAGATCAGGATCGTCCAGCTTGACATGCCTCGAATCCCTTCGAGGAGCACCTCTGCGGAGCACAGACATTGCTGTCGGTGCGTAAGTGATTCACTATTCAATCGGCTCGGACAGAAACAAAACTCCACAGACAGGAATGTCTGTGCTCCAAACTCCACCCGACAGACAGGAATGTCTGTGCTCCACGCCACGCCACAGACGGGAAGGTCTGTGGCTCCACTCAATTAGTCACGGACCCGTTCGATGTATTCTCCGCTTTGCGTATTCACCTTGACTCGGTCGCCGGTGTCGACGAACGCGGGAACCTGGATTTCCACGCCGCCATCCACCGTCGCCGCCTTGGAAATATTGCCCGAGGTGTTGCCGCGGACGGCGGGTTCGGTGTAGGAGACCGTCAAGACGACCGAGCCGGGCAACGTCACGCCGATCGGGGTGTCGTTCCAGTACAAAAGTTCGCAGATCATGCCGTCCTGGAGGAAGCGGGCCTGCTCCCCGATGGTGTCCTGGGCGATCGTGAACTGTTCAAAGGTGCCTTGATCCATGAAAACGAAGCCAGCGGCCTCTTTGTAGAGGTACTGTGCGTCGTTGCGGCGGACGTCGGCCCCTTCCAGGGTTTCGCCGCTTTTGTACGTCCGGTCCAGCAGCGTCCCCTTGAGAAGATTCCGCATCCGGCACTTATACAGCGCCTGCCCCTTGCCGGGCTTGACGAAATCGACCGCCAACATTTCGAACGGATCGCCTTCGACGACGATTTTCGAGCCTTTGCGCAATTCTCCGACATCGACACTGGCCATTGATCTTGTTCTCTACGAAACGGTACTTTCAGAAACACGGGGAGCGCTTCCGCTCGCATCGCGGTGACCACGGAAAGATAGCAAATTCCGGCTTGGCTGGAAAGTGCGAGAGTCCGGGAGGTCGGCGAAGCGCAGATCGGGTTTCGGGAAGCTCCTCGCTGCGACCAAATCCGATGGGTGCATCACTTCCTACCGAGCAGAGCCATGTCCAAACAGGAAAATCCGACCGTCGAATGTGAAATCTGCCGTCGTCGCGTTCCGTTGGAACTGGCGACACCGGCCAGGCAGATTCGCGAGGCGGTGGCGGATCAAATTCGAAAAGTGCACCCGGATTGGTCCGGAACAGGATATCTCTGCTTTCAAGACCTCAACCATTTCCGCGGCGCCTATGTTGCGGACGTCCTTCGCGAGGAAAAAGGCGAGCTGTCGGACCTGGAGCGCGAGGTCGTCCGCAGTTTTCAGGAACATGAGCTGCTCGCGCAGAATCTCAATGCCGCGTTCGACCGCCAACTGACTCTCGGGGAGCAATTGGCCGATCGGGTGGCGGAGTTCGGCGGCAGCTGGTCCTTTATCCTGTGCTTTGGCGCGGTCTTGGCCGTCTGGATCGGAATCAACACCGTCGGCCTGCTTTCCAAGCCGTTCGACCCGTATCCCTACATTCTGCTCAATCTGCTGCTATCGTGCCTGGCGGCGATTCAAGCGCCGGTCATTCTCATGAGTCAGAATCGCCAAGAGGCAAAAGACCGGCTGCGAGCCGAGCATGACTACCGCGTGAATTTGAAGGCCGAGTTGGAAATCCGCCACTTGAACGCCAAACTGGACCTGCTGCTGACCCACCAATGGCAGCAACTGCTGGAAATTCAACAAGTGCAGACGGATCTGATCCAAGAACTTGCCGAGCGACGCCATGGCCCCGCAGCCGGAACCTGATTGCCGCCGTCGCCCGCTCGGGTCGAATTGGCATCGCGAATTGGCGGACGCCCTCCGCGACCCGGAGGCGTTAATCGACCGGCTCGATTTGCCGGAGAATTGGCGCGAGCCTGCCCGCCGCGCGGCGAAATTATTTCCGTTGCTGGTGACGGAAAGTTATCTCCGGCGGATCGAACCGGGAAATCCCCACGACCCGTTGCTGCGACAAGTGTTGCCGCTGGACGCCGAGTTTCACCAGCCGCCGGGATTTACCGCCGACGCGGTGGGCGATCACCATGCGCAGCTTGCCCCCGGATTGCTGAAAAAATATGCCGGGCGGGCCTTGCTGATCGCCACGGGGGCATGTGCGATCCATTGCCGTTACTGTTTTCGGCGGCACTTTCCCTATGGCGAGGCGCCACGCCGTCTGGATGAATGGGAACCGGCGCTGGAGGCGCTTCGTCGCGACGAATCGATTCAAGAAATCCTGTTAAGTGGTGGCGATCCGTTGATGTTGACCGACCAGCGGTTGCAAACACTGCTGTCCCGCCTGAGCGAGATTCCCCATCTGGTTCGGCTGCGGATCCACAGCCGGTTGCCGATCGTGCTTCCCAGCCGGATCACGTCCGAGTTCCTGGAATTGATCACGAGCCAGCGATTGACGCCGATGATGGTGGTGCACGCGAATCATCCGCGGGAGCTGGATGAATCGTGCCGTGCGGCCTTGCGGCGTCTGGTGTGCGCGGGAGTGCCGGTGCTCAATCAAGCCGTGCTCTTACGCGGGGTCAACGATGAGATCACGGTTTTGCGAGAGCTTTGCGACGGCCTGGTGAATCTGGGGGTGATGCCCTATTACCTGCACCAGCTCGACCGCGTGCAAGGGGCCGCGCATTTCGAGGTGGACGAAGAGTCGGGGAGGACATTGATCGCCGAATTGCGCCGGCAATTGCCGGGTTATGCCGTGCCGGAATACGTGCGGGAAACCGTCGGAGCGGCTCATAAACTGCCGATCCGCTGAGGTCTTCCGCCCGCGTGAATGCGTCTGGTCAAGATCTGGTTTGGTTGACTGTCGCAGCCAGTGTGGTAGGATCACCGTCGCTTGCATTCTTGAAATGCATTCAAAATTCATCGAAATTTGTCCTCCGAGGCGCTCGGCCCCGGAGCAGGTTCGTTCGGCAAACAGCGGTGGATGAAAATCGACCGCTGAGTTGGCCTGTTGCTCGACAGTAGGTTCAGGTTTTATTGGTATCGACGGGATGTTTCCAGTAGTTTGCGCCTGGATTTGGGGGTGGCTGCGGCTGTTCAGTCGCAGGGCGCAATTTGTGTCGCATCCTTTGCCGGGCGGAGTGCTTGCATGGCAACCGGCGGAGCAGGGGACGATGCTGTTGCCTCCCTTCACGATCTGGGCGGGAGGCCAAGGATGCCATGGTCCGCCGGGACTGAAGGAATTCCCTGGAAATTGTCCTGATTTCGGCTCCGGATTGCGTGACGGCGTTTTTTGCCGTGCGCAATTTGTTCGCCGACGGGCACGTCGGATCGACTGATCTTCCTCGTTCCAGCAACGACAACCTGCTCTAAAGCGCGGCCGGATGACATCATCCGGTTTGCCGGGTTGTCCGTCTCGGCTGTTGCGATCTGGGGGAAGGCGTAACTTCGCCAGGTGCGGCAGTCGCTGCGGTGGGTGTGTTCCTGGACACCCGCAGCGTCAAGGTCGGGCCGTCAGGATGGATGGGGGATCGTCGGGATGGAATACGCCGTCATCGCCGTGGTCGCGCTGCTGATCGGCGCGGGCATCGGATTTTTCGTCGAACGATTGCTGCGCGGCGCCGCTTACAAGACGCGCGACGAAATCTTACAGCAAGCGGAGCGCGATGGCGAAAACGTCCGCAAGGCCGGCGAGTTGGCCGCCAAGGAAGAAGTTCTTAAGCAGCGGGAAGCCGCGGAGAAGGAATTTCGCGCCGCCCGGGATGAATTGCGTGATCATGAAAAACATCTCGATAAGCGCGAGGCCGTGCTGGAAGAACTGCAGGAGGACATCAGCAAGAAGGAACGGATGCTGGAAGGGATGCAACAGAAGCTGACCGAGCGCGGCAAAGTGATCGAAGCGCGCGACAAGGAGCTGGAACGGGTCATCAAGCAGGAGCAGGACCAGCTCTACAAGATCAGCGGACTGGATGCGAAAGCGGCCACCGACTTGCTGCTGGACCGGTTGGACCGGCAATTGAAAAGCGAAACCGGCGCGCTGATCATGAAGCACGAGCAGGAGGTCAAGCAGCAGAGCGAGCAGATGGCGCGGGAAATCATCGGCATGGCGATCCAACGGTATGCCTCCAGCCATACTTCGGAGACCACCGTTTCGACGATTGACATTCCCAACGATGAAATGAAGGGCCGGATCATCGGCCGAGAAGGGCGCAACATTCGGGCGTTTGAAAAGGCGACCGGCGTGGACGTGATCGTCGACGATACGCCGGGCGTCGTCGTCGTGTCCGCCTTTGACAGCGTCCGCCGGGAAACCGCCAAGCAGGCGCTGGTCAAATTGATCCAGGACGGCCGCATCCATCCAACGCGGATTGATGAAATCGTCCTGGAGACCCAAAAAGAGATGGATGCATTCATTCGCAAGCAAGGGAACGAAGCCGCCCAGGAAGCGGCCGTGCCGGGACTGCACGACAAACTGCTCGATCTGATGGGTCGGCTGTATTTCCGCACCAGTTACAGCCAGAACGTGCTCCGGCATTCCATCGAAGTCGCCCATCTGACCGCGCTGATGGCCGAGCAGTTGGGACTCAACACCGCATTGGCCCGGCGATGCGGATTTCTGCATGACATCGGCAAAGCGGCCGATCATGAGATGGAAGGGGGCCATCCGGCCGTCGGCGCAGAACTTTTGAAGCGTTACGGCGAAAAAGCCGAAGTGGTCCATGCGGCGCGCGGGCATCATGACGACATTCGCGTCGACTACATCTATACCGTGCTGGTGGCCGCGGCGGACGCCTGCTCGGCTTCTCGGCCCGGCGCACGCCGTGAAACGCTGGAAAAATACGTCCGCCGCCTGGAAGAACTGGAAGCGATCGCCTGCGGATTTCCAGGAGTGGAACAGGCGTATGCCGTGCAGGCCGGCCGCGAAGTCCGGGTGATCGTCAATCCGAACGAGCTCAACGATCGCGAAGCGGCCAAGATGTGCCGGGACATCGCCACAGCGATCGAGCAGACCATGACTTATCCTGGCGAAGTCAAAGTCACGGTGCTCCGCGAGACTCGCGTGATTGAATTTGCGCGGTAGAACTGGTTGATTCGCCGGCCTTGATCCACATGTTTGCAGATGAAACGCATTGCCGTCCTGCTAGTGTGCGCGCCGTGATCGAAGAACTTGTCAGCGAAGGGCTGGCGCTTTGTTATGTTGTGCCCGCTGCGAACGCCGCTTTGACTGAGTCTCGCATCAGCACGACGATGGTGAAGACCCCCAGCACCGTGCCGAGCGGAAAGGACAGGCACTCGAATCCCGCCACCACCAGGCAGAACGCATACGCTTGCTGCCGCGTCAGACAATACCCGACGGCCGCAATCGCCGCTCCGGACAGCAGGCAAAAGAGCGTGATTCCCATCCCGATGGCGGAAAACAACACCCCCATCGCCTGCACCGCGGCCTGATCATTCGGGGAGTCTGCCGGGATCGCCCCGCTGACCATGGCGCCGCCCAGCAGCAGAAACATCAGCCCGCCAAATCCTCCTAAGACCTGTAGTGCGCCGAAAATGTAATGCAGGATGGACAAAATCCGCAAATGTTCAGCATCGGTTTTGTCCATGAAGGTGTCGACCAGCGAATTGAGTTTTCAACGGTTCATTTTCGTGGCGTGATCCCAGGATCAACGTCCGCGCCTGGCGGTCGGATCACGCCCCGCCAGGTAAATCGTGCTGCTTCACTTTTTCGTCCAATAATCGAACACCAGCACCTTTTCGACGCGCGGGCCGACCAGTTCCACGAACTTCAGATGCTCGGGATGCGGGAGATAAGCTTTCCGGTCGTCGTCGCTTTTGAAAGTGACCAGAAATCCGTGGGTGAAGCCTTGGGCCAGGCTTTCGGGACTGTTTTCCAGGCCCCATTCGAAATCGGCAATCTCTTTGATCTTTTTGGGCAGCGCCGCGAAGGCGTCGGCGACTTCCTGGACCTGGTCCTTGGTCACATCGTCCTTGAATTTGAACAGAACGATGTGTCTCAGCAATTTGTCTTGTTGATTCGGTTCAGCCGCCGTGGTGGAAAAGCTCGCCGCCATGATGAGTCCTGCTCCCCAGATCAATGCCGCCGCGATCCAACGATTTCTCTGTGCGTACATGCCGTGTCCTCCTCGGAATGGTGTCCTGCGCTCACCCGCTATTGAATCGCAACGGATGGCAGGACCGCAATGCTGGCGAACGGCGGGTAATCGGCGCGGTGGAATTATGCGGCGCGACGAAGCGCCGGAGTTTCGAGCGCAGGCGAAGCCTGTTGATCGCCAAATTGCCGCAAGACGTCGAGCATGCGGTCGGCGAGCACCGTGCGATCGTAATGACGGGAAACGTAGGCGCGACCGTGGACGAATTGCTGTCGCTCCTGACGGATCCGGTCGATGCAGGCCAGCAGCGAATCCGCGTCGTCAGGAGTCATCGCCACGCCGCCTTGGCCGTTGAGCACGATCTCCTGCGCCTGGCCGCGCACCCCCATGATGATCGGGATATTGAGGGCCATCGTCTCGAAGACTTTCGACGGGATGACGGTTCCGAACAATTCCGTTCCGCGAAGGTGAACCAGGCAGGCGTCGCAACTCGCCGTCACTTCGTCAATTCGGTCCTTGGAAACAAGTCCCGTGAAGGTGATGGAATTCAGCTGCCGGTCTTTCGCCGCCTGCTCCAGACGGCAGCGTTCGGCGCCGTCGCCGACGATCCAGAACTGCACGTCGTCCCGACCGACTTGCCGCAACTTTTCCGCCGCGTCGATGACGACGTCCAAACCGTGCGCCATGCCCACTGTGCCAACATAGGCACAGACGAATTTATTTTCTCCCTGCCAGCGGCGGCGGAGGTCGACATCAGGAGGCTGCGGCTGCACGCGGGAAAGATCGACGCCGTTGGGGATCACGCTGATCTTCTTTTCAGGAACATTTCGCTCCAGGAGTTGGTCTTTGTAACCGTCTCCCACCGTCACGATGTGATCGGCGGCCGCATACATCCGACGTTCCAGCCACTCGAGGACGGTCATCAGGCGGGACCGTTGCATCGCTCCGACAGTGACGATGGATTCGGGCCAGATATCGCGGATTTCCAACACAAACGGCCAGCGGCGAATCGCGTGGCACAGTACGCCGGCCCACCCGCAGAAGAATTGCGGAGAGGTGGCAACGACCAGCTCGACATTTTTCAACCGGATGGCGCACCAGACCGCCGTCAGCATATAGCTGAGGAAATTGAGGGTGCGTTTGAAAAAGCCCTTGTTGGCGGTGAGATAACTCCAGACGCGAATGACGCGAATTCCGTCGAGGGTTTCTTCGGTGCGCCAGGCGTTCTGATAGCCTGAAAACACGACGCCCGTCGGGCAATTGGGCGCGCAGGTCACGACCGTCACCTGATGTCCCTGTTCGACCCAGCGCCGAGCGTGCTCGAACGTCCGAGTCGCCGGGGCGTTCACTTCCGGCACGAAATAATGAGTGAGAAACAGGATGTGCATGACAGGCTCGCTACGTCTCGGAAGGATCAACCACGACGCCAGACGGTCTTGAGTCGAAATGGCAAGGAGACAGTTCCGGACCAGACCAGTCTGCGCGTCTGGATTTCCCGGCCGAAATCGGGGTGCCAGGGGCGTTGGACGATACCGGTTTCGACTGTCTGGTTGGAACAGAGTTCGACTTTGAGGCGGGTTCGCGCATGCGTCAGGATCCAACCGCCTGGGACAGACTCCGCTTTCCATTCCGGGGCGAGCA
>JAXMBR010000025.1:0-56928 GCA_046349715.1 Planctomycetaceae bacterium | reverse complement strand
TGGTGCGGTCGCAATGGTCACAAAACGGCATCTCCGCCTCGGTCACGGCGGCTTCTCCGAGTTCGCGATAAAGCCTCGTGCCGTCAAACAAATCGTCGGCGTTTTTCAGTGGGTTATTGGGACCAAAGTCGTCTCCGTTGACACCGTGTCCCAGCGTCATGCTGCCGCCGGGCTGACCGAAGGCCCACACTCCGCGAGGGTCATGAGGATGAATTCCCGCACGGACTTCATTGACTGCAACCAGGGTGGAGAGGCCGTTTTCGAAATCGTCCCACTTGAAAGAGCGATTGACTCCTGCAATACCGCTGCCAAACCACTGCCAGGTTTTTGATGTGGGATCGAAGACGGTTTTCATGCCGCTGGCGACCGGATAGGAAATATAGCCGGGATTGGCAAAGGTGGTCTGCGTCCCCATATTGATCGCATAATTCCCGCGCGCGAAGGATGCTTCGTGGCCGTCCGGCGAGACAAAGACATACGGATTATCTGCTCGATTAAAATCATCACTCGGGCACGAAACCCATGAGAACTGACTCAGCCGAGCTGTTTTCGATTCATCAGACAGTACGTTACCATCTGCCGGAAACTGGCCTGCCAATTGCGACTGCTGTAAATACGGTAGAAGCAAGATGAGCCAATTCTGACGAGTCGCGACTTGGCTTTCGCGTCCCATTTCGATAATCGTATTTTCATCGCGGTTGATGACTAATTCCGAGGACTCCCAGAGGGCAGCCGGGGGCAGAGCTTCGAACGCGTTGGCATAGGACTGCATCGCCAAGCCGACCTGTCGCATGTTGGCAGCGCACTGGTGACGGCGTGCTCGCTCGCGCAGCCATTCGAAACCGGGTAGCGCGAGAGTGATCAGCAAGGAAATGATGGAACAGGTGAGCAGGACTTCGAGTCGCGATAACCCGCCGCGCGAACGATTCATGACCAATCGCTTCCGTTCAGATCGTCAGTTCGAAGAGAGATCGCATTGTCATTTGATGTGTCATTAGATACCGTAATGAACAGATGACTTCTGGTCAATTCAAATGTCGGATCGTTACCGGACTGCCGAATGACTCAGGATGCAATCACGCAATCTCAGCATGTGCCGTCGGCTCGAGTGGTCATCGTCGATCAGCTGCGCGGCCTCTGGGTCGTTGTGTCGGCGATGGTTATCCTCTTGCCGGCCACGCTTCGGGAATGGTTCAGCGATCAACAGGCGAGTTGGCTCCAAAACCTGTTAGAGCCCTCGATCTGGCATGGCTGCACGCTGCGCGACTTGGTAAATCCGGGTTTTCTGTTCGTCGCGGGAGCCTCGATCGGCTTGTCGTTGACGCGCCGCCATGGTGAAGGACAACCCGGTACGGCGATGTTGAAACATCTATCCCTGCGAACTGCGTATCTGTTTTTGCTGGGACTGGTGATCGACGGCGGATTGCTGAGCCTGCAATGGCCCTGGAGATTCAGCGGGATCTTTCAGCAGATCGCGCTCTGCCGATTGGGGGCGGGCATCTTTGAAATCCTGGCTGGGTGGAAGGCGAGCCTGTTATTAGCGGGGCTGATCTTATTCAATTACGGCGCGGTTTTAGAGATGGGACCAGAATTGCAAATGGCTCCATCGACCTATCCGCAGCGCGGAAAACCACCCGATGCCTATTCGGTCGAATACAATCTCGCGGCGAACATCGATCGGAGTTTTCTGCCTGGGCGAAAATACTTCGGGGCATGGGACCCGCAAGGAATTCTAGTCACATTGCCCGCGCTCGCCCTGGCACTTCTTGGGGCAGGCAGTTCCTGTTTGCTGCTTCGCCATCTCACAGCTCAGAATTGGATCGATAGTTGGGGGACCATGGCGTTTGTGGGATTGGCACTGCTGCAAATCGGCGTTCTCTGGTCCTGGTGGCAACCTTTCAATGCATGGCTGCTGACGCCGCCGGTGGTATTGGTCGCAGCGGGAGCTGGTTTGGTTGTTCTCGGGGCGCTTGCTCGCATTCAACGATTTTCGATCCTGCATCATTCTCTGGCCTTACTCAAACGAATCGGCCAGAATTGCCTGGGATTGATGGTGGGGTTGCATCTCATTGATCACTTTGGGTTTCTGCTGGTTTCCTCAGTAGCCCCTCCTGCAGGTCTGATGGCAGGCATGAGTCATACGTTGGTCGCAGTGATGGCGATGCTTGGGTTCTGTGCCGTCGATTACGGGTTCCGTCCGAATCAATTTGAGTCCGGTTCATTGACATCATCGGTTCGCTAGAGGCTTTGCGTTCCTATCGAGGAAAGGACTTCAGACCATGTCCCGAAGCGCGAGAGGACTCTTGGCACTTCTGGGCACAATCATTGTGGGGGGGCTGATTCTAGCCGGCGGTCGCGCAACAGGTTCACCCCGAGAGCGCTATCTGCTGATCCACACAGACGATGCCGGGTTCTGCCCGGCGGTCAACGAAGGAACCATGGACGCCTTGGAAAATGGCGTCGTGTCGTCGGCGAGCATTCTGGTGGTCTGCCCCGGATTTGAGGAGTTCGCCCGGTATGCCCTGGCTCATCCGGAGTTTGATTACGGCGTCCATCTCGCTCTGACTTGCGAGAGCAGCAAAATCCGCTGGGGACCGCTCCTGAAAAATCAGGTCCCCAGTTTGGTCAAACCTGATGGATCGCTCTGGGACGAATCGGAAGAGGTCGCAAAATACGCCCAGGCCGACGATGTCCGCCGCGAACTACGGGCTCAAGTTCAACTCGCACTCGACCGGGGCATTCCAATTTCCCATCTCGATCACCATATGTGGGTGATGCTGTACCGTCCTGATCTGTTGCAGATTTACGTGGACCTGGGACTGGAATTTCAACTGCCGCTTCGCTTGCATCGAACTCACGCCCCACAAGAGTGTGGCATCGCCCTGCAAAATGCAGCGCAATACGCGGAACTGATTCAACCAATCGTCAGCCAGGGATATCCGCTGATTGATTTCATTGAAACGGACAACTACGACATCACACCGGAGATGAGGCGGGCGTATTTTCTGACGAAACTGAGGAACGTTAAGCCGGGCGTTTCGGAATTCGTGATCCATTGTTCCGTGAATCGTCCTGGCATGATCCTCCCCGGCGCAGCTGATCGCCGTGAAGCGGACGCACGCGTCTTTACTTCGTTGGAAATTCAAGATGAGATCCGGCGGCTGGGAATTCGAGTCGTTTCCTGGAAGGAGTTAATGCAACTGAAACGACAAGGCAAAATCGACTGACCTTCCAGAAGACCTTCAGTCTGGGATGCTCCGCCAAACAGTGAATCAGTGAGCGTGGTCGTTTCCAACAGGTAGCATCAATGATTCGTCCGCCATTACCTCCGGTGACGGATCTCAGTGAGAGCGAGAGATGATTTCGGCGGCATCGAACACAACGCTGAACAATTCAACCCGGCTGCGCCGCCCGCCTTGCCAACAGCCGTTCCGGCAAGGCTCCCGGAAGAACAATGGTCTCTGCGGATTGATGACTAGGTGTTCGGGCCGGACAGCAGGACTGTCAACGGCTCGATGACTTACCTGCCGGCTTTATCCCGCAATTTGATCTGACCTAGGGAAGTCGCTCCAGTATCAGCTTTTCCGGTGTCAGGGAAATGATTCTGAATCGGCGCATCGCGCCGGAAATAGAGACCTGCAATTCGTCATCCGCAGTCAGAATCCATTGGCCACGATGTGCAGCAAGCTGATCGTTCTCCGCCGGCCGAGTTTGATTGAGCAACCCGGCCGGCATCAACTCCAGGCAAGTACGGCCTCGTGACGGGGGAAAACAAAAACTCCGTGGCCTGTAAACCTGCCCGGAAGGAGTATCTTCCTCGTGAGAATGAACCCATTCCTTCTGGAGATTCACCAGGCCTTCAGGTGACATCGAGAGATCCTGTCTTTCAGGTGACGAGACTATTGCGAGGCCCATCCAGCGTCGTGTGCATTCGTGCGATCTGGCCCGGAGTGAACATGAACATCGAGTCGTCATCAACGTAGTCCATGTAATTCATGAACATATCGCCGTTTGGCCCATTCTGACACGAAATTTTGGGAAAGACCGGTTTGCCATAGTTGGCATCTTCAGCATTTGGAGTGTCGGCCACAAGATCTGAACCGGAGCAGTCGGGCGTATCGCCCCAGATGTGGCGCAAATTGAGAAAATGACCGATTTCGTGCGTACAGGTACGACCAAGATTGAACGGCGCTGCGGCAGTTCCTGTCGTTCCAAATGCGGAATTGAGAATGACGACCCCATCGGTCGCTTTCGGACCGCCTGGAAACTGTGCATAGCCGAGCAAACCGCCCCCCAATCGACAAATCCAAATGTTGAGGTATTTTTCACGCGGCCAGGGATCCGCTCCGCCTGTCGCACTCGATTTCATGGATTCATCTGCGTCAAAGCTTGTGCGGTCGGTCTTTACCCAATTGATACCCGATGAGTCGGTTCCATCAGGAGCCTTGGTGGCCAATTCAAATTCTATCAACGCGTCCCCAACCAAACCGGACCAAACCCCGGGCATCTTCGATTTATCGGAATTCTTGGCGCGATAGTCTTTATTCAACACGGCCAACTGGCTTTTTATCTGTGTCGTGGAGATCTTCTCTTCAGGCGTCCGATAGACAACATGCGCGACCACCTGGATTTTTTTGTACGGCTCCGTACGAATCGCATCGGCCGAACGGAGCCGTGCCACGCACGCGTGTTCGAGTTGCACTTGCGAGCTGCGGAATGTGGGGTCATCTTCCAGCATTCCATAGTAAATCGCCATCGTGCCGCACTTCCGCTTGGGAACGACGATATCAGAAGTTGAAGGCTTTGCTCTTTTCTTGGCCATCACATACTCCTCGATAAAATGTGCCGAAGTCCGACTCACGCGCCACAACCGGATCACACGAAACTTGTTAAGCGTGTCTTGTGCTCATCCCCCAACTTTCTCCACAGGGATCAGCCATTCATGAGCCCCCTGGGGCAGGCGACAGGATTGCTGAGTCAGCAGATCGCCCCGACTGATCTGGCCGTCTCCATCCAGATCGACGTGTACCCTGGCAAAAAGATCGCAACGGCCGACGAGATGGTCGGTGCTTAGCTCGCAGGCAAGGCAAGTTCGTTCTCCTTGATCGTGAGCAATACGATCGAAGAATTGTTCAAACACCACTTCAGCGCGCGTATCGATGTCGCGCACCTTTTCAATGATTACACGAGCCCTGACGTCTCGAAATGTTTCCACTTCCGCAGGGATTTCCAGGGTGGCTCGCATCTCAAGGATACATGAGTTCGACGGCGGCGATGTCACCGGCACTTAACCCAAGACGCTGCCCAATCGACACGCCGGCTTGCTTGGGAATTATCGTTGACTGCCCATTCTTGCTGAATGCATTCGCGGGATAATGCATGATTGATCCATAGTCGTATGCCCCTAAATCATCCCCGTCCGTGATGTGCTGGTCAAAATTATGCTCATAACCCGCCAGACAATTCTCCATGTGAAGTTCGATGAATTGGCTGCGGTCTTCCCGGCTTTGCTCATGCCAGAGTCCTACGGTATGACCCATTTCATGAATGGCATTGCCCGTCGTACAGCCAGTCCCCAGTGAGATCTCTTGCCGACCTCCTTGTCGCCCGACGGCGGAGTAACACCCGCCGCCATTGATGAATTCGACGTAGTCAGCCTCTGTCGTCCGCTCGATAAAACGAATCTTGGTCTTTTCATGCCAATGCTTGATCGCCTCCGCAATTCGCTCAGGGCCTACGAAGCCCGGAGCCAGCAGATACGGAATCGTTTTACTCGGCCATCGAGCTTCCGCGGCACTGATGCCGACGCCCCTGTATGTGATAAAACGGCCGTCGTTCAGCGTTCGCCCAATCGCGATATCCCCCTCGACGATCGCGACATTATCCACGGACGCATAAAGCACAGCTTTCTTTTTGAAGGTGACCCCTTCAATCATTGCGGCTTGGGGATCGGGACTGGAACGGTAACTGCCTTGGCAATCATCAGGACCATAAGCGTCGGCCATTGTTGAGTCCTTTAAGAAAGCAGAAGGAGCTTACTGGCATGTGCACTCAGATCTGTTATAGTGTACACACACCGTCCTGGCAACCGTCATGCAGACAAATTCAGGTCCATTCATGGCTGATGATGATCGTGCACTCGTCGTAGGCATTTCCCACTATCCTGGGATCAGGGACCTCAAAGGCCCGTCAAATGACGTTGATTCTTTTATGACATGGCTGACTGATCCAAATAAGGGAAACGTTCCCCCTGAGAATATTTCGCCAATTTGTCTCTGATCCCACGCAACCCAACCGTCCGATTCTCACGGATATCGAGGACTTTTTTAATCAACTGGTGCAGGAGCAGAAGACCAAGGGGAATGGAACACGGATCGGGCGCCGAGTTTACTTGTTTCTCAGCGGGCATGGATTTGCCATTCCTACGTTGAGTCAGGCCGCGCTTTGCATGGCCGATGCCAATGCTGCGATCTCGTATTTCCCGCACTTGGGGGGCCAAATCTATGCCGACGATCTTGGCAACCGGGGAATGTTTGACGAGGTCGTACTCTGGATGGACTGTTGCCGGCAAATGATCAACGGGATGACGATCAATCCGCGCTCCTCGCCTTCCGACACACCCCGCGTCCGCCGCGCGGTTTTTTCTGGGGATTTGCAACCACGACCGGAGAATTGGCCGCGGAAGCCGAATTCAACGTCGGAGGTGTGGTCAGACCACACGGGATATTCACTGCGCTGTTGCTGGAGGGTCTTGATGCATGCAAGTCACGTGCGGGAGAGGCGAAGTTTATACTTCGGATGTCGCCAATTACATATATAGCCGGATGGTGGACGTACTGGGCCAAACGACTCCCCGCCCGCGGTTCAGGGTGATCCGGCTCAAGATATCCTGTTTACACGGAAGAGTCGAGAAAAAGTTTCCGATCACGATTGTTATCGCTGGCGATAGCGCGGCCGGGACATTGCGATTGTGGACAGCACGTCGATGTTTTCCGGGCCTGATGGCTTACGAGCAAGGACGCTGCCGTCGTTGAGCTGCCTGCGGGAGTATCAGAACGAAGGTCGAAACAGGCGGTTCAGCACTCTTGAAGTTCCGGGAAGTTCGATCGTCAACCTGTAACTGCGCGATCGCCATCATCGGTTTCAAAGTTTTGGTTCCGACGCGGGAATACTACAATGTCGCTTCCGAATGAAAACCGGGTTTTTGCCGCTTACGAGCATGGTTTCGATGCCACCGACACTTCGATTCCTTTGGTGGTCGATGCGAAAGGATCTTCACGAAGTTTTCCTGATGGACTGGAATCTCCAGCGTGTTCCCCATGTCCACGGCATCCGGAACCCTGGAGACCGCCGTCCCGCCAGGATTGTACAAAATTCGATTCCAAACGGGCTCGACCGTTAGTGATGAGTTAGTCGACGTCCCCGAGGCAGCAATTGGCGCGGTTCGGGTGACGGCCGCTCACCCGCTGGAACTCGCGACGCCGATTCCTTCGCCACTTACGAACTCGCATGAGACGGACATTGCCAGTTTCATCAAGGCAACATTCACGAACCCTCGGCGACGACTTCGGTAGCGGCAGCCAGGTGTTTATCTGTGTGCGATCCCTGGAGGACCCGCCTGAGCTACCCGAGGGAGACGAGGCAATCCAGATACAATTTGATGTGGAGCGCAGTCCATAAAGGCACCCCGGTCGCAATCTGAGCCTTTACAGCCCTGATCGCGGTAAAACTCTTCTCGGCATGAGCGACCGACGTACTCACCGGGAACATCGCATGGCGTGTGCGGCAGTGTCTCTTGATCCAGGCCATTACCTCTTGCGCGGACCGATGCCATCCGGTACGTTCGAAGTTCTCCTCTCATCACGTGCCAGGGATGGAAAACTTTTGTCTTCGTGCAATCTCGTCCTTTGCCGCTCAAGGAAAAACCGTGTGGCTGGCGGATGTCACCCAGTCCTCGATCTTCATACTTCGTACCGAAAATGTGCTGAACCTGCGGGCCCAGGACATCCGGAGGAGCGAACAAGCGAAATGGGCACTCCGACAGGCAGAGCGCATTTTTCAGAAAAGTTCTTGAAGAGAACTGTTGCGGGACAAATGGATCAATCCCATATCAGGCATTGTCGGACTTCATCTGCTGCTGCTTAATGAGTCGGTTCTAAGGATCTCTTTCGCGAGGTTCATTTCCGATTGCAAGAACTCATCGGCTTGCATCCGGATGTAGCGGCACTCAGCCTGGCTCCCCGCACTGATGCGCAGGGAATCTGCCATCCCAGTTCCACCGCCCATCATTTCCTTTTCCACCGATGTTGCAAGCGAGTTGGAGACTACTATTGCAGGCAGCCCAATCGGATCTGGCAACCATTCCACCGGGGTCATTTTCGAGCAGATTATCGAAGAACTTCCCCGTGGGTGCTGACTCTGTTGGCGCAGAACACGTAACTCTCAAAGACTTCCGATAGCTGCTGAGAGGACGTCGCGCCGACGGAGAAAGGG
Source organism: Planctomycetaceae bacterium (assembly GCA_046349715.1). Classification (GTDB taxonomy): domain Bacteria; phylum Planctomycetota; class Planctomycetia; order Planctomycetales; family Planctomycetaceae; genus CAZDGB01. The sequence goes on along the minus strand of JAXMBR010000025.1, from coordinate 48,435 downwards.
ATTCGCCGGCAAACGACCGGGAACGCATGCTTCCGGCTCACGAGAGCGAAGAGTCGTCCCTGTCAACGGAAAGCATGACAAACGCAAAAGAGACGCTGACGGTTACACACGACGACTTGCAAAAACGTCTCTCCCAATTCAAACAGATTGCCGAGGAAGCTCAAGCAGCTTATCAACAGTTCTCGGCGGGTCAGCCAGTTCGACTCGATGCAGAGCAAATCGCAGCAACTTATCGCCAATTGAAAGCGGCGTATGAGTCAGTTTCCGGGGCCGCGGTTGAGCTTGGTGTCACGATTCCCGAGGATTGGGGCAATCTCGTGACCGGTTACCAGCGGATGAATGACGATCGAAAAATGACAGCGACCCGAAGAGTGGACCGCTCAGCCGCATCCCCGTTGTCTTACCTCGTTAAGTCGTGGCTTGAGCAATACGGGCAACGGCGCGAGGATTTCGAAGACCCTGACGACTATTCCGGCATCCGGTAGGGCTGATCCAACGAGCAGTGAAAAAGACTCGACGAGAACAACCGGTGACAAGTCTCTTTCGAAGCGGCAGCAGCTTGCAGCGCGCGGTCTCTCGCGGATTTAGCCTGGCGGAGCCGCGTTCAGAGAATTGGCATGCGCAAGGGGAGTTCCCTGAATTCTGCCGCCCTTCTGGTTCGCCATCAGCCAACTTGTGCTGGGTCCGCTGCCGGTGCTCCTGACGAAGAACGGCCCGTTTTTTCGGAGTGGTTGACTCGTGAAGGAATCCCGCAATTTCTGGCCCTGCGAATCGAGGAACGACATTTGCTTTGCTTCATGGCAAATCTCACACCCGTGAGGGAAACTGAGTGAAAACCGTTGAACCGGAGGCGTCGCCATGTCGTTAAATTCAATCCGCGATCTGTATATCGATGAGTTGAAGGATCTTTACAACGCAGAGAATCAATTGATTAAGCCTTTGCCTAAAATGGCGAAAGCCGCCACAGGTGAAGAACTGTCGCAAGCGTTCACCGACCATCTTCGGGGCTTAGAGAGGGCAAGTCGAGCGGCTCAAAGAAAAAGATCTTTCACAAGGGTTTGGGAGTCAGTCCGAAGGGCAAGAAATGCAGAGCAATGGAAGGACTGATCGCCGAAGGAAAGAAACGATTGATGAAGATGCCGATCCCGGTGAAAGACGCTGCTCTGATTGCCGCGGCGCAGCGCGTCGAGCATTACGAAATGGCCGGTTACGGTTGTGTGCGAGCATGCCCGCCTGTTGGAGAGGAAGACGCGGAATTGCTCCAGGAAACGCTGGACGAAGAAGGCAGCGCGGCAAGGGATTGACGAGCTTGGCCAGTCGTCATCGATACCCCGGCTCCATGGAAGCAGCGGCCGACGATGAGCAATGATCGTCCTTGAGGCATCATAGCCCCTGGTTGAATACCAGCAGAAACGAGGATTTCGCGTCACGCCCGATCCGGCGGGCAAGATTGCCCGCTCGGCCGGGTGGTCGTCTGTGATCCAGAAACATGCGGCGTCTCATCTCCATGACGACTTCGGGCATTTGAACCTCAGCAGCTTGGAGCGACTTGGGACCGGCATGGTCGTGGCGAACGCTGGGCCGGCTAAGATCAGTGTCGGTGACGGGCGGCTACACGCTGTTCGGCATCAAGGATTCGCGGCAATGTCCTCAGGACGGAATCGGGATTGAGGGAGATGCTGTCGATCTCATGTTCCACCAGGAACTCAGCGAAGTCCGGATAATCGCTGGGGGCTTGCCCGCAGATGCCGATCTTACGGCCGGCGGCGTGCACGCGGGCGATCGCATCTGCAATCATGCATCGACGGCGGCGTTCCACATCGTCGCTCGACATGCGATTTCGGAATCGCGATCCCTCCAGGATTAACTGCGTCAGGTCGTGGAACCGATGGAGAAGCCATCGAAAATCTCCGCAAATTGCTCCGCGAGAATGACATTGCTGGGGATTTCGCACATGACATAAACTTCCAGGCCGTTCTTCCCGCGCTCAAGTCCGTGCCGCGCCATCTGAGCGAGGACCCGGCGGCCTTCATCGACAGTTCGGCAGAAAGGGACCATCAGTTTCAGATTCCGCAGGCCCAGCACATCGCGGACCTTCTGCATCGCGCGGCATTCGAGGGCGAAGGCATCGCGGTATCGGTCATGGTCATAACGCGAGGCGCCGCGAAAACCAATCATCGGATTCTCTTCGCGCGGTTCATACCGCTGGCCCCCGATGAGATTGGCGTATTCATTAGTTTTGAAGTCGCTCAATCGCATGATGACATCACGAGGATAAAACGCCGCGGCGATCATGCCGACGCCTTCCGCCAGTTTGTCGACGAAGAACTGGGGTTTGTCGTCATGTCCCATGGTCAGCTGGTCAATCTGCTGTTTTATGTGGGAATCCTCCAATCGGTCGTAATCCAACAAGGCTTGGGGGTGGATTTTAATGTAGGTGGAAATGATGAACTCTTCACGAGCGAGACCCACTCCGTCCGTCGGCAGGAATGACAGGCGAAATGCCTCTTCCGGATTGCCGACATTGATCATCACTTTGGTGCGAGGCTTGGTGAGTTTGCCGAGATCAATGGTCTTGACGTCGAATTTCAGCGGACCCGCATAAACACGCCCTTCGTCCCCCTCGGCGCAGCAAACGGTGACGACTTGTCCGTCGCACAACCGCTCAGTCCCCTGGATCGTGCCGACGACGGCTGGTAATCCCAACTCACGGCTGACGATGGCCGCATGGCAGGTCCGACCGCCGCGGTTGGTGACGATGGCGGCGGCTTGTTTCATCGTCGGTTCCCAGTCGGGATCGGTCTTGTCGGTGACCAAGACTTCACCGGGACGGAATTCTGCCAGTTGAGCCGGATGCGTGATCACATGCACGGGCCCCTGTCCGATTTTCGCGCCGACGCTCCGGCCGCAGACAATGACGTCGCCTTGTTCCTGGAGCACATAGTTTTCCAACAATTGCGGCGACCGCTGGGACTGAACGGTTTCCGGACGCGCCTGCACGATCCAAAGTTTCCCCGTTTTGCCGTCCTTGGCCCATTCCATGTCCATCGGCGTCGATACGCCGCGCTGTTTGGTGTAGTGTTCTTCAATGATGCATGCCCACCGCGCCAGCGTCAGAATCTCGTCGTCGGTGATCGCGAACCGGGCGCGGTCTTCTGGCGGCACGGGGATGTTCCGCGTCATGCGTCCCCCGCCGACGTCGTAAATCAGCTTGAACTCTTTGTTTCCCAGCCGCTTCTGCAGGATGGGCCGAAAGTCGCCTGAGAGCGTCGGTTTGAACACGGTATATTCGTCGGGATTGACCGTTCCCTGCACGATGTTTTCACCGAGTCCATAAGCCGCGTTGATCAGCACGGCGTTCCGAAAGCCGGTTTCGGTGTCGATGGAAAACATCACCCCCGAAGCGGCGAGGTCGGAGCGCACCATCCGCTGCACGCCGATCGACAGACCGATCCGAAAATGATCAAAGCCTTTGTGATGCCGATAAGATATCGCGCGATCGGTGAACAGCGAGGCGAAACATCGCCGGCAAGACGTCAGGAGCGGCTGCTCTCCTTCCACATTGAGATAAGTTTCCTGTTGCCCTGCAAAACTCGCGTCAGGCAGGTCTTCGGCGGTGGCGCTGCTCCGGACGGCGACATCGAGGGAGCGTCCTTCCGATTTCCCTAATTCTGCATAGGCCGCCAGAATTTCCTGTTCCAGATCTTGTGGCAAGTCGGCTGAAAGAATCGCCTGACGCACAGCTTGGCCGCATTCCTGCAGGCTGTGAACGTCATCCGGTTGCAGCCGGGAAAGGAGCGCGCGAATCTTTTCATCGGTTTTTGTACGTCGCAGAAAATGCCAATAAGCCTCCGCTGTAATGGCGAATCCATCGGGAACAGGAACGCCTTGCCCGGCTAGCTCGCGATACATTTCCCCCAAGGACGCGTTTTTGCCGCCGACAGAAGGGATGTCGGATATCGAAATCTCTTCAAATCGACGAATCCACCGGCGGTCGCTCATGGAATTTCCAACGCATTGATGACTGAAACAAGGACGAATGGAGATTTATGCAGCGACAAAGGCGCCTGCGCAGCACCCGCATCAGGCCTCGCAGCATGTCCGTTTTCTACATCCCCGTCGAAGCTAAGGGACTGGAATGTGAAATGACGGCCTCCCATGCTGCAATTGGTGCGTCAAGGAGACCGTCACAGTGTCGGCGATCGGTCATTTGCCGTTGTTTTTGACGGTCACCCGATGAGTTTTTGCTGTTTCAGTTTTCGGGAGCGTGATTGTCAACACGCCGTCTTTGCATTCGGCGGTGACTTTGTCTTCTTTGACCTGCGCCGGCAGGGTCATGGCTCGGGCGAAGGATCCGCTGCGGCGTTCGATGCGGTGGTAGGTTTTGCCCTTTTCCTCTTTCTCTTCCTTGTGTTCGCCGGTAATGCGGATCGTATTGCCCGAGACTTCAATGTTGATCTCCTCTGCTTTCAGCCCCGGCATGTCCATGCGGATCTGCAAGGAGTCGTCCGTCTCGGACAGATCGGCAGCGGGAACCGTGATTGCGGGAAAACGATCGCCGCTCCAATCGGACTGGAAGCGGTTGAGCAGGTCGTCCATTTCCTTCTGCAACCCGGCGAACGGATCGAGCAACGGTTGCAAGGCGCGGGATACTCGGTTGGAAAGGGCGGTCGTCATGGGAAACTCCTTGGTCTTAACACAGAAACATCGTCACTTGCTCGCCTGAGCAGGTGAATCATGCGATCGAAAGCATCCAATCTCCGATCCCGATACGTGTGTGTGGAGCAGATCATCCATATTCGTCGCATCTGCGAAACGATGCGGACACCTTTCTGCAATACACTTGTCGCATGGTGAAGATTGTGCTGGCTCGTAAGTCGTCAGAGAATCGAGCCAGCCGCTAATCTGAGATGGCGAGGAGCGGGATCGGCAATAGTGGATTTCACTACGATCGCCGCGTGAGGATGCGGTTCGGCAATTTTCGCAGCCACGCGATCCATGTGGTCAGCAGTTTTTCACTACGCTCTCGGTGAATCGCTTGCTATGATTCAATCACTCCAAATCTTCTGACGCGTTGGCATTTTCCATGCACAATTTCCCTACGCTGCAATCGTAGCGGAGCGATTTGCACATCCCCGGCCGTGACGCCTTGAGTCGTTAAGCGATCAATCCTGCGAAGCGGCCAAGTGACCGGAGCGCCGGTCTGAGAGCCTGATCGGTTGTTGAGATCACTCTATTGACCGGATTGCAGGAGCCTCTGGAGGCAGGACATGCTGCAGCAACTGACCGGTGATTTTATTTCCGGGTTACCCCCGGAAAGTTTGGCCAAGCTTGAGGAGATCGCCCGCGAAGAGCACTTCGTCCCGGGAAGCCAACTGTTTGCTGAGGGGGGAGAACATCCCGATTTGCACATCATTCTGCAAGGACACGTGCGCTTGGAAATGGCCATTCCCCGTCGTGGACGCCAACCGCTTCTGTCGTTGGGAACCGGGGACGTCTTGGCGTGGTCGGCACTGTTGTCTGGCGGACGAATGACGGCCTCGGCGATCGCGTTGGACTCTGTGCGTACGGCAAGCATTTCAGGCGTGGTGTTGCGGGGACTCTGTGAAGCCGACCCTCAGTTGGGCTATCAAATGATGAAGCAGCTGGCGACTGCGTTGTCGCGACGGTTGATCGCTACGCGGTTGCAGTTACTGGATCTGTTCCAGGAGCATGAACCGGTTGGATAGGCAAACATCTCGTCGACTGCGATGCCGGATCCGGAGTGTTGACCTGAGGGATGAGACGACAACGAGGAGCTCATCTTGCCGTTAAGTGCTGTACAGTTCCTGGAACAGTCGAGGCTGCAAGCCCTCATTGATGAGTTGCGCCGCGGGCAATACGAGGTTGTCGGCCCCACGATCGATCAGGAAGCCATTGTTTACGGGGAAATCACTGCTGTCACTCAATTACCCTGCGGCTGGACTGACGAACATGCGCCGGGACATTATCGGCTTAAGCAAGGGCAACCGGGCGCGTGGTTTGGGTATGTCGTCGGGCCGCACTCATGGAAAAAGTACTTATTTTATCCACGAACGACGCTCCTCACCGCGCAGACCGACCACGGCTGGATGTTTCTGCCGCCGCCGGTTTCAAAGCAAAAATTCGCGTTACTCGGCGTGCGGGCCTGCGAGCTCGCGGCGGCCCGTGCAGGATCGCGTTTTTCTGAACGGACCTTATCCGGATGCCGTCTACCGGGAGCGGCGTGAATCGCTGTTTGTCATCGCCGTAAATTGCACGCAAGCGGCCAGCACCTGTTTTTGCACATCCATGAAGACCGGCCCTCGCTGCCAATCCGGTTTCGATCTGGCGGCACGACAGAAATCGAGAATGGGTTTGTGTGCGAGATCGGCAGCGAAGCGGGGGCCGCGATCCTCGCGGCGTGTTCGCCCCGGGAGGCAACTCCAGACGAATCGGCACGAGCCGATGCCGCTCGTCAGCAGGCCGTCGATCAGATGACTCGCCAGATGCAAACGGACGATCTGCCGCAGCGCTTGCTGGACAATTTCAACCATCCGCGGCACGGGGAGGTCGGCGAGCGGCGCTGTCTGTCCTGCGTCAATTGCACGATGGTCTGTCCTACCTGTTTTTGCTCATCGGTGGAGGAGGTTCGCGATCTGAATTCCGGGTCGGTCGAGCGGCCAGCGGACGCAGGATTCGTGCTTCAATCCTGATTTCAGCTACCTCACCAGCGGCCCGGCCCGGCGAAACGGCGGATCGTTATCGACAGTGGCTGACGCACAAACTGGGGACATGGCACGAGCAATTTGGCGTTTCGGGTTGCGTGGGCTGCGGGCGATGCATTACTTGGTGTCCAGTCGGCATCGATCTCACTGAGGAAGTCGCCGCCATTCGGGGAACGCCTGCGCCATGACGATGATCTCCGCTTTTTCCGGGTTGAATCCTTGGCAGACGACTACGGCGCGGATCGTGGAGATCGTGGAGGAAATTGACGGCGTCGCCACGTATCGGTTGTGTGCCCCGGACAACGCTCCCGTCGAAACTTACCGGTTTCGACCTGGACAGTTCAATATGTTATACCTTCCGGGAGTCGGCGAAGCGGCGATCTCAATGAGCGGTGATCCGAAAGATCCGCGAGGGTGGATTCACACGGTGCGAGTCGCTGGAAACGTGACGCGCACACTGGCGGCTTTGCGATCGGGCGACACGTTGGGAGTCCGCGGTCCGTTCGGTACGGGATGGCCCGTGAATGAGCTGCGCGGCAGCGATGTGATCATCGTGGCGGGCGGTCTGGGACTCGCCCCCCTCAGGCCGTTGATCTATGAGGTCGCCCGCGATCGCAGTCGGTTCGGAGAGGTCTCGCTGATCATCGGTGCTCGCGCGCCGGAATCGCTGCTGTATGGCCGTGAGTACGACGACTGGCGACGAACAGGGATCGAAGTGCACGTGACGGTCGATCGGGCCAATGATCAATGGGCCGGAAACGTTGGCGTCGTGACGACGATTCTGGACCGAATGAATCTTTCCCGCGCTCCACAGACGGCGTTAGTCACCTGCGGACCGGAAATCATGATGAAGTATGTTGCGCTCGCTGGTTTACGGCAAGGAATTCCAGCGGATCGGAGCTGGATCTCGATGGAGCGAAACATGCAGTGCGCCGTCGGGTTGTGCGGCCACTGCCAATGGGGAGCGGCGTTCATCTGCAAAGACGGCCCGGTGTTGCGGTATGATCGGGTTCAATCGTACTTCCTGGTGGAGTCGCTGTAATGGCTGGGCCGCGCAAACCCCGGCTGGCGGTCTTCAAGTTCGCGTCCTGCGACGGTTGCCAGCTTTCGTTGCTGGACGCGGAGGACGAATTGCTGGCGGTGTGCGATCGCGTGGATGTGGCCCATTTTGCCGAGGCCAGTAGTGACTTGAAGGCGGGACCTTACGATGTCACGCTCGTGGAAGGATCGATCACGACGGCGGAAGACGCCGCTCGAATCGAGCAGATCCGTCAGCAGTCTCGGTTTGTGATGACGATTGGAGCTTGCGCCACCGCGGGAGGAATTCAAGCACTGCGGCAATGGGGGCAGATCGATGACTGGGTCGGACGAGTTTATCCACGGCCGGAATTCATTCGAACCTTGGCGACGTCCACGCCGATTGCGGCGCATATTCACGTCGACTTCGAACTTCATGGATGTCCCGTGAATCACCATCAACTGGTTGACGTGCTGGTCGCCTTGGCGGAAGGCCGCCGGCCGCGAGTGTCGTCCCATTCCGTCTGCCTGGATTGCAAACTTCGGGGGACCGTCTGTCACGTCATCGCGCAAGTTCCTGTCTGGGGCCAGTGACACAAACGGGATGCGGCGTTGTGTCCGGCATTCAATCGCGGCTGTTACGGTTGCTACGGCCCCACTCGTCCGGCGAATACCGGCCCGCTGCTCCAGCGATTTCGCTGGGGCAGTCATCAGACCAGTTGGTGCCGCCCTGAAGGCTTCAACGCGGCGGCACCGGCGTTTCTTGACGCGGCCGAACAACTTTCCGCCCCACGCCGTCCGCTGGAGAGCCGGCATGAAATCGACGGACACGATTGTTGTGCCGATCTGACTCGCGTCGAAGGCGAAGGAGGCGTCACGGTACGTCCGCGGCGATGTCATCGAGGACATTCAACTTCGGATCTTTGAACCGCCCAGGTTGTTTGAGTCGCTGCTGGTCGGACGGCCGTTGGAGGATGTTCAGATATCACGGCGCGCATTGCGGGATCTGTCGGTCGCCTATCAGATGAGTTCCGTCCATGCGGCGGAGATAGCGCCGGCGTGCAGGTCACGCCGGAAATCCGGCGTTTGCGCTTGTTGTATTGCGGCGAATGGATTGAGAGCCACGCGGCTCCACATGCATTTGCTCCATGCCCGATTTCTTTGGAGCCGCCAGCAGCATGGAACTCGCCCGGCGGTTTCCCCGGGAAATTCAGCGCCTGGATTGCAATTAAAAAAATTTGGCAAATCGGCTGCTGGAAGCAGCCTGGGAGTCGGGCCATTATCCGATCAACGTGGCCGTGGGAGGCTTTTATCGACTGCCGCGCCCGTGACGAACTGGCGACATTGATCCCGGATTTTCGAATGGGGCCTGGACGCGGCCATGGCCGCCACGCGTTAAAGGTGGCGGCATTCCCCTTTCCGGATCACAAACAGCCCTATGAATTCGTCGCCCTGAGCCATCCTGACGAATACCCGATGAACGAAGGAGAGATCTATTCGAGCGACGGCTGGCGGTCATCCGTTGCGAATTACGATCAGCATTTTGCGGAACAGCAGGTTGCCCATTCCCACACCGCTCTGCATGCCGGCTGACCTTGCCGCGACGAACTCCGTACTTCGTCCGGTCCGCTTCTTGCGCATCAACCTGAACCGGGATCGGCTGGCCGAACCGGCGCATGGTCTGGCCGACGGGTATCGTGGGAGCCGATGTCTGGCAATCCCTTTCGCAACATCGTATTTGAGGGGTTGGAACTGGGTCAGGCATATGCCGAAGCGTTGCAGATCCTGCGCGTTACCGGCCGGTCGGACCACACCGCATGGCCTATCAGCCACATGCCGGAACGGGATGCGCGGCGACGGAAGCACCGCGCGGCCTGCTGTTCCATGAATACCGCGTGGATGAGGCCGGAAAAATTACTTCCGCCCGCATCATACCGCCCACTTCGCAAAATCAGCGGCAGATTGAAGTGGATCTTCAAGGGTATCTGACAGAAAAACTGCAACAACGGGCCTCGCGCGAGGACATGGCGGCTCGACTGCGAGCGACTGGTGCAGATTATGACCCGTGCATCGTTGTTCGACGCATTTTCTGCGAGTGCGGCTGGAGGCCGCCCCATGACGTTTCCCTGCGTGGTCGGCCTCGGCAGCCATCATGGCGATGACCAGGCCGGCTGGTTGGTCGTCGATGAATTGGAGAAACTCGGCTATCCCCGCGTGCTGCTCCGGAAAATCGCACACCCCGCTGATTTATTGGATGACATCTCGCCGTCGAATCCGCTGGTAATTTGCGATGCCTGCCAGGGAGAAGGAATCGGCGGCGCAATCCATTACTGTCAGTGGCCGACCAATTCCTTCATCGCGCTGCACTCAGGCGGAACCCATGATCTGCCGCTACCCCAGATTCTGGAATTGGCCCGCCAGCTCGCGAGATGTCCTGAAGTCGTCGGGTCGGGGGATTGCAGGAACGGGTGGTCCGAGACCGCTCAACCGGGATTACTCGTGCAAAATGCGTCGCGTGAACTTGCAAGCCTGCTGTGGAGCCGGTGCCATGCATGAACGGTCGCTGGTACAGACTCTGATCGAACAGATTGACGACGAACTCGCTCGGCGAGGCTTGCAACATCTGGAAGAAGTCCGTCTGGAAGTTGGCGAATTCTCTGGCGTTGAACCGCTCCTAATGCAAGTCGCGTTCGAAGAACTCGCGGCGGGTCATTGGGCGCAACCGGTTCGACTGATCTGGAAGCACAAAACCGTTGACGGCATGGCTGCCTGACTTGCCGCCAAGAATTTGAAGTGGAACGGTTCCGATTTATTTACCCCACGTGCGAACATCGGCAAGTCGAGATTGTCGGCGGCGAGGATATTCGACTTGTCAGTGTGCGGCGAGACGGTGCTCGTGTGAAAGGGTTCCGACGATGGCCCACGAATCGATCCTGATCGAGCGCGACATGATGAGCCAGCGGCGTCTGGCGGCGGAAGAGGTGGCGGAAGTTCCTGACCGAGCAGGGTCTGCGTGAATTTGATTTCGTCCCCTGGTTCGGGGAAAACCAGCTTGCTCGGGCGACCGCCCGGCATTGTTGGCAAGGTCAGCGACAACTGGCGGTGTTGGTCGGCGACATTGCCACGAACCGGGACGCTCAACGACTGGCACCGTATGTTCCGTCAGACAATTGACAACCGGCGGGGCCTGCCATCTGGAGTTGCCGCTGATTCAGGCGGGATTTGTCGCTGTTGATCGGCCCGATTTGGAATTCTTGTTGATTGAAAATATCGGCAATCTCGTCTGTCCGGCGTCACGCGGTCTTGGCGAGCATCTTCGCGTCGCCATGCTCAGCGTCACCGAAGGAGATGACAAGCCCGGAAAGTATCCGAAAGCATTCCGCACCAGTCAGGCGTGCGTGATCAGCAAATGCGACCTGCTGCCGCATGTGCCGTTTCACTGGCACGCGGCGGTCAACGACGTGCACCTCGTGCATGACGGCATCCCCGTCCTGGGCGTGTCTGCGTTGCATGGCGAGGGAATCGCTGCGTGGTGCGAATTCCTGGAACAGCAGCGCCAGCAGCTGTTAGCAACCGTCTCAGTGACAGCCTGAGTCCGATTCATGGCCCAGTTCGCCCGCAAAATCGTGTTGAGCGGCGCCGTTCAAGGTTGCGGCGTGCGACCGGCGCTAGCGCGTCTCGCCGCCCGACAAGGTTGGTCTGGCAGTGTGCGGAATTCGCCTCACGGTGTGGAGCTGATTGTTCAGGGCCAGTTGCCCGAGGACGACGAACTGCGGTCTCTCATCAGTTGTTCCATTCCGACTGAGGCATCCGTTGAACACTTCGCCTTGGAACATGACGGGGGCCGAATCGCTCCGGGATTTCGAATTGAAGATTCTGACGACTCCGGCCCATTGACCGCCCGCATTCCTCTCGACAGAGCGATCTGCCAGCAATGTCTTCAGGAAGTGCAACATCGAGGCAATCGCCGATTTCAATACCCGTTTACCACCTGCGCCGCCTGTGGTCCCCGGTTCAGCATTCTGCATTCCATGCCGTTCGACCGGGAGCGCACGGCCATGCGCGCCTTTGAAATGTGTGAAGATTGCCGTCGAGAATATGAAGATTCGAACGATCGACGGTTCCATGCCCAAACCCTTTCCTGCCCGCATTGTGGTCCAAGGTTGTGGATCTCAGACGGTCGGCGAACGATTGACCAGCCAGATCAAACGCCTTGGGAAATCGCGGTCGAGGGTTTGCGTGTGGGAAGAATCGTGGCCCTAAAGGGCCTCGGCGGTTATCAGTTGCTGGCGGATGCGACCTCCTCAGCGGCCGTCCGGCGATTACGACAGCGCAAGCGAAGGATGGCAAAACCCTTCGCGGTGCTTTGTCAGAACATGGCCGCGGCGCGGCGACTGGCATCGCTGGACGCTGTCTCCTCCAAACAGCTGCGTTCTGCGGTGAATCCCATCGTGCTGGTACCGCAGCATTTGTCGACTGACATCGCCGCTGAAGTGAATCCGGGTTTGAAAGAGATTGGTCTGCTTCTTCCCACGACCGCGTTGCATGATGTACTCGTGTCCGCTGTCAAGCGACCGTTGGTTTGCACCAGCGGAAATCTCGACGGCAATCCTTTGGTCCGAGATTGCGGAGAGGCGGAGCGAGAGCTCTCCGGCATCGCGGATCTTTTTCTGCATCATGATCGTGAGATTGTTCATCCCGTCGATGACAGCGTGGTTCGGGTGATTGCACGTCGCCCGGTCACGCTCCGCGCGGCACGGGGAATGACTCCTTTACCCCTGAGCATTCCGAAGCCCGCTGCTTCAGCGATCCATCAGAGTGCGTGCGTCGCCTGCGGGGGTCAGCAAAAATCGTCGATCGCTTGGCATGCGAGAGGACAGGCTGTGCTCGGTCCGCACGTGGGGGACCTGGAAACCGTTGCCAGCCAGGAACGTTGGGATGAACGAAGGCAAATGCTGCCGCGGTTAACCCACCCGGATTTCGAACGGGAAGTTCCTGCCGTCATCTGCGACCCCCATCCTGGCTATGCCGCGACTCAATGGGGGGCAGCGTACAGCGATTCGCCGCATTTCGTCTGGCATCATCACGCCCACGCAGTCACGGGCATGTTGGAACATGGGTGGTTGAATCGAGAGGTCTTGGGCGTGACGTGGGACGGTACCGGGCTGGGACCAGATGGCACGATCTGGGGAGGCGAATTTCTGCGGGCGACGGCGACGAGTTTCCGTCGCGTGGCGTATCTGCGGCCGTTTCATTTACCGGGAGGTGAGACCGCGATTTCGAATATCCGTCGCCTCGCATTCGCTGTTTTGAGCCAGGTTAAGGAGATTGACGGAGAGGACCTGGCCAGACTCCTGCAACTCAGTCCACATGAAATCGAGAATCTCAGTGCCATGCTGACGCCGGAATTCTCACCGTTGACGACCAGTTGCGGACGCTTATTTGACGCGGCGGCCTGCTTGATTCTTGGTCAGACAAAGTCGGAATTTAAAGGGCACGCGGCGATGGCGTTGGAAGCCGAGTGTGATCGTTCCGCCCCCGGCGCCTATGAGTTTCGAATTGCTCAGGAACATCCCACGCCGATCGATTGGCGACCCGTCTTCCGGGCGATTGTGTCGGATCGCGAGGTGAATGCATCGCGTGGTATCATGGCGATGAAGTTTCATCGCGGATTGGCCCAGGTGATCAGCAGAGTCTCCGAGCGGTTTCCAGAGTTGCCCGTGCTGCTGGGGGGAGGCGTTTTTCAGAATCGCGTACTGGTCGAGTTGGTCGCGGAAAACTGGCCGTCTGGTGCGCCGCCGCTGGGATTGCCGGGCGTGTTGCCTCCTAACGACGGCGGGCTAGCCGCGGGGCAACTGGCAGTGATGATGATGTCGAACGACAGTCAGGAGAGCGCAGATGTGTCTCGGAGTCCCCGGTCGACTGGCAGCCTGGATCAATCGCGATCCGATCATGGCGGTCGCGGACATTGATTTTGGCGGCGTGAAGAAACGTATCTCCATGGCCTGCGTGCCTGAGGCTCGAGTCGGAGACTATGTCCTGGTGCATGCCGGTGTAGCCTTGACCGTCATCGACCGAGAAGCTGCCGTTCAGTCGCTGAAAGACCTGGAATCTGCCTTCGTTTCCCCGGACGACCGTGCCGCGCCATGAATCTCGTCAGCGAATTCCGACAGTCCGGCGTCCTTCAGCAACAGCTGTCGAAGTTGCGGCAGATCGTGACGCGGCGTTGGGTGATCATGGACGTCTGCGGTGGTCAGACGCATGCATTCCTGCGTTACGGATTGGAAGCCGCCGTCGACGATGTGCTGGAATTGGTTCACGGTCCGGGATGTCCTGTGTGCGTGACGCCGATGGAAGTCATCGACGAGGCCATCTCGCTCGTCGTGAATCAACAAGTCGCACTCGCAACATTCGGAGATATGCTCCGAGTCCCTGGATCGTGCGGGAGCTTGCAGCAAGCCCGGGCGCAAGGCGGAAACGTGCGCATGGTTTATTCACCGCTTGACGCCGTGGAATGGGCCCTCCGTGAGCCGACCCGCCAAGTCGTATTCCTGGGAGTCGGTTTTGAGACCACCGCTCCTGCGACCGCGCTGGCGATTTTGCAGGCGCGACAGCTCGGGCTGACAAACTTCAGCCTGCTGTCTCATCACGTGCGCGTCGAACCGGGCATGCGGGCGATCCTCGACGATCCGGATTGCCGTGTCGAGGGATTTCTGGCCGCAGGACACGTCTGCACCGTGACCGGATATGGGCATTATCAGGAACTGGTCGAGAAATATCGTGTGCCGATTGTTGTCACAGGTTTTGAACCGGTCGACTTGCTCGCCGGATTGACTGCCTGCGTGAAACTGCTGGAACAGCAGCACCCGGCACTGCGGAACGCCTACGATCGATCGGCCCGACCAGACGGCAATCGGGAGGCGCAGCGTTTGATTGATACCGTGTTTCAAAGGGACGACCTCCCTTGGCGCGGGTTCGGGACCATCCCCCAAGGGGGGCTGACGATGCGTCGCCAGTTTCAGCAATTCGATGCACGCCAACGATTCTCGACCTCGTCACCGGTAAACAGCCCGGATTGCGGTTGCCGCAGTGCCGAGGTGTTGTCGGGCCGATTAAAACCGCCGCAATGCGCTTTGTTCGGCGGCGCCTGCACGCCGGACCGTCCCCTGGGCGCGCCGATGGTCTCTTCGGAGGGCGCCTGTGCCGCATATTTTCTTTACGGTCTCCGAGATGGGGAGAGAAGTGAATAGCGACCTCGCCGGATCATGGAGTTGCCCCGCCCCGTCAGACGGCGATCCCGATGTCATCTCGTTGACGCACGGTGAAGGGGGACGTCTGTCGAGAAAACTGATTCGTGACCGGATCCTGCCAGCGCTGGGCGCCTCGGCCAGGGGAGATCTGAGCGATTCCGCCGTGCTGGAATGGCATCGTATCGGAATTCCTGGAAGCTCATTGGCGTTTACCTCGGACGGGTACACCGTTTCGCCCCTGTTTTTTCCCGGCGGAGACATTGGTCGACTGGCGGTATTCAGGGACGTCAACGATCTCGCTGTTGCCGGAGCGATCCGCTGGCTCAGCCTCAGCATGATTCTCGGAAGAAGGGCTGTCGGGAAATATTCTCCAGCGAGTCTTGGAAAGCGTTCGTTCCGGCGTGGTGAAATCGCAAGTCCAAATTGTCACCGGGGACACGAAAGTCGTTCCGCGCGGAGCCGTGGACGGTATGTTTCTCACCACCTCCGGCATTGGGGAATTGAGCTCAGCCGCGCTTCCGGGTGTGCAAGGACTTCAACCCGATGACGTGATTAGCGTCAGCGGCCCCCTTGGGGCGCCTGGCGCAGCTGTTCTCTGCGCACGGGAACATTTCAACTTTGATCCGCCGCCACAGAGCGATTGCGCCCCTCTCACAGAACCAATTCAGGCGATCCTGAATCGCGGATTGATTCCGCGTGCGATGCGCGATGCCACCCGGGGAGGCATCGCAGCGGTGCTCCATGAATGGACAGGCGAGATAGACATCAGCGCTACGCTGATCGAAGACCAGATTCCCGTCAGTGCGCCGGTCCGGGCCGTCTGTGAACTACTGGGACTTGACCCAGTTCACCTCGCCAATGAGGGAACCTTTCTCTTAGCGACGCCGGCGTCCCAAGCCGAGCGGACAGTTCAGAGGTTGCGTGAATTCGACGTCACACGCGACGCCGCCGTTATTGGGCGGTTCATTCCCTCGCGTCGGACTTCCGTCTCGCTGGTGCGGATTTCCGGACGCGAAGTTCCTCTGGACGAGCCAATGGGCGCCCCGTTACCCCGGATCTGCTGATCCCAGCGAGCAGTTAGGCAATTTCTTTGCAGCACCATCTTTCCGAACGGACTTCATGCACTCAAGTAGCAGACTGCTTCGACCTGCCGCTCGCGGTGATTGTTACACCAGCAACCGTGGTGGCTCGGGCGCCGATGCGATGACAGTTCCGCTGGGATGCAATCATCAAAGTTCTTGCCTGGAAAGGGCAGGTGTCATCAGCGGTCCGATTTCAGGGCGCGGAAATCATGCGGGCGTCCAAAGCGATGACCCCCTCGGCAGTGGCGAGCAGCGGGTTGATTTCCGCGGTTTCCAGTTCCGGTAACTCGTCGAACATCTGTGCGAACCGCAGCACCGTCTCGTGGAGCGCAGCCAAATTGACCCCCGGCCGGCCACGGTAGCCCTCCAGCAACGGATACAGTCGCAGGGTATGCAACATGTGATTCCAGGACTGCCCGTCGAGCGGCGCCAATTCGAGTACGGTGTCCTTCTGCAGTTCCGCGGTGATCCCCCCCGCGCCCAGCAGGACGATCGAGCCGAATTGCAGATCGCGTTTCATTCCCAGTAACAGTTCCACTCCGCGACTCGACGAAATCATGGGCTGCACGGCGATTCCTGCCCAGCGCGCCAGCGGGGCGCGCTCAGAGATCGACTGCTGGATTTTACGATAGGCGTCTCGTACCTGATCCGAGTCCGCGAGGTTCAGCAATACGCCGCCGACGTCAGTTTTGTGTGAGATGTCTGGAGACAGGACCTTGAGCACCACCGGATAGCGGATTCCCTCGGCCAATTCGACCGCTTCATCGTCGGTCTGTGCGACGTGAGTCGGAACAATCCTGATGCCGCATTCCGCGAGCAACTGCTTGGACAGTACTTCATTGACCAAACCGGGCGCGTCCTTTAATTTTGTGCGCCAGAAGGCGCACCGATCCTGGGAGAGGACTGCTTGAGCGGGGGATGGCGTTGGCGGCACGACTGTTTTCGCCGCGAGACGCCGTTCACCGGCCGACACCAGGTGGTGCAAGGCCTGGACGGCGGCCTCCGGAAAATCATATACGGGAACGCCACCAGCCCGCAGTGATTGCCGCCCTCGTTGCACAGCGGGTCCGCCCATCCAGCAGGCCACAATCGTTTTCGAAGATTGTTGCTGAGCGGCAATCACCGCTTCCGCAACGAGATCTGGTTCCGTCATCGTTTGCGGTGTCAGGATGGTGAGCACCGTATCAACCTGCGGATCTTCGAGCGATATTTGAATGGCTGATCGAAAACGATCCATGGGGGCATCGCCCAGTACGTCGATGGGGTTGCCGTGTGACCAGCAGGACGGCAGAGCCTGATTCAGTCTCAAGACGGTCGTGTCAGAAAGATCTGCCAGGCGTCCGCCGCTGGCGAGCCAGGCATCGCTGGCCATGATTCCCGGGCCTCCCGCATTGGTCACAATCGCCAGGCGGTTTCCCAACGCGTGCCGCTGTCCTGCCAGCAGTCGGGCGCAATCAAACAGTTCTTCGATCGAGTGGACACGTTCAATTCCTGCCCGGCGAAAGGCCGCGTCAAACACCGCGTCCTGGCTAGCGATGGCTCCTGTGTGCGATGCGGCTGCCCGCGCTGATTCTTCAAATCGCCCGGCCTTGAACGCCACCACTGGTTTCTTGCCGGAACACGCCTGAGCCGCGGAAATGAATCGCGGAGCGTCGACCATTCCTTCCAGGTACAGCAATAGCGCATCGGTCTGTTCGTCGTCAGCGAAGTAATCAATCAGGTCTCCCATGCCGACATCGACCATATTTCCGACAGAGACGCAGGCGGAGAAACCGAGATCCCGTTCCAGGGACCAATCCATAATCGCCGTCGCCAGCGCACCGGACTGCGTCAACAGCGTCATGCGTCCGGGGCGCGGCATTACCGGAGAAAAGCTGGCGTTCAAACCGCTGGCCGGTCGGATGATCCCTAAGCAATTCGGGCCGATCAACCTCATCTTCGGGAATTCGCGCAGTCGTCCTTTCAGCAAATTCTCCAGCGCACGTCCGGCCGTTCCCATTTCACGAAATCCCGCGGAGATGACGATCACACCCTCGACGCCGCAGAGCCCGCATTTCGTCACAAGATCGGGAATCGTCTCTGCGGCCGTGCACAACACCACCAGTTCAGGAGGGGCAGGAAGATCTTCAAGCGAAGGATAGGATTCGCGGCCTTGGATCACCGCGTGTCGAGGATTGATCGCGTAGACAGGGCCGGCAAACGAGGCGGAGCGGAGATTTTTGAGGACATCCCTCCCAACGGAGCCCGGTCGATCGCTGGCCCCGATGACTGCAATCGATTTCGGGGAGAAGAATGACGTCAAACCGTGTCGTGGCACGACTTGCTTCCATCATGGTCGGGAGCTGTGAAGTCCTGGTCAAGGTTTGAATTCTGCCATCGTTGGCAGTGCAAAAGCATCCGTTCGTCCGCTATTTGAAGATGGTGAAAACCGCCATCCGATAGTCTCGGATTCACCGCGACATCGACACCGTGATGCATGACCTGGTCGACAAAAAAGTCCTTTGAGCGTCATCGGAGATCGCTCGCAAGGTTCCGTCTTTTCCGTGAATCGTGTGGAGCGTGGAAGTCTCTAATCCGGAAATCAACTTCCGTATGCGTTTACCGTCGGATGACGTTAATCATCCCGCGATTTTCGGCTGCTGATCTTTGTTCCGTCAGTGCTTTCACAGGTGATCGTAGATTGACTTCTGTTGATCGACGGCGGCCAAGGCAAAAATGCACTCGTCGTCCGCTGATAAGTCGCATATTCGGGACGGCGGTCGACAATCGTACTTTCCAGGAGTGAAACTCCGGAGACCTTCAGCAGCAGGATCGTCATGACGAGCGGACTGGCGACCGTCCACCAAACTCCGTTCGCTGCCGCGATCAGATAGACGCCCCACCAAACGCAACAGTCGCCAAAATAATTGGGGTGTCGCGTATACCGCCACAATCCGCGATCCATCACGCGGCCGGAGTTGGCCGGGTTGGCTTTAAAGCGGGCGAGTTGCCAATCACCGAGGGCCTCAAACAGAAATCCTACCGTCCAAAACGCCACTCCCAGTCCGTCGAGCCAACCCAGCGGCTGTTGAGTGCCAACTGATGCCGAAGCCTGAATCGGCCAGGCAACAAACCACAGAATCACGGCCTGCAACAAGTACACGGTGAACAGGCTGACCCACCAAAATCGAAGCCCGTGATGTTGGCGCATCGCAGCATACCGACGATCTTCGCCGTGGCCGATGTTACGTCGGAGCAGGAAGAGAGAAAGCCGCACGCCCCAGATCGTGGTCAATATGGCCAACATCAGTGATCGCCCATCGCCGGCGCCGTTCCATGCTCGCGACAGCCAGGCCACCAGTACGAAACCGAGACCCCAGCAAGGATCGACAATGCTGGCGTCGCGGACGAGCACGCTGATGCCCCAGACTAAACTCAGCAGCGCCGCGAGCGCTGCTAAATTGACGACCAACGTCAGCCCGAAAGTGGACAAGATCGAATCCCCAGGGATTGAGTTACGGCAACAGGTTCAAGGAGGCGGTGCACCACGAACCATTCGTTTCCGACTGCGTAACCAAAGAGTTCGGAGACGGCCAGAAGAAACATCCGCCAGCGGTGATACCAGCGGACAGCCTGCCGAGGACCATACGCCGTGCTCAAGATGCGCAGCGCCTCGTCACGTCGCCCATCGAGATTGGCCAACCAAGCGTCGGCGGTGCGCTGGTAGTGGCGTCCGTTCCACGACCATTGCCGCTTGACCGTCAAATGGTGATCGAAACAGTTCAGCAGATCGGCGCATGGCATCATGCCGCCTGTGAAAAAGTATCGCCCCATCCAGTTTCCGGCACCGTCCGTCTCGTACGGATAATTGAACTCGCGATGGCAGAAATGATGAACGAACAGTTTGCCCTGCGGGTTTAGCCAGCTCGAGATGCGCCGCAACAGTTCCTCGTAGTTTCGCATATGCTCAAACATTTCCACGGACACCACGCGATCGTACCGGTTGTGCGGCGGAGTGAATTCGTTCATGTCTGCCGTGATCACGCTGAGATTGACGAAGTTCCGGGCCCGCGCCTGGCTGAGGATGAACGCTCCCTGCGGCGCAGAATTCGAAACCGCGGTGATCCGACTGGCGGGAAAGTGCTCGGCCATCCACAGTGACAGCGCACCCCAACCGCACCCCAATTCGAGAATGTCCTGGCCGTTGTCGAGCTCAGCCCGTTCGCAGGTCAGTTTGAGCGCTGACGCTTCAGCCTGTTCCAGAGTCGCTCGGTCGCCCTCAAAGCAACAGCAGCTGTATTTGCGATGCGGCCCCAGCATGAGCGCGAAGAATTCAGCAGGCAGTTCATAATGTTGCTCATTGGCCTTTTCGGGAACTGGTGCAATCGGCCCCGAACGTAGCGACAGCAGAAATTGGTGCCGGGCGACATCCCTGTCGAACCCGGTCGTTTGCGTCGGATCGCGGAGTCGATCAGCACACATCCTGCGGATGAAACCGCGGGTGATCGCGTCGGGAACGAGTCCTCGCTCGACCAATTCAATTCCCAGGTTTAACGGCGCGAACATGCCGGCGCCTCCCTGAGTTCGCGAGCGGCGCTGGCCGAAGCGGGCTGCAACCGAGGACAGAGATCAGCGTCGGTCTGTACGACCACTCGATCGTCGCGACGGCAACGGGGCTTGTCCCATTGGATTTGCAGCACGCCGACATGTCGTTCCTCGAAGACCGCTTCGCAGTAACAAAGATAGTAGTGCCACAACCGAATGAACCGTTCCGAATAACCCAATTTCCGCACGTCGTCGATCCGATTCCAAAATGCTTTTCGCCACCGTCGCAAGGTCTCTGCATAATGCGGCGCAAAATCTTCGACATGGACGAGCCGCAAATCGGTGGTCCGACCGGCTGACGCCAGCATCGCTCCCAAAGCAGGCAGGCAACCGCCCGGAAAGACATAACGCTGGATGAAATCGACGGACTTCAAATACTCGTCGTAGCGGCGTTCGGGGATGACAATGGCCTGGACGAGCATCGATCCGTCCGGGCGCAGCAACTGACCGCATTGGCCGAAAAACGTGTCCAGGTAACGATGCCCGACGGCTTCAATCATCTCGATGGAGACCAGTTTGTCGAACTTCCCCGACAAGTCGCGATAATCGCGCTGGAGAACATGGACCCGGTCCGCCAGGCCGGCGTCGCCAATGCGCTCGAGGGCCAGACGATATTGTTCCGACGAGATGGTCGTGGTCGTCACTTCGCAGCCGTAATTTCCGGCAGCATGCAGCGCAAAGCCGCCCCAGCCGCTGCCAATTTCCAGGACATGATCCCTTTGATGAAGCGCCAACCGCCGGCAGATACGATCAAATTTTTCGCGCGAGGCGTCCTCCAGGGAAGACTCGGCGCGCGGAAAAATGCCGCAAGAATATGCCATCGTGTCATCGAGCCAGAGTTCGAAAAAGTCATTCCCAAGATCGTAATGGGCTTCGATATTCTGACGGCTGCCCCGGCGGGTATTGGCATGCCGGGCATGATAGATTCGATGAACGGATCGGACGATTCCCGCGAGTGCGCCGTCCAGCCCACGAAGCGTGTCCGCGTTTCGTATCAAGATTCGAAACAAATCGTCAGCTCATCACAGTCCCAGTCGCCACGGATAAGATTCCGCGATGGAGAGCGTTCCGCCGAAATGGCATGGCGATAGAACCGGTCATGAACTCGCAGAATCACTGAGATCGTCTGACGCTGTAACCGGCTGGATCCTGACCTGGTCTCGGATGATCAGTTCACCACGAGTCAAACGCGAAAGGCGGCTTTGCAGCGTGTGACGTGCAAGACGGTCCCCGATCCAAAGGCGTCGTGGTGGAGTCTGGGAAGTGTTTCGCGTCATCATTGAGCTTTTCTCGATCACGGACTCGGACTGTGTTCCGGAGAATCGGCGGACAGGGCCGCGCTCCACGAATCAAGCGATTTGGGATGCGGAACGTAGGGAACGGCTTTTGAGCCACAGACGTTGCCGCCTGCCAGTAGATCGCCAGATAGACTTGCAGCGTAATCAGCGGATAGCGGCAGAGCACGCGGGCGAGTGACCAACTGGTGATTTCAACGCGTCTCAACTTCAAAGTGGCGCAGAAATCGAAAGGGCGCGATCGGTGTGTCGACTGATGGTTCTCAATCCGCAGGCAGAGGCTGTGTCACTGGGCTCCGTCAGTTGCCAGTGATATTCGTAATCCATGCCCAGAAATGGCGAGACGTGAAATTTTCGGTGTCACCAACTGGCCGTCGTCTCCGAATCGGCCATTTCGCAGATCTAAGACGTAGCAATGCCGCTCGTTCCAAGGCGTGTTGTTAACTTCCGCCACCACGAATTCCAGGTGATTTTCCCGATCGAAGCAGTAAAACAGCCGATCGGATTCATCAGAACCCGCCAGCGACGAAAATGCGTCAACAGTCGAATGGGCCTGAAGGACTGGTTCCCCGCTTCGCTCAGCGACAAATTTGCAAACCGACGCCGCCAACGGTTCTGACGGATCACCTGCGTCGGCTCGGCGAAACCACGCCCAATTTGGTCGATGGTGACCAGAACCAGCGATCCGAGAACAAGGCTGGCACTGTCCAGATCGACATACATCAGATAGAGCGGATACGCGAACTGATGCTGTCGGCGTCATCCGGTGATGTCGCACCGTCCCTTCATAGATATTAACTGTGCCGCGTCATGGCAGGGTACCCTGCCATGACCCCCGGGTCAGGCGTCCGCTGGAGAATCTGCCTGTACCGACCGCCGGATTGCATCGACGACGGCCAGTGCACCACGACGCCGTCTTCATGAAATCCATTCCGCCAATACGCACCGCAGGTGAAGGAAGTCGGTTCGCGAAGCAGTTTCCTGATGGCGCCAAGCGCGCAGCGGCTCCTGCTCGCGGGTGAAAACGGGATGGTGGTAAACGTACTCGCCGAGGATTCGCCGCGGGTCGACGCTCTGTTGTGGATTGAGGGTAACGCAGAATGTGTGGGACGAAGAGATCCCCTGCAGGATATTCATGTTGTAGGTCACGTCGACGGGGAGCCGGCGTCGGCTTCACGCCTGATCCGATAGTTCCAACTCGCCCAGGCTGCTGGAACGGCAAACGGTGGTGTCGGCATGTGTAAGACCGCCACATTTTTCAATGGAAAAGCCGACAACACCTTCCGTTCGGTTAGGGTTGCGTCGGACCCAAGAATTCGCAGCGCCTGATCACTGTGGCAGGCGAAGACGACATGATCGAAGCTTTCCGGCGGTTTGCCTCGTACATGGATTTGAATTTGATCGGGCGATCGGCGGACGCGCTCGATTGGCGAGTTTAATCGCAGTTGGCCCTGGAACCTGGCCAGCAATCGTTCAACATAGGTCCGTGATCCGCCGTCGATCACTTGCCAGGTCGGCCGGTTCCACAGATCGAGCAGTCCGTGATTCCGAAAGAACTCGATCACGAATTGCACTGGGTAATCGGCGAAGACTCCCGGCGGACACGACCAGATCGCCGCTCCCATCGGCAACAGATAGAGTTCGGCAAACTCCCGCGTATATCGGAACTGACTCAGAAATTCGCCAATCGATAGATTGTCCATGAAATTGCCGGAGCTCGCGCGTGCCTGCCGGTTGAATCGCAGGATGTCAGCCAGGATCCGGTAAAATCGAGGCCGCCAGAGATTTCTGCGCTGAGCGAACAGCCCGTTCAGTGAGCCGCCGTTGTATTCCAGCCCGCTTCGCTCATCGGTGACGCTGAAGCTCATCTTGGTCGAACGGGATGTCACGCCTAGTTCGGTGAGCAGTCGGATGAAATGGGGATAGGTCCGGTTGTTGAAGACGATAAATCCGGTGTCGATCGCATACTGTCTGCCTTCCAAAGCGACGTCGACCGTGTGGGTATGACCGCCCGGATAATTGTTCGCCTCGAACAGCGTGACGTCATAGCATCGCTGCAGATGATGTGCCGCTGTTAAGCCCGCGATTCCCGAGCCAATGATGGCCAGCTTCACGGTGTGTTTCCAGAGGAGATAAAAACGTCCAAAACGTTCAATCCCGATGCTACTCACGAGGTTTTAGTGTGGCAAGAGTCTGAGGGGTTGAACTCTGAGGACTTATGAAAAAATGGGATGTCCGGAATTCACGCCTCCCGAGGTGTTTGCTGGACAAGCTCCCGAAGACTGTGATAAAACGTCCAAATCATTCGTAGTGAGAAGTGGTCATGGCAGGCAGCTCGACGTGTGTGTCCCCCAAACAAGCGGCGCGAGCTCTCGGCGTCAGCGAATCATCGCTCAAACGCTGGTGCGATCAGGGATTGTTGGAAGTTTCGCGGACTGCGGGTGGCCATCGTCAATTGCCGGTCTCGGAAGTGGTGCGCTTTGCCCGGGAACATGCACACACCCTGCAAAGCCCGGAAATCCTGGGGTTGCCTGCGGTCAGCCCGCATTCCCGCCTCGCACTTCATCGGGCCATCCCTCTCCTTACCGACGCTTTGCTTTCGGGGGAGGAACTGCTGGCGCGGCAAATCGTGTCGGATCTGTACCTGGCTCGCCATCGGCTGACCGTGATCCTGGACGAGGTCATCGCCGCGGCATTGCATGAGATTGGCCAACGCTGGGAATGCCAGGAGGCGGACGTTTATCAAGAGCGGTGGGCGTGCGAAATCACGCGTCGCATCCTCTTCGACCTGCGGCGGTTGCAATTGCCGCCTGATCGGAGAATGGTCGCCATCGGCGGCACCGTCGAAAACGATCTTTATTCAATCCCGACGCTGATGGCGGAATTGGTTGTGCGCGAGAACGGCTGGCAGGCCAGTTCCCTGGGATCGGGCATTCCTGTTTCGTCGCTGGTTCAAGCCGTGAATGAACTGCGGCCGAAGCTTTTCTGGTTGAGCGCGTCGTTCATCCAGGATCCCGCGGAGTTTCTGGACGGATTTGCCAAGATCTCTCAAGCCTGTGCGGCGAGCGACGTGGCGTTGGTCGTCGGCGGCAGAGCATTGACGCAGGATCTGCGCGAGAAGATGTCCTATTCCACCTTCTGCGACACGATGCAGCATCTGGAAGCCTTTGCTCGAACCATCCATCGTTCCCGCAAGGGCGGCGTCGAGAAAATCCGCGACGCGGCCCCACGGACTTGCTCGTAGCATTGAAGTGAGGGCGTCAGCTCAACCTATAGCCCCGCTCGCGCTGGCCCTGATCTGGTCGTTTTCAGGGCATACGGACGCTGAACTGCGATCGACGGCGATGCCATCCAGCGGCTGATTTGCAGGGATTCATCAGGCGCGGTAGAGAATGCGGATTGCCGTCTTCCAGCGATCACGCCGGCGAAAAATTGGGGGCGGATGACGCCGGTCATCGAGCAGAATGCTCGTGAGCACTCACGTTCGAGGCAAGCGACAACTCACCACAGTTCCCCTCGATCAACGTTGCACTTTGATCAATACGCCGCCGATCAGACATTCGCGTGGAATGATCACCGTAAGCCTCGGCCGCGCCAGTCTCGTCGGTCTCCGCCAAACCCAATTCCGTCGTCGACGATTTCCAGGACGGTTGCATGTGGCTCGGAACGCAGGCGAAGATCCGCAAATGGGAAGGCGAACCGTGCTTGAGCAGGTATTGATGGCCTCTTGAGCGATCCGGTATAAATGATGCCGCCAGTTCCGCCCTCCGATTTCAGGCGCCCTCATCGACTTCACAGCGGCAATCGGCTTCATGCAGTTCCTGGATCTGTTCCGCCAACTTGACCAGAGCGTCACGCAGCCCGTGCGCCTCAACCTGCAGCGGCACCAACCCCCGGGCCACCTCCCGCAGTGATTGATTGGCATCGCGCAGCCCCTTCGTCACCCGTTCGACTTTGGCATGGACCTCCATCAGTTCGGGAATTCGGGGCAACAGTCCTGCTAAAGAGTCAGCGGCATGCCGTGCGATCATCGTCAATGCGGACAATTGCTGCTGCGCATCATCGTGCAGTTCTTGACCAATCCGACGTTGTTCCGATTCGGCGATTTGCAAGACTTCCGCCTCCATCGCTTTTCGCTCGGAAATGTCCCGCAAAATACCCGTGAATAACGGCCTGCCGTCGTAGAAAGTGCTCACCGCCAAGTCCGCCGGGAAGAGCGAGCCGTCTTTACGACGCGCCTGCACTTCTCGGCCAATGCCAATGATTTTTGCATCTCCGGTCCGCAGGTACCGTTGGATGTAACTCGTATGTTCCGCCGCGTAGGGCTCCGGCATCAGCATATTCACGTTTTGCCCGATGACCTCATCCGCCTGGTAGCCGAACAATCGCACGCCTGCCGGGTTGATGCTGTCCACAATCCCTTGTTCATCGATAATGACCACCGCATCGACGGCCGTTTCCAGAATGGATCGCAATCGGCGTCTTTGGTCCAGAATCTCCTGCGCTGTACGACGTTGCTCCGTCACATCCCGCGTAATCACCGCAAAACCTGGTGATGATCCGGCTTCCTGCCTTAAAGGTGTAATCACCAGATAGGCTCCGAACAGGTTGCCGTCCTTGCGGACCCGCTGGCATTCACTTTCGTAGCTGCCGCGCTTCCTGGCAACTTCCAACTCGTACGCGAGATCCCCACGCAAACGGCTTTCCGCGGGATAAAAAAGTTCGCAGGAGCGACCTTTAATCTCTTCAGCCGAGTAGCCGAACAACCGCTCCGCTCCGCGGTTCCACGTCGTAACAGCGCCGGTTCCATCGACGGTGAACACGGCATAGTCCATGACACAATCGGTGAACAGCTGGAGAATCTCTTCGAATTCGTTCCGCGGCAAAGATTTGTCTGCGAACATTTCGAGGCGTCTTTTTGAACCTCAGAAAAAGGAACAGACTCGCCCGCTTTACCGGAGGCGAGGAATTCGGCAAATTGCACTGCTGCGGGGGAAAGCCGTCAAATGGTCCGAGTAAAAAAAGGGATGCCCCTCATTTTCATGGTCAAAGTCGTGTAAATCAACCCTGGCTTAGATCTTGCGGGTTCTGCACAATTCATGGGTGGTAGTCCGTCGTGCCCGAGAGAGCCGACGCGTCGGTTACGAAATCACCAAGGCTTGCCGAGGAGATCGTGATGGGGGTCTTTCATGAGCAACTCGAGAAAATGCGGACTCAACCGGGTTTTGTGGCCGCACTGGATCAAAGTGGCGGCAGCACGCCAGGAGCATTGCGTCAATATGGAATCACGGAAGACCGCTGGTCCAATGACGACGAAATGTTTCACTTGGTGCACCAGATGCGCACGCGCATCATCACGAGTTCGACCTTTACGGGCGAGCGAATCCTCGGCGCCATCCTGTTTGAGAATACGATGGATCGGGACGTCGAAGGTCGCCCCACCGCCGACTATCTCTGGGACCTCAGGCGGATTGTTCCGTTCCTGAAGTGTGACAAAGGCCTGGCCAACGAAGCCGAGGGCGTGCAGTTAATGAAGCCCATGACCGATCTGCCAGCGCTGCTTGTCAAAGCGAAGTCCAAGCACATTTTTGGCACGAAGATGCGCTCCGTCATCAAGCACGCTGCGCCGGGCGGAATCGAGCAGGTCGTCAGCCAGCAGTTTGAGATCGCTAAGCAGATTCTGAATTCCGGCTTGATCCCCATCATCGAGCCTGAAATTGACGTTCACTGCCCGGAGAAAGCCGCGGCCGAGGCGTTGCTGAAAGCCGCGATTCTGGAACAGCTCCAGGCGCTGCCCGCCGACAGGCAGGTCATGCTGAAACTGACCCTGCCGGAAAAGTCCGATTTCTACATCGATTTCGTGCAGCATCCCCGGATCATCAGAGTCCTGGCGCTGTCGGGGGGTTATACGCGAAACGAAGCCAATCATCGGCTGCGGCAAAATCAGGGCGTCATCGCCAGCTTTTCGCGGGCCTTGTTGGAAGGGCTCACGGCGCAGCAGTCCGACGCCGAATTCAACGCCATGCTCGACGAATCCATTCAAAGCATCTATGACGCATCCACGATCAAGTCGTCACATGCGTAAGAATGCGGGTGGCCGCGGAAATGATCGGGCGGATTCCTGAACGGGCTTTGTACACGTGCGAGATGACGACGATGCCGTCAACGAGGGCGGCGAGCAAGGTCTTCATGCGAGTGACCCGGCCACCAGTTCTTCGAGCCGCCGTTGGAGGTCCGTCGCAGAGATCGTCATCAGGTCCTGGTGGACTTCCAGCTGAACCATTCTTCGCAACAGAGGCGTCCAGGCATCGCGCAACACGCCAAGAAATTTCGGTGGGGCGACCACGATCAGTTGATCAAATCGGCTTTCCTGCCGACAGTGGTCAAGATGATGGACAATCTCCGCTGCAAATCGCTTGGATTCGACATGGTCACGATCTTCATGCGGTTCCACGGCCGATGCATAGCCGGCCGGGTGGATGACCCGACCTGGTTCAGAGCTGTCACGTTCGCGAGCCTGGAGTCGACCGGCTTCATGGATGAGGCTCGCCAATTCCGGAAATGGCCCTTGGCCATGGGGTAAAACGTGCAACAACTTCGCCTTGGTCCGATCAGCAATCAAAATCCAGGTGATAGACATTCTCGATTTCCTCCCCAAGGGTAACCACGCCTGACAGTGGCTGCTGTGCGCCATGCCCATGCGTTGGTTTTGACTTACGAACCGCTCGCCGACAAAGAACATTCTTGCTGATGGCACAAGTGATCGACGGTCGACGGCTTGATCGTCAGCACGGGACAGGACGCATTTCGAAGGACGTATTCCGCCACGCTGCCGAGGAGCAGTCGGCTCAAACCGCAGCGTCCATGAGATCCCATGACGATCAAATCCGCGTGATGCCGGCTGGCGCTGTCCACGATCGACGGTCCAGGCAAACCAAGCGAAACAGCCGTTTCGACCGGGATGTCGGGAGTTGACTGAGCCAGTTGAGTCAACTGGCCCCGACATCCTTCAGTCAGTCCAGCGAAGTCAGTAATCGGCACATAAACTTCAGGCGCGGTCGGAGGCGGCAAGGGCGCCGACATCAACACGAGTTTCGCCTGATGATCCCGCGCCAAGGACCGGGCGACCTGAAGTGCCTGCGTCGCTCCGTCAGAAAAGTCCGTCGGGACAAGAATCGTCCGAATGTGCCACATCACGCCTCCGTTGTCAGTCTTGAATCGCGGAGGCCGTCGACGCATCAGGCCGGCCGTTCGACTGGCAAATACGTCACGTTCCCCGCGTTCCTGTCACTGAATTCGTTTGACTGCCTCTGGCGTTACGGCCAGAATCGCCCGCCGCCCCTGAACGGACTCAGTGATGACTTCGATATCTCTTCCGATCGTGAGCCGTTCGCTGTTCTTCCGAGTCATGACCAAGATTTCCATCCTCCCTGAGCAACAAATCCGTCACATGTTCTGGCGTCTACGTCGCGTAATGAGCCATCGGATCAGTTTACTGCGCGACTGCATCCGCCCGTCGACCACGAATCTCGAGTCGATTGTCGACGAGATAATCGTCATCACCTGATCGACAGACTGCCGCTTGCGCCAGTTGCTTCAGATAGAAACTGCTGACGGTCCCCTGCAACACCAATCGATCCTTTTCGACTCGACAGCGAACGTTTCGCAACTCGGCATATGAACCTTCGCGCAGCGCGCGTAATGCATTCTCGATCCACCGCCTCCTCGTGGCGAAGGTAACGACCTGGGCGGTCGTTGTTGCCATCCGAACTGGCGAATCAGGGATCTCGTTCGCTTGCGTCAGGTTGTTATTCTGGCTTGAGATTCGTGGCCCGCTTGCCGTCATTGAACCTGGTTGAAGTGGAAGGGGCCCCATCATCCGTCGCTCTCATTTTTTATGCCGGTCGGACTTCGCACGTTCTTTCGCAACGAGACAGCACGGAATCAACGTGTGCATTGTGCTTTGCGAGGTGATTTCTGCCAATCGGCTGATTCGCCGTTCCGCGATGGCGAAACCGCATGGCGAGCGTGGCGGATTTCACTACGCCGGTCGCAAGGCGTCTGTTATGATGCTCGAATCAACAGCACATCCCTGAAATCCTCGACAATCCTTTCCGTGCCGACGTACGGCAGCTTGGAGGGCTGCATGAAAACCAAAGTGACGCGGATTTACATCGTCGACGATCATCCGCTCATTCGGGATGGGATGGCCTTGCTGATTGGTTCTCAACGCGACCTGCAAGTTTGCGGTTCGGCTGGCAGCATGCGAGAAGCGCTGCAGCAGATCGCCAGCGACCCGCCCGATGTGCTCGTGGCCGATCTGTCGCTGAAAGACGGATTGGGGCTGGAGTTGATCAAGACCGTCAAAGAGCGATTTCCCAAAGTCCGCACGCTGGTCGTCTCCGCCTTCGAGGAAAATCACTACGCCGAACGGGTGCTGCGCAGCGGTGCACTCGGCTACGTCAACAAACAGGAATGCGAAGCGAAATTGCTGGAAGCGATCCGAACTGTGCAAGCTGGTCGCCGGTTTGTCAGCGAGCAGATCCTTCAGAGACTGGTCAACCAGGCGCTCGGCGGCAACGAAGGCGAAGACCCGGTCTCGCTCCTGTCCGACCGTGAATTCGAAATCTACCGTCTCATCGGCCAAGGCGTGACAACGGGGGACATCGCCAAGCAATTGCATGTCAGCCCGCATACCATTGATTCTCATCGAGAGAAAATTCGTCACAAGCTCAACATCAAAAACGGCCATGAACTCATGCAACACGCCATGCGCTGGGTGATTGAGAATGAACCGTAGCGAGCAATCTGATTGACCGCACCCGCGGGTTTTCAAACAGGCGTAACGGCGACGAGGCAAGTCGCTATGTTATGCACGCCGGGGCAGCGACTCGTTCCTGAGGATCGTCTCCGCGTCAGCCGTTTCCGGTATCGATGAATCATTGATTCACGAACTCACGATCGCCCGCTGTGCAGAGGCGATTGAACTCCAGTACTGAGGTCAGACCGCGCTGATCAGACCCCGGTGACGCGAACAGACTTGCCGACCCCACCTCATTCACCGCTGCTATGGCCGTTTGCAATCTTCGAGCGCTCGCTCGGCGGACAGGCAAGGTTGAGCGTTGAGCGACCGACAAGCGTGGCGACTGATCGATCCGCACCACGGACCCCTCCGGGCAAATCAATGTCACCGTAAGGTTGCTCAAGACGAGTGCTTACGGAATCGTCAGCTTTCTAAGGACTTTTAACGCCCGCTTAATCATTTACTCATTTTTCAAAGCTAGCATCCGCCCATCACCTAACGGAAACGTAAGATTCAGGTGGTTTTCCCCCAGATATCTAACGTTTTTGTAATTAAATGATGGCGTAGCGAAAGACCAAACGCGTGACTCCAGACAGCGTTGATTGCCCTGTGCGGTGTGCGACTTTGACCTGACTGACTGTCGTGCCCGCACAGGCAATCGGCGCTGGGGCATCGGATTGAGCACCTTAAAAATTGGCGACGAAAGTGGTCTAGCAGTCGCGCTGATGTTTGTCGAAGTCCCGGCTCATGAATCGTCCTGAGAGTCGATTGTCGTTTCCCGCGAGGTCTCCATGGTGGCGACCTGGTTTTTTTAGTTTTGATTGGAAGGCATATTCGAGATGTACAAGAATTGTTCGTCGTTGCGCTCACGGGCGCAGCAGAAGCCCTCTGGCTTCACCCTGATTGAATTGTTGGTCGTGATCGCGATCATCGCGATTCTGATCGCCCTGCTGTTGCCCGCCGTACAACAAGCCCGAGAGGCAGCTCGGCGGACGCAATGCAGAAACAACCTGAAGCAGCTCGGCCTGGCGATCTACAATTACGAATCGTCATTCAGCAGATATCCTTCGTCGGGCGAATTTACCGTCTTTACGTCTGCCAATTTTCGATCGTTTACTCCCACGTCGACTTTCACGCAGATCCTGCCGTACATTGATCAAGGCAATGTCTACAATGCGATGAATCTCAACCTGCATTATACGAACTCGGCCGACTCGAATAACAAAACGCTGGCCTCGACGCCCATCGCGGCGTTTCTCTGTCCCTCCAACGGCCAGACTCCCGCCGATCCCTTCAGCTACGGCCTGACTGACTACATGCCGATCGCTTATACCGATGTCACCGACACGAACCTGCGCGGCAACTCCTCCACCTGCCCGGGCCCGATTTGCAAACAGGACTGGGAGCGAGATTCAGTTCTCGGATTTCACAACACCATCTCGAAATGTACAGACGGCACAAGCAATACCGTCATGATCATCGAAGCCGCCGGCCGCACCACGACGGTGTGGGCGACCAGTTATGCGCTGGGACAGGTCTTCGGGGGAGGGGCCGCCGCGAACAGTTACGTCTATCCGGGGACCGATACGACTCAAACCAGCGGCACGACGGGGCGTCGGCGACGATCCCCAGCGGCTCCCTCGTCGGCGCAGCCCGGACGATGGGCCGATCCGGACAGCGGATCGGGAATTTCTGGACCGCCGAGCAATCGTGGACCGTTGATCAACAACAACAAGTCTCCCACGGGAGGACCGTCCACCTGTACCCGGAGCACCAATTGCGGTCCGAACGATGAACCCCTCAGCTTGCACGTCGGCGGTTGCCACGCGTTGTTTGGCGACGGCACGGTGAAGTTCTTGAACAGAATATCGACTTTTGGCTGGTTCGCAACCTGGCGGTTCGCGACGACGGCCTGACTCTCGACGAGTACTAATCCCTCGGCCGCTGAGGACCTCGTGGTGTAAACGACTGTTTGTCTGTCGCTCAAGATGAGGGATCCGTCAGCTGCCGAGGCTAGCGGATCCCTCTTTTTCATGGCGAGTGACTTTCCTTTTCGGGAGAACTGCGACGAATGTTGACGCAATCGCGGATATTGTGGTGGAGTTTGCCGGGTTGCTTGATCTTGGCCTTGAGACGGCGGATCCTCGGGACCAAAGCTCTGCCGCGTGAGCGGAAGAGTCACGGTCGAAGGAGACAAACCATTTTCAGCAGGGACGGTGCGATTCATCCCCGCGCCGGGATCCAATCTGAACAGTCGAGAAGCGATCACCGATTCCAAGGTCGATACCGGATGGAATTTTTCCGGGTCAACCGGGATTGCAGCCGGGCGATTACAAGGTGTATTTCTTCATCGTCAGATGCCGGACGGGTCGCCCGTGCGGATCAATCGAAAGAAGTCGATCCACAACATCCGACACAACTCGGAGCCGTGCAAATGGTGTCTCCGGAGTTTGAGATTCGGAAAGCCGACCACGATCTGTGCCGTGACGATCACGGAAGGGGGCGGAGAATTTGATTTTGACTTGCCGGAGCTTAAGCCGCAGCCGGTGGATGTCGGCTCCAAGCGTTCGCCGCGCCGGCGCTGATCCGGTTGGCGAGAGGCTGCCGTCGGGTTAAGGAGTCTCAGTCGTTGTTGAATAAAGACCCCGTCCGATTTCCGGATGATCGGCGGCGCGACTAGCGGACCAGCGCAGTCAACGCCTATTTGCGCGGCGCGAGACTCATTCGACGTCAGTTCGCCGCTTCCGGAGGAGAGGTCGTCTTCAAGTATCCAACAAGATCGCGCAGTTCGGACGGACTCAAACGCTCGAACAACCCCTCAGGCATCATGGAGACGTCCGAGGGCGTCCGCGTTTCAATTTCGTCTTTCGGCACAGTCACCTTTTCATTCGGTGTCTGGACCGTGACGCCAAAATCGTTCTCTTCGAGAACAACTCCCTGCACCACCCGGCCGGACGCCAGTTCCAACACGGTGACTTTGTATTCGCGCGCGACGATGGCGCTCGGATCGAGGATATTGTCGAGCAGGTAATCCAGATTCGTCCGCTGTGCGCCGGTCAATTCAGGACCGATCGCGCCCCCCTGACCGTACAATTTGTGGCAACCGCCGCAGGTTTTCGTGAACAGCGCACGCCCGTGAGACACATTGGCTTGGGCGAGGAAATCCGCTGTTAATTGATGGCGATATTTCTCGGCCAGCTCTTTCTTCAGCTTGGAAGCCGGCTTGATCTCGCCCCAGATTCCAGCCACTTGCTCCTTGATGCCGTCATGCTTGAGAGCCAGAAGTTGGCGGACGACGAGCGAGGAAACGTCGAACTTCGGCACCGCGCCGGATTTCACGGCATCCAACAGCGCACCTGCCCACTCCGGCCGAGCGGAAAGCGTCTGGACCACGTCCTCTTTTTCCTCAGGCGACAATTTTGCATAACGCTGCAATAACGCTGCGGGAGTCTGCGGTTCATTGAACGCCGCCAGGCCGCGAATCGATACGGCCCGCAGTTGCGGATCGTCGAGCAGGCTGATCAGCACCCGGGGAAGCGTCTCAGTACGATCGGTCACCAGCAGTTCAATGGCAAATTGGCGATCGGCCGCGTCAGCTTGCGCGTCTGATGTCAATTTCAAGAGATCGGCGCGCACTCCTGCATCGTTGAAGATCAGCCCGACGGCTTGCTTGTTGCGCCGCGCCGCGGGATTGTTCAATTCAGCCAATTTCTTCGCGGCAGCCGGCCAGGATGGCGGCGCATTTAACCGCGCCGCGCCGCCGAGAGCCAGCACGATGCCGGCGAGCGCATCGGCCTGCCATTCGCCGCCGTCAGCCTGGGCGATTTGCTGCAGGACTTTGTCGAGACCGCCGTCGAGCGAGGCCATGCGCCGCGCCAGCGATTCCCGGACCAGAGGCGAATGGATCTGCGGCAGCAGGGCAACCGATTTTTTAGGATGCTTAATCACTTGCGCTTCGATGGCGTACCAGACCATCAGCGGCAGATAGGGATCGTGACCGAGATCCCGCTGAACCAGATTTCGAACGATCGCCATGCCCTCCAGATGATGACTGGTGGACGCCAATCGTTGGGAGGCCGAGGCGAGAGCCATCAAGACGCGCGGAGACAAATGAGTTTTCGCCAGTTCGGCCAGGGTTTCATACACTTTTGCCGATTCGGCATTGTCCACCGTTGGATCATCCACCGCCAATTGGACCAGCCAACTGACGACGTGCTCGTCGCCGGAGGCGGTCAGCAAGTTGGTGATCGTCTTCAGGTCCAGCGCGCCGACGGCGTGCAATCCCCACAGACTGCGCAGGCGCTGAGGAGTACCGCCGTCGGCATTGAAGAGGAGTCCGCTGACCATCGCTTTCACGGGATCCTCGCCGACCGATCGCTGGACTGCTCGTTCCTGCAGCAATCGCCGCGCATGCCGCACCCACCAATCGTTCTCGTGCCCTTGCAACGCAGCCAATTCTAAGTCGCTGTTTTGCGTGAGATTGAACGCCTCCTGAAGTCCCGGCCGGCCATACACCACCTTGTATATCCGTCCGTTGGTAGTGTCTGCGACGTCGTAGTTGTGGCATTCGCCGGTGTCTGTCCAATCGCTGAAATAAACGCCTCCGTCAGGCCCGTATTTCACGACAAGACCGCGGAACCAGGGATCGTTGGCAAACAGAAAATCCGGCGCATGCTTGGCGACGTAACTGGAGCCGTGCTGCTCCAGCGTGTCGCGATTCAACCGCGCGCCGTGAATATTGAGCGTGAAGACGTTGTTGCGATATTCCTTCGGGAAATTGTCGCCGAGATAAACCATGCAGCCGGCATGGGCATGTCCGCCGCCGGCATCGCTATGCAATCCTTCGCCGCCGCGCGATGTTGTCCAGTGGCCGCCGGCCCAATGCAGATGGTCGGCAATGCTCGGCATCAGATGGTACGTGTACGGATTGACGTCCTGGCCGAACATGCGGTCGTAATGCCCTCCCGGGACGAAGTGGAACACATGCTTGATGACGCAATTTGTGATGAGCATCTGCCCGTATTCGTCCCAATCGAGCCCCCAGGGATTCGTCGTGCCGTGAGCAAACGATTCCACGACTTTCCGCGTCGGATGATAACGCCAGACGCCGCAGTTCATGACGACGCGCTGCGCGTCGGGTGTTCCCGGCGCGCCGATTTTGGAATTCGAAAGAATGCCGTTGCAGCCATACAGCCAGCCGTCCGGACCCCACGCCGGGCTGTTGACGACATTGTGCCGGGCGGTCAGATCCCAACCGTCGAGCACGATCTCCGGCGGCCCGTCCGGGACATCGTCTTGATTGCGGTCAGGAATGAAAATCAGGTTGGGCACGGCTGTCAGCCAGACGCCGCCGAAGCCGTATTCGATGCCGGAAAGATTGGACCCTTGGTCATAAAAAACCGTCCGCTTGTCGTGCTTCCCGTCGTTGTCCGTGTCTTCGAAAATGACGATCCGATCGTGGCCTGTTCCGTCGGTCTTCCATTTCGGATAGGACAGGCACTCGACGACCCACATCCGCCCGCGGTCATCGAACGTGAACGAAATCGGCTGGACGACCTCGGGCTCGCCGGCGAACAGCGTGACGCGAAACCCGTCCGGCGCCGTCATCTTGGCGGCGGCCTCGTGCACGGGCACAGGCCGGTCCTGAGCCGAAAGCGTGAGTGCAGTCAGTCCAAACGAGATCCCAAACAGGTAAAACAACGGTCGCATGGTGTCTATCTTGCATGATCAGGGCTGGAAAACGACTGTCCCAGGATGATGCGAACATCACCCACGAAAGGCAATCCCACACGGGAAAGACCGTTCGCTTGGCCGTCACGGAGATTCCGACGGCCTCTCCCCCAGGATGGCGCGCAACCGGCGCAGCGCGCGCAGGTGCCTCATGCCGGCGGCGGCCGGCGTCACACCCAGCGCCGCGGCTGTTTCGCCGTTCCCCAACTGTTCGAAATGTCGCATCAACAGAATTTCGCGGTCTTCTTCTTCCAGCTGATCGAGCGCGGCCAAAAACCGGGCTTCCAGTTCTTTGCGAATTGTCGCGGCGGCAGGCGTCAATTCGTGATCGCGCAGTTGAGCCGCCAGATCGAATGACGACTGGTCCCCAAGCGACGGACCTGCCAGCGCCTGCTCGCGATCCAGACTTCGACGCTGAGCGCCGCGATGCTGGCGGTGCATGTCGATGATCCGATCCTGCGCCAGATGCCGCAGCCACAAATGAAACGGCAGCTTTGGATCGCGAAAATAATCGACTAATCGGCCGTTCGCCTCCAGCAGCACGTCCTGAACAATGTCGCTGGCGTCGATCCGGCGGGCCAATTTTCGATCCAGACGCATTTGCACCAGCCTCCGCAGCGATTCTCGGTGCCGATCCAGCAGCCGATTGACGGCTTCCGGTTCGCCGCGCCGGGCGCTGTCGAGAATTTCCTGCGTCAGCGAAGCGTCAGGCCACATGAATGGTCGAAGGTTGAGGGTCGAGAGTTGCGGGACAGCAAAGAGTCAAATCACTGGACGGGTTTTGTCATTCATCAGTCTTAATTGTCTCCAGCGGATATTGGCTGATGGGAATTCCCAAACCGCGGACTTCCTGCAATCGGCGCCAGCCGCGCGTGACCAGATCTTCCCTGCACGCGACTTCAGCCGGGTCCAGATTTTCTTTGGCAAACGGGCCGTGCATCGTCACGGGAGGAAATCTCGCGTCGATGACGAACTGGGCCAAATACGGATGGCAGCAAAGATGCCTTTCCGGATGCGCCATCAACTCGCGGGCCGGAATATCTCCGATCACGTATTGCAAGTAGAGGGCGCTTGCGGAGATTTCAGCGACTTCCTCGCCGCAGACGTCGCAGAGATAGCCTTGTTCACACCGCATGAGGTAATTATGGACACAGCTCTCGGTTCTCGTCGAGTGGTCGAAGACAATCGACGTCGTCGTCTGACGATTCGCAGATCGATTTCATGCCCCCACCGGCCTGTCCCATGCCGTCTACCGCGGCGCAGTCAGCGCCTTCCCGTTGTGTTCGCACCCGAGCGACAACAGAAATTCCGCGGCGGCATGACTCCATTGGTCGGCGGTCGGATATCGATTGGCCCCGTCGGCCCAGCACGTCTGGAGCATGTCGGTGTTGATGATGCCCGGATTGAACGCGACCGCCGCGAGGCCGTCGGGAAGTTCCTGAGCCAATGCCTGTGTCAGACCTTCAATCGCCCATTTGGTGGCGCAATAGGGAGCGACTTCGGGGGCGGTCGATCGGCCCCAACCGGAACTGAGGTTGACGATGATGCCGGTCTGTCGGGTGATCATCGCCGGAACGAAATGCCGAATCACATTGACGACGCCGGCAAGATTGACATCGATCAGGCTCTGAAATTCGTCTGCACGGATTTCCCATAATGGAGCCGGCCGGTTCATCACGGCGGCATTGTTGACGAGCAGATCGGGAGCCCGTCCACGATTCAAAACCGATTTCGCCCAAGCGGCGACTTCGGCGTCATCAGCGACGTCAACCGCCGTGAACTGATGCGGATTGGGGAACCGGCGGGAGAGTTCCGCGACGTGCTCGGAGGAACGGCCGCAGCCGAGGACGGTGTGTCCCGCTTCAACAAAGCGATCGACGAGCGCACGTCCGAGACCGCGTGTGGCGCCGGTGAGGAGAATTGTTCGGGACGCCACTACGCCTTGCCCTCCGTGCGGTCGTTGGCCCACCAGGGAAGGCTGATGCCGCCGTCGATGAGGAGCGTGCTGCCGGTCATGTATTCGGCGTCATCGCTGAGGATATAGACGGCGGCCTTGCCGATTTCATCGGGCCGGCCAAGTCGCTTCCAGGGGATGTCCTGAGCGCCCTTCTCCAGCTGTTCCTCCGTGAAGAATTTGCGCTCGCCCGGCGTGTCGATCCAGCCCGGGTGGATGATATTCACGCGGATCCGATGTTCCGCCAGTTCGAGAGCGGCGGTCCGGCCCATGTGATCGATGGCGGCCTTGGCCATGTTGTAGGCCATGGCCGCCGGAATGGCGAGTACGGCGTGCGGCGAACTGATGACGACGATCGAGCCGCCCGTTTTTTGTTTCACCATTTGTAATGCGGCAGAACGGGTGCCATAGAACGCCCCCCACATGCCGACGTTGATCGTCCGCTCAAAACCCTTAAGATCGGCTTCAATCATCAACTGTCGATCGCTGTAGACGGCATTGGAGACAAACAGATCGAGCCTGCCAAAAGCTTTTGCAGTTTCGGCGACCATTTCCTCCACGCGGGCGCGATCCCCGACGTCGCCTTGCAGAATGATGGCTTGAACGCCGTAGCTGCGCGCTTCGGCGGCGACGGCTTCAGCTTCCTCGGCGTGGGAATAGTAGTTGATGGCGACATTGGCGCCGGCCTTGGCCATCTCCAGCACACAGCCTTTGCCGATGCCGCGCGATGCGCCGGTGACCAGAGCGTTTTTGCCTTGAAGTTTCATCGTGGATTCCGAACAGAAGACGCTAAAAAGCCCGACGCGCAAGCGAGGGGCGGTGAAGGATCGTCCCTCGCTTGCGCGTCGGGCTTCCTTAAGCGTAGCGAATCAGTAAGAAAAAGAAAAACCTTGTCACTCGTGCTGCGGACTGGTCAACGAGGCAGGCGGAAGCGCGATCGTGAAGCGGGTGCCGCGGCCGGGTTCACTGGCGCAGGCGATGGTCCCGCCATGCGATTCGACGATTCGGCGCACCGTCGGCAGTCCCAGACCGCTGCCGTTCTGCTTGGTAGAATAAAACGCGTCGAACATCTTGGCTTGAGTGCGTTCGTCCATGCCCTGACCCGTATCGATGACTTCTAACACGACGCGGTCGTCTTGAAGATAGGTCTGCAACTCCAGGACGCCGCCGTTGGGCATCGCTTGCCGCGCGTTCTGCACCAGGTTGATCAGGGCCTGGCGGAATAATCGGCGGTCAAGCTGCACCCCGGGAAGATTTCCCCCGAGGTGGGGACTGATCTCGATGCGAGCTTCCTGGAACTGCGGCTGAAAATATTCAGCTAACTCGCGAACGACGTCGTTGAGGTCGGTCGTCTCGAGCGCCAGGCTGCCCGCGCGGACGAATTCCAGGAAATCGTTGAGAATCCGTTCGAGGTGCTGACATTCCTTTTCGAGAAGTTTGAGGCGCTGCAAGGCGCGTCGGTCACGCGGCGATTCCGGGTTCTCAAAGTCTTCAATCAGCAGTTCGACGTTGAGGTTGAAAACCGAGAGCGGATTACGGATTTCATGCGCGAGACCGCCGGCGAGAGATGCCAGTTCGGCGACATCAGTTGCCGCGGTTCGCGAAGTCGTGGACGGATTGCCGGGAGCTGCAGTCATGTCGCTGATCTCCGTGCTCCGCCGCAGCGTCGTTTGCCTCACTCCGAACTGCTTCGAAGTGAGGCCCCCACCGGCGACTCGCCGGGGGCTAAGACATCAGCCCCCGCGACGGGAACCGCCATCGGCGCCGGCATCGGTCCGACGGGGAGTGCCGTCGGTTTCGCCAGTTTCTGTGAGGACGGCCTTGCGGGACAATTTCACGCGATTCTGGTCGTCGATGGCGATCACCTTGACGGAGATCTTATCACCCAGCTTGCAGATTTCGTCGATGGATTTGACAAAGCCATCGGAGAGTTCGCTGATATGACAGAGGCCGTCCTTGCCGGGAGCGATTTCGACAAAGACGCCGAAATCTTTGATCGAAGCGACCGTGCCGTTGTAGACCCGGCCGACCTTGATTTCTTCGGTCATGGCTTCGACGCGGGCGAGTGCGTCTTCAGCGCCGGCGGCGGAGTCGGAAGCGATGATGACGGTGCCGTCATCGTTGATGTCGATGGTGGTGCCGGTCTCTTCCTGCAGCGCGCGGATGTTCTTGCCTCCCGGCCCGATCAAGAGACCGATCTTGGCCGGATCGATCTTGGTCCGCAGCAGCCGCGGCGCGGTGGCTGAAATCTCGGCGCGCGGCCGGCGAATGGTCGTCAACATCGTCTTGAGGAGCTCAATCCGGGCGTCGCGGGCCTGGACCAGCGTGGCGCGGATGATCTCTTCGCTGATGCCGTCGATCTTCAGGTCGAGCTGAATGCCGGTGACGCCCTTCTGGGTCCCCGCGACCTTGAAGTCCATGTCGCCGAAGTGATCTTCATCTCCCATGATGTCGGTCAGCAGCGTGAACTTGTCAGCTTCCTTGACGAGACCGATAGAGATTCCCGCGACGGGCTGGGTAATCGGCACGCCGGCATCCATCAGCGACAGCGTCGCACTGCAGACGGAGGCCATCGAGCTGGAGCCGTTCGATTCGGTGATGTCCGAAATCACGCGAATGGTGTAAGGAAACTTTTCTTCCGCCGGAATCACGCTGGCGACACTTCGTTCGGCGAGTGCGCCATGACCGATTTCCCGGCGACCCGGCCCGCGGATCGGGCGGCATTCCCCGACAGAATACGAAGGGAAATTGTAATCCAGCATGAACCGCTTCGAGTATTCCTCGACGGGGCCTTCGATGCGCTGGGCATCGCGGACGGTTCCCAGTGTGATCGTGGCGAGGGACTGGGTCTCGCCGCGCGTGAAGAGGGCGGAACCGTGCACGCGGGGCAACACGCTCACGTCGCAGGAGACGCTGCGCAAGTCGCCGGTGGTGCGGCCATCGAGGCGTTTGCCTTCAAGGATCAGATCGCGGACGACACGATATTCGAGGTGATGAAACGCCGCGGAAAATTGGGCCTTGGTACCGCCGTTCGCCGAGGTTTCGGCCCCCTCCGGGAAGAGTTCGGCGACGAGTTCGGCTTTGAGGGTCGACGTCGCGGAACTGCGTTCGGCTTTGACATTGGACTGCTTGACGGTCTTGAGCCGGTCGTAGGCACGTTCACGGAGAAAGTCTGCAAACGGGCAGGGAGCGGCTTCCGGAGCGGGAGTGCGTTCCTTGCCCAGTTTCTGGACCAGCTCGTCCTGGAGCTTGCAAATTTCGATAATGGCGCGATGTGCAAACATGATCGCGTCGGCCATCTGGTCTTCGGGAAGCTGGTGTGCAAAGCCTTCAATCATGAGGACCGAAGTCTTATTGCCGGCGACGACCAGGTCGAGGGTGCTGGTCTGCAACTGGGCCATGGTCGGCATCAGCACGAGTTGTCCGTCTAACATGCCGACGCGGACAGCGCCGATCGGCCCCTGAAAAGGCAGCGGTGCGACGGAGAGCGCGGCACTGGCGCC
The DNA here is from genome assembly GCA_046349715.1 of Planctomycetaceae bacterium. Classification (GTDB taxonomy): domain Bacteria; phylum Planctomycetota; class Planctomycetia; order Planctomycetales; family Planctomycetaceae; genus CAZDGB01. The sequence continues at coordinate 6,492 of JAXMBR010000025.1, read as the reverse complement.
GATGATTGAGAGCACATCGGGATCGTTTTCCCCGTCGATGGCGAGTACATTCGCCATGACCTGAACTTCATCGGTGTAGTTCTCGGGAAAGAGCGGGCGAATGGGGCGATCGGTCAAGCGGCTGGTGAGAATTTCGCGGGTGGTCGGCCGGCCTTCACGCTTGATAAAACCGCCGGGGAATTTTCCGGCCGCTGCGGTGCGCTCGCGGTAATCGCAGGTGAGCGGGAAGAAGTCGGTGCCGGGACGGGACGGGCCGTCCTGCGCGGCGACAAAGACGACCGTCTCGCCATATTGAACCAGCACGGCGCCGGCAGCCTGCTTGGCGATTTCTCCGGTAGTTAGACTCAGTTTCCGCCCGCCAAAATCACATTCGACGATAGTTTTCACGTTTTGATCCTTCTGATCTGACCGATGACTGCTGTTGAATGCCTGTAAGAATTCGCGTGATCTCCCCGGCCTCGAGGAGGGTCGCCTCCGAGAGGTTGTTCGAGAGGAGAAAGCGAAGGAAGAATCGCAGCGGCAAGATCGAGAAGGACCGTCGCGTGGAACTTATGTTCCGGCGAAAAGGAGCTGGCTACTTACGCAGCTTCAATCGGTCGATGACCTCGAAATACTTGTTCGGCTGCGTCGATTTCAGAAAATCGAGCAAACGGCGGCGACGACTGACCATCATCAGCAACCCGCGGCGTCCCGCGTGGTCCTTGACATGACCCTTGAGATGGTCGGTCAACTGGCTGATCCGATGGCTGAGGACGGCGATCTGAACTTCCGGCGAACCCGTATCCACGGTGGCGCGCTGGTATTCCTTGATCAATTCCGACTTACGTTCTTTCGTGATCGACATGCCTCAACCCGCTCTCCTGCGGCCGATGAGAGGTCATTACACTCTCATTTCGGCCAAGCGACTTTCTTGCTTTGCCTTCATTCTCTCAACGAAGCAGTGTATCAGGGTTCGCCAAAGATGCAACGGTACAAGGCGTCCTGAATCCACCGGGAGGGAATGACGCCTCAATCTTGACGGGCTGGCGACCGAACTCGTTTTGTCGTAAGACGGTTATATCAATTGCCCTGTTGGCCGAATCGGAAGCGGAAGGACACACTTCATGCGCCGGACTCTTAAGTTTGCCTGCTGTCTCGCGATGATTTGCCTGGCGACAGCCGATGCGGAGGAGCTTGATCCGGCTCATTTTAATGATGGTGAATTGGCGGGATCGCTGAAAAGCAGCGAGCCAATCGCGGTGTATGACGCGGACCCGCAGAGCCTCGCCAACCGGGTCTTTGCGGCGTTTTATATTCGCAGGAGTGAGATTTCGACGAAGCGCGGCGGGACACCGGTGAAACGAATCGAAGGGGGCGACGTCCTCGATTTTCTGGCTTGGCCGGGGAGCGATTATTGGTCAACCCCCGAGACGTGTCAGAAATTGAACGCCCTGTTGGAGGAATGTCTGGATCATCCGTCGCAGTTGCGACCGGGCGAGCCGGTGAAACGGGCGATGCTGCAACGCGACTTATGGGCCGTATTCGATTTTTATGCCAGTCGGAACATTGCACGGCACGGGGATAAGGAGACGCGCCGACGGCGAGACGATTTGTGCCGGAAACTGGCCGTGGTGATTCGCGGATTGACCTTGTCGCCCGAGGAAATTGCCTCGCTGCCGGACAACTATGCCGCGGCGGTGAAATCTGGCCGATTTGCGACGGAACATCGGTTTGACCCGGCGATTGACTATCTCCCTGCGGGATTGTTGGCGAACCCCGACGAATGGCAGGAAATCGACTTCTTCTATCCCAAAGACGTCACGAACGACATTCGCGAACGGTTTGTCACTCTGCACACGCGGAGTTACCTGGCTCGCTCGTACTACCGGATTTTTTACCGATTTCCTGGCGGCCGGACTGCACTTGAAAACTATCTGCGAGCGATGGAAGCGGAAGGGATCGATTGGAAAAAGAGTGCGCAGCACGGGTCCGCCTCCATTCGAAAGGATGCGCCGACCCTGCCGGTCGGAACCGAAGTGGCGCTGGTGCAACTTCTGATCACCTTAGACGACCGGCTGATTCCCACGCCGACGCCAATCGTGGAATCGGTCCAGTTGCGGACGTTCCGCAATGTGGACGGCAGCTCCGAACCGCCGACGAGCACCGGAGTCGGCATGAACGTTTACGAATACACGCTCAAGCGGAGATTATTGTTCCATGGCCTGAAAGACGGGGGTCTTGAGCGAACGCCCGACGACCAGCCGATTTATCGCGTGATTATGCAGGGGCCGCAAGCGCCCGATTGGGGGGACTCGGGGCGTTCGTTGACCTTGATGCAGGATTGTCGGCGGTGCCACACGGGTGCGGGTCAGATCGGCGTGCAAACGATGCCTTCGATCGTGCACAGCGGCGGATTTGACGCCGGGGCGCAGATGGGAGCGTCAACGGTGATTCCGGCCGGGAGCCCCAGTCCGCGCGGACCGAGAGCCGTGTTATGGAAGACGCGGCACGAAACGTATCGGCGATTGTTGGATGATTTGGGAGAATGAAGTCAGGAAAAATCTTCCTGATTAGGAATCTGTCGTCAGGGGCGAAGACGAGTCGCCTGCTGGCCGATAGTCGGTGGCGGCGATGCCGACAATGGGGAGTTCTGGGGGAACGAGGGCCGATTCACCGGCTGAGGAAATTTCATGAATCGGCTTTTGATCGACTGCTTGCCTCAACAACAGGTAGTTGATGGTTGCGAGGGACCAGAAAAGGCTGACGGAAAATGTGCAGAGGAAAAGCCGGGCCGTGTAATCAGCGCCGGTCATGACGAGGGCCCAGCGTTCCAGTGAGCCGACGGGACCGGCGATGGTCCGCGAGAGAAACATCAGTCCGGCGGTGATGATTGCCGCGACGAAGAGGATGAGTACGCCGCCATAGAGCAGAGAAAGGGCCGCTTGCCAGACGGTGAGGAGTGGCCGGCCCGTCAGATAGCTGTAACTGCGACTCAGCGCGCCAAAAGCATCGCAATGTTCGATCCCAAGTGCCGCCATCATCAACGGCCAGCCGAAGAGAATCACCAGGGTAAAGAACGCGGCCAGCAGGCTGGCGAGAAATAAGAGGGGAGACACAATCGCGAGGAACGGAGATCCGAGCAGAGGGGCTCGGCCGAACAAACCGGCGACGATCAATCCCAGGGCAAGACCGAGAATCGCCAAGGCCAGGATGGCGGGAGCGCCCACCGCGGAAAACCATTTTCCACTCGCATCGCGGAGACAGTTTGGCAGCGATTCGCTCTCATCGGTCGCGATTTGAGTGGCGACCGCCCGGCAGAGGGCGACACCGAACAGCGACCACACGGCGAGCGACCAGGCAAGGGACAAGACAGTAGCCAGCCGCGAACGATTGTCAGCGACAGCGGACTGTCCAAAGAACAGTTGCATCAACGGCAGGCGGAGCGACGTCCAAGGTAGAGCGAGCGTGTCGAGGGCTTCGATCATCTTCTCGTTGCGCGGCACGGGGGTAATCGAGCCGGTCGCCTTTTGAATCAGCACCAGACGGACAGGAGATAGATGCGGGTCGTCGAGAATGGAATTCGCGGGGAATGTCCAGCGCAGAATCAGGAGGCCGAGGAGAAACACGGTGGCGGCGAGAAAGCTAATTACCAGTTGTGGCCAGCCGCACGCGAGTCCGCCGGCGCGGAAAATTAACAGCCAGGGGAACGCACGTCGGTCGGGAAATCCTGAGGAATCAACGGTCGGCGGCATGCGGAATCTTTTCGAGGACGAGTGTGGTCAAAGACACCGGCTCGATTATAACGAATGTTTTGGCGGCGTTCGCAAACGCGAATTGACAGGTCCACAGCGGTTTGGAATTCTGACACGAGGAAATCACCGGCGGGACGAGGTCCGTCTGTTTCCGTAACCAAGGGGAGGCCGGTATGTCGGCGCGATTTCAGACACATCTGGCGGCTCAACTGACGCAGATTCGTCAGTCAGGACTCTATAAATCTGAACGGGTGATTGCGACGCCGCAGGGGACGCACATTCGCGTCGGCGATGGAAAATCCGTCCTCAATCTGTGCGCGAACAATTATCTGGGACTGGCTCAACATCCGGAAATCAAGGCGGCGGCCCAGCGCGGTTTGGAGGAGTGGGGTTACGGCTTGGCGTCGGTGCGGTTTATCTGCGGAACACAGGCGCCACACAAGCAATTGGAAGCCAAGCTGAGCGAATTTCTCGGGACCGACGACACGATCTTGTATTCCTCGTGCTTCGATGCGAACGGCGGGTTGTTCGAAACGCTGCTCGGCGAGGAAGACGCCGTGATTTCCGATGAGCTCAATCATGCCAGCATCATCGACGGCGTGCGACTCTGCAAAGCGCAACGGTTTCGCTACAAAAACAATGACATGGCCGACCTCGAAGCGAAGCTGAACGAGTCCAAATCGGCCCGGTTCCGCATGATCGCCACCGACGGCGTCTTTTCGATGGACGGGTACATCGCCAATCTGCCGGCCATTTGCGAACTCGCCGACAAATACGACGCGCTGGTGATGGTCGACGATTCACACGCCGTAGGATTCATCGGCCCCAAAGGACGCGGCACGCCGGAGCTGCATGGCGTAACGGAACGAATTGACGTACTCACCGGCACGCTGGGAAAGGCGCTGGGAGGGGCGAGCGGCGGATACACCAGCGGGCGGAGAGAAATCGTGGAGTATCTGCGGCAACGCTCGCGGCCCTATCTGTTCTCGAACACGCTGGCGCCGCCGATCGTGGCGGGGTCGATCAAGGCGTTGGAATTGTTACAAGCCTCGACGGAACTGCGCGACAAACTCGAAGCGAACACACGGTACTTTCGCGAGGCCATCGGTCAGGTCGGCTATACCGTGCTCCCAGGCACCCATCCGATCACGCCAATCATGTTGGGGGACGCGGCGCTGGCGGGGAAAGTCGCCGAGGCGATGCTGGCGAAAGGGGTGTACGTGATCGGCTTCAGTTTCCCAGTGGTGCCGCAAGGAAAAGCGAGAATTCGCACGCAGATGTCGGCCGCCCACACGCAGGACGATCTGGAATTCGCGGTGAAATGTTTTGGCGAGGTACGGCGGGAGCTGGGTTGATCGCGGAGATCGGATCGCGGACCGCGGATGAAAAGTCGTGGCGTCGGTGAATTCATGTAGGAGAGGTGGGAACCCGTTGATGAATACGTCCGTCGTGCGAGTGGTTTTGATCGTGATGATTTTGATTGTCGCAGGCGTCATCTTGGTTCGGCCGGCGGTCTTTGTTGCCTCGGGAAACGTGTCAGCCGCTGCCGCCGAGTCGGAAGACAGTTGGAGCCTGGATGACATCAAGGACGTCTGCGAAGCAGCGCACTTTGTGATGATCAGCCTGGGAATCGGCTGCGGGATTCTCTGGTTCTGGACGTCGTGGGTTCCATCGCATGGCGGTCCGAGAATTGAAGTTTCCGTGGAGGCGGAACGCATCGGCGAGACGGAGACAACGCGGCTGGTGGAGTTGGTGGCGTGGGTGAAGAACATCGGCCAGCAATCGGCGAAATTGAGCGAGTTGCAGTTCACGCTGCGATCAATTCTTTCGGGCCACACAGCGACCGGCGCGGCGTTGATGAAACAGGTTGATCTGGAACTGCTTTTCGAAACAACACCCAAACAGGCCTCATTCGTGGTTGATGCCGGCGCTCAGCGACGGTGTGTCCTGGCGGTGATGGTGCCGAAAACGGTTGATTTCGCCTTGGTTACGGCTCGGGCCAAATATGGGGGTCGGGGGGTCGTTTATGAAGCGTCGAAGGTGGTGCGATTGTTATAGCAGATAGCGGACGGCGGATAGCGGATGGGAAGAACCAGCCAGCGGCGAGCGAGGGTTTCGCAGCAAACTCGAACGGGCTGGTCAGAATCAATCCTTCGCCAGCACGAACTTGCCGAACCGCCCGGGCGTGTGAAACGCTGGCTTCGGCGTGCCGCCGTGGGACCATTGGCTGTATTGCAGATTCGTTTTGCCGCCGTGGCGGTTGAGGTTGCCTTTGAAGACGTCGCCGGGCTTTGGGGGAAAATGCTTCAAGTGTTGCTCGAAGTTTTTCCAGGGGATGGCGATTTCGACAGTCCAGGATTCGTCGAGGTCGGAGTCGTCGTTCAGCGTGCCGGTGTAGGCGCCCGCTAAGCTCAATCCCTCGGCGTCCCATTTCGGAGCGCGGGGTTTGTCGGGACCCTGCGGACGGTGGTTGTCGACAATCCCGCCGATCACGTTCCACTCGATGTTGTAATAAACGAGCGGCTGATCGGGGTTGGGCATGAGCATGATTTCGAAGCAATCGTCCTCGGGGATCTTGCCGTCGCGCTCGGTGTGCTGGGCGGTGATGTGGGCATCGGTGCAGACATGGCCGATGTAGAGATTTTCCTCGTCCCACAAGAGCCGCGCGCTGGTCGGCTCCTTTTCGCCCGCTTGATGCCAGGGAAAAACGAAGCGGTCGATGGCGGGAGCGCGCTGCCAGACGTCGTCATCGAGTTTTCCA
>JAXMBR010000024.1:0-57663 GCA_046349715.1 Planctomycetaceae bacterium | reverse complement strand
GCCGTCGCCGAAGAGCGTGAACTGGCTCACGGCGAGCACGCTCCCGCGGATCTCGACCAGCGAGCGGTTCATCTTCCCCTCGTCATCGGGAAAGATCCTCAGACCGACGATTTTCTCCGCCAGGTACTCCGCATCCTCCGGCCCGTCTTCTTCACCGACGCCCAGCAGGACCAACAGCCCCGTCCCGATCTCGCCCGAGACCTCGCCGGCGACGGTCACTTTCGCCCGCGAGACTCGCTGCACGACGGCACGCATCCGTTTGATCCTTGTGGAAACCTTCGCCGAGGCTCAGGAGCCCGCAACAACGGGGTGTCTGGGATTGAGAGCCTGGAAGGATTCCGTCCGGCCATTCCGGGCAGGAACGATGCTTCCACGCACTCGGTCGATTTCCTGCTCACCTGATTTTCGTCGCTGGTTGCTTCCCCTGCTCTCGTGACCGTCTCAGCGGGAACTAAACTCTGCCGTCAGAGCAGGCCGCCGCCAATTCGAGTCGGAGTTCATCCTTCAATTTCGATGTCACGCGCCGAGACGACGAGACGGGCCTCGTCGTCCCTCACCGAATCGCCTGTTGTGTTCTCTGGTTGATCTCCTGTTGCTCTTCACCGCCGCGTGGATATGTTTCGGCATTCGCTGAACCGCCAGGCCGAGTTTTTTCCGGCGGAGATCACCTTCGACAAGTCGCGCTCGGCCGCGCCAATGCGCAGAGTTTGTGCGGCTGCTTGGTCTCGATGTAGCGATTGCAGGCCGGCCTGCAATCGGCATCCCTGGCACATTCCTACCGAGCAGCGCCGCTTGTCTTGACGAAGCCCGACCCGCCCGCGAGGAAACCGCTTCATCCTTTCTCGCCGGCGCGTCGGGCTTTTTCGATTCAACCGCTTGCGAGATGTCAGCGGACGCATTCCTCCGGCAACGCGACCGCTTGCCCCAGCACCACCTGCCGAATCAGCACCGCCGTGATCGGCGACATCTGCAAGCCTGATCGGAAATGTCCCGCCGCGACGCACGCATTCTGCAGTCCGCCGATCCGTCCGAGATAGGGCAGCTCTCCGATGCGATGCGGACGCAATCCCGACCAGGCGCGATCAAAGCGAGCCGATTTCAATAACGGAACCAAATCCGTCCCGAAGCGAATCAGCGCGGCAATCGCTTCCGCGGTGTTCTCTTTGACGAACCCGGCCCGCTCTTCCGTGGAGCCGACTAGAATTTTTCCATCAGGGCGGGGGACCAGATACCGCTTGCCCTGCTCGATCACTGCGCGAAATGGCAACGGCCGCGCTTCCAACAAAACCATCTGACCCCGCACCGGTTCAACCGCGAAATCGACGCCGGCCTGCTGCATGAGTTGGCTGGACCACGCGCCGCCGGCGAAGACGAACTCCCTGGCCTCGAAAATTCGTTGCGGCGTTTTCACGGAAACAATTCGTTCCCCGTGCCGCTGGATCCCTACGACGGGATGTCCCGGCAGCAACTCCACTCCGCGCTGGCCGCATGCCGCGGCCAGCGCTTTCAAATGCCGCGGATTGCGAACCTGACCCATGTCGGGCAGAAAGAAACCTTCAGTGATCGACTCTGCGAGACAGGGAAATCGCTCCCGAATCGCCGCGCCCGTTAACGGCTCGACCGTCACTCCTTCCGCTTGCCAGTTCGCCCGCGCGCTGGCGAATTCAGGAGTCGAGGAGCAATTTGCCCCCTCACCCAGGCTCGTGCCCCCGCCGTCGGCGGCGCGGGGACGAAGATTGGCAACCGTGACCCCGCCGCATCGGAGGTAACCATTGTCGATCCCCGTCTCTTCGCGCAGTTGTGCGCTCCAACTCGGCCAAAGCTCATGGCTCGCGGCGCGCAGTCTCGCTTCGGACGTTTGTGCGCCGGCGAGATGGCCCGGCGGCAGCATGCCCGCCCCGGCCCAAGAGGCTTCCCGGCCGATCTCGCCTTGCTCGAGCAATTGAACGGCCATCCCCTGCCCGGCCAATTCACGGGCGATCGACAATCCGATCACCCCGCCACCCACCACCACCAAATCGGCCATTTCGTCGCCGGCTTTCTTTCCAAAGAATCTGACAGACCTCTGAATGATAGCCGTTCTCCGAACAATGCCGGTAGGGAACGGTGCTTCCGCGAGACGCCTCCGCGACGCAAGTTTCGATCTTGCGAGGCTGGCGAAAGTGGGCCAGAAAAGAAAGGCCGCGGAATTGGCCTCTGCCAGAGCGCCGAATCAAACGGATACGTCCCGGGCAATCCATCAAGACCCCTGTCCCCGCGCATCGGCCGATTTCCCTTGAGACGAAGCGAATTCACCGAAAATTTCCCGATTCTGGACTTTTCACACTGCGGCGGACAGACTAAGATCGTAAGGCTGGTAGATATTGAGGGATGTTGTAGAAACTCGTCTCGGGAAACCTGTTCGTCAGACCCACCGTCGGTTTCCCGCATCAGGGCGAAGGAACGCCAACCTGCCCCCTACGATTTCGCCAACGACCATTGCCTTGCGTAACCCAAGTCGAATCGTGACGCCATGTTGATCTGGGAAGCTCCACCGCCGATGTCACTGGCGTGACGGACTGATGCCGCTCTCGCGGGTCGTCTCAGCCGTCACGACGGCAACGCTCCGGTTGTCGCCGCCGCGGCCTCTTCAAAACCCAGGGAATGCCGTTGCCGAACCCCTCGTGGAGAGGGTGTTCTCGAAACCAGGTGCCGATGCCGCGGTCCTTTGCGGTGTCTGAGTTGAAATTGTTCCCCTTGTTCCCCGTTTTCAGGTTGAAGAATCGTCCCATGAAACTGGAAAAGTACCGCAATATCGGCGTTTCGGCGCACATCGACTCCGGCAAGACCACGCTGTCGGAGCGCATCCTGTTTTATTCCGGCCGCATCCACGCCATTCACGAAGTGAAAGGCAAGGACGGCGTCGGCGCCGTGATGGATCACATGGAACTCGAGCGGGAAAAAGGGATCACGATCACCTCGGCCGCGACGCAGGTCCAGTGGAAGGGGCACACGGTCAACCTGATCGACACCCCCGGCCACGTCGATTTCACCGTCGAAGTGGAACGCAGCCTCCGCGTGCTCGACGGCGCGATTCTGGTCCTCTGCTCGGTCGGTGGCGTCCAGAGTCAGTCGCTCACCGTCGACCGCCAGATGAAACGTTATAAAGTCCCCCGCATCGCCTTCATCAACAAGATGGACCGGACCGGCGCCAACCCGGACAAGGTCATCGGCATGATCCGCGACAAGCTGATGGTCACCCCCTGCCCGCTCCAGATTCCGATCGGCAAGGAATCGGCGTTTGAAGGCGTGATCGACTTGATCGAGATGCGCGCCTGCTACTTTGACGGCGACGACGGCGAAACCGTCCGCTATGAAGCCATCCCGGCAGCGCTCGCCGACAAAGCGAAGGCCGCCCGGCAGGAAATGCTCGAAACGCTCTCCATGTTCAGCGACGACCTGATGACTATGCTCCTGGAAGAGCAGGAAATCCCCGTCGAGATGATTCGCCAGATCATCCGCGAGGCGACGCTCGCCTACCAGATCACGCCGGTGATGATGGGCAGCGCGTACAAGAATAAAGGCGTGCAGGAACTGCTCGACGCCGTCACCTATTTCCTGCCGAGCCCGCTCGATCGCGAGATCACGGCCATCGACAACGATATGAAGCCGCCCGGAGGCGAGATCCCGGCTGATCCCGGTTGGAACCGCATCAAACTCGATTCCAATCCGGACAAACCGCTGGTCTGCATGGCGTTCAAGACGGTGGTCGAGCAGTTCGGCCAGCTTTCGTACACCCGCGTGTATCAAGGCAAGATCATCAAGGGCGAAAGTTACATCAATTCGCGAACCGGCAAGCGGGTTCGCTTCGGCCGATTGGTCCGCATGCACGCCAATGACCGGGAAGACGTCGATGTCGCCGAAGCCGGTGACATCATCGCCGTCGTCGGCGTCGATTGCGCCTCGGGCGATACGTTCTGCGCCGAAGGCCTGAACTACTCGCTGGAAAGCATCTACGTCCCGGACGCCGTGATCCGTCTGTCGATCGAGCCGATGAAGCGCGACGGGGCCGACAAACTCAGCAAGGCGCTCGAACGCTTCCGCCGCGAAGATCCGACGTTCCGCGTGCTGACCGACGAAGAAACCGGCCAGACGCTGATCGCCGGCATGGGACAGCTGCACCTGGACATCTATGTGGAACGGATCAAGCGCGAATACGGCGTGGAATGCCTGATCGGCGCTCCCCGCGTCGCCTATCGCGAATGCCCGACGCGCGAAGTCCCGTTCAACTACAAGCACAAGAAGCAGACCGGCGGCTCGGGACAATACGCGCACGTCGTCGGCGTGATGGAACCGCTGCCGGAAGACAGCGCCATTCCCTACGAGTTTGAAAACGAAATCACCGGCGGTCGCATTCCCAAAGAATACATCGCGCCGGTCGATAAGGGCTTCCGCCGGGCCCTCGTTAAAGGTCCGCTCTGCGAATGCGAAGTCGTGAACGTCCGCATGCGGTTGCAGGACGGCAGCTACCACGACGTCGACTCGTCCGAAATGGCGTTCGACATCTGTGGCTTCGACACCATGCGCGAAGTTCTCAGCAAAGCCCAACTCGGTCTGCTCGAACCGATCATGAAGCTCGAAGTCGAAGTGCCGGACGAGTACCAGGGGAACGTCACCGGCCACCTCGCCAGCAAGCGCGGCACCATCGTGTCGACCGAAACGAACCTCGGCATCGCGGTGATCATCGCCGAAGTGCCGCTGGCCATGATGTTCGATTACGCCAACGAACTTCGCTCGATGACGCAAGGCAAAGGGACCTTCAGCATGGAATTCTGCAAGTATTCGATGCTGCCCCGCGGACTGCAGGATGAAGTCGTCGAGAAACGCCGCAAGGACAAAGCCGAACGCGCCAAACTCGCCAAGGCGTGATTGTCCGTGGCACAGACATTCTTGTCTGTGTTTTACATAGTCCCACTCCGAGCGGGAGATTTCGATCTCCCGCTCTGTTTTTTTCTCGACGGCGATTGTTACACTCGGATTTCTGATTCGCACAACCGCTTGAGGAGCCCGCCTTCATGCTCGCTGGTGACATGCACGCCCCCGGGAAAATTCGCCTCGTCGAACGTCCTGAACCCGTCCTCTCCCCTGCTCCTCCCGTCGGTTGTTCCGGCCAGATCATTTTTCAGCCCGAAACCACCTGCCTGTGCGGTTCCGATCTCCCTTACTTCAACGGCAGCGACGAGTGGCCGATCGAGATCGGCCATTCACTGCATGAAATGATCGGCACCGTCACCGCGACGAATGGAAAACGCTGGAAAGTCGGCGTCCGCATTCTCGCCGTGCCGGTCGGCCAGCAAGGTTTGCAGGAACGGTTCATCCTCGACGAAGCCCGCACGATCTCCATCGCCACGAACCTGCCGGAAGAACAGGTGCTGATGGCCCAACCGCTCGGCACGGCGATCTTCGCGCTCAAAAAACTGCCGAACCTGCTCGATCTCGATGTCGTCATCGTCGGCCAAGGCCCGATGGGCCAGTTGATGAACGCCTGCGTGCGGAACATGGGAGCCCGCGAAATCATCGGTGTCGATTTGCTCGAAAGCCGCTTGAAGACCAGTCCGAAAATGGGGGCCACCGCGACCATCTGCAATCAAACGTCGGATCCGGTCGCTGAAGTCCAGAAAATTCTCGGAGGGCAACTGGCTGATATCGTCATTGAATGTGTCGGCCATGCCGATCAGGCGTTCAACACCGTGATCGATCTCGTGAAATATGGCGGCAAGATACTCTTCTTCGGCGTCCCCCGCCCCACCATCGACGAACTCCGCTTCCGCGACCTGTTCTATAAAAACGTGACCGTCCACACGAGCGTGAACCCCGACTTCCGCCGTGATTTCCCGCTGGCGATGAAGTTCATCCAGGAAGGCCGCATCAACGTCGCCCCGATCATCACTCACCGCTACCCGTTGAAGGACCTGCAAACCGCGTTTGAAACTTTCCGTGACCGCAAAGACGGCGCGATCAAGGTGATCGTCGACTTCCCGGCGAAGAAGAAATAAATGGGATGATACCTGTGTCGAGCAATGCGCAAATTGCGCACCTCAAATAATCGGTGAGCGCTTTCGAGAAAATGCTCAACGAAATGGCAAATGATGCCAAAAACACGAACAGCAAAAGCAAGTTTCTTAAAACAAAGTCCATGCACTGTCCTACCGACCGGATACGCGATATTCGGCGGCCAAGCATTACGAAACTTGTCGCGCAGACACCCCCCAGCAACGTAAACAGCACCCGCTCTTGCACAATCAACGGTACAGGAATCCTGGGACGCGTGAGCAGTTGAAATGTGTCCTGAGTAAAGACCGAAACAGCCGAGGATCCCCAATGTGCGAATAAATACAACATCGCCGTGGCCGCGACGAAGAGGACGTCAATCCAGTTCCCTTCATGTTTGTTCTCAGTTATCGCCCGTTTTATGTCTTCATTTGCACCATCGCTCAAAACGCTTTTCACCTGACGAAGACGGTCAACGTCAGATTCGGAGAGCGAGACGAATACACCACGCTGTCGGTGATACGCGATATTCCGCGCAGAAATCTCCAGGATTAGATCTTGCAAAGTCGTGTCGTCAGAAAAAACTTGCGATTCAAGCCGCGATATTTTTGTCAGCCGTGCGGCGTGCATGGAAATGACTTGTTTAACGCTCGCGCCGGTAAAATACATCGGCTCAATGCCGGGCGGAGCGTTGAGACGCCTACGACCGTTTGTCGTGCTGATGATTCGACCGTCGGAGAGTCTGGTAACCAAACTGACAACAAATTCTTTGATACAACCGCCGCCAACCCGCGAGTATGAATATACAACCATTCCCAAAGTCGATTTCCGTTGATCGATCAAGTCAATTGTATAGCCATCCAAGGGTCCGATTGTCGGCACCGTATGTGCGAAACAGAGGGAGAACCCTTCAGAAACAAGTTCCTGAACCGCTTCTTTCTGGATCTCCGAAACATGGGGTGGTAATTCATGACCGGGAAAAAACTGAAAATTCAGATCCGATACGCCATAGGATATCGGTAATTGCTCGCCTCGTATTTTGATAACCAGCAAAGCCAATATTCTTCGGAGGTTCGGATAATTAATCCGCCAAATCTCCTGAAAAGACAGCTTGGTCACATCGGTGGCGTAATATACAGTCTCGTTGCGATTAGTCATGAATGTTCCAACACGCATCCGCAAATCGCCACAAAAAACCTCACGTCGTGTAATCCGCATTCAGTTCGACATACTCCTTCGTCAGATCGCTCGTCCAGAATCGTACGCCCTCCGAACCAAGCGTCAATTTCAGTTCGATGAATACTTCCCGTTTGTCTTTCATCGACTGCGAGACTGTCGCCGCGTCGAACGGCAGCGGCGCTCCGGCGCGATACAGCTCAAACCCGTTCATCGTCAGCGAGATGTCTTCCTCCTTGAGCGCGACGCCCGCATAGCCGGCGGCGGAAACGATGCGGCCCCAATTCGGATCGGCTCCGCAGATCGCCGTCTTCACCAGCGGGCTCTCCGCCACTTTCTGGGCGATCCGAAACGCTTCCTCTCGGGTCCGGCAACCGGTGACGTCGATCTGCACGAAGTGATGGGCTCCTTCGGCATCCTGGATGATCGCTCTCGCCAGGTCCTGTGCGACTTGGTTAATCGCCGTCTGCAGCGCCCCCTTCTCTTCCGAGGTGGACGCTTCAGCACCGGAGGCCCCGTTCGCGAGCAGAACTACGGAATCGCTCGTGCTCTCATGCCCGTCGACGCTGATGCAGTTGAAGCTGTCACGGACGGCGGTGGCAATCACTCTTTGCGCAGCGTCGGGTTGCATCACCGCGTCGGTCATGATCACGCACAGCATCGTCGCCATGTTGGGAGCGATCATTGCCGCTCCTTTGCACACGCCGCTCACCCGCACGGTTTTCCCGCCGAGCGATAGCTCCCGCGCCGACTGCTTGGGAAACGTGTCGGTCGTCATCATCGCTTGGGCGGCCAGCAAAAATGCGTCCGCCGTGGACGATAGCTGTTTCGACACGGCGGAAATCCCGGAGCCGATTCGATCCATCGGCATCAATCGGCCGATCACTCCGGTCGACATCACGAGTACGTCGTCCGCCGCGCAACCGATCTGCTTGGCGACCAGAATCGTCATCGCTTCCGCGTCGCGGTTCCCCTGCTCCCCCGTGCACGCATTGGCATTGCCGGCATTGATCACCACTGCTTGAGCCGTCCCGCGCGGCAACCGGCTGCGCGACACCTTCACCGGCGCGCCGCAGACAAGGTTCGTCGTGAACACTCCTCCCGCAGCGCACGGACGATCGGAGACAAACAGCGCAAGATCGAGCTTATCGCTCCCCGGCTTGACGCCACACTTCACCGCGGCGGCGGAGAACCCTTGAGGCAATTCAATCATCGAATTCACTTTCAAAAAAGCATCTCTCGCTGAGGCGCTAAGACGCAAAGATCGCGAAGGAGTTACAAGAGTTATTTGCCACTGCCAAATCATTCTGTTCGCCGTCATTTCTTCTTAGCGAACATGGCGACTTCGCGCCTTGGCGAGAAAGGTTTTCTACAACAGCCCTGCCGTCTCCGGGTAACCGCACATCAGGTTGAAATTCTGCACGGCGACGCCCGAGGCGCCTTTGATCAGATTGTCGAGGCACGCCAGGATCACCACGCGGTTCTTGACGATGCGCACCGTCATGTCGAAGTAATTGGTGTACGCGCTGTCCTTGGTCGCCGGGAGGCGGTCGATGACGCGAACGAATGGCTGATTCTGGTAATACTCCCGGCACGCGGCCAGCAGCTCCGTTTGTGTGGCCGATTTCGTCGGCACCGCATAAATCGTCGCTTCGATTCCCCGATCCATCGGCGTCAAATGCGGCGTGAAGATCACATCGACTGATTTCCCGCTCGCCGTCGACAGAACTTGTTCAATCTCCGGTTGATGCCGGTGCGTGCCGACGGAGTATGCCGTGAAACTCTCGTTGCATTCCGCGAAGAGGATATTCTGCTTCGGTGTCCGCCCTGCCCCGCTGATGCCGCTTTTCGCATCAATGATGATGCCCGTCGGCTCGATGTACCCGCCGCTTAAAAGCGGCGCGAGAGCGAGAATTGACGTGCTGGTATAGCAACCGGGGTTGGCAATTAACTTTTGCCCCGGGATGTCGGCCGCGAACAACTCGGGCAGGCCATAAACTGTGCTCGCCAATCGACCGGCATCCGTATGCGCGTGTCCATACCATTGTTCATACACCGCCGGGTCTTTGAGGCGGTAATCGGCGCTCAGATCGATCACTTTCAGACCCGCATCCAGCAGCCTCGGCACCGTTTCCATGCTGGCGACGTGCGGCAGGCAGCCAAAGACGACTTCCGCACGCTCGGCGAGCTGCTCCGGCGAGAGATTTTCCAGATTCAGATCCAGCCGGCCGGCCAGCGACGGGTGAACATCGCGAACATGCCCGGTTTCAGTACGGCTGGTCAAAGCCGTCACTTGGGCGTGCGGATGCCGCAGCAAAATCTTGAGGAGTTCCAGGGCCGTGTAACCGGTCCCGCCGAGAATGGCGACGCTTGTCATAAGAAGATCTTCGTAGAGAACAATAAAGTATGCCAGAATTCAGGGCACGTCGATGCCGGTTGCACCCAGCAGCACGCGATTCAATTCGCCGCCACTGAAGAGCATTTCGTCCAGTGCGGCATCAATATGAGCCAGTGAAAGCGATGGAGAACTGTTGTCTTCCAATTGAAACTGATATGCCCGCCGCATCAATTCTTTGATGAAGGCGGCACTAACTCCCTGAGTCTTGCGGACGACGTTGCGATCACGTCCTCCGCCAGAGTCATGCCGGCGGCATACATCACGATTAACTTTCGGCGGCCGTCGTCATCAGGCAAGGAAATTCAATCGCCCGGTCAACCCGTCCGGGACGGCCGCCGCCGCCGGTTCCAGCATCTCTGGGCGGTTTGTCGTGAGAATGAACAAAATATCGGCCGTTTCGTTTAGGCCGTCCATATGATTCAGCAACTTATTCAACAGAACTTTCGCAGCGCTGTCCATCTGTTCGCGATTTCTGGCGATTAAATCGACGTCTTCCATGACGACAATGGTCGGCTGTAACAGCGCGCCAGCGTCATATAGTGCTCGAGGAAGGCCCACTTGTTCTGCCGTGATGATCAGCGTCGTATGTCCCGGCAAAGCACGGGTCAGATAATGAATCGTGTGAGTTTTTCCAGTGCCAGGCGGGCCGTAAAACAACAACCCTTGCGCGTGGATAGGCCGGTACTGCGCAGTTGCGAGCCGCCGTTCGACGAATCCAATGACATTCCGCTTGAGCAAGTCCAACACAGACCTGGGGCAGAACCACCTGCTCTTGCGAAACTTCGCGTAGCCGATGAACCTTGATCCCACGTGATAGCCCGGAGTAATCGTGGTCGTCCTGCTCTAAAGACAGACGCCCTTGCCGCGATAACAGTGCGCCCGATTGACGGCTTCTTCGAGTTTTTTGCGAAAGATCGCTTGCATTGCCTGGAGCACGCCCGGTTGGTTTCGGCCGCCAGCTCAATCCGCAATCCAGTGATCTGATGGTACATCCCATGGGGAGCCAGCAGCGCCGCCAGTTTTTCGCCTTGTTGTTCCACCATCCATAGCCCGTTTTCCTGGCAGTGGACAGGTTGTTCATCGCCGACATCGACGTCTTGCATTGCGGATGGCTGCAACGTGGGGCCTGATGCTCGTCGAGCTTCGTCAGGCAGCTCGAAAGCCGGCGATTCGTGATAGTTTGACTGGATACCGCAGGAATAACGGATGTCCAATACTCAAGATCTCGTCTATTGCGCCGCAGGTCCGCGCGCACTCGATAGGGAAACACCTTCTGAATGGTGAATCCATTGACTTGCAGTTCTCCAAAATGCCATGCGGCAACGTCGTAGGCCATGAGTGCCCGCTTCCGGTTTCTGTTCCGATTTTCGAAATAGCCACATGCTTCCTCGGCGATCTTGCGTACAAATCAACATTCGAGCTAGGGTGAATTTGCTGATGTCGAGAACTGCGAAACCAATGACAATTACTGATTTACGGATCTGGCCCGCGCTTTGCAAAATGCCCCCCGCCTGCGTCAGAATATCCCGTTCCGACACAAAACTCACTCAGAGGTTCTGATACTTTTTGCAAGGTGATTTCCGATGGCGAATGTGAAGGCGTTGGCATCCGCGGCATTGACCGAAGGCAAAGGCGTTTTGCGGCTGGCCCCACCTGGGTTCCCCGGTCGTTTCTCTCAACTGGGATAAAGCGACTCAAACTGCATCCGCATGATTATTACGCCTTAGGCACCCATCGTGCGGCGGCATCGACGAGCCGCTGGTTCGCCTGACCACCGAGGCCGCCAACGAAGGCCGGTCGCACGATGAAGGTCTCAGTTACTGTGTCGCCGGGAACGAAAAGTTCCTGTTGCGCGATGTCGTCGCCGAACTCGGCGCGGAAACCGTCGGCGATTACATCTGGAAGAAGTATCAGCGCTGGCCGGTTTATTCCAAGTTCTTCGATAACATGGGCCCTATCCCCCATCACATGCACCAGAACGCCGAGCAGGCGAAACTGGTCGGCCAGGAAGGAAAACCCGAGTCGTATTACTTCCCGCCGCAGCTTAACAACGTCGGCAACAATTTTCCGTACACCTTCATGGGGCTGGAACCCGGCACGACAAAGGAGCAAGTCGTCGCCTGTCTCGACCGTTGGAACGACGGCGACAACGGCATCCTCGACCTGTCGAAAGCCTATCGCCTGAAGGTCGGCACCGGCTGGCTCATCCCGCCCTGCATCCTGCACGCGCCGGGTTCGCTCCTCACCTACGAACCGCAATGGGGCAGCGACGTCTTCGGCATGTATCAGTCGATGGTCGAGGGCCGTGCCGTGCCGCGTTCGCTCCTCACCAAAGACTTCCCCAAAGAGAAGCACAACGACAACCAGTACCTCGTTGATGCGCTCGACTGGGAAGGCAATGTCGATCCGAATTTCAAGGACAGCCATTACCTCGAACCGATCGTGGCTTCTGGTTCCGACAAAGACGGCTTCATCGACCGCTGGATCGTCTATGGCCGCATCAAGAAAGAGCAACTCTTCACGGCCAAGGAGCTGACTGTCAATCCTGGCTCCAAGGCGACCATTAAGGACGGCGGCGCATACAGCTGGATCACGGTTCAGGGCGAAGGCAAAGTCAACGGTCTGAAGCTGCAAACCCCCGCTATGATCCGCTTCGGCCAGATGACGATGGACGAAGTCTTCGTCACCGCGAAAGCCGCGGCGGAAGGCGTCGTCTTCGAAAACACCGGCACCGAACCGCTGGTCGGCCTGCGGTATTTCGGTCCGGAAGCGCAAAAGGACGCGCCGGAAGTGGGAGCGTATAAGAAGTAGTCAATGTCGAAGGACGAAATCCGAATGTCGAAAGAAGAAATGGGGTTATGAAGATGGTCGACGATTCCTTATCCAAGGATCGTCGATTTGATCTCGACGAACGAACCTCTGTATTCGGTGAGCAGATTATCCGATTTGCCAAATCTTTGCCGTGGATCATGTGAGCAGGCCGCTCATCGGCAATTAGTGAGATCTGCGACGAGTGTGGGGGCCAATTACGCCGAGGCCGACAGTTCGGGATCACGAAAGGAATTCATCCATCGAGTGACAGCCTCTGCCAGCGAGAATCACGAGAATCCAAACATTGGCTCAGAATGATTGTGGCCGCCGTGCCAGATGTTCGTGAGCAGCCCGGTCGTTTATGGAATGAAGCCAAAGAACTCAATTTGATTTTCGCTGCAATCCATCGCAACACGAATCACAAAAGACAGAAAATGATCACCTTTCTTATTTTTTGACATTTGGATTTCGAAGTTTGACATTCAAGGACCGCATCATGCTTACCCGCCGCAACAACTACCCCAAACTCCACAATGCCGCCTGGCCGGGTGTCGTCGGTAAAGGCTCCCCCGGGGCCGAACCCTCGATCGATCTCGACACGATGATCGACTACACCGCCGCCGCGAGCGTTGACGGCGTGAAGTTTGACGGCATCGACCTGTTCCTGCACGATCCGCACGTCAGTATCGACGCCACCGATGACGAACTCAAAAAACTCGCCGAGAAGGTCGACAAAAAAGGTCTTGTGATCGGTTCGCTCGTCGCCCCCGTCTGGCCCCCCACTGGCGGCGGACCGGCGCTCGATGAAGGTGACGGCCGCAAGAATTTCCTCACGCAAGTTCAGAAAGCCTGCCGCATCGGACGCAAGCTGCGCGAGATCGGCATCCGGAACTATGGCATCATCCGCATCGACTCTGCCTGCGGTCCCGCCGACTGGCTCGCCGATCCGATTGCCAACCAGCGCCGCATCGCTGACACCTTCGACATGGCCTGCGACATCGCCGAAGACTACGGGGAATCGCTCGCCGCCGAAGGGGAAATCTGCTGGGGCGGCATGCAGTCCTGGATCATCATGCTCGACCTGTTGGAGCGCGTCGGCCGGCCCGGCACGCTCGGCTTTCAGGCCGACATGGCCCATACCCTGCTCTACCTGATGGGGTATAACGCCCCCGAACACCGCATTCTTCCGGAAGACTTCGACTGGAAGGATACCGAGACATTCGACGATGCCTACGCCGAACTGACCGATGCCCTTCGGCCCTGGACGATTGATTTTCACATCGCCCAGAACGACGGCACCGTGCACGGCTCCGGCACGCACGACAAGACCGGCCGGCACTGTTTGGCGAACGATCCCAAGGGCAAACTCGACATCGTCAAACGGGCCGGTTACTGGCTCCGCGAAGACGGCCTGCCCCACCAGCGCTACCGCCACATCTGCTGGGACGGCTGCATGTTCCCCAACGATGTCATGTCAAAGCCGCAAACCTGGAACGACATCCTCACCGCCATGGTCAAAGTCCGCGACGCTCACGGCTGGCGCGAGTAGTCGCTCCGATCATACGATTCCATCACCGGCAAAATTGAATCCAGGAATTTCTTCCATGCCCAAAGATCTCCGCATCGGTCTCATTGGTTACGGCTTCATGGGGCGCACGCACTCCAATGCTTATCGCCGCGTGCCCAATTTCTTTGATCTCGAACTCCGTCCGGTGCTGAAAACCGTCTGCGCGCGGGATGCCGGGAAGGTCAAGGCCTTCGCCGATCAGTGGGGCTATGAATCGACCGAAACCGACTGGCGGAAGGTAGTCGAACGCAAAGACATCGACGCCATCGACATCTGCACGCCGAACAATCTCCACAAAGAAATCGCCCTCGCCGCGGCGGCCAACGGCAAGATGATCCTCTGCGAAAAACCGTTGTCGATGAACACGGCCGAAGGCGAAGACATGGTGAAAGCCGTCGAAAAAGCCGGCGTCGCCAATACCGTCTGGTACAACTATCGCCGCGTCCCGGCCGTCACATTCGCCAAGCAACTGATCGACTCCGGCAAACTGGGGCGCATCTTCCACTATCGCGCGAACTTCCTCCAGGACTGGACGATTTCCGCCGACCTGCCGCAAGGCGGCGCCGCCCTCTGGCGATTGGACGCCGCCGCCGCCGGGTCCGGCGTCACGGGTGATCTTCTCGCCCACTGCATCGACACGGCCCTCTGGCTCAACGGCCACGTGAAGAACGTCAACGCGATGACGGAGACCTTCATCAAGGAACGCAAGCACAACCTCACCGGCAAGGTGGAAAAGGTCAGCATCGACGATGCCTGCGCGTTTCTTTGCCGGTTCGACAACGGCTCGCTCGGACTCTTCGAATCGACCCGCTACGCCCGCGGCCACAAGGCGCTATATACGCTCGAAATCAACGGCGAAGACGGCTCCATCAAGTGGGATCTGCACGACCTGCACCGCCTGCAATGGTTCGATTACAAAGACGAAGGCCCGCTGCGCGGCTGGCGGTCGATCCACATCACCGACGGCGACCACCCGTACATGAAGCATTGGTGGGTGCCAGGCCTGCAAATCGGCTACGAACACACGTTCGTCCATCAAGTCGCCGACTTCCTCGAAGCCGTCGCCGCCGGCAAGCCCTGCCCCCCGACCTTCCGCGACGCGCTGGAAACTCAAAAGGTTTGCGACGCCGTGCTGGCCAGCGCGAAAGAGGGGGCGTGGAAGAACGTGTAAATGCCGGTTCAATCAGCAATCGATTCCGGAGGCGTATCAATGCCCAAAGACTGGATCACCCTCCGCACGTTCGACACCCCCGCCCTGGCGGAACTGGCCAAGCTCCATCTTGCTGAGGCCGGCATCGATTGCCAGTTGCTGAACACCGAAATCGTCGGTATGAATCCCCTCTGGGGGAACGCCGTCGGGTATATTCCGTTGCAAGTCCGGGAGCAGGATCATGACGCGGCGGAAGAAGTCTTGACGGCCATCGCTCCCGCGGACACGCTCCTCGAAGCCGCGGCCGCCGAGTCGGAACCGGTTTCCGAAGCAGAGTCGATCTCACTGGATCGGTTCCGCCGCTGGTGGCGCCCGTTGGTGCTGCTGTTCTTAGTGGTCTCGCTGTTTTCCTTGGCGTTCCAAGGATTGGGATTGATCGTTCGAATCGTGAATCGCCTGTTGCTGGGTTGACCCATGCGGCGGTTGAGGCGCCGCGACCGACTTGCCGGTGGCTTTTCCTCCCCCGCCGGGTATAATTTCCAGACAGTTCAACCGCAGCCATTACGGGCGATGCCTCTGATCGCCCGTCTTTTGTTTTGTCTGGTGGAAACTCTGCGATGCAACGGCGAACCGCCGAGCGCACCGTCAGTTTCGCGCAGGAGAGAGACAATGGACAAGCAACCGATCACCCGCGAAGGCTACGACAAGCTCAAGGAGGAAATTCGCCGGCTTGAGCATGAAGAAATGCCGAAAATCGCCGAGGCGATCGCCGATGCCCGGGCCGAAGGTGATCTGCGCGAAAACGCCGAATACCACGGCCAGCGTGAAGAACAAGGCCGGTTGCAGGCCAAGATCAACGCCCTCAAATCCAAGCTCGCCGGCTGCGTGATCGTCGATAAGTCCAGCCTCCCCAAGGGGATCGTCGTTTTCGGCAGCCGCGTCACGGTCAAAGACTTGAAATACGGCGACATCGAGAAATACGAGTTCGTCGGTCCCGGCGAGGAAGACTACGCGAGCGACATCATGAAGATCCTGACGACGAGCCCCCTGGCCCAGGCGATGATGGCCAAAAAAGTCGGTGACGTGGTGGAATTCGAAGCGCCCCGCGGGGTGCAAAAATACGAAATCACCGCCATCGATGATGCCGAATGAGTCGGAATGTCAAATGGCAAACTCCAAATGACAAATGAAGCGCCAGGTCCGCACTGCCTTCGGGTTTGATTTTGGCATTGGGGCTTGGACATTGGTCATTCTCCCCGCATCGCCCATTTTCCGCCATTAACCGGGATTGACGCCAACCCGGTCGGCGCGGATACTTCGCGCGGAAAGGTCTTGGTCTCATGTCTGCGCCTGCCGAATATGCCGCCGAGTTGGCGGTCCGTGCCCGTGCCGCATCCCGGCTGCTCGCCGCGGCTTCCGGTGCGCAAAAAAACCGCTGGCTGGCTGTTGCCGCCGATCTGCTCTTGAATCGTCAACAAGACGTTATTCGTGCGAATTCCCAAGACATTGCCGCAGCGCCGGAATACGGACTGACGAAGGCCGAAATCGATCGCCTCGCCCTCACTCCGAAGCGGATTGCGGACATGGCGGCCGCCCTGCGGGAAGTCATCGCGCTGACCGATCCGATCGGCGAGGTGATCGAAGGGTATGTCCGCCCAAATGGATTGAATATCACACGCGTGCGCGTGCCGCTGGGCGTCGTCCTCTTCATCTATGAATCGCGCCCAAACGTCACGCTCGATGCCGCCGCGTTATGCGTGAAAAGCGGGAACGCGGTGGTCCTCCGCGGCGGCAAAGAAGCACTGCACAGCAATCTGGCCCTCTATCGAATCCTGCAAGAGGCCCTGCGCAGCGTGCAGTTGCCCGAACAGGCCGTCCAACTGGTGGAATCGACCGATCGCGACATCGTCGGGGCGCTGCTGAAACAGCGCGGGCTGATTGATGTCGCCATCCCCCGCGGCGGCAAGTCGCTGATCGAGCGCGTGGCCCAGGAGGCGACGATGCCGGTGATCAAGCACTTCGACGGCATCTGCCATATTTATCTCGATGAAACCGCCGATGCCGAGATGGCGCTGTCGATCCTCAAAAATGCCAAATGCCAGCGCCCGGGTGTCTGCAATGCGGCGGAAACCGTCCTCATTCATCGCTGCCTCGTGGAGTCGTTCCTGCCGAAACTGGACCGGATGTTCGCGGCGGAGAACGTGGAGATCCGCGGTTGCCCGCTGACCCGCCAGTGGATTCCCCGCGCCCAACCGGCGACGGACGACGATTACCGCACCGAATATCTCGATCTGATCATTTCCGCGAAGGTTGTCGAGGACCTGACCGCGGCCATCGCACACATCGAAACCTATGGTTCACACCACACCGACGCCATCATCACCCGCGATTATGCCTCAGCCGAGCGATTTTTGAACGAAGTCGATCTCCGCGGCGGTGCTGGTCAATGCCAGCACGCGGTTCAACGACGGCGGAGAACTCGGGCTCGGGGCCGAAATCGGCATCAGCACCGACCAATTCCACGCCCGTGGCCCCTGCGGGCTCCGGGAACTGACCAGCTATAAATGGATCGTTCGTGGCGAAGGGCAGATTCGCGAATAGCCGCCGGTTGCGACGGCATTTAACCTGTTAATTGATCATGACCACTTTCGGCGGAGCCGAATTATGGGCGACGTTCTCAGTCAATCGGAAGTCGAATCGTTACTGGCCGCGCTCGATCCCGGGATGCAGCCCCAGCCTTCCGCCGCGGCGCCGCGGCGCGAGGAATTTGCCGCGCAGATCAGCGTGTACGACTTCAAACGCCCCGAGCGCGTCAGCAAGGAGCAGATGCGGGCCTTTCAGGCGCTGCATGAAAGCTTCAGCCGCGAATTCGGCGCGGCGCTGAGCGGCATGCTGCGCGCCATCGTCGAAGTTAAATTGATCAGCGTCGACCAGCTGACGTACAGCGAGTTCGTGTTCAGCCTGGAGAACCCGACCTGCTTCAACCTGCTCTATTCCGACGGGCTCGAAGGACACATCATCCTCGACCTGAACCCGTCCATCATCTATCCCATCGTGGATCGGCTGCTGGGCGGCGGCAAGCAGGCCGCTTATGATCTGCCCCAGCGCCCGCTCACAGAAATCGAATTGCAGCTCGTTTCGCGCATCACCAAGCAGGCGATTCTCGCCCTGGAAAACTCCTGGGCCAACATCTGCCAGTTGAAATTGAAAGTCTCGCAGATTGAAAGCAACCCGCAACTGGTGCAGATCGTGCCCCCCAACGAAGTGATCGTGCTGATCAGCTTTGAAATCAGCATGGGGGAGATTCGCGGCATCATGAACCTGTGCATTCCGTTCAATACCATCGAACCGCTGGCCGGCAAACTGTCCCAGAATTCCTGGTCGGCCTATACCAAGAAAGCCGTCGACCCGCGACAGTTGCTGAACTTGGAAACCAGCGTGACGAAGGCCGCCGTTGAAGTCGTCGTGATGCTGGCCAAGGCCAAGCTCACCACGCGGGAGTTCGCGCACCTCGCCGTCGGCGACGTCATTTTGACCGAACAGACGCCGCAGTCCGGCGCCGAAGTGATCGTGGAAGGTTGCCCGCTGTTCACCGCCTGTCCAGGCGTGTTGAAAGGCCACAAAGCCGTGCGCGTCGGTCAGCCCATCGTGAAATCGCGCGATCTGATCGAGAAAAAGCTCGGCCAGCACGTCAAAGGGTAACGACCCCGGCGTTGGTCGCGATTGCTGGAATTCTCTGTGCCGGACTCAGCGGCTTTTCTCTGAGGATTTCCTAAAATTCTCGGGAGCTGCTGACAAAAACTGTTCAGCGGCGCTAGAATTCGGTCAGTCATCAAACGCGGCGCCGGTTTGTTCCGGATTTGGAAAGCGATTCGCACATGTCAGCGGCAAAACCAACGGTCGCCATCCTGGGCGCGAGCACCGACCGAAAGAAATACGGCAACAAATCCGTGCGCGCCCATGTGCAGCAAGGTTACGACGTTTTTCCAGTCAACCCGACGGCCGCCGAAGTCGAAGGCCTCAAAGCCTACCCCCGGTTGGCCGATGTTCCGGCGGAGCGGCTGGATCGGATCTCGGTGTACCTGCCGCCGCAACTGGGCATCACCGTTCTGGATCAGATCGCGGCCAAGCACCCCAAGGAAGTCTGGTTTAATCCCGGCAGCGAAAGCCCGGAGCTGATCGAAAAGGCCGAGGCGCTGGGATTGCCGGTCATCATGGCGTGCAGCATCGTTGATCTCGGTTCGCGACCATCCGATTTGTCGGATCAATAGCCCCGCGAGAATTTCTGCCCGCCATCAGCCGACGAACGGCCGCCGAGCGGAGGCGCCGACCGCAGACAATCGCCCTGACGTCTGCGCGGCCAGCGCAGAGACGTCTTCCGCCGCTGCCGGAGGAAGATGCGCCAGCCGCGGACGAAAGACGATTAAGAGCAGCAGTGGCAGATACCACAGAATGTATTGCCCGCCATGATGCGGATACCAGAATTGCGTGCCGATGATCACCGCGGCCGAATGCGACAACAGGTGCTCCAGGTTTTTTCGCCATGGCCAGATCGAGAGCAGCGTGAGCATCACCAGAAAGCTGGAAAAGACCGGAATCCGGTAGGCCGGATTATACAGGCTCCAGAAGCCAACCCCCTCTTCCGATTGGAACTTCAACACGCTCCAGTTGATTGAACCGAAAATCTGCCGCGTAAACGAATGAGAATCCGCCGAAGTCAGCGCCAGGCTTCCCAACAGGAATGCCCCAACCAGCACCAGCGAGGCGGCGAACTTCAGCGCCCCCCGTTTCCAATAGAAAGACAGCCAGATGGGGAGCAGGAAGGTCGGAAAGAACAAGGTTCCGCAAGCAAACCCCAGCAGGCCGCCCGCCACCACCGGCCGGGAATGAAAGACAATCGCCCAGACCAGGAACGCCGCCGGCAAGACGTGATTCACTTTGCTGACGTCCAACACCGTGCACGGCAGCAACAGATAGAGCGTCGCCATCGCGAGACCCATATTGGTGTCGCTGAAATGCCAGCGGCCCATGAAGATCAAGCCCAACAGCACCGCCGCATGCGCAATCACCGCCAGCCAACGCGCCGCCAACCGTTCGACTCCGCCGGTCAAGGGGACCAGCGGAGCGCCGATCAGCGTTCCCGTCGGGCTCGGCTTGTCTCCTTCTTCAACCGAGATTTCATCTTCGGCTGCGTCCACTGACGGCGACGTGTCCTGTCGATTCAGCAAATCATTCGCCTGTCGCACCGTGGCGACCGCGGAATCATGCGGTTCTTCCGTGATGATTTTTGTGGAGAGAAACAGGACGGCTGACAAACAGAGAAAGGCCAAACCCGCCGGATTCAGGTTCTGCTCCAACCGGGGCCGCCGGGTCAAGACTGGATCCAACCACGTTCGCAATAGTAAGGCTCCCGACAGGGTAAACAGCCAGACATAGCCGATCGCCGGATCTTCCGGGCGGGCCGCGATCAGCAGCAGTCCCGGGGACAGGCTCAATAGCAGCAGCAGATCGACATTGCGAATGGACCAGATGCGGTTGAATCGAAAATAGACAGCCAGAATCAACAACGACGACAGGTAAAACCATGTCGGTCCGTTGACCTCATAGCCTTGGAGAATCGCTTCCATGACCCAACTCAATCCTGCCGCATCGCCCGACTCCCGTTTACACCCCAGCGGGAATCAGCGCCTGCGTGGAAGGTTCGAATCTCAAAATCGAAGTGTCGACTGTCCGTAAGGATAAACCGTCACTTGCCAGCTTGCCAAGGGTTAATCCTGAGAAACAACCACAAATTGCGAGCAAATTTCAGGCCGATCTGTTGGCATTTCCCGGCCCTCAGGACTCGTTTGATTCCTCAAGTTTTCTCACGTGATACAATCTCGCCCCGCCAAGGACCTTTTCCGGAGTGAGACGCATGTCCCCCAGACTTTCCTCAACAACTTGGGTGGCTACTGATCGACGATCGGATCGCGAGGTCTTGAATGAGATTGCCGCCTGTGATTCCAACCGCATTCTCATCAGCCGGAACACCCCCGCCCTGGCTAGTTCCATCGAGCAGCAGTTGCCCATTCCAACCACTTCGACGGCCCTCGTGCTCGTTGAGCCCGCGACTTCCGTTTCGCGCCTGGACCTCGCACTGACCGCCGGCTGGCCGGGCGGCGCCGGATTGCTGGTGGCTGCACCCGAGTCGTTTGCCTTGATCGCCGTTCACGGATTGACTCCCGCCCAGCGCTCCGCGGCCCAGGCGGCGGAGTCGCTGGGTGCATGGTTGATCCGGCTGTGGCAAGCGGGGGCTGTTCCCGTCCGCCAACCCTCTGACAATGGTTGGGACTTGCCTCCCCTCCGTGAGACGTCGACTCGCCGAAAATTGATTCCCCCGTTCCCGGCTCTGACTGAGTCTTGGCGATCGGTCATCAGCCGGCTGGCCGATTTTCGCTTCCCAGCGAACAACTCCGACGCGATCGCCCTGAAAGCCGGCTTGTTTCAATGGCATGACGCCTTGAACGAAAGTCACGAATGTTCCCAAGTGATTGAAGGGCAAGGCCGGCATCACGCCGGCGATTACTGGCATGCCATCATGCACCGCCGGGAACCTGACTACGGGAACTCAAAATACTGGTTCCGCCATGTGGGACGGCATCCGATCTTTGCCGAACTCGGACAGCGCGTCGCCCCGCTGATTGAGGCTGACGCTCCCGATTGGCGAGACCGGTTGTTGCGCGACGGCTGGGATCCCTGCGCGTTTGTCGATTTCTGTGAAATCGCCGTCCGGCAGCGCAATGCTTCGCACGTCGAATTGGCCGAGACCATTCAGGAAATCGAAATGTTGCTGCTCTTGGCGAGCACCTACGCTGATGCATCCAAAGGTTGACGTTGACCGTCTCCGGCGGAATCGTGCCTCCGATCGAAGTCGTCACCGTCAATCTGCGGACCGTCAACCCGGCACGCGCTGATCCAGCCAATCCAGTAATTTCCCGCAAACCGCCTGCCACCCGCGATCGTTCAACAATTCATGCAGTGCATCGGAGTATTCGACCAATTCCAGGTCGCGGCTGCGCGCTTGGACCATCCAGTATTTGGGGGCTTCCGGGTCGGTCGTTTTGTCTTTGAGGCCTTGGAGAATCAACACGGGCAGCGTCACTTTCTCCGCGTCCTCGTACACATCCTTCAGCGCCGCTTGCATCGCGAAATACCAGCGCACACTGACAGAGTTCTGGAGAAACTGGTCGGCATGCCGTGCCGCCAGGAATTCCGGATCGCTCGTCATGTTGCTTTCGCGCAGTCCCGCCGTCAAATGCGTTGTTGGCGCAAACGCCATGAGGATGTCTCCCAGCCGCCGCTTCCACCACGGGACTTTCACCGCGACGCCAAATAGCGGCGCCGCGAGAGCGAGCGCGGGCCATTGATCGCGCCGGGTTTCGGCATACCGCGTCATGATTAACCCGCCCATGCTGTTGCCGAATAAGGCGGTCCGCTGCGGATCGACGGAAAGCTCCTGCACGATGGCATCGAAATCCGTCAAATAGGTTTCAAACGTGTCAACATCCGCGCGGAGGCCTCCTGACAATCCATGCCCCCGCAGGTCGCCAAGAATCACCTCCCAGCCTCGGGCCAGAAACTCTGCAACCACGTGCTCGTAGCGTCCCCCATGTTCGCACATGCCATGTGACCAGAGCACCGTGCGGGCCGGACGCGACCCCTCGGGACGGTAACGCCGGACATACAGCTTCACGCCGTCTCTCGCCGTCACCCAATGTTCTTCAGCGGTCGTCGTATGTTGTGGCGCGCAGGTGAGCATGGTCGCGGGGATCCTGATCGTTTGGAAAGATGGTCGTGAGGGAAGCCGTCGATTAGGGATGATGGTCTAAGAGTTTTCGCACCGCCCCCCTCAAATGCGATACGCTCACATCGGTCGCGGCGACGTTTCCGGCCGAGTCGACCAGCACCAGGCATGGAATCAATTCCACTTGGAATCGCTCGGGGGTCAGCCGGTCGTTTCGGATGATCGTCCACGGAAGGGGCTGGCGTTCCTGAAACTCTTTCAGCGCCGCTTCGTTTTCATCGAAGCTGATGCCGACGATCTCCAGGCCGCGCGGGTGGTATTCTGCGTAAATTTCGCGCAATTTCGGCAATTCTTCCAGGCATGGCCGGCAATTCGTGGCCCAGAAATCGACGAGATATACTTTGCCCGACAGCACCGCCCCTTCGAACGCTTCCCCGGCGAAAGTCGTACCAGTCACAGCCGGCGCAGGTTTCCCCAGCAATTCCAAACGTCGTGTCCGACGGTCGCACCAATCTTTCACTTCTCCATTCAAGAAAAACGCGCCCGACAATCGTTCGTAAACGGCCCGGGCCGCCCCTTGATCCCCCGCCAGTTGGAACTGCATCGCCACCCCCTGCCCCAGATCGCTGCCGAGCTGAGGGGACCGCAGCCTGAATTGGCGGAGAACGGTCGAAAACGCCGCCACCGCTTCCTCTTGCCGGCCCGCCGTTTGCGCCATCCCGATCAGCCGGACTTGCTCCGCCAGGGCTTTCAGGGAGGGATCGGCGTCAGGAGAATTCGCGTAAGAGATTGCCTCGTCCAGGACTTGCGCCTCCCAGCCGAATTCCGTCGCCGTTCGAAACAGCCAGCGGCAGGAGGCTTCTCGCTCGGATTCTGGCGCGGTTTTCAGAAAGTTTTGGACGGCGACGAATGTTTCCCCGGTTTTTAAGGTGATTAAAGTGCTGAATTGTTCCTCACCCAATCCCCGGCTGGTCGCCTGGAACAGGCTCATGCCCCAGACCGTCAGGCTCAGCAGCGTTCGCCAGCGCATTCGCAAATCCTGCCAGGAGATCCGGAAGGGGATGTTCCTTACCCACGAAGTAGGCCGATTCTACGGAACCTGGTGCGGAGGGTGCTAGCGGTGAAACCCTTTTTCCGAATGAGAATTTGATGACGCTCGATAGCGTTGCTAAACTACAAACAACTCAGCAGATGCGCGCGGAATGCTCGGCCAGGGACGGCTATGGGCCGGTTCAGAATGCCTGGTCGCCGTCGAGGAGACGTTGATGTCTTCCATCCCTTTGTCGCAGCCAGAAATTTTCGAGGTGGAACTTTCGCCCCGATATCTTCCCTCGCGAGGCGATTTGGTGGCTTGGGTCGCGAGCCTCGGGGTGCACCTGGTGGTCATTGCGATCCTGGCCACGATCCATTTTGAAGTCATGCAGGAGACCGAGCGCGCCATCACCAGCGAGATGGACGAAGAGGAACTGGAACCGCTCCAATACGCCTTCGACGCTGAACTCACCGATCAACTGGGCAACGACAGCAATACCGACATCCTGTCGTCGTCGCAGGATACGGCGGCAAAAATTGGCGAGCGCGACCCCCTGCGGGCCATTCAGGAGCAAGTCGACACCCCCCTCGCCGTGCCTATTCCTCTCGTGATCGACGACATCCCGAAACCGGAACAGGCGGAATTCGCCGCGCCCATTCAGACTCGCGGAGCGACGGAGCACCCCGGCGGCGTCGAAGGCGCCGTCGACCGGCTCGCCTGGGAAATTCACAACTCCCTGCGGGAAGGCAAAACCCTCGTCGTCTGGCTGTTTGACGTCTCGCCGTCTCTCAACAAACGGCGCCAGGTCATCGCCGATCGCGTCGAGAATGTTTACAACCAATTAACGGCGTTGAACGTCGGCGCGGACAAGGCCCTGGTCAGCGCCGTGGTGTCTTTCAGCAATCATCTCAATTTTGTCACGCCCGAGCCGCTCAGTTCATCCGAGGACGTGGTCAAGGCGGTGCGGGCCATTCGTTCCGAAGAATCGGGCGACGAATTTGTGTTCGAGGCGGTGATTCGCGCCACCGACAAGTGGATCAAGCAGCGGACCCAGTTTCATCGCAACGTGATGCTGGTCGTCGTCACCGACGAAGCCGGCTCAGACGCTCAGAATCTGGAAAAAGCGATCGCTCTGACCAAACGGCACGGCATTCGTTGCTATGTCGTCGGCGACGAAGCGCCCTTCGGCCGGAAATCCACCGAAATGCCCTTCACGCTCGAAAACGGGGAAACCGTCATCGGCGTAATGGACAACGGCCCGGAAAACTACTATCCCGACCTCGTCTCGCTCGCCTACTGGGGGGCCAACGGTTGGGATCTGGACCAGATGTCCTCCGGTTTCGGACCCTATGCACTGACGCGACTCAGCACCGAAACGGGCGGCTTATTCCTGGTTGCGCAAGAATCCGGCCGCCATAAGTTCGATCCGCAGATCATGCGCAACTATTCTCCCGATTATCGCCCGATCGCCGCGATCGACTCGGACTTGCGCAAGAATCAGGCCAAACAATCATTGGTCAAAGTGGCCGTCGAGTCGGGCATCAATCAATTGGCCATCCCCCGCTTGGATTTTCCCGCGGAAAACGACACCGTGCTTCGCCAGGCGATCACTGAATCGCAAAAGCCGCAGGCCGAACTCGACTACAAATTGACCGCGTTGCAGAGTGAGCTGGAACAGGGAGAGAAAGACCGCAAAAAGGTCGGCGAGGCGCGATGGCAGGCGGCCTACGATCTCGCGATGGGGCGCGTGCTCGCGCTGCGCGTTCGCAGTTATGGCTACAATCTCATGCTCGCCGAAATGAAGGTGAACCCCAAGAAATTCGAAAAACCGGGAAGCAATCGCTGGAGGCTGGCCCCGTCCGCCGAAATCAATTCCGGTCAGGCCGTCAAAAAAATGGCCGCCAAGGCCAACGAATACCTGAACCGCGTGATCGATGGCCATCCCGGCACCCCCTGGGCGCTGATGGCCGATCGCGAAAAGGGAACGCCCTTCGGCTGGGAATGGAAAGAGGAAAGCTACGTGCCGCCGTCGCAGGCCCAACAGAAGGCCAACGAACAGAAGAAAGCGCCCCGTTTCGTGGACGAAGTTGATCCCAAATCGGGCAAAAAAACTCGCCGGCAACTTCCGGATCAACCTGTCCGTCGAAACATCTGAGCGGGCTCTACTGCCCCGCCGCGTCTTGCTTGGCTTTCTCTTCCAACTCCGCTTGCAACTTCGGATTGGGCGTCGCGTCTCCCTCGACCAATCCCAGCGCCCAGCGGATCCCGCCGTCGACATGGGCCAGAAACCGCTTGTCTGTCCACGTTTCCGGATTATGCCCGAAATTGGTGTAAAAAATTCGCCCGTCGCCGTACTGCTTCACCCAGGAGACCGGCACCATGTACGGCCGCTTCGTCTTTGTCTTCGCCATGTTGATGCTCAAGAGCACGTGAACTTTCTCCGGCTGCCAGTTTTTGTACTGGTAGATCTCATCTTTGAATTCGAATTCCGCTCCGAATGGCTTCATCGCCGGATGACTGGGATCGTGCACCGAAAACGTTTCCGTTTCGCCGGAATTCCACGGATGCCCGTTAAACGTCCCTCCGATCATGTCCCAGTATCGCTGATCGTTGTGAAACGTGTCCGTTGCCGAATGAAACCCGATGAAGGCATGCCCCTTTTGCGGCAGCCATTCCTTGTAGAAATATTCCTTGTCGGATTCCGCGATCGGCAGATCCATCGTGGTATAGAACATCACCACGTCGTAATTTTTCAGATTCTCCTTGGTGAAATCGGCCGCGGCGTCCTGCGTGCAATGGATGTCCAGCAACCCCGATTCCTGGCCATACTGCGTCATGGCGATCTCCGCCGGGGAGAGCTTCCCTTCCGGCCGCGTCACCGAACCGTGTTTGAATCCGGCACTCTGCGTCAGAAACAAGGTCTTCAGCGGCTTAACCGGCTTGTCAGCCGCGAACGACGTCATGGCCAGACAGCCAACCACGATGAAACACAGAGCCCAAACATCCCGGCGCATCGCAAGCACTCCTCAAAGTGGCGGATCACGGATTGATGACAGACTTCCCAGCGAGTGAAACTTCGTCAATGATAGCCGGGCGGGAACCGGGTTGCACCTCCTAACCCGCCCTGCCGTTGAACAGGCTGATCCCGTCTTAGCCCTCCGCGAGTCGCGGGGTGCCAAAAAGGATTGTGGCCTGATAGGAAAAATGCCCCCGGCGATTCGCCGATAGCAAACACAGGAACGACTGGTTGATGCCAAGAACGAAACGCGAATTATTAGCCGAAGGGAAGTTTCTGCGGCTCGTCCGTGAAGGCCGCTGGGAATTTGCGGAGCGGACGAACGCCCATGGCGCCGTCGCCGTCATCGCGGTAACGAAGGATCACCGGCTCGTCCTCACCGAACAGTTCCGCTACGCTGTCGGCCACCCGGTGATCGATCTCCCCGCGGGATTGGCGGGGGATGTGGCCGGCCAGGAGGACGAGCCGCTGGCGATGACGGCCCGCCGGGAATTGGAAGAAGAAACTGGCTTCACCGCCAAGTCGATGAAGCGCGTCGCCGACTGCACCAGCTCCCCCGGCTTGTCCTCCGAAGTGATCTCCTATTTTCTTGCCAGATCCGTCACCAGAATCGGCGCTGGCGGCGGCGTGGACCATGAACAAATCGCCGTTCACACGCCCTCGATCCGCACGATCAAGTCCTGGCTGTCCCGGCAGCTTAAGGCGGGAAAAATCATCGATGCGAAGGTGTATGTCGGTTTGTATTTCGCGGGAGCTCGTTGACGTTGATGGCAGAACTGCGCACAGAATCTCATCCCCGCCTCCTCGTCAGCGTCCGCAGTGCCGATGAAGCACTCGCCGCCGTTCGCGGCGGAGCGGACGTCATCGACGTCAAAGAACCGCAGCGCGGTTCCTTGGGGGCCGCCTCAGCCGATGTCCTTTCCGAGATTTGCCAGACGCTTCCGCCCACCGGTTTCTCCGGGCCAATCAGCGCCGCACTGGGAGAATTACGGGAGATTCCGGCGTCAATTTCTTTCCCTGCGCAACTGGCCTGGGTCAAAGTGGGGTTAAGCGGTTCGCAGGAAACGGATTGGAAAACCGACTGGCGGCGGTTGCAGGCGGAAGTTTGTGAACACCACCGACGCACCAGGTTGATCGCCGTTGCATATGCGGATTGGCAGGAAAGCCACGCGCCGTCTCCTAAAGACGTGATCGCATTGGCGATCTCGACCCGCGCTCCCGGCCTGTTGTTCGACACGTTTCATAAGGACGGTCGCCAGTTGTTCGACCACTTGTCCCCGCGCGAACTACGACCGCTGATCGACAAGTTGCATGCCGCCGGGTTGTTCGTCGCTCTCGCCGGCAGCATCGGCCTCGATCAATTTCCTGATCTCGTCGCATTACGCCCCGATCTGCTCGCCGTCCGCTCCGCAGCGTGCGACGGAGGACGCAACGGCCCCATCTCCGCTGCTCGCGTCGCCGCGCTGCGTGCCGCGCTGATTTCTCCGACTCCCGCCGCCTGCGGCAGCGGTTCCGTTTCCACGAAGAGCTCCTAACGCTGGCGTTTTCCTTGACCGGCCGCGAAACTATCACGAACGAAACATTTTCTGTTTGCGAAAGCTCAACATGACTCTGCAAAAGATTCTCCTGGCCGGACACTGGACCGAGTCGTCCGGCTCCCAGCGTTTCCAGGCGGCGAATCCGAAAACCACCGAGCCGCTCAGTGACGAATATCCGATCAGCCCTTGGTCCGAAATCGAACGGGTCCTGGAATCGGCTGCCGACGCTGCCCAGGCGGTCACCGGTTGGCCGGGCGAGCGCTTCGCCGCTTTTCTGGAACGCTATGCCGACCGCATCGATCACAAAGCGGCGGACCTCGTGGCGATGGCCAGTCTGGAAACCGCCCTCCCTGCCGCACCGCGTTTAAAAGACGTGGAATTGCCGCGGACCTCGGGTCAGTTGCGGCAAGCCGCCGCGGCTGCGCGGGACGGTTCCTGGGTGACGGCGACGATCGATCGGGCATCGAATATTCGCAGCCAGTTCGGCCCGATCGGCCCCGTCGCGGTCTTTGGCCCGAACAATTTTCCGTTCGCCTTCAACAGCATCGCCGGGGGGGATTTTGCCGCCGCCGTCGCCGCCGGTAATCCGGTGATCGCCAAAGGCCACTCGGCTCATCCGGGGACCACGCGCCTGTTTGCCGTGGAAGCCCAGGCCGCCGCGGAAGAAACCGGCATGCCGGCCGGTTTCGTGCAACTCATCTATCGCACGAGTCACGACGACGGTTGCAAACTGGTCGCGCACCGTCTGCTCGGAGCGTCGGGGTACACCGGTTCGCGTTCGGCCGGGTTGAAGCTGAAACAGGCCGCCGATGCCGTCGGCAAGCCGATCTACCTCGAGCTGTCCAGCATCAACCCCGTCTATTTTCTTCCCGGGGCGATTCACCAGCGCCTGGGGGAACTCGTCGAGCAGTTCTCCGGCAGTTGCCTGATGGGCGCCGGCCAATTCTGCACCAACCCCGGCTTGATCATCCTCCTGGCCGGTCCGGAAACCGAGAGCTTTCTCGCTCAGGTCGCCGAAAAATTTCGCACGGCCCCTGTGGGCACGCTGTTGGGAGAGAGCGTGCAGAAGTCGCTCACGGCCGCCGTCAAAACCTTGGTCGCCCACGGAGCGGAAGTGCTGGCCGGGGGACAATCCGGCGGCGGCGCCGGCTTCTCACATCAGAACACGTTCCTTCGCGTCTCCGGACGGCGGTTTTTGGAAGCCGCTGAGGAACTCCAGACCGAAGCGTTCGGCAATGAATCGCTGGCCGTCATCGCTGAGAACGAAGCCGAACTGGCCGCCGTGACGAACGCACTGGAAGGGAACCTGACCGGTTGCATTTATTCCGCCACCGACGGCGGCGACGACCCGCTTTACGACCGGATCGCCCCCCTGCTCCGCAACAAGGTCGGCCGGTTGCTCAACGACAAAATGCCGACCGGCGTCGCCGTCGTTTCGTCGATGAATCATGGCGGCCCCTTTCCCGCCACGGGGCATCCGGGATTCACCGCCGTCGGCATCCCGGCGTCGCTCCACCGTTTCGCCATGCTGCAATGCTATGACGGCATCCGCCCGCATCGCTTGCCGCCCGCGCTGCAGGATAAAAACCCGACTGGCAAGCTGTGGCGGCTGATCGACGGCCAATGGTCGCAAGCAGACGTCGGTTAAGAGGCGAGATTTGTTCTGCCCCTCGACTCTCAGCCCTCGCCTTTCAATACCCCACCGCGAATTCATTGGAATTGAGCAGCGCCCAGAACAGGTCCTGGTAGCCATCGCCGCCGGAATTCGTCAGTCTCTTCACAGCGGTCAATTCCCGCGAACTCGGTTTGCGCGACAGCGCGGCGAGATACAATCGCTCAATTTTTTCCCCATCAGTTCCCGGTTGACGCAGCACTTCGCTCAAAAAGGTTCCGGTCGACGGATCAAGCGCCTTCTCGATGAGCGGACCGTTCATTAACGTCAGCGCCTGCGTGACGGTCCCTTCAAATGTATTGGCTTCGTCGTTCTCGTCTGTCTCGAATGAGACGATGAACTGCTTCAGCCAGGCTTGCCGTTGTGATTCGGCCGCCGTCCAGTCGGTCGCGCCCTGCTGATTGGCTTTCGTCGCAATCAGGAACGAATCGTATAACTGTTCGACCGACAACGGCTGCGGATAGGCCCGGCTGAAGAGCGGCGTTTCCCCGCGTTCCGGCTGGTCGCCGGCGTTCGTTTCATTGAACTGGCTCGATAACTGATATGCCTCCGACAGGCAGATCCAGCGCGTCAATTCCTTGATGTCGTATCCGCTGTCACGAAAGGCCTGGGATAACTCTGCCAAAAGTTGCGGATGGCTCGGCGGATTGTGCGGCCCCATATCATCCACTTGCGGCGTAAATCCCACACCGAACAACTGTTGCCAGGTTCGATTCACAAACGCCGCGGCCAGCTGCGCGCCGTCTTCTGTCACCATGAGCCGCGCCAGTTCCTCCCGGCGATTGATTTCGGGCTCCGGCGACACGTTGAGATCATGATATCTCGGATAAACCGTCTTCATCGCTCCGAAACGCGTTTCGTAAAACGTCGGTCCCCCGACCGGTTGGGAAACCAATTCCGCCACCTGCGATTTCATCCGGCCGGTCGTCGGATCGCGTTCGGTGAGCGTCACCAGCTCCGTCTGCTGGAAAAAACTGTTGAATTCCCAGAAGTGTTGCTGCTGGGCGGAGTTGAACGGATGATTGTGGCATTGCGTGCATTGCATCTGCACGCCGAGGAACAGCCTCGCCGTGATCGCGGTGGCGGGCACTGCCTGATTATTGAGATGGGCGATCAAAAAATTCGTGGCGCCGTTTTCATCGCTGCGCCCTTCCGCGGCGACCAATTCCGTGACGATTTCATCCCAACTTTGGCCGGCGGCGAAACTCATGCGCAGGAATTTTTCCAATGCCGGACGATTCACCCGCGCTTCCGGCGAGCGGCCGACCAGCAGGTTCGCCCATCGCGTGGTGAGTTGGCGTACAAATGCGGAATCATTGAGCAGCCGGTCGACCTGCTGTTGTCGTTTATCGGGATCACGGTCCGCCAGGAACCTCTGCACGTCTTCCAGTCTCGGAATATGCCCGGCCAGATCGAGATGAACCCGCCGCAGCCAGGCGGCGTCATCGGCCCGTCCCGAGGGAGTCACCCCCGCAGACTGCCAACCTTCCCGCAACCGATAATTGATCATCGCGACTGGTCGCTGGGCCGTGGACGGCAGGCGGTCATCCAGCGCTAACTCGATCTCCGTCGGCAGTGATTCGGGCCGCAATTCCACGGACGGTTCAGCCATGGGCAAGGTCGTGGCGTCGTCAGCTGCGATCGTCGACGAACTGAGTTGAACCGGCCGACGCGGGACGACCGGTGTGCGCGCAGAGGGTTGATCGCTCGCCAAGTCGCCCTGCGCGGACTCCGACGATTGCTCGGCCAGTTCGACGACACCGGAACGGCTCATCCAGAACGCCATTCCGGTCATGAACAACAACACAATGGCGGCAACCGCGGCCATCATTCGCCGGCGGTTTTGCCGAAATGGTCCCGCGGATCGATGGGGCGACGAATTCGCCGGCAACTCGGCTTCAGGCGGATTCGGTGTGAGGGATCGCGGTAGCGCCAATCCGCCCACGGCATCCCAGTACAAATCGCCGTGCAGCGCGACGAAGGTGACATAGCGCCGCCGCGCCGCAGGCGAGGACAACACCAGTTGTTCGAGGCGCGACATATCCGCCGGGGTCAGGCGTTGTTCGCACAACCCGTTCAGCAGGTTCCATAACTCGCCGTCGGCATCACTCACGGATCAGCCTGCTTCCAATTTCAATTGACGCTCGACGCATTCCCACAAGGCCCGGCGGATTCGCCCCAGCGACTGATACACGGAATTCACGGGCCGGCCGATCCGTTCCGCCAGTCCCTTTCCGGATTCGCCCGGCGCGTAACGGGTTTCGATCAGCGTCCGATCCTGGCGCGACAACTTTTCGAGGCAGGTTTTCAGCGCGGTTCGCCTTCGTTCCAATTCGTCGGATCGTTGGAGGACTTCTTGAGCGACGCTGGCCAGAAATTCTTCACTGAAGACGAGTTTTTCCCGCGCGCGCTGCGTGCGATACTTCAGCACTTCCAGGTTGGCAATCGCCGCCGCCCAGGCCAGAAAATTCGTGCCCGGTTCAAAACGCCGGCATTTCCTCCAGATGACGACATTCACGTTCTGCAAGATCTCTTCCGCTTCCACCGGCTCGGGAATTTGCCCCAGAATCAGCAAGAACAACCGCCGCTGATGCCGGGTGAACAGTTCCACAAACTCAGCGTCCGGAACGGCAGGATTCTCGGCGGGGTCGCCGTGAAATTCGGATTTCGACATTCGTCATGGCCCGTTCACGCGATCAATTCTTGAATCGGCGTCCCGCCGTTGACGATCTTCATTGGTCGGCCGCGCTTTGATTTGTGGATCTTGTCCAGTGGAATTCCCAGGGCGTGGGCCGCCGTCGCCCAGACGTCTCCTGGTTGATAAACCTTGCCGCTGACGACGCTGAGACCGTCCTGATCGGTTTCACCGACGGCGATCCCTCCTTTGAGTCCACCGCCGCCGATCATCACCGACCAACTGTTGGCCCAGTGATCCCGCCCCACGTCTTGATTGATCCGCGGCGTTCGGCCGAATTCACCCATCCAGACCACCACCACGTCCTGCCACAGGCCGCGCTCTTTCAGATCGGTCACGAGCGCGGCGATCCCGGCATCGAGCTGCGGGAGACGCTGCGTCTTCAAATTATTGAAGACTCCTGCATGCAGGTCCCAGCCGCTGAAATCGACTTCTACAAACGGCACGCCGACTTCCACCAGCCGGCGCGCCATCAGCAAACCTCGTCCAAACTGTCCCCCGCCGCCCATGGCGCCTCCTTGGGCCGGCGCACCCGTGTACGCCTGGAGGACCTCCGGCTTCTCCTGATCGATCCGGAAGGCGTCCATCTGTGTCGTCGTCATCAGATGGACGGCTTTTTCGTAAACGTCCTTATGCGCCTGGCCGTAGTCGCCGCGCTGCGATTCAATGAAATTGTTCTCCACCAGGTTGAACATCGCCAGCCGCTGCTGCATGCGTTCTGGAGGCAACCCCTCTTTTTTTGCGTTGCGAATCTGGCCGGAGGCATCAACCAGAAACGGCGCATGCGACATTCCCAGGTAACCCGGACTGCTTCCTCCGCCGCCGATCGAGATGAACGCCGGCACCTGCAAGTCTTGGCGTTTGTCGCCGATTTCATAACTGACCACCGAACCGAACGCCGGATGGACCACCGTCGGATTCGGTTGATACGCCGTGTGCATGTAATAGCGGCCGCGGCCGTGATCGGCCTCCCGGGTGCTCATCGCGCGGATGACCGATAATTCATTCATGACCTGCGCGGTCTTCGGCAGATGCTCTGAAATCTGCAAATCGCCTGCCGTGTCGATCGGCTGAAACTCGCCGCCGTTTTTCGAACCCGGTTTCAAGTCCCAGAGATCGATCGTCGGCGGGCCGCCGCTCATCCACATCAGAATGCAGGCCTTGTTGCGAGCCTTCAGCTCGGCGGCATGCGTTTGCACATGGGCGATAAAATCCAGTGCGGGAATCACCGCCGCGCTGGCCGCCAGATGCCCCAGAAAATGCCGCCGCGACATGCCCGACGGAGTCGAAAGATTCATCGCTTGCTCCCCTCATTACGCCGCTGAATGCGCTGGCCCGACTTCAGTGATTGAAAATAAACTCGTTGGAATTCAACAACGCCCAGAACAGGTCGGAATACACCGCCTGCGGATCATAGTTCGCCTGGAAAAACCGCTGGACCCCGTTTAACTCGGCCCGGGTTGGCATCCGACCGAGCGTCATCAGGTAGATCTTCTGAACTTTTTGCGTGTCCGACTTGGAGTCCGCCAGCACCTCCGCCAGATGACTCCCGGCTTTGGAATTAACGGCATCATCGATCAACGTGCTGTTCATCATCATCAGCGCCTGGGGGATCGAACCGTCGAAAGAACTCGATTCCTCTCCTTCATCGTTGCCGAACGTTCTGACGAACTGGCCCAGCCATTCCTGCCGCTTCTGTTCCGCCTGTTCCCAACCCGATCGACCCGATTTGTGGGCATTCGTCGCGATAATCAGCGAGTCGTACAACTGTTCCGCCGTCAGCGGCTTGACGTAAACACGGCTGAACAGCGGCAGCTCGCCGGCCGTCGGATTGTCCGCTTGGTTCTTCTTCCCGGCGCGACTCGTGAGATGATACGCCTCGCTGTAGGTGATCCACCGAATCAGCTGCTTCACGTCGTAACCGCCGTTGGCGAACTCGGCGGCGAGCCGTTCCAGCAATGCCGGATGCGACGGGGGATTGTGCGGACCCAGATCGTCGACGGGCCGCGTGAATCCATAACCGAAGAAGTGACTCCACATCCGGTTGACCATCGCCAGCGCGATCAGCGGGCGATCGCCAGCTGTCATCAGTTTTGCCAGTTCGGTCCGGCGTTCCGTCGCCAGGCCGGGGTCGATTTCCTTGCCGAAATAAATCGGGTAAGCGACCTTCATCTCCCCGTTGCGCCGTTCAAAATAAACCGGCCCCTGATAATCCCGCCAGACGACCTCGGAAAAGTCATCCACCATCCGTGCCTGCTTGTCGTCATAGCGCTGATGGTCTTGCTTGCCGGTCTGCCGGAAGAAACTGTTGATCTTCCAGAATTGGTCCTGCTTCCATTCGTTGAACGGGTGGTCATGGCATTGCGTGCATTGCACCTGCATGCCCAGGAATAGCCGCGTCGTTTTGGCGGTCAATTGCACGCCCTCGTCCTGGTCCTGCATTTGCGCCAACAAAAAGTTCACCGCTCCGTTTTCTTCGAAGTGACCTTCCGCCGAGACCAGATCATAGACCACCTCGTTCCAGGGACGGTTCTTGCCGAACGCCTCGCGGAAAAATTTCTGCATGCCCGCCCGGCTCACCCGTCGAGGCGTCTCCTGGCCGATGCACAAGTTCGTCCAGATCGTCGTCCAGTTGCGCGCATAGCCTGAATCGTTCAACAGCTGCTCGATCAATTGCGCGCGTTTGGTTTTGTCTTTGCTGGCCAGGAACTTCTCGACGCTCGCGGCTTCCGGAATATGCCCGACGATGTCCAGCGAGACTCGACGCATCCATTCTCCGTCATCGGCCACGGGGGACGGCTCCACCTCGTTGTCGCTCCACGCCTGACGGATTTCCTGATTGATCGCCTCCACCACGATCTGATCGGCGTCGCTCAATGACGGCGCCGTGACGCGCGAGGCGCCTTTGGCGCCGGCCGGCTTTTCCGCGGCAGATCCTGGTGAGATCGTCCCCGCCAACAGAAGCATGACCAAACCGAACGCCGCACCCCGACGCCGGATCGAGTGAGTCGACCGGTTAAGAATGCTTCCCTGGTCGTCAAAATTCATGGGCCATGCCTTTCTGAGCTTTCCCGGCGACGCATCCTGCACCCCGGACGGCGAACCTGGCTCTTATAATTCACCCCAGAAAACGAAAAAACCTTCGTTCCATCTTAGCCGCCTCGATCCCGAATCAACATGTTTCTTCTGTAACTTTTCGGCCAGTCAAGGGTTACAATCAGGGCTGTTTCTCAGCCTTCACTGACGGTTCTTTCATGGGAACAACGACCCGCCATGCCGAGCCATCCTGCCAACCCGCCTGAGTTCCTCTCCTCCACCGTCGTGATCACCGGCGGCGAAAGCGGCATCGGCCGGGCGGCCGCGCGTCTCTTCGCTCAGCGCGGAGCATCGGTTTTTGTCGGTGATTTTCGCCTGCGGGACGAGAACCGTGACGAGTTCGCCCGATTCCGCGTGACTTCCAGTCTCTGCGACGTCCGTCGGGAAACCGATGTTCAACAGCTGATCGACCTCGCCGTCCGGCAAACGGGCCGGCTTGATATTCTGGTCAATAACGCCGGCGTCGGATTGGTCAAACCCATCACCGAAGTCACCGAGGAAGAATGGGATCGCTGTCTGGAT
Organism: Planctomycetaceae bacterium; assembly: GCA_046349715.1. Lineage (GTDB taxonomy): Bacteria > Planctomycetota > Planctomycetia > Planctomycetales > Planctomycetaceae > CAZDGB01. The sequence goes on along the minus strand of JAXMBR010000024.1, from coordinate 21,176 downwards.
ACGAATCTGAAAGGCGCCTTCTTCAGCTGCAAGCACGCCATCCCGGTGATGCAGCGACTCGGCGGCGGAGCGATCATCAATATTGCCAGCAACGCGGGACTTCTTCCGCGGGCTCATGATCCGGTCTATTCCATCAGCAAGCAAGCCTTAGTCGGCCTCACCAAAAGTCTGGCGCTCTGCCATGCGCCGGACCGAATTCGGGTCAACGCGATCTGTCCGGGACCGGTCGGGGGGACCGACATGATCGACCAGGAAATTCGCGACTCGGTTGATCCCGAGGCGACACGACACAAATTGATCGCGGCGAGCCCCCTGGCGTCCGCCTACGGCCGGATGGGAAATCCTGAGGAAATCGCCGCCGCCGTGGCCTATCTCGCCAGCCCGGCCGCCGCCATGGTCACCGGCACCTGTCTCTCCATCGATGGCGGGAAATCATTGGGCGTGCCGCCAAAAACTTGACACGTCGTACGGAATCAGATCAAGTCGGCACCGTCCACCAGACGGTCGTCCCCTGCCCTGCGCCCGCTGATTCCGCCCAGATCACCCCCCCTTGCCGTTCGATGATGCGCTTGACCAACGCCAGCCCGAGGCCTAAGCCGACTTGCCTGGCGGGACCGGACGATAACGGCTCGAACAATCGGCGGAGCTGGTCGGGGTTGAGCCCGATGCCGTCGTCGCGCACAAAGCAGCAGGACACGGCGCCATGCGCCGGAGTTTTTCCTGGAACGGAGCGTTGTTCACAGCCGATTTCCACCCGTCCCCCTGAACTGGCCGCGCACGCTTTGACGGCGTTGTCGATCAGGTTCTGAAACACCTGTCGCCAGCGAACGAGGTCGCCCTGCGCCGTCGGCAACTCACCGCGAACGATCACCACGCGCGATGACTCGATCGCGCCACGCAACCATTCCACGGCCTCGTCCGCTGCTTGATTCAGCGAAACCGGGGTCGTTTCCGTGGACGGCCGGTCCAAGCGTGCGTATTCGAGCAACGCTTCCAGCATCGTCTGGAGCGTGGTGCCGGTCCGTTGAATGCGCTCGACATCGCCCTGGAACCGTTCCCAATCGCCGTTTTGCGCTGCTTTCGTCAAGCCCGCCACGAAACCCTGCATGGTGGCGAGCGGCGCCCGGACATCATGCGCGACCGCTGCGGCATATCGCTCGAGTTCTTCCAGTTTCGACGAGGAAACATCCTTCTGCTCCTGCCGACCTTGGAGAATTTCGGCCTGTTCCGCCAACTGCTTTCGTAATTTTCTCTGCGCATAGAGGACGTCTTCCGCCATGCAATTGAACGCTGCTGAAACCTGGCCGATTTCATCCTCCGGACGATCCGACAGGCGAATCGTGTCGTTTCCCGCACCGAACCGCTGGAGCGATTCCTTGAGCTGTTCCAGGCGCACGGATTGCATGCGGTTCTCCAGGACGATGAAAAAGAGCGAACCAAGCATCGCCAGAGTCGCGAAACCCGCGGTGAATGTTCGCAGCGTTCTCGTCGGTCCCAAGACCTCGCGGCGCGGCGTCAATTGAATCAACGAAGCGTTCAGCGGGGGGACCGCCACGCTGTCACCCATCCGGGTACCGGTCATTTGGTCGACCGATGTGGACCCTGACGCAAAGTTCCAGCTGCCGTTTCTCGAGGGATCATCACTCAACGGCCAATGAAAGTCGGCCAATTTGGCCGCGGTGACGACATTCTCCGCCGTCACGAATTGATTGGTTCGCCCCACGCGCAGCAGTTGAATGGTCGAGTTTTGTGGCCGATCCGCCTGCGGCGGTCCCACCACGTCGGCAATCGGCAGTTCTCCCATCAGATAACCGACAGACTGGCCTTCGCCCTGCGTCACGGGGACCAGCAGCAGAAAGACCGGCTTTCCCGTCGCGCGGCTGAAATGAACGTCGCTGACGATGTCCCGCCCGGCTTCCAGGACCTCCGCCAGCGCCAATTCCTTCAGCGTGTTGGTCGAGCCGTCGGCCGCATACACCCTTAAGCTGCCATCGAAGTATCCCAGGCTCTCGAACCGGCCCGGCGATTGGCTTTCCAATCGGCGGAGTTCTTCGACGATCGGTTCGACCTCACCGGTCTGAAAAACGGAGGCAGACGCGAACAATCGCAACTGGGCCTGGGCCCGTTCAATCGTCGCCCGCATCTGAGCCGCGCGGAGCTGCAGCTCGCGGGTCGTTTCTCGCCGGAAATGTTGCAGGACCTGCGGTTCGATCCACAGCGCGTCCAACAGAAACACGCCGGCGATCAACGCCAGATACGGCGCGGCGACGGACAGCAATTGTCGAGTGACCCGTTTCACGAATTGGCTCGGGGGACTGCGCAGTCGCGTGACAAATCGCGGTTATTTCTCGAGTGACATGATTTCAGACCCCGCGAGGAGCGGATTTTGTCCATATTTTCCGTCGTGTGCGTTTTCCGCGGAGATTCTCGTTGGAATTCGCCAGTGTTCGCAATTTCGACGGTCAGGCGTCAACGTGCATGATCGTCTCGACATCGCCGTCGGCATCGAATCGGGCAATGACCGATTCGCGGAACGTGTGGTGGCCTAACACGGCCCGAGCCGTTTGACTCGTGGACAAGCTGCGGTAGACCAACAGCTGGGGTTTGCCGATTTGCAGGCGATGCCCGGCGGCGATGTCCCGACCGACCACTTTGCCGGCTTCAGTGACGGTCAGCGTGCGCCAGAGCGCCGGCGGTCGCGTCCGGGCCGGGTGCCAGTCAAAGATCAGCGGCGCATACAGTCCGTCTCCGCGCCCCGTCTGTTGCAACACCAGTTCGTGGTCTTTGCAGAAAAAATGATGCGGCGTGCTCTGGACCCGATCGTCGGGGACCGCGAGGGGAAAGACGCGAACTGTCTGCTTCCCAGCTTTCAGCCGGATTTCCCGCGTCGGGCCCTCCGCGTCCGCCGTCACTCCGGTCGCCAAGGGCAAGCGGGCTTGGAGATGAATCAGCCGCACCGTCGTTGCGGGCGTCGGCCGGCTTAATCCCGCGCGCCCCGACGCAGTCGGCCAACAACAGAAAATGATCCTGCCGCGACAGCAATACCCGCCGCTCCACCCGCAACCCGCCGGGCCCCTGCATCTGCAATTCGAGATAATCCGCGTCCGGGTCCGACATCCAACAACTGCACGACCATTCCGGCGCCAACTCGATTCCCGCATCGCCGATTTGAACCTCCAATCCCCATGGTCCGTGCAACACCGGCTGACCCAGCGCCGCCAGGTCGAGTAGAGGAAGCGGACGGTGATGCGAGATCGCCACGCTGTCCGCCTGTGGGCTCCAATCGCTGCGCAACAGAGCCATCCGAGCCCAATCCGATTGGACCGACGGCATGATCTGCACTTCCGACGTCGTGCGCCGCTTCTTCGCAGGCGCACGGTTTCCTTCCTGCAACGTCCGCAACAAGACCTGGGCGGGGCCCGTCAATTCGAGCGCTTGATCCGCCGCGGCCAGCAACGGCAAGACCAGCGTCGTCTCCCCGTTGCTGAACGCCAGTTTCCCCCCCGGCCGGTACAGCGGAACCGCTCGTTCTAACACGAGCGACAACCGCTGGCGCTCTTCCGGGTTCCAGAGGGAAATCTGCAAACGGTCTGCCCAGATCGTCGCACGCACCAGCGAAGCCAGCCAGAACGGCAGCCGCGGCAACAATTCGGCATGCGGAGTCCCATCGCGATCGGTGCGCGACATCAGCTCTCGAACGAGAATTCGCCGTCCCTGTTCTCGAATCGCTTTGGCATCCTGCCACGGTTCCAGCAATCCGCCGGCGAGAAATGGCACTTCCCCCTCGCGCAGCAGCAGTTCCTCCGGCTGTTCATGTTGACGATTCGTACCCGGTTCTCGAGTCTCCTGGAGCAGACGGCTCCAGAGCGACCAAACCTCCGCCGACGCCAGTTGCCGGCCGGCAATCAATAACAATTCACCAGCGACGATCGTCTCGGCGGGTGTCCAGGATTCAGATCGCTCGGTCAAATAGCCGATCAGCGGCAGCAGATGCTTTTCAACAGGCCGGGCCGTCTTCATGACGGAACGAGCGGGTCGGCCGGTCGCCGCAGGAAACACCTTCTGCAGGAGCGTGCCGAGCGCGCCGTTCGCTTCAACCTTGGGCAAGGCCCATGCCGTCATCCCCTGGGGCGGTTGTTTACGGGAGACGAAGGTTGTGGACAGATTCGCCAGCCAGGCCCGGCAGAATTCGTCGACGTTCTGGCTTTTCGCCGCCGCACGCAACGCCGGGGAAGCCTGGCTGTTCCATTTCAGACTCGATAACAATTCGGAGGAGAATGCTGCGCGTTCCGGTCGGCGCGTCACTTTTCGGGCAGACATCAAGTGCATGAATTCAATACTCAACGGAGGAGAAAACAGCGGTTCCGACATTCATCGCCGGCAAACCGCTGAAGCGTAACGCGTCGACTGGCGTTTGCAAGTCGCGGACGCTGCGGTCCCGCCGCCTTGGTCATGCCTTCGCACGGTTTTTTCACTTTCGCAGTCGGAAACTCGCGATCGCCCAACGAAAGAAATCAGCCGTTAATGATCCGTTGTCGAAGATTTCGCGGTCAAATTCCGCTGGAGATAGGGCCAATTCTCCATCTTGACCGAATTGCGGCATCCAATCTATGATCCCCCGCTTTTCCCCAGGGGAAGTCATGGGCTGCGGACGGCGCGTACAGGAACGAACTTGGTTGATCGCGATTCTCGCGACGGCGTTCCTGCTCCGTCTCGTGTGTGCCGTGGGGATTCAACGGCACCTCGACCAGGGGTCCCGGGAAGTCTGTTTGATCCCTGGCGACGCCGACGGTTACTGGCGTCTGGCCGGAAAGATTACGCAAGGTCAAGATTATGCGATCTATGAACCGCCGCGGTCTGTGATGCGGATGCCCGGCTTCCCTCTGTTATTGGCGCTGCCTCGGTTCGTGTTTCCGGAGAGTCTGCTGGCCGCACGCGTCTGGCTCGCCGCAATCGGCGTCTCCGCCTGCTGGTTCACCTATCTGTTGGGAAAAGGACTGGTCAGCGGACCTGCCGGGCTGTGGGGAGCCGCCATCACCGCCCTTTCTCCGGTCCTGGCGGTTTTCAGCGTTCTGATCTTAAGCGAGACCCCCTTTGCCGCGGCGTTGACCGCCAGCCTGGTGTTGTTTGTCAAGCTCGATCGCCGCCTGTCGTTGCCGATCGCGCCGGGAGAACGCTGGTCCGCGGTCTCGGTCGGGCTGGCCATTGCCGTCGCGACCCTGATGCGTCCCACCTGGTTGCTGATCGCTCCGATCGTTGCCTTGGGTTGCCTGCGACGCGCGGATTTTCCTCGCCGCTTCCAAGCCGGGCTACTCGTTATTGCCGCGGCGTACGGCGCGCTCTTGCCGTGGGGCATTCGCAACGCCGCGGTGACTGGTCATTTCACCCTGACGACATTCTGGGTTGGTCCAAGTCTGTACGACGGCTTGAACCCCGACGCGACCGGCGACAGCGACATGCGATTCTTTGATGAAGAGAACCTGCTCACGCGGATGTCCGAATATGACATGGACCGCGAATATCGCCGCCGCGCTTGGCAGTTTGCCGCCGACCATCCGTCCCGCACACTCGAATTGATGGCCATGAAATTGTGGCGCTATTTGTCGCCTTGGCCGAATGCCCGCCAATTTCAATCGCCAACCGTGCGTCTGATCGTGACGATCTCATTCCTCGCGCTGCTGCTCCCCGCCCTGTTCGGTACCTGGCAACTGCGACAGCGGCCGATGGTGCTCGCGGTGACCTGGGGACCGCTGATTTATTTCGCCGCCGTGCATGTCTGGTTTGTCGGTTCGATCCGGTATCGGCTACCTGCGGAATATCCTCTGGCCGTGCTCTCAGGCGCGGCGCTGGCTGCCGGATTCCGCATCTTCACCGCGCCAAAGCAGCTGGCGAAGGCGGGTGACGCATGACCACGCCTTTCCCCTCACGGAGAGCATTTTCTCCGCCGCCGGCGACTCGGCCGTTTCGGAAGTTCTGCTCGACCGTCAAATGTTCTTTCCGCTGGGCGTTGATGACCGCGGCCGTGCTGGCCGCAGCGGGGGGAGCCGGCGCTTACTGGTTCGTCACGCGCAGCAACGATTTATTGAAAGCCGAGCTGATCCGGCAGTTGGAGGAGCGATTTCCGGACTCTCATTTCGATTTGGCGCAAGCCAACTTCGATTGGTCCGGCCGCGTGCGCGCGTATCATCTGCAAATGACCCTGCCTGACGACACGACTCCCGCGCTGACCGTTGCGGAGATGGTCGTCACGCTGGACCGCGAACTCCTGGCCGAATCGCAAGTCCTGATTCAGCAACTCCGGCTGATCAAGCCACGCGCTCGAATTACGCGCCTCGCCGATCAATCCTGGAATTGGCAACGGCTGCGCGTTCAGTCGACCGAGGGGAGCGTCGTCCCGGATCTGCAACTGGACTACGGTTCCGCCGTGATTGATTTTGCCGACGGCCGGCAACCTCCTGTCCAGTGCACGGAATTGAAGTTATCGGCCGTCGCCGTTTCTGAACGAGGCTGGTCCATGACGGCGTCGGGCTCCGTCGACGGGATGGCTCCGATCAATCTCACGGCGGAATTCCATCTCGACGGCCGGCCCTGGAAATGTGATGCCGACGTGAGCGGACTGCTCATCGACCAGTCCGTGATTGCGAAACTCTTAGCCTATCGCCCGGAGTGGCGGCGCGAATTGCTGGCGCTCAATGCACGCTTGGCGCGAATCACCTCCAGCACGCCCGACGCAGCAGACATGTCGAAGCGCCCAGCCGGACGACCGGTGGGAATGCGGTTGGAACCCGATGCCATCCCCGATCTGGGACTCCAGCTTTATACCGATTTGAAAGTCCGCTTGGCGCCGGCAGCGGATTCCTCGGTGCCGCAGTTCAAAGCGCAAGCCCAGATCCGCAACGGACGAATTTCCAACCCGGTGCTGCCTCTGCCGCTGCACGATCTGACCGGATTGCTCTACGTCGACAATTCTCAATTTCATGTGAGGAAATTGATCGGCCATCATGGGAAATCCACGGTCGAAGTGCATGCCGACTCGTCACCGACCGAGCCCACCGCCGTCTCAGTCAGTGCCCGCCAGATCGTGATTGATGACCCGCTGGCTGCCCGGCTGCCACCATCGTTGGGCAAGCTGATTCATTCCATGGCGCTCTCCGGCGTCTGCGATCTCGATGCAAAACTGGTCAAATCCGGGACCACCTGGTTACCGGACGTCACGCTGGCATTGACCGGCGGCCGCATGTGCCACGAAAAATTTCCTTATCCCGTCCATGACGTTTCCGGCACGTTGACCTGGCAAGGAGACCTGGCCACTCTGAAAAACGTCACGGGCCAGGCCGGGACGTCTCAAATGACCGCGGAGGGAGAAATCTGGAATCCCGGCCCCGAGGCGGAAATGTCGATCATTGTCCAGGCGCGCGAATTGCCTATCGACACGACGCTGCTCGCGGCCTGTCCCGATGTCGTGCGCACCACCGTTCAAGCTCTCAATCTGCGCGGGTCCGGAGATGCCTGGGTCAAGTTGATCAAGCCCGCCGGCACCGGGCAAAAAATCACCCCCCTGATCGATCTGCGTCTGCATGATTGCAGCGTGACCTATGAGCGTTTCCCGCTCCGGTTGGAACAAGTCGACGGCCGGGTCCGGTGGAACGGCGAATCGGCGACGTTTGACGATCTGCGCGGCCGGCATGCCGGCGCGCAGATCACGGGTTTTGGCAGCTTCCGTCGCGATTCGTCGCCAGGCCACCTGGAGTTAAACTTGACCACGGTGGATGCGCCGTTTGACGCTGACCTGCGGGAAGCGCTGCCGCTCCATATGCAGGAAACCTGGAGTGAGTTTTCGCCGGTCGGTCGCTTTGACGTGGTCTCGAAAATTGGCTGGACTCCGGGCGAGGCCGTGCAAATCACATTGCCGTCGCTGAAGTTCAAGCACGCCGAAATGACGCTCCGCGATTTCCCGTTTCCTTGGTACAACGTTTCCGGTGAGCTGAGCTACGGCGTGAACTCGCCGGACGAACTGAAAGTCGTCAGCCTGAAGGCCGAGCATGACGATTGCGTTTTGAGCGGGACGGGGGAAGGACTGTGCGGAGGTCAGCAGCCTTGGCAATTTCACTTTTCCGAGTTCTACGTCGACGACTTGCCGACGACTCACGCGCTACGCCGCGCGCTGCCGCCTTCGTTGCGGTTGATTTTCGATACGCTCGATCCCGGCGGCGGCATCTCGCTGCATGGGCCGATCTCCTTTTATGGTCCCACGCCTCAGCGTCCGGCCGTGTCCATTGACTGGAACACCAATATCGTCTTCAGCGATGCGGAAATCACCGCCGGCGTCCCGATCGAGAACATTCACGGCAAAGTCAATCTGCAAGGACGCTGGGACGGTACGGACGCCGTGATCCATCGAGGCAATCTCGAAATCGGCTCGTTGAAACTGCTGGACCATGTGATCACGCAAGTGCTGGGGCCGTTCCGATATCAAGCGGGTGTGCTGACCGCAGGTTCGCCCCAGGCCGTCGGAGGCGCCCTGCAACCGGCCTCGCAGGATATTCCGCTCGACCAGCAGGTCCGCGGTTCGGCGATTGACGGCTTGCTGACGTTGAACAGCATCACCGATTTTCAACACGAACCCGATTACCGCACGCGGATTCGCTTGTTCGGCGGCAACCTCGAAAAATACGCGCAAACGTATCTGCACGGGCAGACCAACATTCGCGGCACCATGAACGGCTGGATCGACCTCAAAGGACGCGGCACCGATGTGAATCGACTGACAGGCACCGGCCATCTGGCGATCCGTCCCGCCGAACTCGGAGAGCTTCCGGTCGTCATTCAGGTGTTTCGGACCGTGAATCCTCAGTTGTTGAATCGAGCCGACCGCGCCGTGTTCAAGGAAGCCGTGTTCAACTTCCAAGTCGCCAATGAGCGATTCCATTTCGATTTGATCAACCTCGACGGCGACGCCGTTCAACTGGTCGGCCGCGGAGACGTCCGCTTCGACGGCATCATCGGTTCCCAGGGGTTGGAATTCTATTCCACGGCCGGCCGCACCCAGCGCAATATGCCGCTCTTGGGCAATGTCGTTCGGTTCATGAGTCGTGGTTGGGTCGGCGTCAAAGTGAAAGGGGACGTGCGGCAACCCGCATGTTGAAGTGCAGGCCATTCCCGAAGTGAACGACGCGTCCGGCAGTTCCTGGGAGCTTTGAACCGCGGCCGATGACTTCGCAAAACCGTTCATCGCCGACGCGCACCACGCAGGAAACCCGCCCGCCTCCGCGATGACCACCAGGGTGCAGGAATACCGAGGCCGAACCGGGAATGATTGATTCAGCGCCCGGGTTCTTGCAGAATCAAAACGGACTCGAATGGTTCGTGTCTCTACTTTCGCTCCTCGACATTGACTCTGCGATTTCATCTCATGTCCCACACTGGCCAATCATGGAACCCGGAGACTTACGCTAAGAATGCGCGATTTGTCGCCGACCTGGGTCAACCGGTCGTCGATCTGCTCGCGCCGCAACCGGGGGAATCGATTCTCGACCTGGGCTGCGGCGACGGCGCCTTGACGGAAAAACTCGTCGCGCTCGGCTGTGACGTCGTTGGCATCGACGCGAGTCCCGAACAGATCGCCGCCGCCAAAGCGCGGGGATTGACTGTGTCCGTCGCGGACGGACACGATTTCGACGTCGGCCGCACCTTTGACGCCGTCTTCAGCAATGCCGCGCTCCATTGGATGCGAGAACCGCAGCGCGTGTTGCAGTCAGTTCATCGCGCTCTCAAGCCAGGCGGCCGTTTCGTCGGGGAAATGGGAGGAGCCGGCAACACTGCAACTGTCTCTGCAGCGCTCCGCCGAGCGCTCGCACGTCGCGGACTCGACTTCGATCAATTGTCCCCGTGGTATTTTCCGACGGCGGGGGAATATCAACAGCAATTGACCACGGCTGGTTTTCGCGTGGCCTCCATCGAACTGTTTCCTCGTCCCACGCGACTGCCGGGCGAACTGATCGCCTGGCTGGAAACCTTCGCCGGCGCATTCGGCCGCAATTTCCCTGAACCCGTCCGAAAACAATTGCTCGAAGAGATTCAGGACGACTGCCGCCCGCTGCTCTTGGGCCCCGACGGCGTCTGGACCGTGGACTACGTCCGTCTGCGGTTCGCCGCCCAACGAACTTAGGGCTCCGCGTTCCCTCACGCCCGCAGCGCCGCCCCTAAGCTTTCTCCGCAGACGCGAACCACCTGCGCCACGGCTGCGTCAACTTCTTCACTGGTCAACGTCCGCTGCCCGGAACGGAACGTCAGCGAAACGACGTACGACTTCTTGCTTTCCGGAATCTGCTTGCCGCGATACTGTCCGCCAAACGCGATCTGCTCAAGCAACGGACCAGCCGATTGGCGGACCGCGTCCGCCAGATTCGCCCACGGCAACGCTTCATCCAGCACGAAATTCAAATCGCGCGTCACTCCCTGAAATTGTGGCAACGGCCGGACTTTCGTGATCAAATCGGCTTGCGATTCCAGGACGTCCCAATCCAATTCCGCCACGCATACGGGACCGGCCAGATCGAACGGATCAATCACGCTGGCATCCAGTTCGCCCAACCATCCCCAGCGCCGCCCTTCCAGCAGCACCTCTGCGCCCCGCCCCGGTGTGAACGACGGACAATCGGACGGCTCCACCGTCACAGTCACTCCTTGGCATACCGCCCCCGCCAGCAATTCGACGACTCCTTTCAACTCCAAGAAGCTCGTCCCTGTTACCAGCCCGATGGTCAACGGCTCGACCTCGGCTTCCGGTCGTCCTGGATCCGCTCCGAGATAGATTTTGGCCGTCTCGAACAGTCGTGTTTGAAAGTTCCCATGCCGTTCATTATGACGGCGGACGCCCAGCAGGCTGGGAATCAAACTCTGACGCAGCAGGTTTTCCTGTTTTCGCGTCGAATGATCGACCGACAGGGCCGGCAACTCACCGCGCGGACGGAATCGCTGCAGATCGGCGGATCCCACAAACGCCGGCGTCATCGCTTCAAAATATCCCGCCCCGGTCAGTACGCCGCGCACACGTTCCAGCACGCGATCGCGCGTCGACTTGGCGCTGGCGCGCAGCGGCACGGAAACATCGGCGGGGATCTTGTCGTAGCCATGCACGCGCGCCACTTCTTCGATCAAATCGATCTCACGCTCCAGGTCTCTTCGGAACGACGGCGGGACCACGGTGCAACTGTCTGCCGACTTCGCTGTGATCTCCAATCCGAGCGTTTGCAGGATCTTGACCGCCGTTTCGGGCGCAATCTCGATTCCCAGCACGCGTCGAATCTGCGCGAACCGAAACACAATCGCCGGCCGTTTCGCCGAGGGAATCGTCCCCGCATGGATGGGTTCCGACAGCAGTTCTCCCCCCGCCAATTCGAGGATCAATTCGCAGCACCGCCGGCTTGCCCATTCAGGCCCCAGCGGATCGAGCGCCCGTTCAAATCGATACGAGGACGGGCTGTGCAGAGTCAGTTTCCTCGCCGTGGCCCGCACCGACAACGGCGCGAATGCCGCCGCTTCAATCAGCACATCCTTCGTCGTACTGCTGATCTCGGTCTCGAAGCCCCCCATCACCCCGGCGATCGCCACCGGCCGCTTCGCGTCGGCGATCACGCACATTTCCGGCGACAACTCATAGGCCTTTTGATCAATCGCTTTGAGCGTTTCGCCCTTGTTCGCCCGGCGGACCACGATTTTCTTGCCTTGCAGCAACTGGAAATCGAACGCGTGCAACGGCTGACTGCATTCGAGCAGCACATAGTTCGTGATGTCGACGATGTTATTTACCGGCCGTTCGCCCAGAGCTTCCAATCGCTGCTGAAGCCACGCGGGGCTTGGCCCCACTTTCACACCGCGAATCACTCGCGCGACGTACTGCGAGCACAATTCCGGCGCCTCGATGGCGACCGAGGTCACCGCGGCTGTTTTCTCGGTCGTCGTCTTCGGCTGCGCCTGGGGAATTGTCAACGGCAACCCGAACAGCACGGAGATTTCCCGCGCCACGCCCAGATGGCCCAGGCAATCGGGCCGGTTGCTGGTCACTTCCAGATCGATGACCGTATCGCCCCCGATCTGTCGAACCGATTCCAGATTCAAACCAGACATCGTCAGCCGGTCGGTCAATTCTTCGACCGACATCTCAAGCGGCACATACTCTTTTAACCAATTCCAACTGACCAGCATGAAACGAAAATCCTGAAGGAATTCTTAATTCGTGACCAAGAGCTATGAAGTATGCACGAAGAGCAAACGATTATGAAGCGCAGCGCCTCAGTTCGACAGGGACCGCCGTTCGGCGCGGGTCCGAAGTTCGGCGCGGGTCTCCCGACCCCGCCGGATTTGTGATTCGGGTCTCCCGACCCGTGCCTTTGATTTGGACGGATTCCAGAGCGGTCAGGAGTCCGAGAAGTAAGAACGGCGGGGTCGGGAGACCCGCGCCGAACAAGGCCTTAACTGGCTTTCGTCCCCTGCACCGTATTCCTTCCTCGATCCTCGCTCTTTCTCTCTCCGCGCGCCACACAGGTCGCGATCGCCAAATCGCCGGTGACGTTCACCACGGTCCGGCACATATCGAGCAACCGATCCACGCCCAGAATCACGCCGATCGACTCGCCCGGGATTTTCACCGAACGCAGGACGCCGATCACCAGCGGAATCGACCCGCCCGGCACCCCCGCCGTTCCCACGCCCGCCAGGACCGCCATCAGCACCACTTGAAATTGCTGGGCCATCGTCAATTCCACGCCTGTCACTTGCGCTAAGAACAAGACGGTGACTCCCTCGAACAGGGCCGTCCCATTCTGATTGCCGGTCGCACCGATCGTGAGCACGAACGACGCGACATTCGGCGGCAATTTCAAATCTTCCTCGGCCACGCGCAAGGCCGTCGGCAGCGTCGCGCTTGACGACGATGTGCCGAACGCCACCAGCATCGCTTCAGAGACCGATCGGAAATTGCCAGGGCGATATCCGCGCGAAGGCGGCCACGGCCAGCGGATAGATGACGAACAATTGCAGCAGCAGCCCGCCGATGACGGTCAGCGCGAACGCCAGCAACGTACGAATCACATCCAAACCCAGCTGGGCCGTAATCGCGAATACCAGACACCCGCCGCACACCGCCGCCAGCTTCATCGCGAATTCGATCACGGCCATGGCGATGACTTGCAGCCCTTCCAGAAACGACACGAATCCGCGACATTTCTCCGGGGCGGGTCGTCATCGCCAATCCGCAGATCAAGCGCGAAGACCATCACGGCCAGCATGCCGTTTCCCTTCGAGGATCCGTCAATCGCGCCCGCCATCTCCTGCAACGGGTTCTCCGGCAAGAGATCGACCAGCACGTCCCGGGCAGCGGCTTCGCCTGATCGGCCTTGGCCATTTGCGACGTCGTCGCCTGAGAATAACGCTCCAATAGCAATCGTCGTTGTTGTTCCTCGGGCAGCGTCTTTCCTGGTTGAACCAGGTTGACCAAACCGACGCCGAGCAACACCGCGGAGGTGGAAAAATCGCCGTATAGAGCAGCGTGCTCTCGCCGATCCGTTCAGGTCGTCGCGGATCGCCAATTTCGACAATCGCCGTGCCGCTAATGCCGACAGCACCAACGGCACGACGACCATCGACATCAGCCGCAAAAAGACTTTGCCGATCGGTTCCGCGATATAGATCAACTGTGACAACCAGGCCGGCGGCGCCCCGGCCTTTTCCACGAACAGGACGTTCAACGTCAGTCCGAGCGCGGCGCCGATCCCTAACCCGATCAACATATAGACCGGGTGGTGGTGATGTGCGGGAGCATCCGACGAATTCGACATCAGCCCCGGACCTTTGCGACGCGAACCGAGGAGGATACGCAGCCAGGCAAGTGTGCAATACCCCGAGGAGATTTCTTCGTAAATCGTGCCGCGTTCGGGCCCGAGCGGGGACGTCAGTCCCCTGATGCGGACGCAATAATGTTGCACGCACAATCAGGGCTCACGCCCCCCGCTCGGGATGAGCACGTCAGGCGATCATTTTGCTGCGAAAGCGGCTGTTTCTGGTTCTGCACCGCGTGCGGATGCGCCTTCTCATACGTGTCGCGCAGGCGCGTGCTGACGTGCGTGTAGATCTGCGTCGTTGTCAGGCTTTTATGCCCCAGCATCTCCTGCACGCTGCGGAGATCGGCGCCGCCATCCAGCAGATGCGTCGCAAACGTGTGCCGGAGCGTATGGGGCGTCGTATGGCGGTCCAGACCGGTCAGCTTGAGGTACTTTTCCAGCATCCGGCCGATGCTGCGCGTCGTCAGCCGTTCGCCGAAGCGATTCAAAAACAGCGCGTCCCGATCGTCGAGCGGCGCGTCGGGATTGGACGCGCGCACTTCCAGCCAGCGGTCGAGCGCTTTCGAGGCGTGCTTCCCGACCGGCGCAATCCGTTCCTTTTTCCCCTTGCCGAGCACCCGCAGGATGTTGGCGTCGCGGTCCCAGCTTTCGAGATCCAAGCCGACGAGTTCCGCCACGCGCAACCCGGCGGAATACATGGTTTCCAGGATCGCCCGGTCGCGCAAACCGTCGTTTTCATTGGCGGGCGGCGCTTCCAGCAGTTGCGCGATCTGGTCGGTCGTCAGAAAATGAGGCAGCTTGCGTCCGGTTCGCGGCGTGCGCAGCGCCTTCGCCGGGTTGGTGCTGACGAGTTGTTCGCGCTGGCAATAGCGAAAAAAACTTCTCAGGCAGGCGAGTCGCCGTGCCATGGTCGTCTTGGCGTAATCGCATTCGTGCAGATACGAGACATACCCGCGCAGCATCGCGGTGTGCACGTCTGGCGGTTCGGGGACGTGGCCGACCCGATCCTGAAAATAATCGAGCAGGCTGTTGAAGTCTTCCGCGTACGACTTCAGCGTCAACTCCGACGAGTTTCGTTCGATCTTCAGATAGCGTAAAAAACCGTCAATCGCGGTGTGCATCGAAGTGAGACATTTCGTTGGCGTGGAACCGACGACTTAATTTCCGTTTTCCAGTTTCTCCTGGAACCGGTGCGTCCCCAGATGCGGCGCGGGCACCGTTGGCGCTTCGGCTTGCTGGCGGACCCGCTGGCTGAGCACGGCGGCGTCGTACCAGCTGAAGCTCAGCTCAGGATCCGACGCATAGCGCCCCAACGTCGTCAGGAGCGTCTCGACGCTCTGGTCGTCGTACAGAAACACGTACCGTTCCCCGTTTTTCATCAGGGCTAACACATTGACGCCGCGTGACATCGGTTTCGGCCTTCCCTGAGGATGTGATCCTGCGATCGCGACAACGTCCCTGCCCGGGGAAAACCCCTCACGGGTTATCGGTATTTCCGCACCTTCCACACAACACGTTTCTTGGCTTCTCCCCCATGCATTTGCAGCATTTCCACGATCATGACGTGAGATGTGAATCGAATGAAATCTTCACTGCGTTGCAAATAGGCTTGCCAACCCCCAGAACGCAAATCTCCGTTGAGTTCCACGTAGTCCCTCAATCGCGCCGTCAGTTTGGGGTCGGATCCATCAAATATGCGGGTGTAAGACATCAACGGCTGTCGGGGATCAAACGCCGGGTCAGGCGGCGGTCCCGCAAAATTGGCGGCGCCATCCAGAGTGACAGTGCCCGGCGGCGCGACGAGGATCATTCGTGGCGGCGGTTGTCCCGCGAAGTCTCCCGGGGCCATCTGCGGGGCGATTCCCTGCACCGCACGGATCTGTGAGGACTGACCTTCGGCGAGGAACTCCTGCAAGTTGATCACGCGGTGCTCGCGAAGCACGGGCGCGCTTTCGTCAACAGATTGCCCGCGCGTCACCGCCGGTTCCATCGGCGGCATGGGAGACACGCTTCCAGGAACCGCCGGGTTCACGGGGCCGGCTCCCTCCGGCGGACAAACCAGGCAGGAATCCTCGACCCGGCAAGGCTTGAACATGCTGAACCGATGAGGCTTCGCGTAGTGACGGGCCCAGTCGTCCGTGGGAATGCCGGGATAAAAACTCCAGGGACGCGGCGAATACCACGACACCTGCATCGCGAGCCGGGGCGGATAATAGGGGGAATAGTCGGTTACCGCCCCGATCACGACCGCGTCCGCACCCAGTAGTTGTGACAGCTTCAGCACATCCTCGGGATTGTTCATTTCCAGCCGGTTGTCGAACATCGCCTGTTCGACGACACCGACCGGGATGACCTGAAATCCGGGCGTCTTCTGCAACTCCGCGTAATAGGCCAAGGCAAATCGCCGGCCGTCGACCGCTCGTTCCTGGCTTAAATTGAAGAACGGCGCGATCGCCACTGTCGTGAGTCCGACCACGGGGTTCGTCACCCCGACCTCGGTCATCACGCAGCCGCTGATCATCGGCAAGCAAATGGCCAGTGCCCATCTGAGCCGCACGGTCCGCCCCCCGGGTAAAGTTACTCGCTTCCCTCAGTATCGGATTTTTCCGCAAGAGAACTTCAGTCATCGCAAACTGCTGAATCGAAACATTTTTCGTATTTTCTCACGCCAGACTCCCAGCAACTGGCGCGTGTCTTGCTAATTCCCGACAGGGCGCCCCTGTTTCTGCCAGAATGGCAGTTTTCTCGAAGGGGCACGATTCCATTTGGTGTTTGAGGAGTTCACCCATGACCGCCGCCGCGGAGAAACAACAGTTTGCTTTTCAGGCCGAAATCGCTCAGCTGCTCCATATTTTGTCTCACTCGCTGTATCAGAATCCGGAAATTGCGTTACGGGAGCTGATCTCGAATGCCTCCGACGCGCTCAATAAATTTCGCCACATCCAATTGACGGACGAGCAATACCGCGATGACGCCCCGCTCGAAATCGCGCTGTTACCCGACAAAGAGGCGAAGACGCTGACCATCCAAGACAACGGCCTCGGCCTCACGCATGAGGAACTGGTTCAGAATCTGGGCACCATCGCGCACAGCGGGTCCAAGGAATTTCTCTCCAAGCTCACCGCCAACACGCAAGGCGATCTGTCGCTGATCGGGCAATTCGGCGTGGGATTTTACTCCGCGTTCATGCTGGCCGATCGCGTCGAAGTCATCACCCGCTCCTACAAAGAGCAAACCGGCTGGCGCTGGGAATCCGACGGGTCCGGCCGGTTCACGATTGAAGCCGTTGAAGGCGATCTGCCGCGCGGTGCACAGATTCGGCTGCATCTCAAGGAAACGCAAACCGAATTCCTGGAACCGTTCCGCTTGAAGGAAGTTGTCCGGCGGTATTCCACCTTCGTCCCCTACCCCGTCAACGTCGAAGGGAAGCAAGTCAAGGAACAGCGGCCGATCTGGGTCGAACCGAAGACGCAAGTCACCGCAGAACAATACGACGGCTTCTATCAATGGCTGTCGCATCGCAGCACGGAGAAACCCTGTGGCATCTGCACCTCGCCGCCGATTCGCCACTTCAGTTCCAGGCGATTCTCTATTGCCCGGCGACCAATTTCGAACTCCTCGGCTTCGGCCGCATGGAACACGGACTTCACCTCTGCGCCAAACGGATCCTGGTGCAATCCGACAACCAGGATTTGCTGCCTGAATATCTCCACTTCATTTACGGCCTCGTCGACTCCGCTGACTTGCCTTTGAACGTGTCCCGCGAAACGTTGCAAGATCACCAGGTGATCCCGAAGCTCAAGCGGGTCCTCACCAAGAAAGTGCTCGATCACTTGGCGAGCCTGGCGGAGGAAAAACCGGAGGAATACCGCAAGTTCTACGATCAGTTTGGCCCGATTCTGCGAACCGGCGTCGCCTCCGATTTCGAAAACCGTGAAAAAGTCGCCTCGCTGTTGCGGTTTCACTCCACTCACGGCGACGACCGCGAAGCCGTCACGTCGCTGGACGATTATCTCAAGCGGGCCGCCGAAGGACAGGAGCAGATTTATTACCTCACCGGGATCAATCAGCTGACGGTGGCGAATCACCCTCGACTTTCTCCCTTCCAGCAGCGCAATCTCGAAGTCTTGCTGCTCGTCGACCCGGTCGATGAATTCGCGCTCGTGCAACTGGGGCGTTACAAAGACAAACAGTTGATCTCGATCGACTCGGGCGACGTGAAGTTTCCTGAGTCGACCAATCCTGCCGCGACGGAAACTCAGGCCGCGCCGAAAGGCTTTCCTCGCGTCCTGGAACTCTTCCGCGGCGCCTTAGGCGAGGACGTGCAGGACGTGAAAGAATCATCGCGTCTGGGCGACGCCCCCTGCCTCGTCGTCAACGCTCAAGGGGGTTACAGCCGCCTGTTGCAGCAGGTGCTGCGCCAGCAATCCCAGGATTTCTCGCTGGCGAAACCCGTGCTCGAGGTCAATCCGCACGCCGGGCTGATTTCACGCTTGTGCGAACTGACCAACAATTCCGAACATGACGAGTTCATTCGCGACTGCGGCCGGCAATTGTTCGCCGGGGCTCAATTGATCGATGGCCTCAATCCCGACCCGCAGGCGACCACGGCCCGCATGTTGAAGTTCATGGAAGATCTCGCGAGGACGAAATCCTCCATCATCGTGTGATTGCGAGTGGCCCGAGTCTCTGCTCGTTCGGGAACGGTGATGTTACTTGACTCGTAGCGTCACCGTTTCCCCTGCGATCTCCGCGTTGAGTCCCAAGGGTCCGAACACGGCTTTGAAAAACTCGTCGGCCGGCAGCATCCGCACATCGAGCGTGATCGACTGATTCAATTCAATACCCGCCTGACGGAGTTCGTCGACGTCGAACTCGAATCGGACGCCCCCCTTTTCCAATTCCGCCATCAGGTCCTGTACCGGCGTGTCTTGAATCCTCAGAGAGAATTTTTGTTTGCTGAGAGGATTCGGCGTTTTGACCGTTCCAGAACGCCGGCGGCCGGCCATTTCCGCGGCAATTTCTTCGTGAATCTCAGACGTCGCCCAGACGATCACCTGAGGCCCTTGAACTTGAAATTCCGCCTCGGGCCATGCCAGCGACCACTCGGCGGCAGCTTTCGCGGCCGTTTGTTTTTTGGGATGGACGATCTTTTCCAGACGAACCCTGTCTGGAATCGGCGTCAGTTCAATGCTCCGTCCCCCGGGTTGCCAGGCAAACGTCAGGTCGAACTGCACCAGAATCAGCGACAGGGCCTCGACTCCGGTCATCGGCGGCCACTCTCCCGCGGCCCACAAATCATGCTCAACCAAGGTCGAGTTTTCACAGGTCAATTCCAGTGATCGCAGCAAACGCTCCAGAATTTCACGCGGGGAGTCGAGTTCCTCCCACGTCACAGGTCGCCGTTGCAGCAATCGGCGTTGTTGGTCTTTGGCGGCTTGTAAATCGGTCGTCGCCAGTTCGGCTGTTCGCAGCGCGATCAAGGTGCGAAGTTTCGCTGCGGAGGTTTTCGGCCCCAGATACACCACGCCATCGGGCAAACTCAACCCTCCGGCAAGCTGTTGCGCCACCGTCGCCAGCCCTTGCTCTAACGGCTCGTTGAGGAATTCCACCGGCAAATGTTGCGTCGGGTCGATCCGGCGATCCAGCAGAATCATCACGCGCCGATCGAGGCTGATCCGTTCCAGCACGGTTTTCAGCGGCACATTCAACCAGTTCGCCGTCAGCGGTTCGGCCAACTCTGCCCGGAATTGCGATCCGGTGGCCCACGGCGAATCGTCCGCCGGCGCCAGCAGGAGCAGTGTCAATAACAGGCCGCCGGTCATCGCGTTTCCAATCACCGTTCAAACGAACGCCAGTTCCGGGCGTCCTGCCACGATTGTCGCTCGACGAAGCGTCGAACGAGGAGTTGTAGCCATCGTCTATTCTCGATGCTACCATGAAAAGTGGCCGTTCCAACGGGTGTTCTCCCATTCCTCCGTGAAGACACAGACCGTCATGTCGCCTATTCATGCCGTTGGTATCGACCTCGGGACGACTTATTCGTGCCTCGCCTATCTCAATGAACACGGCGAGCCGATCACCGTGCCGAACCGTGACGGCGAACTTTCGACCCCGTCCGCCGTCTTGTTCGACGGCAAGCAGGTCATTGTCGGTACCGAAGCCCTCAACCACGCCATCCTGTATCCCGAGCGCGTGGTGATGCACGCGAAACGGCACATGGGCAGCCCCGATCACCGCTGGCAGATTCAAGGCAAGAGCTATTCCCCCGTTGACGTCTCGACCTTGATCCTCAGGTCGCTCTTGAACGACGCGCGCGAACGGTTGGGCGACATCGAACGGGCCGTGATTACCGTGCCGGCGCAGTTCAGCGATGTGCAGCGGCAAGCGACGGCGGAGGCGGGCAAACGTGCCGGCCTCAAGCAGGTCGACATCATCAACGAACCGGTGTCGGCCGCGCTCTGTTTCGTCTTGGGGACGGAAGGCGCCTGGTTCGTGGAACTGGCCACCGACCAGCGGATTCTGGTCGTTGATCTCGGCGGCGGCACCTACGACCTGACGATTGTCCAATATAAAAAGAATCAGATCACCGTGCAGGCCAGCGGCGGAGATCTCCATCTGGGCGGAATTGATTGGAATCAATACCTGGAAAAGGCGATCGCCCGGCAATTCCAGAAAGAATTTCAGATCGACCCGGCGGCCGATCGCACCAGCCTGCAGGCGCTGGCGCAGCAGGTGGAACAGGCCAAACGGAGTCTCTCGGTCAGGCCGCGGGCAGCACTCACCTGCCAGGCCGGCGGACGGATGAAATCCTATCAAGTCGAGTTGGCTCAGTTCGAACGATTGACGAAACCGCTGGTCGATCGCATGGAGCAATTGACGCTGCAACTGTTGGCCGACCAGAAATTGGGTTGGGCGAAAATCGACGTCGTCCTGACGACGGGAGGCGCCTCGCGCATGCCCATGGTCCGCACGATGCTCAAGCGGCTGAGCGGCCGGACGCTGAACACTTCCCTCTCACCCGATCAGTCGATCGCGCATGGCGCCGCCTATTACGCCGGCATGTTGATCGAAAAATCCACCGGCCTGAAATCCCATTTGAAACCGACCGCCGCCTCGCGCCTCCAGCAATTCCGGCATCGCAGCGCCAATGCGCGGGCCTTGGGAATTCTTGTCCGGAATATGGAAACACAGGCACGCGAGCCGCATTACTTGCTCGCTCCCAATTCCGAACTGCCGGCCTCGGTTACGCAGCAGTTCGGCACGGTGGTCGAGGAACAGAAACGCGTCCATCTGCGAGTCATTGAAAGCGGGACCGCGGCCGATGCGCAGTAT
>JAXMBR010000023.1:0-58534 GCA_046349715.1 Planctomycetaceae bacterium | reverse complement strand
GGCGTGGGGGCCTGGCGTCGAATCGTTTCCGGCGCGATGTAGGTCCGCGTGCCTTGGATGGAACCCGGGCGCCCCATGCCGAACATTTTGGCCACGCCCTGGGTCATGCGCGAGGACAGCGAAAAATCGAGCAGGCGAAACTCCCCTGCCCGATTGAGGAGCATGTTATCCGGTTTCAGGTCCCGGTGAATCCAGCCTTTTTCATGCAGGAACGCCAGCGCCTGGCAGGCCCCTTCCAGCAAAGGCCGAGCGCGGGAATGAAGACTGTAGAGTTCTCCCTTCAATTGGGATTTCACATTGGCCGCGCGGAAATACTCCATCAGAATATAAGTGGCGTCGTGGCTCGTCGAAAACTTTTCAAAATGAATGATGTTCGGGTGCTCCATCTGTTTGAGCACCATCGCTTCTTTCTTGAGATTGGCTTTCGACTCTTTGCTCTCCGGGGTTCCCTCAATGACGATCTTCATCGCGAATTGCCGGCCCGTCCCCTGCTCCACCACTTCGTCGACGCGCGTTTGATTGCCTCGATAAATGGTCGAGCGGTATTGATAGACGTCGTCAATCAGATCGAATTCATCGGCCATGGCAAGACCCTCGCGATCCTCTCGGCCTCCGGGCGCACCAGCCTCTGGAGACATCGAACATCCAGTATAGCCGCGATTCGAAGCAGGCAATAGACCGCGGCGAGGAATCGAGCCGTGGCGCAGGCGAGTCGCGTAGCCAGGGGAACCACGGTTCCTCGGAACAATGGCGAGAGGGCCATGGTGTCAGTCGTTCAAAAACTCGGCGCCGACTTGCCGGTTTTCGAGTTCCCTTTTTTCGCGTCGGGAATTTTGCCGTCGCTGCCGGGTTTCAGCGGGAAGCCGTCCGCCAGCAGATGCGATGATTCATAGATGACCTCGTCACGATCGGCGAAAGGTCCGCTGACGAAGATTCGTTCCGCTCCGACCGACCCCATGAGCGTCACAGGAAGATCGCGGACGACGAGGTCACGCAAAACCTGGATCTTTCGCTGCCCGTTCGGCAGATTGCCGACGGCGGAAGCGGGAATCTCGGCCACCGGCTGCCGCGGGATCAACGGCACGTAGACTGTCTGTCCCGGTCGAAAATTTCCGCCGGCGTTGTCGACGGACACGACGACGGAAGCGATGGAATCAAACAGTTCACGCAGGGGATCGAAGCGGGGATCCAGCGGCAGAACTTCTTCAACCTTGCCCTGCACGTCCGCGCCGTCGATCTTCAGCGCGAACGGTTCGCCGGCCCTCGCGCCGGATTTGTCCGCGGGAACTTCCACCTGCAATTGCGAAACGTCACCGATCACCGCCACCGCATCGCCGGAACGGAGGTATTGCCCTTCCGCGGCAAGCACGCGGAGCACCTCTCCGGAGAACGGCGCGCGGACGGTCGCCTGGTCGAGTCGCCACTGCGCCAAATCCACATCCGCTTTGGCGGCGTCGACCTTCGCCTGAGACAGTTCCCCGCTGATCACCGGGGAAGTCGGTCGGCGGCCAGTTTCTGCTCGAGCGCCGCCACCTTGAGCAGGCTTTGCACACGCTGAGCTGGAATTTCAAGCGGAGCCGGTCAACCTGACGACTTCCGCCTGATCCTGCAGGCTTTGACCCGACGGACTGAATGCCGCGGACGATTCCGTCATGCACGGCGACGAGCGGGCGACGCGCCGCGCGCGAGCGACAAGGAAACGCGATACTTTTGCGCATCGATGCGCGCGCTACTGCCTCGCTTGATGACGATCTCCCTGTCTCCGAGCGGCGGGCGCAAAACGCTGCCCTCGCCGGCCGAACCTGTTGCGGGCTGGCCGAACGGAGCCCCCTGGCCAAACGACGAGCCCCCAGCGATGCACGCGATGACGCAGCAGCGGATCAACATGGCAGATTCCCGGATTTCACGCGGCGCTCGGAACTTCGAGGTACGCCATCCACGATACGTCTGTTAAGCTATGTCGGACCTGACAGGGTGTCAACCGGTCCGATTCGCGCAGAACAAATTCGGTGGCCGACGCCGATCTGCTCTGCCCTGAAGAAAGAGGTTCGAGATGGTCTGGTTCAGTCTATTGTCCGCGGCGCTCTGGGGTGGGGCGGCGGCAGATGAGGTGACTGCGGGATTGGAACTCGTCTATGCCGGTCGGCTTGCCCCTACCGAAGCAAAGTCGCCCGCGGTGACGTTCAGTTACCATGCGGTGGTGTTATCGACAGCAGCCGACCGAACGGACGTCGCGTGGTCGGTCGAGGAGCGGGGAACCGCCGGTTGGCAATGGCCCGGAGCGGTTCGGCGAATTCGGCGTCTGGGCGAAATCCCAGAAAACGTCTCGACGCCCTGCCCTCCTCTACGAATACGAGGGAACGGGATTATGTGGTCGCGTTGCCTGCGCCGGTCTTCGAACACCGTCAAGAACAGCGCGCGCTGTATTCCGCGAAGGGCAAGTTGAGTATTCCGTCACCGGAGACGGTATGACCGCCGATCGCGATTGCTGGGCGCGTCGATGCAACGCTGCCGCGGACGAGCAGGATGTGGGCCGTGGAGAAATCCACCGGCTTGCCGATCTCCCTGCAGGAACGCCTGGTGCCAGCGCGGGGTGCTGCTCGAACTGCATGTCGAGCCAGAAGCCTACGCCAAACAACATTCTGCCGATGAACTGGGCGCAGTGGACCAAGCCTGGAGCGGTTTGTCAGAACTGCAAGCTGCACCGGGGCGCGTAACCTCGACGTCCCTGGCCGAACTTTCTGCGACGCAGGTCAGCCTGGTGCAACTCGCTGCGAAATCGCTACCAGACACGCTGGCCGAACCCGCCGGGTTGAGCGACGCCATGACGCGCGATCTGCAGCAACACCGCAGGAAGACGGGGTGGCCGGCTGAGAAAAAATTTGTGGGCCGTGAACTGCCCGAGTTCGCGGTCAAAGGCCTCGAACGGGGCAGAGATCAACTGGAAAGCTGGCGGGGACAGGTGGTCGTGCTCCATTTCTGGGAGTATCCTGGCGACAATCCGAGCGAACTCTACGGCAAGTCGGCTATCTCGGATTTCCCGAATGACAACGCAAAAAACTCGGCGTGAAAATTGTCGGCGTGGCCGTGGATGCAGCGATTCCATGATCCGGCAAAGAAAAGCGAGCTGCTGCGCTCAGTCCGCAAGTTGCAACAGTTCATGAATCTCGGATACGACCCGCGTCGACGAGGAGCCTGCGATTGGCGAATCGGGGACCCTCGCACTGAATGGCGCGAATGTTGTTGCGTCGTCGTCGGCGCTGACGAAAGATCACGCATTGGCAAAGCCGGGCTGTACGAGATGCACCGACGAAGGTTCAGGCGCTCGATGAAGCCGTGCTGGCGGCGGTGAAGTGCGCCGCCCACGGTGACCAGTCGCTGCCGGGCGTTGATTTCCATAGACGAAGCCCGGCCGGAACTTCTATGATGCCGGGAAGACGTGGCGATTCCGATCGGTGTTCACGGAGATGATGGGTGTCCACCCCTGCCGAGACGATTTCCGTTTTGCGATGGAGTGACGCGCGAACGGCCTTGCAAGCCGGCGTACTGGGGCATGGGCGGCCTGGCTTGCCCGATCTCTTGCGAGCGGAAGCGGCGGCGGGACAGTCCTCACAGAAAGCCGTGATCATGGTCTTCCTGTCCGGTGGGCCTCCCCATCAGGACCTGGTCGACTTGAAGGTCGACGCGCCGGTGGAAATCCGTGGAGAATTTCAGCCGATCGCCACGAACATTCCGGGGATCGACATTTGCGAGCATCTGCCACAACTGGCGCAGCGGATGGATCGCCTGGCGATCATTCGTTCGCTCGTCGGTTCGGAAGGCCGCCATGCGTCATTTCAGTGCATGACGGGGCACGCGGTCAATAACCAGCCTCCCGGGGGGTGGCCGTCGCTTGGGTCGGCGGTCTCGAAGATCCAGGGACCGACCTCCTCGGGAATGCTGCCGTTCGTGGGGTTGTCGCCGCGGATGCGGACATCGACTTGGGGCGATCCCGGCCAGGCCGGATTCGCGGGACAGGCGCACGCTCCTTTTGCTCCCAATGCCGAACAGGCGAATTTGAGTTTAAACGGCATCAGCGTGACGAACCTGCGCAATCGCCAGGCGCTGCTCGAGGGAATCGACCGCCTGCAGCGCGAGGCCGATCAAAGCGGCGCGCTGGAGGGCCTCGCCAAGAATTATCAAGACGCCTTCGGCCTGTTGACGTCGAGCAATTGATCGACGCGCTCGACCTTGAACAGGAAGATCCGCGCATTCGCAATGAGTATGGTCGCGCGCCCGGCGCGCGGGCTACGGCGACGCCGGTCCGTTGATGAATGACTACCTCCTGGCCGCGCGCCGGTTGGTGGAAGCCGGTGTGCGCGTGGTGACGCTGGCCTATGGACGCTGGGACTGGCACGGCCGTCCGCACGGAACGAACTTCGAGAACGCGCGGGATCACTTCCCCGTGCTCGATCAGGGACTCAGCGCGTTGCTCGACGATCTTCAACAGCGCGGATTGGATCGCGACGTGACGGTCATTGTCTGGGGCGAGTTCGGCCGCACGCCGGTGATCAATAAGCACGGCGGCCGCGACCATTGGCCGCAGGTGGCGTGCGCACTGCTGGCCGGCGGCGGCATTCGTGCCGGCCAAGTGATCGGCGCGACGAATAAGCTCGGGGAATATCCGACGGAACGGCCGGTCCATTTTCAAGAAGTCTTCGCCACGCTGTATCACAACCTCGGAATCGACGTCGGCCAGACCACCCTGCCCGACCGCTCGGGCCGGCCGACCTATCTGGTCGATCCAATTTACGCGCCGTTGCCGGAACTGGTGTGAATCGAAATCGTCGGTTGTCACTCGTCAGTCATCGGTGGCTTCAATGCGTCTGACCCGACTCTTCACGCTGACTCACGGGAATGCGATTTACGGCGTCGCGTTCTCTCCGAAAGGAGACCGGATCGCCAGCGCCAGTCTCGATAATACGGTCAAGCTGTGGGATGCCGGCGACGGGCGGCAGCTGGGAACGCTGCGAGGCCATGGCGACGGCGTCGCATTTGTGGGATTTCTCGCGGACGGGCGCATCGTCACGGGTAGCCTGGATCGCACCTTGAAAATTTGGCCCGCTGAAGGTGGCGATCCGGCGGCGACATTTTCCGGGCATCAGGATTATCTGTCGTGCGCCGCCGTCAGTCGCTCCGGCGGACTGCTGGCGTCCGGCAGCCTGGACAAGACCGTCCGGCTATACGACGCCCAAGCCGGTACGACCGTGGCCGTCTTCACCGGCCATGAGGCCCCCGTTCAATCGGTGTCGATCAGCGGCGACAACCGTCTGGTCGCTTCCGGACGCGACGACCAGTCAGTCCGGCTCTGGACGATCGATTCAAAATCGTTGTTCAAAACGCTCACCGGTCATTCGCGCGGAGTCGAAGGCGTCACCTTCTCGCCGGACGATCAGCAACTCGCCTCCGCGGGAGCCGACGGACAATTGAAGCTCTGGAACATCAACGGCGAATTGATCGCCAGTTTCGACACAGGCGGCGCCCGGCTCAAATCGGTCGTCTTCTCACCCGACGGCCGCGGAATTGTCACCGGCGGCAGCGATGGAATGCTGCGGTGGTGGGATCATCGCGCGCAGCGGCAGGACTTCTCCGAGTCAGCCCATCACAACACCATTTATGCACTCGCCTTCAGCCCGGACGGCAAACGGCTGGCATCCGCCGGGTTTGATCGAGCAGTGCATGTCTGGTCGGTCGAAAGCTGACTCGTGAACGCAATCGAACGGCTGGCAACCATCAATTCCGAGCGGTTTCGTCTTCCAGCATCGCGGTCCGGTCGATCTGATCCGCTTTCAACACATGCTGCGTCTTGATGAACCGTTGGGGATTGGCTTTGAACCGCTTGCGATTATCAGCGTTCGCGAAGAAATAGAGTTCGTCGTTATAAAACGCACCGAACTTCGTGCGGCCGGCAACGGCGCGATCGGAGTCCGACAAAATCACCGGGTCGCAACCGAGCAGCCGGGGCGCATACGATTCGGGATCGGCGCGGAACGCTTTCCACTCGTCCGCGTTGGCCATCTGATACGGCACCCCTTGGTAGACCCAGGTGAATTCTCGCGTTCCCCGGATCCATTTACGATGCTTGGTCAAGGAGACTGGGCTGAATCCGTCCAACCCGAGTAACAATTTGGGCTCTCCCAATTCCACGGACGCTGGCTTGCTTCCGTTGCCCTCGGGCGCGACGGCCGAGTTCTTGGCAAGTTCATGTTCCGCGGCTTTTTGCTTGGCGGCGATGCGGACCGATTGGGCTTGCTGAAACCGTCTCTCGCCTGACGCGGCAAATGAAAGATAGGTATTCCGGTCCATGGCCCGTTGCGGATCCGTTTGCAGTTCGATCAACACCTTCCCATTGGCGGGGTCCAGAATGGGATCACTGGGAAGAAATTGAACGCTGTATCGCTGCACGAGCTCGGGATGCCGATCGGAATCGATCTTCACGCCGATCACGCGATCCGAAAGCAGCTTCTTGACTTCCGGCGACTTAAGGATGTCACGTTCCATTTTCGCGCAGGGTCCGCACCAGATGGCATAAAAATGGACCAGGAGCGGCTTACCGGTCTGCTCGGCCTCGGCGAGCGCCGCCGAGAAATCGGTACGCCAGGGCACGGTTCCGTTGCCGGCTTCTGCTGACCAGAGCGGCTGTGTCAGCAAGCCGAGGATGACAACCGTTCCCCAGCAGCAGGTTCGACGATTGAAAAGGCCGCGCATGGTCACGTTTCCGTGGAATAAGCCGGTCGGAGAATCTGTGCGGGCGCCGCCGACATCCATGCCGCAATTGAGGCCGCATAGTCGTATCGGCGCAGCGGGCGATCCAACATCGACCTGATCGTGGCACTTCCTGCGAACGGCATGTTCGTCAGAAACGCATCGCCTGCCGTCCTGGCTTCTCCGGAAAACCGGGCCTGATCGTGAAGCGGCGATCAGCCGAGCGCTTCACGACAAACGGCAAAGTTTCACCGAGCCGTCAGATCCACGGTACGGGATGCGGCAGCGGCGGGAGTTCCGCCGGGGCGTGATCGGACTCCGGCAATCGGTCGCCCACAGGAATCGGTCCAACTGGTGCGCCGGCCAATTGCAGGAAGTTCGCCAGCAAGCGATGTCCCTGCTCGGTCAGCACCGATTCCGGATGGAATTGGACCCCGAAAACTTTGCGCCGCGTATGGGCCAGCGCCATGGGAACGCCTTCCGGCGTGTGCGCGGTGATTTTCAATTCCGCGGGCAACCCGGCCTCCTCCACGATCAGGGAGTGATAGCGCGTGGCCGAAAAAGGATTGGGGATCCCAGCGAACACCCCTGCCCCGTCGTGCCTGATGATCGAGGTGCGCCCATGGATCGGCTCCGCGGCGCGAATGACTGTTCCCCCGAACGCGACGGCGATCGCCTGGTGTCCCAGGCAGACGCCCAGCATCGGAATGGAATCGCTCAACTCGCGAATGACCTCGACGGAAATCCCGGCCTCGCGCGGCGTGCACGGTCCGGGAGAAATGACGACGGCCTGCGGTTTCCAACCGGCGATTTCCGATACCGAGCAGGCGTCGTTGCGCACCACGAGCGTTTCCTGGCCAAGCTCTTCCAAATACCGGGCCAGGTTGAAAACGAAACTGTCGTAATTATCAATCAGCAAGATCATGCTTCAGTTCGACTTGGTCAGTGTCTTCGAGCGGAGCGTGCTCTGAGCGTTCATTTGAGTGCCTGCAACATCCCGGCGGCTTTGTGCAGCGTTTCTTCGTATTCCGCAACGGGGTCCGACTGCGCCACGATCCCCCCTCCCACTCCACACTGCAACCAGCCCCGTCGCCAGGCGAAGGTGCGAATCAACAGATTGCTGTCGACGGCGCCGTCAAATCCGACATAAAACAGGCTGCCCGTATAAGGGCCCCGCGCGGTCGGTTCCAATTCCGCGATGATTTCCATCGCCCGCACTTTCGGGGCGCCGGTGATCGACCCGCCGGGAAACGTGGCACGGAATAAATCCCACGCGGAACGCCCCGGTCTCAGTTGTCCGCGCACCTCGGACACCAGATGCTGTACGGTCCGATACGACTCGACCGTGCACAACCGCGGCACTCGAATCGTTCCCGGCAGGCAAACCCGGGACAGATCGTTTCGCAGCAGATCGACGATCATGACGTTTTCAGCCGTGTCTTTTTCACTGGCGCGCAATTCATCCTGCAAAAACAGGTCGGCCTCCGCTCCATGTGGACGGCGGCGCGTCCCTTTGATCGGACGCGTCTCCACATCCCGGTCCTCGACGCGCAGAAACCGCTCCGGCGAGGCGCTGATCACGGCCCAATCCTTTCCCAGGAATAGCCCGGCAAAGGGCGCCGGGTTAACACGGTGAAGAGTCAAACAACCATCGTGGATCCATAGTTCATGCAGCAGCAGAGCAACCGCTGCAGCATAAATTGCCCGGTATCGCCGGCGCGAATGTACTCCAGCACGCGGTCGACAGTTCGGAGATAACCGTCCCGCGAGAAGTCGCTCAATGCCGGGCAATCCGGGGAGCCGCCTTGCCAGGCGCGCTGCTTCACTTGTCTGGAGCGAATTCGTGTAACACTGAAGGTTTTCCATTCTCGGGCGGCTTGTGCCTGCGTATTCGCCAGGCAACAACACGCGCGTCCTTCGCCCAGCGCATGTGGCCGCTGTTGCGGATCGCCGCCGCCAATCCGTGCGAGATCAGCCGTTGCGCCGCGCGGCATGATCCCAGGCGATGACCCAGTCATAAAGTCCCGCGGCCGGTAAACCGAAATGCTGAATTCCTGACAAGCGCCAGCGGAATGCGCCCCAGCAGCCCCCAGTTCATAGGCCATCATCCCGGCGATGCCACCTCGAAACGGAGGCAATCCGGCGACACGCGGCATCGAGAATCGTTGAGCAGTTTTTCGATGCTGGCAAAACGGATCGAAGCCGTACCGCGATTCCCTGAGTTCCCAAAACCCAGCGGATCGGCTGGCGAGAAACGTGAGTAACGTCCGGATCTCTTGTCGCGCTGCAACGCACTCATCGAGCAACAACGGCAGCGACCAATGTGACACGCGAGCAGGGCCTGCGTCACCGTCAACCGGCTGTAATCACCATAAGTGGAGCGCTGCCGGGTTTCCGATCCGGCGACCAGGCGCTGCAGCGCAGGGGAAAGGGAATCGGCGGTACCAGATGTTCAACTCAACTCCCGCCCGCATGTTTGCGTCTCGCCACGGCACTCTGTTCAGGGAGTGTCAAAACCCCAGCGTAAAGGTTTCATCCCGGAGATAATTCTTCCCCAGCGTCAATGCCGTGCGCGCTTTTGACAATTCGTACCCGAGATAAAACGCATGCTCTGTACTGATCTGATGCGCGGATTCCGCCAGCAGACGATCAAACACTTCGTAAGGATCATCGCCGTGCCAATACCCATCACGGTTCATCACGTGAATTTCTCCTCGCTCGGCAAAGATCCGGAAATTGGGATCCGTCAGCCGGCCCGCAATCTCGCCCAGGGCCCCTGCCCCGAGTTCCCGCACTTTGGGATCACGCAAAACAACCAGTTCTCCGGAGACGCGCTTGGGAAGCACGCGATTTTTGACGCTGTGCCGGACGATCCGCCGGGCGAGGTCGAACTCTTTCACCGCCGAACGGCACCAATTGATGACTTCCGTCGTCAAGACGCTTTGAATGTTCCATTCCTGGCACAGCGCCGCCAGCAGAAAATTCATTCCGGAACTATCGACGTCGGAAAGCTCGGTCAGGTTGCCGACGCCCATCATCATCGGCGTTTCCGGGAACCGTTGACGAGTGCGGCAATAGCGCTCCAGCGACGCGGCAAACCCAAAGCCGATCGGTTCGAGGATGGGATCCAGTCGAATGCTTCTCCCCGCCTGCTTCATTTCCATCGCGGTCTCGGCCAGCGTCTCCGGTCGAGACGGTTCGTCCGGAATGATCACCCACTCCACAGGCAGATGGCGAGCCCAGGAAACATTCGTTGAATTGACGCTCAACACCAATTCCGCTCCGGCCTCGACGGCGGCTTCCACTTCCGCTCGCTCAAAGCTGTCGATCGAGACGCGGAAGCCTTCCGATCGGAGCCGTTTCACAACCGCACCGACGCCCGTCCAGGTCGAACCGGGGATGCATCCCAGATCAATCACATCAGCCCCGTCTTCGCGATAATGCTCCGCTCTTCGGATCAAATCGTCGAGATTCCATTGCGGCGCATGATTGATCTCCGCCAGAATCTCAATGTCGGTTTCGGACAGATCCACCGGGGGACGCTGCTGCTGGCCAAAATACTCCGGCAAATCGAATAAATCTTTCGGCCCCAGATTCACCGGACAATTCCACAGCTGACGCAGCGAATCCAAATCTCCCTGACACCAGCCCGGCAACAAAATTCGCGTGATGCCCTCGGGAACGGACAATTTCCGCGCCACCCAATCTGTCTGCATCAACGCCGCGACGGAAATCCCCAGGATCGCAATGTGGTAATCGAATCCGTGCCGTTCGCTCAGCGGCGCGACCACGCTTCGCAGCGCCGTCTCCGCCAACCGGCCCGTCACAAACAGAATCGATTCACGTGGCATGTCATTCAGCCAATCAGGCGGGCTTTCGACTCGGGTTTGACAGTTCGAAATTCAATGGACCCAGTGTTTAGGAAAGCCTTCCAGCGGCGATCCCGGTTCCGGTTTCCACAACGCGACTTCGTGGATTTTTTTTGCCAGCGCCACATCCATTCGCGTAATTCCCCGGACGCGATGTGTTTGCAGTTTGACGGTCACCTGGGCATATCCCAGCGACAAGTCGGGATGATGCCAGGCGGCTTCGGCGAGGTACGCGATCGTTTGCGCTAACATCAGCGTATGCGGCCAACCGGGCGTTTTGTAGGTGCGGCGCAGCCAGCCCTCACGAATTTCCCAACCGGGCAGTTCTTCCAGCGCCGATTGCAATTCGCCTTCCGCCAAAACCTTGTCTTCGGACATGCACCACCCCCATTCGTCTCAGCGGAATCTTGGCGAACCTGGCATCTTTGCGTCAGGGCGTGAGAAGTTTTTCATGGCCTGCGACATACTTAACGGACCGCGCCGCCATTCGCATTAATCACCTGCCCGGTGAGATAATCCGCGTCGTGACTGACTAAAAATCTCGCCAATTTCGCGATGTCTTCCGGCAGGCCCCAGCGACGCAGCGGAGTTTCCCGCAGGACGCGCTCCTGCCACACTGGCGAAGCCTGTTCACCCCAGGCCGTGCGGATCCAACCCGGAGCGATACAGTTCACTCTCACTTCGGGCGCCAACGAAACAGCGAATGACCGTGTCGCCCCCATGATGGCGTTTTTCGCCGCGGAAAACAGCTCTCCGCTATCCCCTTCCATTCCCCGATCGGCCTGGTCCCAGCCGATATTCAGGATCGATCCTCGCCCCTGTGACTTCATGCGCGTCCCCGCCCATTTGGTCAGCAGCATCGTAGATTCAACGTCGACTTCGAACAGCCGACGCAATTTTTCCCCGAAGGGACGGCGTGCATCGTCGCCCGTGAGCAGATCGACCCCGGCATTATTGATCCAGATGTCAATCGCTGGCCGTTCTCTCCAACAGCGGTCAACCAGTTGCTCATAATCGGCCGCTTTCGAAAACTCGAATTGCAGCGCGTGAGCCTGCCGGCCCAGTTGGCGAATCTCGGCCAGAAGCTGCTCCACTGCCGCACGCCGTTCGTCATGTGCGTAATGAACGAGCACGTCGGCTCCGCCTCTTGCGAACTCCAAGGCGATGGCTCGACCAATTCCGGACGAGGCGCCCGTCACGACCGCCTGGCGACCCGCCAGTCCCGCAAAGGACATTGACGTCATGACCCAGTGTCCTGTCTCATGTCTGGAGTAAATTCGGAAAAATCAGGCACCAAAACTGCTGAAGGCAAGCCCGGAATAAGTTGCTGGCTTCAATGGAGCCCGCATCCGATACGTTGGCGATAACTGACCGTGGTCGCAAGACTTCCATTCAGGCAGCCCTGAGGAACAATGACTGTTTCTTAAGTCATGGAATGTCGGAAATTTCAGAGAAAGGTCGTTGACTCATGGATTTCGCCTCGACATAATAGTGACATGTAGAGAGGTGAGAATACAAGCGGGTCGGCGTATTCGCCCGCTGGCAAAGGACCGCGCCTATCTGATTGACACATCGAGCCGCTGTGAATTCCTCACAGCATCGCCATTTCGGTCAGCTGACGATTGATTAAGTCTCAAGATCTTTCGTCACCTTTCTTCCGAAACGGTGTTGACTAAGCAGATAAAATTGAAAAGTTGACAATTCCGCCCAGGGAAAATGGGGGCCTTTGCGGATCTTGTATTAGTCCGTCAAGGCTCTGGGAAATTGAAGAAGGATTGTCTGAGTTGTCTACCCCCCAATTTGTCCCCGGTGGAGACGAGCAGTCCCCCCCGTCTCCACCTAATCACGAGAAAGCCATGATTCAAGTAGCAGAACCGCCTGTTGACCAAGGTTTGGCCGCATTCCCCGAGATTTCTGAGCAATTGGAAAAAGATCTCGTACAGGTCTTCAAACTCCTGGCCGATGAGACCCGCCTGCGGATTCTGATGTATTTGATGCGCGAAACCGAATTGCATGTCTCCGCGCTGTGCGACCGGTTAGGGCAAAGCCAGCCTGCCGTCAGCCATCATCTGGCCCTGCTCCGCGTCGCCGGTCTCATCGAGGCCCGTCGTGATGGCAAGCACAATTTCTACTCCGTGAAGACCAAGCATTTCCATCGGATCATGGGCGAACTGTTCCGCAGCATGACCGAAACCGATCAGGATCGCATCCGCTTTCAGGACTTTATCCTCAGCCAGGAAAAGTAATTTCAACGCTGAACCTCGGATGCCGCGAATTCCAGGGACTGCTCGTCAGACAGGGTCGTTCATTCTTTCATAAAGCCCAGACGTTTGGTAAAAAAAATTGGTTTCCCGATCCTCATGACTCAGGAGTTTTTTACTTGCAACGACCACCCGCCAAGCTGGCTCTCGAAGACGGTACCGTTTACTCAGGCCGTGCGTTCGGCGCGGACGGCGAAACCTTTGGCGAAGTCGTCTTCAATACCAGCATGACCGGTTATCCAGGAAATTCTTACCGATCCGATCTATTGCGGGCAGATCGTGACAATGACTTATCCGCTCATCGGCAATTACGGCATCAATCGCGAGGACGTGGAAAGCGGGCGGCTCTCCATCCGCGGCTTCGTCGTCGGGAGCTGTGCGAAACCCCCAGCAATTATCGGGCGACTGACTCCCTCTCAAATTACCTGAAGCAAGCCAACGTCATCGGCCTGGAAGGAATTGATACGCACTGGTCCGGCGGTTAAGAATTCGCGGCGCGTTGACAGGCGTCCTTTCCACCGTCGATCTCGATGACGACTCCCTGGTCCGTAAGGCCCAGTCACGGCCGTCGATCGTCGGGCAGGACCTGGTGAAGGACGTGATGCCCCCCGAGGCATTTGAATGGACCCAAGGACTTTCACCACTCCAACCATTTTGCTCCCACAGTGAAATCCGTGTCTGGAACGACGCCGCATGTCGTCGCGATCGACTACGGCATGAAATGGAATATTTTGCGACACCTGCGCGATCTCGGCTGTCGAGTGACCGTCGTGCCAGGGACCAGCACCGCTGAGGAAGTTTTGGCGGCACAAGCCAGACGGCGTTTTTCTCTCCAGGCGGCCCCGGCGACCCCCGCCCGCTGACCTATGCCATCGAAACCATTCGCGGTTTGATCGGCAAAACCCCTGTGTTCGGCATTTGCCTGGGGCACCAGCTCCTGGGGCTCGCCTGCGGCGCGGAGATTTATAAACTGAAGTTCGGCCACCGTGGCGGCAACCAACCTGTGCTGAATCATGCCACGGGCCGAGTGGAAATCACCTCGCAGAATCATGGATTTGCGATTTCTACGGAAAACCTGCCGTCGTGCCTGGAAGTCACGCACATCAACCTGAACGACCAGACGGTCGAAGGCTTGCGGCACAAGGATCAGCCGGCGTTCTGCGTGCAGTATCATCCGGAAGCCTCCGCCGGCCCGCATGACAGCAGTTATCTCTTCCAGCAATTTCGCCAGTTGTTGCCTGCGTAGTCGCCAACCGACGATCACGACTCCTTCATCCTTCAAGAAAGCTCGATTCCGCCATGCCTTTGGAACGCACTTTTGTCCTGCTGAAACCCGACGCCGTGGAACTGCCCTGACCAACGAAATCATTCAACGCTTCGAGCGGCGTGGGCTGAAGATCGCCGGCATGAAATTGCTGAAGGTCACGCCGGAATTGTCCAAAAAGCATTACGCAGAGCACGTCTCCAAGCCGTTCTACCCGATGCTGGAAGAATTCATCACCGCCGGTCCGGTGGTGGCCATGGTGATTGAAGGTCCGGAAGCGGTTACTGTCGTTCGAAATATGCTCGGCGCCACCAACGGCCGGCAGGCTCATCCTGGAACCATTCGCGGCGACTTCGGATTGAGCCGGCAGATGAATCTGGTTCATGGCAGCGACGGTCCGGAAGCGGCGGCTCGCGAAATCGCTCTCTATTTTCAGCCGACTGAATTGGTTTCCCATTCCGCGACGCTTGATCCCTGGACCTGCGCCGGACGAGAAATAACGACGGTTTGCGGCATGCCGATCGGCAGAGAATTTCGATGTTGCAGGCGATCCCGATCATGCCCGAGTTGCCGGACATCACGGTTTATCTCGAAGCGAAGCCGAACTGCGGATCAGCGGGGAACGGTTGGAGACGGTTCGCGTCACTTCACCGTTCCTGGTCGCACGTTCGGCCTCCCGCTGGAAGAAGTTCACGGCAAACGCGTGCGGGAGTTGCGGCGGTTCGGCAAACGGATTGCCATCGGCCTGGACGACGACTACTGGTTGATCCTCCATCTGATGATCGCCGGCCGGCTGCATTGGAAGCCGCCGAAGTTCAAGCTGTCCGGCAAATCGCCCTTGGCGGCGTTCGATTTTCCCCTGGGATCAGTCACGCTGACGGAAGCCGGTACGAAACGCCGGGCCTCGCTGCATCTGGTTCAGGGAGAAACCGCGCTGGCCCAGCATCAGCGCGGCGGGCTGGAGGTGCTCACCGCGTCGCTCGACGATTTCCAAGCCGCCCTCGTGCGCCGCAATCATACGATCAAACGGGCGCTGACCGACCCGAGCTTATTCAGTGGCATCGGCAATTCGTATTCGGATGAAATCCTGCATCGGGC
Source organism: Planctomycetaceae bacterium (assembly GCA_046349715.1). Lineage (GTDB taxonomy): Bacteria > Planctomycetota > Planctomycetia > Planctomycetales > Planctomycetaceae > CAZDGB01. The sequence continues at coordinate 43,298 of JAXMBR010000023.1, read as the reverse complement.
GCGGATGTCTCCCTTCGTACAGACTCAAAAATTATCAAAGGCAGACGTCGCCCGCCTGCATCATGCGGTGCAAACGGTGATGCAGGAGTGGATTGATCGGCTGCGCGTGCAGGCCAGGGGAAAATTTCCGGAGCACGTCACGGCCTTTCGCCCGGAAATGGCGGTCCATGGCCGATTCGGACTCCCCTGCCCCGACTGCAAAACGAAGGTTCAACGAATTATCTATGCCGAGAACGAAACGAACTACTGCCCGAAATGCCAGACGGGTGGGCAGATCCTCGCTGACCGTTCGCTGTCGCGTCTGCTCAAAGATGATTGGCCGCGGACGATTGAGGAACTGGAGTGATGGCGTCCCCCAGCAAAATTTCATCGCCTGAGTTCAAATCGCCGCAGGTGCTGGCTTGGCTCCTGCGCGTGTTGGGAGCGATGGATCTCGCAGCCCTGGTCACGGTCGTTCTGCCCTGGCGCTGGGTCGCCGAGATTCATCAACGGACCGGCCTGGGGGCTCTGCCCGCCGGCCAAATCGTCGATTACCTCGTCCGCACGACTCCGGCGCTCTATGCCGTGCACGGAGCGCTGTTGCTTTACCTGTCGTTCGATGTCGTCCGCTATCACCCGCTGATCCGATTTCTCGGCTGGCTCATGATGGCCCACGGCCTCTTGCTGGTTTTCATCGATGTGCAGGCCGGCATGCCGCTGTGGTGGACCATCTGCGAAGGTCCCGTCTTTGCGACTTCTTGGTTTGGCGATACTGTTATTGACTCGTCATGAAATTCAGGGTCCCCGGAATGGCGATCAAATCTCGAATTAGTCTTCGTTGTGGCCGAATCTGTCCATAACGTCGGCGGTATCTCGGCGGAATTTGTCGGCGGCGGCCGGCTCGCCAAGGCCTCCACTTGGCAAGGCGCACGACTTTTCCGCGCATCTGAATGAAGTGCTTGACGCACAAACCGAACATTGCAATGTCCTTGACCCTAATCTTCTGAACATATGATATCTATCTTAGTTCTCGCTCCCATCCATTTGGAACGTGCAATTCTCGTCGGACCAAGGCGTGCTCGAAGTTTTTTGAGGAGGCATGCCATGAGTCTGAAAAGTGCAACGCGATGCTTGGAAGTGGTCTCCAGGGTTGATCATGGTCGTGATCGTGGCCATGGGATTGAATGGAATCGCTGTCGCCCTGGATCCTTGTAATGGTTTGCAAACGTCGGGAATCGACTATTGCACCTCCCACGTATTGCGACGGCGCAGGACCAGGCGCGTGCCAGTTGGCGGGCACCTGGGATCCCTTATGACACCAACAGGCGGAAATTCATCCGACATAAGGGCAGATGGAAGTGCATTTCCGGAGGAGGAGCGGCCAATCATTGCCTCTTGAACGGAGCCGGTGTTTTTTGCCTACAATATTATTGGTGCTATTACACCAACGACAACGTCGTTTGCCGCGCAAGTTCTGCTGTATGCGGCTATCCTGGGACATTAGTGCGGCAGCAACCAATTTGAATGACTGTGATGATGGAGCGATGTGACAACCCATCGACAGGGTTGCTCGCGAAGATGCTCGATGTCAGCTCAGGTCGTGAAATTTCCGTCGTCGGCGCTCCTGGGATTAGATCGTTCAGTGACGCTGTGGTGTGAGGAACCCCGACAATCTGTTTTCAAACTCTCCCTGCTGTTTGAGGCAACCCGGAAACACCATGTCGTACCTCTGCACTGTCTCGTGTATCACCTGCCATTGTGCCATGCGCTGCTTGCCCCGGACGTCGGTTCCATTGAAGAGCATGCTGCGAGACAACGTGACGCCATCGTTTCCGGTGAGATCGAATACGAAATTTCTTATGGCAGAGTTGAACCAGGTTCATCCGAGGTTCAGTGGCGGCCGCGCGATCTACAAAGATCGGATGATTTTCGACAGACGGGCCGGCCTGCATGCGTTTCGAACGATGGACCCCTGGGAAAGCAACCTATCTACGCATGGCGAAACAGTGTTCCAAGGCGATGAGGTGCAGGGAAATCTCTGTCGAATCATCATCCGTCCGGATCTGTCATACGAATACTTTCCGATTGCGGCGCGAGCGATGGCTCGCATCTCCCGATTCTGGAGTCTCTGATTTCCCAAGAGCCTCAACAATTGCAAAAGATCTTCCTGCCTTGGAACTTCAACGTTATCCCGGATGTGGCGGAGAGTCACACTTATCCGGCGGCCGAATCAGTCATAAAACGTCGCCGGGTTCCATTCCGACTGTGTCTGAAGACGTCCTCGACGGCCAGAAATGCTGGGTCGTTGGCTATCACACGCACGATGACCGCGTCGTAGATCTGGCATGACCAGTCAAAGACATGGCGATTATTCAGTGGTCATGGAAGGTTCGAACGCGGCTGAAATTGGAGGAATGCATTAAATTCCACGCTCCAGAGTTACGACGAAGGCGGAATCTGGTTTCCTGCGGAAGTCGTCATGCGCGAAATCATCAACGACAAGGGCGAGAGCAGCAGCCTGTGCATCGAATTCGAGTTTTAGAGGCGTTTCAATATCGAAATTCCCCCAGATCCAGTTCACGGTCAAAGCCCTGCAGCCGGTGAAGCTCACACGAGCATTCTCCGACAATATGACAGCCAACCCGATGAAGAATGGGACGGCCGGCAAGTTGTTACGTTGCTCAAGCCTGTCCGAAATTTTGAGGCAGAACATCGCGGAAAAAAGACGGGGCGAATCGCGCGTTTGTTAATGTGCTCGTCATCGGCAACGCGATTCTGGTCGCCGCACTGTTCGTATGGCTGCAAATTGCGCGTCGACGGAAGATTCAGACTGATCTAAGAATCGACGATCTCCACAAAACTTTGAAAATCTGATTCGCAGCAGAAGTTCCCCAGCATGACCTCAAATCAAAGCAGAATCTGTCTGTCCGGATGCTCCTGATGGCCGCGGCACGGGTTTCCTCGGCAACGCGATCATGGTTGATGAGCGACCTGAATTCGCCGTATGCGTCTCCGGCCATCTTGCGGCTCGGAACGCTCGAACAGAACACGGAACACCTCTGCACGGGCAAACTCGTCAATACCGGCAAGACGCCCTGATCATTCAAAAAACCTGGAGCAGTTGCGGATGCAGCGAAGTCAAAATTTCAGAACAACGCATCGAAGTCGGGGGCAATATCGACTACAGCGTCACCCTGAAGACTGGCAAAAGCGATGAAGAATCGATCACCCGATTGATTTTTGTAGAAATAGCGAACCCCGACGGGACGGAGTATCAAACCATTACGATTCCCATTGAATACTCAAGCCGAATGACCGGACGCCGGGTTAGTGGTCGCGGGGTTCGGCGAAAGCCGCCCCCGGCAACCAATCGGTCATTTCTTCCGCTTGTCGATCGCCCGTTCCACGGCGAGCTCCCATGTCGGCCGGGCTTTCCGCCACGACCACGCCGGCTGCTTCCAGGGCCGCCACTTTTCCGCCGCCGTGCCGCTGCCGCCTGAGATGATCGCTCCGGCGTGTCCCATGCGTTTTCCGGGAGGAGCCGTTTTCCCGGCGATGAAGGCTGCGCAAGGTTTCGAAATATTGTTCTTGATGTAATCGGCGGCGACGATTTCTGCATTTCCACCGACTTCCCCGATCAGCAGAATGGACTCCGTGCGCGGATCATCCTCAAACTTCTGCAACAATTCCAGGTAAGTGGTGCCGATGATCGGATCACCGCCGATGCCGATCGCCGTCGATTGACCCAGGCCGATGTTTCCCAACTGCCACGCGGCTTCGTAGGTGAGCGTGCCGCTTTTGCTGATGAGTCCCACGGTCCCCGGCTTATGAATGTACCCGGGCATGATGCCGATCTTCGCAACTCCTGGCGTGATGATTCCCGGACAGTTCGGGCCGATCAACCGCGACTGCGGATAACGGTCGAGTTGCTTTTTCACGCGGGCCATGTCGAGAACGGGAATTCCTTCGGTGATCGCCACGATCAGTTCGATACCCGCATCGGCCGCTTCCAAAATCGCATCCGCGGCAAACGGCGGGGGCACGAAAATCAGCGACGCATTCGCGCCGGTCTTTGCGCGCGCCTGGCTCACGGTGTCGAAGACCGGAAACCCGTCGATCTCCGTCCCTCCCTTCCCCGGCGTCACTCCCCCGACGAAAACATCTTCTCCCGGCCGGTGTTCCTTGGCGTAGGCCCGGCACTGCTGGCTGTGAAACAATCCGGCTTTGCCGGTGATTCCTTGGCAAATGATCTTTGTATAGCGGTCAACAAGAATGGACATGGGGCATTCAATCCAAATCAAAATGAGAGAATGTGCAAACTGGAAACGATCCGTGCGGACGAGTTTTCGACTAGATCGCCGCCACCGCCTTTTTCGCGCCGTCCGTCAGGTCCGTCGCCGTCACGATCTTCTTCCCGCTGTCGGCCAGCATCTTGCGAGCGAGCTCTACGTTTGTCCCTTCCAACCGCACGACCAGCGGCACCTTGATGCCAATGTTGTCATAAGCGCCGAGCAGCGCCGTGACGATCGTGTCGCATTTCATGATGCCGCCAAAAATGTTGACCAGGATCCCCTTCACGTTTTTGTCCGCCAGGATGATCCGGAAGGCCTCGGTCACTTGATCGACATTCGCGCCGCCTCCCACGTCGAGGAAATTTGCCGGCTCGCCACCGTGCAGCTTGATCAGGTCCATGGTGCTCATCGCCAGGCCGGCGCCGTTGACCAGGCAGCCGAGATTGCCGTCGAGTTTCACATAACTCAACCCGGCCTTGCCGGCCGCGACTTCCATCGGCTCTTCTTCGTTCAGATCGCGCAGCGCCGTCAAGTCGGCATGGCGGAAGAGGGCGTTGTCGTCGAACGTGACCTTGGCATCGAGCGCGACCAATTCCCCGTCCGCCGTCACCACGAGCGGATTGATTTCGGTCATGCTGCAATCATAGTCCAGGAAGAATCTGGCGATCTGACGAAAGAACTTCTCCGCGCTGCGAACGGCATTTCCTTCCAGTCCGAGCGCAAACGCCAGTTTCCGCGCCTGGTAGGCATATAGGCCGGCATCGGGATCGTAAGTCTCTCGGAGAATCTTTTCCGGCGACTTGTGCGCCACGACTTCGATCTCCATCCCCCCTTCCGACGAGGCGATGACCACCGGCCGGCCCGTCTCACGATCCACCACCACGCCGAGATAAAGCTCGCGGGCGATTTTCAGCCCTGCTTCAACGAGCAGCGTCTGGACTTTCTTTCCTTCTTCACCGGTCTGAATCGTCACCAGTGTGCTGCCCAGCATGCGGGCCGCATGCTGCTTGGCTTCTTCAGCAGACCGGACCAGCACGACCCCCGGTTGTTCCGGATGTTCTTTGAAACGCCCTTTCCCGCGGCCGCCGGCATGAATCTGCGACTTCACCACCGCCAATTCGCCGCCCAGCTCGGCAAACGCCGCGGCGGCCTCGTCCGGCGTCTTCGCGACGACGTGCTTCGGCACCGCGATGCCGGCTTTGGCAAACAACTGCTTCGCCTGATACTCGTGTATTTTCATCATCCAACCTGTTGAAAGGACCGTCTTTTCTCGCTGAAGTGGAATATCATAGCCGGTCAGATTGATGCGTTCCACACTACGGCAGCAATCGAAATCCGGTGAAGCGATGAAAGATTGACCGCGTGAAAACATTGCCGCGCGTCAGAGCTGACGGGGATTTCAGCAAGCCGCTTTCATCCGACGGGCCGCAGGGGATCGAATCATGCGGCGCTGTCGTGAAAATTCGCGGACGAGCGGACTGGAGCATCCGCCACGCTTCACGACCGATCTTCAGAAAGCCTGCGCGCCGATCACGTGGCTTTTCACAGCATCGCTAATGAGAACGCGAAACCGGCGACAGTTGCCCGTTCGCGTCAAACGTCATTTCCCGCGGGGATTCGAGCGCCTTGAGGTTCGCCTGACTGGCCAACAGCGGCAGATACGCTTCACTCACGATCACTTCGCCCAGATGCAGCGTGTCGGAGATCTGAATCACCTTCGCATCCGGCGGTTCCGTCAGGCCGATGGTTTGCAGCGCGGCAAGCACGGCTTCGCGGTCATTCGCGAACGTCAGCGGGATCATGCCGCCGGTCGGGTGGTTGCCGGTCATCACGTTAATGGCCGTGATCTTCTGATCAATCTGGTCCACCACGAATTGCGTGGTGAATTCCGCCAAACCGATGCCCGTGGCATTGCCGTGCGTTTCCTCAGTCAAACCCCGAACCAGAATTCGCCGGCAGCGGGCCGTGTCCTTATCGGTCGCGGCATGATCGTTGTATTTCCGGCCAATGACGTTGGTATCCATCCCGGTGCCGGAGATGTTCTTGCCGATCTTGTCGACGATCAATAAATCGCACTCCGGAAACGGCAATTGAGGCAGCCACGCAATCGCTTTCCTGAGCAGCTCCGATTCGCGTTCGAGAAATTTCTCCGGAGGCACGGCTTCGATCAGCGCGGTTTCGTCATAGGCGTTTTCGACAATGGCCAATCCCGCGACGACCCGGCACTGGGCGATCACTTTCGACGCCACCGCCGTGATGATGTCCATGAAGTTGTAGTCGGCAATCGCCCGGTGATAGATTTTCGCGCCTTCGTGTTTGCCCAGGCCGATCAGCATCATCTTGTGCAGCCCCGATTCCACCGGCCCGACAAACCCCGTATGGGGCTTGACTCGACCGACGACAAGCACGTGATCGGCCTGCGAGGCGTGTTTGTCGAAATGGACGGGAATTCCCTGCGGCGTTCGGTCGACGATGATCGTTTCCATCGACGCGCGGATTTCACAGCCCATCGTTTCCGGGGTAATCCCGTACCCGGCCAGGATCCCGCACTGACCTTCCACCGTACCGCCACCGTGGCTGCCCATCGCCGGCACGATGAATGGCACCGCGCCGAGGCCTTTGAAGTGATCGACGGCAGCTTTCAGAATCTCGGCGATGTGGGCAACGCCGCGGCTGCCGGCGGTGATGGCCACCGTCTGCCCCGGTCGGATTTTGCTCCCCAGCGCCAGCTTAGCAAGCTGTTTTTTGACTTCGCCGGGAACTTCGCTCAGTTGCGGCGTGTCAAACGTCTGCTGAACTCGAAACATCCGAGGGAGCGCGGCCATCGTATCTCGCCTTTGTTAGCAACGCGTCACAGAAGCGTGGTGGTTGTTCATGATTCATCATAATGTAGAATGAAATCGCAGGGAACGGCACGGCATCCCAGGACTTGCGACGACCGCAGATCTGACCCATCGATGCAGATCCGCTGTCCATGATGCGTCGCGATGTGTTCGGTGCGGCGCGTATTGCAATGTGTTCGGCGCGGGTCTCCTGCCCCCGTCGTCCCCGGTTTTCGGGTCTCCTGACCCGCGTTTTATTTTAACTTCCTGAAAGAATACACGAACTACGGTCGGGAGACCGAAGCAGAAAACGGCGAAGTCGAGAGACCCGCGCCGAACAGGGAACAGGGACATGGCGGCCGGCGAAGAGACACATTTGAGCATCACGCCGCGGCTGCGGATACCGGTCCGCGAGTTCGCCTGGAGCGTTGCGCGCAGTTCAGGCCCAGGCGGTCAAAACGTCAATAAGGTGAATTCCAAGGTGATTCTGCGCTGGAGACCGCACGAATCGACGGGGATGCCGGCCGATGTGTTGTCGCGATTTCTATCGCGTTACGGTTCGAAACTGACGGACGAGGGTGATCTGATCGTTTCCAGCGAGCGATCGCGAGATCAGCCGAAGAATCGGGCCGATTGCCTGGAGAAGCTGGCGGCGATGCTATCGACCATCGCCGTCGCGCCGAAGACGCGTCGACCGACGAAGCCTTCGTTGGGTTCGCAGCGCCGCCGATTGTCGGAGAAGAAGGAACGGTCACAGACGAAACAGAGCCGGCGGCGGATGACTCGGGACGATTAAATGTCAGCAGGTCGAACTCAGCAGTTGGAAGTCGCAGTGATTTTCTGGCGAGCGAGAAAAGGGATCCGACCATGAACATGCGAGTCTTAAGCCTGGAAAGCCGTCGCGCTGAGGAGATGCGGTCGCTGATTGAGCGCAACGGCGGGACCGCGTTTGTGGCGCCGTCCATGCGGGAATTGCCGCTGGTGGAGAATTCGGCGGTCTTCACCTTTCTGGAAGAATTGCAGGCGGGACGGATTGAAGTCGTCATTTTCATGACCGGCGTCGGGGCGCGGGCGGTGCTCGACGTAGTGACGACGAAGGTGCCGCGCGAGACGTTCTTCGCCGAGTTGTGGCGCTGCACGATCGTCGTGCGGGGCCCGAAGCCGGTGGCGGTGCTGCGCGAATGGGGCGTGCGGATTGATCATCGCGCCCCGGAGCCAAACACCTGGCGGGAATTGCTGGCGACACTGGATGCCGAGGTTCCGCTTGCCGGGCGTTCGATGGCGTTGCAGGAATATGGAAAGCCGAACCTGGAGTTGATCAATTCGCTGCGGGAGCGAGGTGCGATTGTGCTGCCGGTGCCGGTCTATCGCTGGGAATTGCCGGAGGATCTTGTGCCGTTGCAAAACGCCGTCCATCAACTCATCGCCGGCGATTTCGACCTGCTGCTGGTCACGAGCGCCCAGCAGGTTCAACATTTGTTGCAGGTCGCTCAACGACTGGGCGTACGAAACGAATGCCTGGCGGCGGCAAAACGCTGCCTCATCGGCTCGATCGGGCCCACGGCGACGGAAACGCTGGAGGATGTCGGACTGCGCGCCGATTTCGAACCGTCGCACCCGAAGATGGGCACGCTCGTCAAAGAAATCCTGGCAGCCGCGCCGGGTCTGTTGGCGGCGCGTGGGACATAAAAAAACGAAGAGGGCTGACCCTCCGGACTGCGCGATGAGGAGGCTCGCGGATCTGAAAAAAAGCGGTTGTTCGGCGCAGGTCTGAACTTCACTGTTCGGCGCAGGTCTCCTGACCTCGCCGTCTGCGGTTTTGCGGTCTCCTGACCGCTCTGCGGCGGAAAGGCAAGATCGGTCGGGAGACCTCAAGAAAAAGACGGCGAGGTCAGGAGACCTGCGCCGAACGAGACCTGCGCCGAACGAAGCCGGCGGCCTTTCACGTGACGGCTTCCATTTTGATCCGGGCAATCGCCGCAGCGCCCCGCTACAATGCGGAAAACTTTTCGGAGCTGCTATGTCGTCTGATGTCTTGCAGAATTGCCGCTTTCTCAAAGCCTGCCGGCGCGAACCGGTCGATCGCACGCCGGTCTGGATCATGCGGCAGGCAGGCCGGTATCTCCCGGAGTACATGGCGGTCCGCTCGAAGGTGACGTTCATTGAATTATGCAAACGCCCCGAGCTGGCGGCTCAGGTCACGCTGGATGCGCAGCGGATTCTCGGTGTCGACGCGGCGATTCTGTTTGCAGACCTGCTGCCGATGCTGGAGCCGATGGGCCTCGACCTTGAATATCAAAAAGGAGAGGGGCCGGTCATTCACAACCCGATCCAATCGGCTGATCAGGTGAGCCGTTTGAAGGAGTTGGAAGACGTCTCCTCGCTGCAATTCGTGTTCGACGCAGTGAAACTGATTCGGCGCGATTTACCAGCCGAGATTCCGCTGCTCGGGTTTGCCGGAGCGCCGTTTACGCTCGCTTCGTATGCCATCGAAGGAGGCGGTTCACGGAATTATCTCCTCACGAAATCGCTGATGTATCGCGACCCCGGGGCTTGGCATCAACTGATGACCACGCTGGCCCGCAGCTTGATCCGTTATCTTCGCGCGCAGATCGAGGCCGGCTGCCAGGCGGTGCAATTGTTCGACAGTTGGGCTGGTTGCCTCTCGACGGACGATTATCGCCGGTCGGTACTGCCTTATACAAAACAGGTGCTAGACGGCCTGCCGGCCGAGGTGCCGGTGATCAATTTTGCGACCGGCAATCCAGCGCTGCTCCCCTTGCTCCGCGAAGCGGGCGGACAAGTGATCGGCATTGATTGGCGGGTCAATCTGGCGGACGCCTGGCAGACTGTCGGTCATGATCGAGCCGTGCAGGGAAATCTTGACCCGGTGATTCTCCTCGCCGACTTGCCGACGCTTCGCCAACGCACGAAGGATGTCCTGGAGGCGGCAGGCAATCGTCCCGGTCACATTTTCAATCTGGGTCACGGCGTGATGCCCGAAGCCCCGGCAGAACACGTCAAGACGCTGGTGAAACTGGTCGGCGAGTTAAGCGCGCGATGAAGTTGTGTCTCTCATAGAGACATTCAGGCCCACTCCTTGCTCCTCACGATCAACGTTCCTGCAACAACTTCGTCCGGCGATCTTCACGACCTTGTCATTCCGCGATTTGACGCTCGTGGCTAACATAGCCAAAATACGTTCATTCCGGTGTACGGAGTTGTGCTTTCAGAATGAGCCTCTGTTTCATCTGACGTATCGCATGCGCCCTGGGGGGCAAAGAATACGACAACTCTTCATGGAGTTTCCGATGGCACACTCCGAGAAATCGTTTCTGACGCGATCATTTGCCAGTAGCTTTGCACTGTTGTCCCTGGTCGGAGCGACATCATTCGGTGTTGCCGAGCAATCACCAGCGATCGATGAGATCATCCAGAAATCGACCCAAGCGCTGGAACCGCCTGTCAAATACCGTGTTCGTCACAATGAAACCGAATTGACAGTGATCCAAAAGCAGCTCTCGAGCGGAATGCTTGGCACCAGAACCGAGAAGGCTGGTCAATCGAGCCACGTTACGCTCTCGCTTGGCCAAACAACTTACGAAATCCTGCCTCACTCTCGAGTGATGATCGACACCACGTTCCGAATGCAGTCGGCGATGGAATTGTCGCAAGCCCTGCGCACTGGCATGGGCCAACAACAAGGGATTGCCAATCAGGAATTGGCGACTGTTACGCGCGACGGCAAGGAGTATTACGAGATCAAGACTCGATTCTCGGAAAAAATCCCTCTCGTCGCGAAAATGCTGTCGGACCGTTTTCGGGAATCAATTCCAGAGTCGCAATCACTCCTTGTCGATAAAGAGCATTTTCAGCCGAAGCTGCTGGAGCGTTACGCTGCGGACGGTTCACTCATCTCCAAGCTCGAATACCTTGAAATCATCCATGATCCCGAAATCACCGATGAAGCATTTGCATTGCCGGCTGACTACGAGTTGCAAAAACCAAAGACGACCAGCGAATACACGCGCCTCCGGCGAGAACTGCTGGAGAGAACTCATCCAATTGTGGAGAGTTCGGCCAGAGCAGCCGTCCAAATTGCTCCGCTGAAGCTGCCCCCAACTCCGTTTGATCCAGAGACCGGTTTTGCAATCCCCCATGGCATGCCCCTCGACCAAGTCAAGCAAGATGTTCAAGAGTCGCTTAAAAAGAGAGCCGAGGAATATGGCTTAGGCTCTAACTCCCAGCCTCGGAAATCTTGGAGGCTGGTCATCGTCGGGGCCAATCTCGCTGCGATTCTCGCGATTGCCCTGGCGATGCTGATTCACAGCTATCGAAAAGCCGGAGTGTGACGAGTGACCGCCGCTGATGGAGGCTACAGTCAATGCAACCCAAAATGCGTGAACATCCCTTTTGGACTGTGTTCAATCAGCACGTGACCGAAGAACGCTAAGAGATCAAGGAATCCAGGCCGCTCTCGCCTTGGCCCAGGCTGCGGCAATTGCGACGCACGCCGCGTGCGTTTTGGCTTCGAATGCGACGTATGCGATTTGCGTCGCCGGTTGTAATACTGGCGGTTAACACGAATCAATCCGTGGTCAAGGATAAACCAGCAGCCTCACCGTGCATCAAGGGCCTGCATGCGGCGCAGTTCGTGCTGTTGATAGGCCCGCCGCGTGATGATGAACCCTCCGGCTCCGAAAGCGGTCGACAGGCCACCCAAGAGCAGCAACGGATAATAGACGCTATACGGCTGGCCGAGCGCGACGGCGACGATGCCCGTAACGAGCAGGATCGCACCGAGCGGAATCATGGCGACCAACAGCGCGGTGACGAGCGTGCGACCCCGACCGAAACCGACCAGCGTTCCGACAATCGCGCCGATCACGCCCATCAGGATGCCCGCTGAGCCGCCCACCAGTCCCGCCACGCGGTCATCCCACCAGGCGCCCGTGAAGCCCCCGCGTGAATCAACGTTGTCATACAACGCGAGATCGGTCAATTCGACCACGCCATTGCCCGGGAGGATCACGTGCAACTCCAGCTTTGTCGGTGACGGCGCGGTTCCTTTATCGAACGGCAACGTGAACTCCTGCCAATCCGATGTCCCGACAAGTCGAACCATTGACCCGCTCAGGCCGAGGGCGCGCGAGAAGTAAGCGGAGCCATTGGGGAAATAGTTCCACATTTCCATGAATCCCACTCCCAGGTCGCCCACCGCGGGATTGGGCGGGGATTGGGCGACGTTCTCATAACGAACTTTCCCCCGCAGCAAGTAAACACGTCCCATCACGGCGGGTCGCGAAATCGTGGTCAGGTGCCAACCAATTTGTGCGCCTGATTCATTGGCAAGCCGCAGCCGCGCTGGCTGTCTGTCGTCGGCAGTTAAGACCTCGCCCGATTTGACTTCGCCGCGCTCTTTGACCTCTTCCCACTTGAGCGTCGACACGAGTCGTGCCTCGGCACTTTCAGAAATCGATCCGCAGCACAGAATTCCGCCCAACAACGCGAGACAACAGAGGTGATTCATGGCGTTTCCTTCGGCAACCGTTCTTGGTCCGCACGATAAGCGTCGAGGAGTTGCTGCAGCGTGGCGAAGTCGATTTTTCCCTCGGCGAAGAGGGCCCGGAGTTGCCGTTCGAACTCGCTGACGATCTGCAGGCTGTCGAGGACCTTGATTTTTTCAATCAGCCGATCGAGCCGGAGTCGGACGGTCGGGTAACTGATTTTGTACTCCGCGGCGACATCCTTGAGGGAACCAGACGCGAGAATAAATCGCTTCAAGAAATTGCGGTCTTCATCGCTGAGCCGGTCGATCCAGGTCAGCGGTTGAGCCTTAGTTTCAGCCGTTGAATTTGATAAATCGAATCTCATGAATCTATAATATGAACAATAAAATTAAAATCAACATCAATTTTATTGAAAACAGAGGAAAACTCCCGCAAAGACACAGAGGGTGCAAAGTGAGGTAGGAGAAGTCGGGGGAAAGCGAAAGCGTGGCGTCGCAAGGATCTAAGTTACGGACGTCAACCGACCCAGCAATTCCCCCGCGGCCCAACTTGGTTCCTCGGATGAGCATATCGCCCCGCTGACAGCAATTCGCGTCGCGCCCGCCGCAAGAAGATCAGACAGGTTTTCTTCGTTGATGCCCCCGATCGCGAACCACGGCAGCGGAATCTCGGCGGCAACCTGCTCCACGAATGCAAGGCCTGGGAATTCGGTGAACTCTTTGGTCGAACTCGGGAATACCGGCCCAACGCCCAGGTAATCCGCGCCATCCAACACCGCCTGGCGAGCCTGTTCAATGGAATGCGTCGACACGCCGACGAGTTTGTCCGGGCCGAGCAGTTTTCGCGCGGCGGCGACAGTCAGATCATCCTGCCCGAGATGGACACCGTCGGCGTTAGCGAGCGCAGCGATGTCGGGACGATCATTCACGATGAAAATCGCGTCAAAATCTTGAGTCCATTGGCGGACGCGGCCGGCGAGATCCAACAATTCGCGATCGGGAAGCGATTTCTCGCGAAGCTGGACCATCCGCACCCCGGCTTCCAACGCACCCAAAATCGCTGGACCGAGGCCGTGATGGCAGAGGGCATTGGTCGCCAGCAGACATAAGGAATTCGTGGCCAAACGCAACCGGGCGACATGCGTCGTGTGTACGGCTTTGTCGAGAGTGTAGAGCCGGTAACGCAACTGCTCAAAACGCGGCGACACTTCGGCATCAACGACTTTGCTGTATTCCTCCAGACTGCGCAGCGATTCCTGAACGCGCTTGAAGTTGGCGACGGCGGCAGCCGCGGGAGACTCGCGCCGATATTCGCTGATCGTACGAATTTCCGTGCCTACGTCGTGTTGAGTGTCCCGTGCAGCCAAGAAATCCGGCTCGGGCAGACGGCGCAGCGCTTCCGTCAATTCGTGACGGCACTCCTTGAGCTGTTGTGACAGAAATCCGTCGTTCCACGCCCAGCGAACGAAGTCTTCCACCACGCGGAGGACGCCCTGGCTCGATTGGCCGCCGCGTCGAGGATGCGGTAAACCTCGAATCGCTCGGTTTGCGTGGGATCGTGCCAGGCAAGTTTCCAGTTCCGGCGGAACCGGTGCAGGAGCCGGATCATTGTTCCCGAAGCCGATACCCGTGGCTGCGAGGCGACGCTCCTTCCGTGGTGATGCCGAATTCGTTCAGCCAGCGGCGAAACGTCCGACGCGACTCGGCTGAGGCCGAACGGGAAGTGTTCGGTTCCCAATTCCGTACCCGGCCTCCACCAATGTATGCCTGCGTACGGGCTTCCAATCAACACGAGTTCCAGTAGTTCGTGCCGGGGCAGCGGTTTCTGATCGGCCAGAGGGGGAGTATTCAGGCCGAGTTCATCGCTCCCCCACGCTTGTTCAACCACGGTCGGCGTGATTCCGACCCGCTCCAATTGCTCGGCGGCTCGACTTTCCTCGCTGACGAGCCCCGCCAACAGGTGTTCGACGGCCAGTTCGTGCGCGGATTGAGCCATTGCCTGGTTCAACGTGGCAGCCCAGACGCGTTGGGCGCCAGCCGTCCAGGAATCGGTCACAAGGGGGTGGGCAGGCATGGGATATCGAGGATCGAGGATCGAATGAGGAAGGTTGAGTGACAATTCGCGAATTGCTCAACAACAGCGGCCGACAACACGGGCTGAATCACTGCCAGCCGCAAAATGTCACCACCCCTATCTTCCGGGAAAACCGTGCCAAAGCAACACCCAGCTTGCCATGCCGGCCGTTGGCCCCTAGAATTCGCTTGCAGCCGGGAATAAAACGGATTGGACGGCGCAACATGAAACAGGTCAATCATTAGAGAAGAACACTGTGACACGTTGGAATCGCCGATCCTGGTTTGCCTTGCAGGTGATCAAGTTGGCAAATTGACGAGTTTGACGTTTTGGTACGACATTTGATCAGAGGATAATGTAATCTTAGGCAAGCCAGTCTGGCAGGTGCTGTCTCACGACAGGCAGGACGTCTCCCCCTAAGGACTGATGGAGAGGTGGATATGTACGAACGATTTACTGATCGAGCCCGAAAAGTGATGCAGCTCGCCAACCAGGAGGCGCAGCGCTTTAACCACGAATACATCGGGACCGAACACATTCTGCTGGGTCTCGTCAAGGAAGGTTCCGGCGTTGCCGCCAACGTGCTGAAGAACCTCGACGTGGACTTACGAAAAATCCGCATGGAGGTCGAAAAGATCGTCCAGTCGGGACCCGACATGGTCACGATGGGCAAATTGCCGCAAACCCCGCGTGCGAAAAAAGTCATCGAATATGCCATGGAAGAGGCGCGCAACCTCAACCACAACTACGTCGGCACCGAACACCTGCTGCTCGGCTTGATCCGCGAGCAGGAAGGGGTCGCCGCCCAGGTGTTGATGAACCTCGGCCTGAAACTGGAAGACGTGCGCGAAGAAGTCCTCAATCTGCTCGGGCATGGCGCCGAAGGTTCTGAAGGAACTCCGGAACGCGGCGGCAGCGCCTCGACGGGAACCTCGGGCAAATCGAGCAGCAAGAGCAAGACCCCTGCCCTCGACAGCTTCGGGCGAGATCTGACCGAACTGGCCCGGCAAGGAAAACTCGACCCGGTCATCGGGCGCGAAAATGAAATTGAACGCGTCGTTCAAATTCTCTGCCGACGGCAGAAGAATAACCCGGTCCTCCTCGGCGAAGCGGGCGTCGGCAAGACGGCCATCGTCGAAGGGTTCGCCCAGATGGTGGTGGACGGCAACGTGCCGGAAATCCTCCGCGACCGGCGGATCGTGGTGCTCGACCTGGCGATGATGGTCGCCGGCACCAAGTATCGCGGCCAGTTTGAAGAACGCATCAAGGCCGTGATGAACGAAGTGAAACGGGCGAAGAACACGATTCTGTTCATCGACGAATTGCACACCCTGGTCGGCGCCGGCGGCGCGGAAGGGGCGATCGACGCCTCGAACGTGCTCAAGCCTGCCCTGAGCCGCGGCGAGTTGCAATGCATCGGCGCCACGACGCTGGACGAATACCGCAAATATATCGAGAAAGACAAAGCCCTCGAACGCCGGTTCCAGATGGTGATGGTCGAACCGCCGTCGTCCGATCAGGCGATTGAAATTCTCAAAGGACTCCGTGATCGGTACGAACAGCATCATCGCGTGCAGATCACCGATGATGCCATCGACCAGGCGGTCGAACTTTCGAACCGGTACATCACAGCCCGCTGCCTGCCGGATAAGGCGATCGATGTCATTGACGAAGCCGGCGCGCGTGTGCGTCTCAAATCCATGGTCCGTCCGCCCGACCTCAAGGACCTCGAAGAGGAAATTGAGAAGTTGAATCAGCAGAAGGAAGAAGCGGTCGCGAACCAGGACTTCGAGAAGGCGGCGTCGCTGCGTGATTCGGCCGACAAACTGAAAAAGAAGAAGGACCAGCTCAATCGCGATTGGCGCGATAAATCCAAGGAAACCGACGGCGTCGTCGATGCCGACGTGATTTCCGAGGTCGTCTCCAAGATGACCGGCATCCCGCTGACGCGGTTGTCGAGTGAGGACGCGGTCCGGCTGCTCCGCATCGAAGACGAACTCCACAAGAAGGTCGTCAGCCAGGAAGAAGCGATCAAACAGGTCGCCAAAGCGGTGCGCCAAAGCCGCAGCGGCCTCAAAGATCCGAAGCGTCCGACGGGCGTGTTCCTCTTCGCCGGGCCGACCGGCGTGGGCAAGACACTGACCGCCAAGGCGCTCGCCGAGTTCATGTTCGGCGATGAAGACGCGCTGATCCAGATCGAC
This sequence comes from Planctomycetaceae bacterium, assembly GCA_046349715.1. Classification (GTDB taxonomy): domain Bacteria; phylum Planctomycetota; class Planctomycetia; order Planctomycetales; family Planctomycetaceae; genus CAZDGB01. The sequence continues at coordinate 26,421 of JAXMBR010000023.1, read as the reverse complement.
ATGAGCGAATACATGGAGAAGCACAACGTCAGCCGGCTGATCGGTGCGCCTCCAGGATACGTCGGCTACGAAGAAGGCGGGCAGTTGACGGAAAAAATCCGTCGGCGGCCGTACGCGGTGGTGCTGCTTGACGAAATCGAGAAGGCCCATCCGGACGTCTTCAACATGCTGCTGCAGATCATGGAAGAAGGTCATCTGACCGACAGCTTTGGTCGGAAGGTCGACTTCAAGAACACGATTTTGATCATGACGACCAATGCCGGGGCGGAAGTCATTCAGTCCGGTCCGTTCGGGTTCGGCAAGAAAGACCCGAACACGACCTACGACCGGATGAAAGAGGACCTGATGCACGCCATCGAGCGGGAATTCAAACCCGAATTCCTCGGCCGTCTCGACGAAGTGGTCGTCTTCCGGCAGCTCAACGAAGAGCACTTGAAGCAGATCGTGGAAATCGAACTGGCGAAGGTCCGTCAGCGGCTCTCCGAAAAGGGCTTGTCGCTGGTCCTCACCGACGAAGCCAAGAAGTTCATCATCGAAAAGGGTGGCACGGTGGAATACGGCGCTCGTCCGCTCCGCCGCGCGGTCCAGAACTTCGTGGTCGACCCCCTCTCCGAGGAAGTCCTCAAGGGAGCGTTCCAGGGTTCCAACACGATCACGGTGAAGGTGAAAGAGGTCGGCGACACCAAGCGACTCGACTTCGAGCCGTCTCATGTCGAATCGGAAGGCGAACTCGTCGCCGCCGGGTCGGAGGAGTCGCCTTCGGCCTAACGATTTGATGCCAGCGGATGACCTCCGCGGCTATCGAAGATTGAACAGCAGCCCGAGGATTACGGTCCTCGGGCTGCTGTTTTTTTTGCGCCGGGCAACCGGGATTGACCACATTGACGTATGGCAGGGATAATCCCGGCGGAATTCATGTCGCCGATCGAAGGAATCTCGGTCATGTCACTTGCTGTTCGTCCTCATCGATCGTGGCTGCGCCTGTTCGCGTTTTGGCGACCGCCGTTCAACAGGGGGCGAATACTGCTGACGGGGCTGTTGCTTTCCGTGTGCCTCATATCAACCTATTTCTTCTTCTATGGAACATTGCTGCGCGGACAAGAACAGGCGGCTGCCATTGATTTCGATTCACAGCAGATCGTTGTGACAACTTTGCCGTTTTATTCTTTTCAGAAGTCCTTGGCGCCAGCTCATTCCTGGTGGTTGGAGGTGTTTTTCGAACCGGCTCACCGCATCGACCGCTGGATTCGGCAGGATCAATGGCCATCGCCCTATACGGTTCATCAAACAACCAGCGCAACATTCGATCAGCCGCAGTGATCAGTAATCGGCGATCGTCTTAGCCCCCCACGAGTCGTGGGGGGCCGACGATGATTGTGGCCGCAACATGGCAATCGCCCTTCCTCGGGTGCCCGGGTCTGGAGGCTTTGCGGAAGGCCCGACAAGCAATTACAGCGTCTCCATTTCTCACAAACGATCACACTGGATGCATCGCACCGGCCAGCGTGATCTCAGTAGAAATCTAAACGACAACTCTACTGTTGGTCCCACGGAGTAAGGAAATCGCATCAGGGTGCGTTGGAGAATGTGTTGAATGCGTCCCAAGACAAATTCAAGCCGCATGATTCATTGCCGGACCTTCCGCAAAGCCTCCAGACCCGGCCACCCCTCCGCAGATTTTCAGCGCGATCTATGAGGAACGCCAGCGGAGGCGCAAGAAGTAGGTGTCGTGAATGTAAATGTCCTTTGGAAACGAAAACAACACAGCAACGAGTAGCGCCATTAATAAAATCAACGTCGCAATTGCCGCCCACCACGCCAACGCCTTACCTTCCTTGATATGGCAGTTCTATGTTCCCAAATAAGTTAGCCAACCGCAGGCTGCGATCGCTACGATCAAGCCGGCCATGGTCAAAATCGGAACCATCCGTAAGGACCTTCTGGAACTGATTGCGAATGTCTTAGCCCCCCACGAGTCGTGGGGGGCCCATGGTAATTGTGGCAGCGACATAGCAATTGCCCCCGGCCACTGGCCGGGGGCTAAGACGGGTACGCGAAATCAGATTCGCACGAAGATTCTCTGCCGATACAGCCAATACACGAACAACCAAAACACCAGCAAAATCAGGTTATTGCGGACCAGCGGCGCGTACGCCGTGCCGAAGAGATCGAACAGTTCGCAGTGCCAGAAGTAGCGAGTGAACGGCCCGAGGAAACGCTGGAGCAACCCGTCGGTCCAGCCTCGCAAAAGTTCGCCCATGAGGTAGAGCACGATCGAGTTCATCCCGGCGACGATCAGCGGAAAAGCCCAGACCCGAAAGCCGAGCCAATCAATGATCGTGTAAAATCCGGCGAGGAACAGCCAGCACCAACCGGTGCTGAACAGCGCCCAACCGGGCGTCCAAATCCGCTTGACCATCGGGCAGAGGCCGAAGTAGTTGAGGGCCCATCCGCTCGCGAGCCCGACCGCGGCGCAGATCAATAACCCGCCCACCAGCTTTCCTTTCGACTGCGTCCTGCGGATGGCTTCCCCGGTCATCAGACCGAAGATCATGTTCGCCAACGACGGAACGAAGTTGAGCGTGGTGTATCCGCCACCATTGAATTCAAACGGTTTTTCTCGCGGGAACAGGTTCAGAAACCACTGATCAAATCGAGCGGCGGGGTTGGTGTAATACTGCCAATGAGCCGGAAATCCGGTCAGCATATTCTGCACATACTCGGGTTTGACGCCGACTTTGGTGTAGTCGAAATCAGCCGGTGGCAGCGGGTACCACGCGAACCAGGCCCAGTAAGCCACGAGAATTGTGAACGCCGCCGTCGCTTGCAGCCAGATCGGCCGATTCCAAAGCAAAAACAGGAACGTGTATCCCCAGCCGATTTGCGCCAGGACATTAAAAAACTCATAATGAGGAACGAGTCCCGACTGCGACGCTAGAAACACTCCGAGAAAGATCAATACAAACGACCGAATCATCGCGTGCACAGTCAGTTGCCGTTGTGACAGCCCCTGGATCGACCGCCCGGCATAAGAAAACGGCAGCGAGACCCCCACCATGAACATGAACGACGGTTGAATCAGGTCCCAAAACGCGCAGCCGCCCCAGGACACGTGTTCAAATTGATAGCCGAGCGTTTGCCAGAGCTGGCTGTCGGGAAAATTCTTCGAGGCGGCGTGAATGCCGAACCCGCGCGCCGCCAAGGCGATCATCACCATGCCCCGATAAGCGTCCAGCGAACCAAGCCGCGTCGGCGTGGCTGCCGACACGGGAGCGGGAACGGGGGCAGGCGCGGCGGCAGCTGTTTTTTTCGCAGGGGCCATGAACAATCTCCGGTTAAGTCGCCCCAGCATATGTCGGCAGGCAAAGAGGGGGAAGCCGAGAATAAATCCAGACCACGATTGCCGCTTCGGGCGATTCCACGTTACAACGTCAATCAACCGATCACACCGTCGTCGCAGGTTCATCGTCCATGTCTGAAGATGCTGTGCCGATCATTCTGTTGCCCGGCCTGGGAATGGATGAGCGGTTGTTCGCCATGCAAAAGCTGGAATTTTCCACCATTCAGGTGCCGGAATGGCTGCCGCATCGCACATTCGAATCCTTGGCCGACTATGGCCGTCGGATGGCAGAGGCGGTGGACCCCGGCAAGCCGTGTTACGTGGGGGGCATGTCGTTCGGCGGGATGGTGGCGCTGGAAATGGCACGTCACCTCGATTGCCGCGGCTGCTTTCTAATATCTTCCGTACGCTCGTTCCAAGATTTCCCTGATTGGGCTCGATTCTTAGGCCCCTGGTCCTACATTCTGCCGCCGCGCAGCGATTTGTTGCTGGCGGGATTCAGTTCAGCGGCCTTGTGGACGTTTGGCCGTCTCCTCCCCCCTGCTCCGCGGCAATTTCTCTCCAATGTCAGCAAACTGCGGGCGCCGATCATGCCGTGGGCCTGCCGGGCCGTCTATTCCTGGAAGCCGGCACAACCGTTGCCGGGACCGATTTTTCAGATCCACGGGGCCACCGACAAAATGCTGCCGGCCCAGCGGTCTCACGCCGAAGAATTCGTGCCACAGGGTGGTCACTACTTGCCGTTGTTGCAGCCATTTGTAATCAACGACTTTTTGCGTCGAAAAATCACAGGCCAAGAGCGGTCGCTCTCTCACAAAGACATAGAGCTGCAAAGTCCGCCGCGCCGCTGACGACGACCGGCCATCGTGGCGGGCGCTGCTTGCATTCGCTCCGGGAATTGAGGAGACTTCCCTGGCGTTGAAGTTTGAAGTTTCTACTTCATCCTGGGATCGACATCATGCATCCCGTTGACCGTTCCTCGGGTTCGGTGGCGCGCACCATGCTTTGGTGCCGTTTGCTCGGAGGGCTGTTGCTCATGCAATTCGCCGCGTCGCCGGCCGGTGTTTCCGGCGCCGAATATGATCGCCCGGGCCCTAATCCCCTGCAAAGTCGGTCGGAGGTGATCGCAAGAAACGGCATCGTCGCGACGAGCCATCCACTCGCCTCACAAGCCGGTCTCGAGGTGCTGAAAGCCGGCGGCAACGCGGCGGATGCGGCGATTGCCGCCAATGCCATGCTCGGTGTCGTCGAACCCATGAGCTGCGGCATCGGCGGCGATCTGTTTGTAATTTATTGGGACGCGAAAACCCAAAAATTGTACGGCCTCAACGCCTCCGGCCGGAGCCCCTACAACATCAATCGCCAAGCACTCGCGGACAAAGGGCTCGCCCAGATTCCGTCCCACGGCCCGCTGTCCTGGTCCGTTCCCGGATGCGTCGACGGCTGGGAAGAATTGCGGTCACGGTTCGGATCGAAGCCGTTGGCGACATTATTGGCCCCGGCGATTGATGCCGCGGAGAATGGTGCGCCGGTGCCGGAAATCATTGGACTGGGCTGGCAGCATCTGTCCGAATCCCTCCAGAAATGGCCCGATTCCGCGCGCACCTATCTCCCGGGCGGGCGGCCGCCGGACATCGGCGAGATCGTCAAGCTGCCTGAGCTGGCGGCATCGCTCAAGCTTATTGCTCAGCAAGGCCGCGACGGGTTTTATCGCGGCGACATTGCGAGAGAGATCGTTCGCTTTAGTGAGGCCAACGGAGGCTATTTCAGCCTGAAGGATTTTGCGGACCATCGCAGCAACTGGATCGACCCCGTGTCGACAAACTACCGCGGTTACGATGTCTGGGAGCTGCCGCCGAATGGCCAGGGAATCGCGGCGCTGGAAATGTTGAATGTCCTGGAAGGTTACGATCTCAAATCGCTCGGGCCAAAGCACCCAGATTATTTACATCTCTTCGTGGAAGCCAAAAAGCTCGCCTTCGCCGATCGTGCGCGATTTTATGCCGATCCGGATTTCGCCAGGCTGCCGATCTCGGAATTGATTTCCAAACCCTATGCCGCGGCACAGCGGAAGCGGATCAGCATGCAACGCGCAGCGACGAATGTTCCGCCCGGTGATCCCCGATTCGCCCAAGGCGACACGATTTATCTCACCGTGGTCGACAAAGACCGAAATTGCTGCTCGCTGATTCAAAGCCTGTTTCATGCCTTCGGCTCCCAAGTCGTCCCCGGTAACGTGGGATTCTTTTTGCAGAATCGCGGCTGCTCATTCGCCCTGGACGACCAGCATCTCAATCGATTGGAACCGCACAAGCGGCCGTTCCACACGATCATTCCGGCGATGGTCACCCAGGATGGCAAACCCTGGTTCTGCTTCGGTGTCATGGGCGGCGATATGCAACCGCAAGGGCATGTGCAGGTGCTGGTCAACCTGATTGACTTCGGGATGAACGTGCAGATGGCGGGCGATTCAGCGCGAATTTCCCATGCCGGATCAGCCACCCCGACCGGTTCACCGATGCGAGCCGACGGTGGGACCGTCTCGGCCGAATCGGCCATTCCCCAGTCAGCGGTTGCGGAACTGCAGCGCCGCGGTCACATCGTGAAACAACCAGGCGAGCCCGGCGGCTTCGGCGGATATCAGGGAATTCTCATCGATTGGCAGCACGGTGTCCTTCGAGGCGCCACCGAATCCCGCAAAGACGGCGTTGCCGCTGGATATTAACGACAATTGGCAGCCGCGCAAGCTTTGCACCAATCTCGCGTCAGCACAGACCTACTGTCATTTTTCTGCGGCGTGGTCGAAGACATAATCGAGCGCGGCGCAAAGATCGAGGCGGCGGAACGTCTGTCCCGAAGCCTGGTCGTGCACGGCGGGCCCGGTCTTTTGCATGATCGCCAGCATCGCTTCCGGGAGCGTCTGTCCATCGCGCTGCCAGCGGTATTGGGTTTTATCAATCGCTTCCCGCAAAACCAGTGCGGCGCCGCAAGCGATGGCATTGGACGATGACGTCGCCGCGGCCGGCACGACCAGTTCAATCTTGTCGCTGCGATCAAGATAAACTTCGTCTTTCCCCGCACGCACGGCGCCGATGGCAACACAATTCGGCTGGCACGCCGGCCACGAAATGCCCTTCGAAAAATCATGGTTGCCAGCCGGCGCACTCACCCAGATGCCGAGCTCTCGCAACCTCTTCAGAGGCGCATCAATCTTCGTTGACACCGGCTCTGCGTGCTCCAAATCGTCGACCGGGGCCAAATTCACGGCAGTGATCTGGTGTTCCCGATGATGGTCGGCCACCCATTCCAACCCCTTGGCGAGCGTGACGTGGTCCACCACGTTGCAATGACAACACTCCAACGCGCGAATGACCGCCACCTGATCGTGATAGGCCACGCCCCAGCGGCCCATGAAATTCAACGACGACGGCACGCCGATCGTCGAACCGTGATACCCCTTCCCTTCGTGCTGCGGGTCGTCGTCTCCATCGACGCTGTCATAACTGACGCGAACTTTGGGAACGGGACCTTCGGACTGAGACCACTCCGGCATCGACAGCTTGCAGCCGTCATCGACGAGCGCCAGCGTCTGCCCGCGCCCAAACGTCAATCGGTCCCCGTACTTCCTCCACGCGGCCACAACGCCGGCCTGTTCAAAGGAGACAGGTTCGACAGGTTCCCCACAGAATCCGGCCGACGCCAGCACGCAGAACGTCCCGAGGGCAAGCAGGAGCTTCATTCTCTGTCTCCATACGGCGGGCTTCACTGGGGCGCGGCTTTGTCGGCGGACTCTTCCACTCGTCGAAGTTGGTAGAGTTTCCCGCTGTCGGTCGACCGCAAATACAGGTCGGTTTCATCCAGCAATTCGATGCGCTGATCGTGCTCGGCGCCCCAACCTTGCAAAATGGTCGACATGGCCCATTTGGGTTCGCCGTTGGTGAACTTCATATTCAGCACGCCGTCGTTAATCGACCAGGCCAGTTGAATCACCAATTTCTCGCCGTATAGCAACCGCCCCGCTGTATCAAGCAGAATGACCATGGACCCCGTGCCGTCTGACAAAAAGGTCATCGTTCGTTCGCCGTAGTATTTGTCGCGCCAACGATGGAGCAGCTTTTGCGCCAGCAATTCATCCGGGGATAGCGACTCGGATGGCGATGTCGCGCCGTCTGGCGGAACGACGGAGCTTTCCGATTGAGGAGTATGCCCCTGGGCGGGAGCGGCTTCCGACGAACCGCTGAAAAACTTGATGCGCACCAGCGCCACGGCGGCCACAACCAGCACCGCAATCAGGAGATGGCGGGGTTGCAGCAAACGGCGAGGTTCCGCCGGAGCGGGCCCCGGAAGGGAGTGTTCCGTCGTCATTCCGTTCGGCCCATCCTGACTAGCTGAGTGCAACCGTTCATCGTTCCTCGCGGCTCAATTTTTGCCGAGTGGCGCCGGCCGGTCAACTGGGGTTTTCCAGGTTGGCGGCGATTCGATCGCGAGTTGAGGCGGAATTCGCCGGGAAGCGATCATCGACCGATCGATTGCGATGCCCCGCTCCCGTTTTTTCGCTTCGGTTCCGCCATGAAATGCAGATGCCCAGGCCCTAACACATCCGTCAGCTCCGTCCTTAATTCACGCGTGCAAGAGACCTTAAAATCGAGCGGCTTCTGGGCGATAAATCGCAGCCGGGTGGACGGACGGGTTTCGTCCGCCGTATCGACGACCACCATCACCTCGGATCGCCCAGGATAGCGGTTCAAAATGTCGCGGACGCGATTCACCACCCGCGAATCATGCACGCCGCGTTGAAATTTGATGGCGATCTGCCGCGTGAACTCCTTTTCGACCTCTTCCATCGTCCACAGGGCGTCCACGATGACGTTCGGCTCACGATTCCGCTTGTCGACCTTGCCTCTCACGAAACGGAGCGCTTCCGCCTCGACCTTCTCGCCCAACCGCGCAAACTCTTCCGGCCACATAATGCACCGCACGATCCCCGACGGATCTTCAAAATCGAAATTGACGTACTTGGTGTGTCCGTTGCGGCTGGGCTTCTTTGTCGTGGCCCGTTTAATGGCGGAAATCATGCCGCCGAGCACCACCTCGGCGCCGTCGTCCAAATCGACCAGTTGCTTGGCCGTGTGCGTGGAATACGTCTGGATCTGGTCACCCAGTTCGGTCAGCGGATGCGAAGTGAGATAAAAGCCCAGCCCTTCCTTCTCGTAATTCAGTTTTTCGCGATGAGGCCACTCCGGCACGTCAGGCAGCAGGTTCGAAAGACCTTCGTCCGCGGCCTCTGCCGCTGCTTCCTCGCCACCAAACAAATTTTTCTGGCCGCGCTGCTTGTCCCGCTGCCGGGAAACGGCGGATTGCACGGCTCGTTCGATCACGGAGAACAACTGCGACCGTCGCCCACCCAAAACGTCGCACGCCCCCACCTTTACGAGCAGTTCCAGCACCGATTTTGAAAGTTGCCGCGGCTCGACCCGCTCCGTCAGATCAAAGATCGATTTGAACGGTCCGTTGGCCTCACGTTCCGCCACGACTGCCGCCACCGCCTGTTCGCCGACTCCTTTGATGGCCCCCATCCCGAACGCAATCGTGTCGCCGCGCACTGCGAATTCAACCTCGCTTTGATTCACGTCGGGCGGCAAAACCGGAATATTCATCCGGCGGCAGTCATCGACGTGTTCCACGATCCGGTCGGTGTCTTCCATTTCACACGACAGGAGCGCCGCCATGAACTCGACCGGAAAGTGCGCCTTCAGATACGCCGTCTGATAGGCCACCGCTCCATAGGCGGTGCTATGCGACTTGTTAAAGCCATAGCCGGCGAATTTCTCGATCATGCCGAAGAGTTCCACGGCTTTTTGCTCGTCGAGCCCGTTGGATTTCGCGCCTGCGATGAATTGGGACCGATATTTCGCGATCGTCTCCAACTTTTTCTTGCTGATCGCCTTGATGCACTGATACGACTGCGACAGATCAATTCCGCCCAGCCGGTTCAGAATCCGCATCACCTGTTCCTGATACACCATGACGCCGTACGTCTCATCCAGCACTTCGTCCATGATGGGGTGGACTTTGGGATGCGGCTCGCGCCCGTGCTTCACGTCGACGTACGTCATCACCATCCCCCCTTCCAACGGGCCGGGACGGTACAATGCCGACGTGGCGATGATGTCGTTGAACTTGTCCGGGCGCATTTTCGTGAGCAGGTCCCGCATCCCGCCCGACTCCAGTTGGAAGATTCCTTTCGTTTCCCCCCGCTGCAATAACGCGAAGGTTTTCGCATCGTCGAGAGGCAGCTTCACCGGATCAATGTCGACGCCGCGATGCTTCTTCACGTTCTTGACGGCCTTGTCGAGAATCGTAAGATTTCGCAGCCCGAGAAAGTCCATTTTCAGGAAGCCGGCCTTTTCCACCGTCGGCCCGTCCCATTGCGTGACGATGTCGGTCTTCCCGGAAATTGTCTGCAGCGGCACGAATTCCCCGATCGGCCGGTCGGCGATCACCACGCCCGCGGCATGCGTCCCCGCACTCCGCGCCAGTCCTTCCAGCTGGATGGCGATATCGAACAATTCCTTGATCTGCGGATCGCTGGTCACCGCTTCTTTCAGCTCGGCGCTTTTCTCCAGCGATTCCTTCAACTCGATGTTCAGCTCTTCCGGAATCATCTTGGCGACCGCGTCCACGCGCGGCAGCGGCACTGACAGCGCACGGCCGACGTCTCGAATGGCCGCCCGCGCCTTGAGCGTGCCGAACGTCCCGATCTGCGACACATTCGCTTCGCCGTACTTCTGCTTGGTGTAGTCGATGACTTCCTGCCGGCGATCGCGGCAAAAGTCGATATCGATGTCGGGCGGTTCGGTCCGGTTCTCATCCAGAAACCGCTCGAACAGCAAGTCGTATTTCAGCGGGCAGACGTGGCTCAGCCCCAATACATACGCGACCAGCGCGCCGCAGGCCGAACCGCGGGCGCTGCAGGGAATGCCACGCTCCATCGCAAATCGGACAAAATCCCACACGATCAGAAAATAGCTGTTGTAACCCATCTTCTGAATGACGCCGAGTTCCCGATCCAGACGCTGACGGACTTCTTCGGTGATGCCGTCCGCGCCATAGCGCCAGACCAGACCGTCTTCGCAGAGTTTGCGAAGATAGTCCGCGTCGGACAGCGAGTCCGGACAATCGAACACCGGATAAAACCGGCGTTTGTCGAGCTCGATATCGACCCGATCCGCGATTTCCTGAGAACGCGCAACCGCGTCTTCCAAACCGGGAAAGGCCGCATACATCTCGTCCGGAGTGCGCACAAACAGCTGATCGCTGTCCATCCGCATGCGATTCGTATCGCTGCGCTCAGTCTTCGTGTTCACGCACAGCAGCACGTCCTGAGCCGCCGCGTCTTGCCGATTGAGATAATGCGCATCGTTGGTGGCAACCAGCGGCAGACCCATTTTCCTCGCGAGATCGACGGTTCGCTCCAGGCAATCGACCTGAATCTGAAACCCGGCGTTCTGAATCTCCAGATAGAACCGGTCGCCGAACGTCTGGACATACCACTGCGTCAGTTTCTCCGCCGCCTCCTGCTGCTCCCCCAGCAGCAACTGCGAAAGTTCTCCCGCCGCGCAGCCGGACAGGCAGATCAGCCCTTCGCTGTGCGCAGCGAGCAGTTCCTTATCGATCCGCGGCTTGTAATAAAAGCCTTCCAGGAACGATTTCGACGACAAGGTAATCAGATTGCGAAACCCGGTCAGATTCATGGCCAGCAAGGTGAGATGATAGCTGGCTTCCTTGACGCGGCTGGCGCCCTTTTTATCGAAGCGAGAGGCCGGCGCGATATACGCTTCCATGCCCAGAATCGGCTTGATTCCCGCACCTTTGCAGGCGGCGTAAAACTCAAATGCGCCATAGAGATTGCCATGGTCGGTGATCGCCACGGCGTTCATGCCGCTGGCTTTCACTTTCTTGACGAGGCAATCTTTGTCCTCGTCATCTATCCGGGTGGCGCCGTCCAAGAGGCTGTAATGCGTATGACAATGCAGATGCGCAAAAGGTCGCATGGGCATCCTTGCAAGTGTTTTATGCCAGCGAATTCATCTCAAAACTCCCAGAAATTGATTTTACGTCGAACGACGACCATTTTCGAGAATGCCGGTCGAATTCACTTCTGCCTGCTTCAGACGTTACATTGGCGGTTTCCACATTTCATGAGAATCGGCAAGCGACAGCGATGAGATCGGGTTTGCTGATTTCGCGACCAAGGTAATTCTCGATGATTTCCGTTCGAAACGTCACCAAAATCCATCACCGCGGACGCGTCGATGTACCGGCGCTGCGCGGCGTGAGTTGCGAAATTGCCGCCGGTTCCTGGACGTTTATTCTCGGTCCGTCCGGTAGCGGAAAAACCACGTTGATGCACTTGATCGGCGCCCTCGATGCACCGACCAGCGGCGAAATCCAAGTCGCCGGCCGGTATCTGGGAAAGATGTCGCCGGCGGAACGCGACCTGTTTCGTCGGCATGACGTCGGTTTCATCTTTCAGAACTTCAATCTGCTCTCGAATCTGACGGCCGTGGAAAATGTCCTGGTGCCGTTTTACCCCGAAGGCATTCAAGCGTCGCATCGCCAGTCCGCCCTGGAGTTATTGACCCGCTTGGGATTGCAGGAGCGCATCGATCATCGCCCGTCGGAACTGTCCGGGGGCGAGCAGCAGCGAGTGGCCATCGCGCGGGCCCTGCTCAAACGACCAAAGCTGATTCTCGCTGACGAGCCCACCGGCGAACTCGACACCGCCAATACCGCCGCCATTTTATCCGATCTGCGAAGTTTGAGCCGGGAACAGGGAACCACGGTGATCATCGTCACGCACGAACACGAACTCGTCCAACCACACGATCAAGTGCTCACCCTCCGCGACGGCCGGATCGTGGGCGACTAAGAACGATCTCTCGCAGAGACACAGAGTTCGCCGAGAACAATGGAAACGGCGCACAACGCGATGCCTGATCTGATTGTACTCCCGATGTTTCTTATGCGAACTCTCAGTCGTCTTGGCGCACTCCGCGAATTGGCGTCTTGGCGAGAGACGGCATTTCTACCATTGATTTCGACGAACAACCCTCGATAATTCCGTTGGAATATTTGTCTTCTCCGGATTCCCAGCAGTGCTTTCCGCCCGTACGTCCAGCCGCCGCCGTTTCGCTGATTACCTTGCCAAACTTCAACGAGACCGCAAGCTTCCGTCCGTTGACGAACCGCACAAGCCCGGCGCTCCGCCTCGGCGAAGTCACCGCTCCGCCTGGGTGCTCATCCGATCGTTCTGGGATCTGATGATCGGCCAGCGAACCGCGGCGATTTTCTCGCTCGCCACGGTGACGATCTCCACTCTGCTGGGCCTGCTTCCCCCGGCGGCGACGAAGTTCATCATCGACTACGTGATCGGTGAAAAAACGCTCTCCTCAAGCTGGCTGGAACGTTTTCCCCAATTCGCCGATCGCCAGACGCTCCTCACCGTCGTCCTGGCCGGCGTCGTGCTGGTGGGACTGATCAGAAGCGGCATCCATCTCTGGGGACGCTGGGTGGCCACGCGAGCCACCAAGCAACTGCAAACGGCCATTCGTCGTCGCGTCTTCGATCATGCCGTCCGCCTGCCGCTTCATCGCTCGCAGGAATTGAAATCAGGCGGAACCACCAGCCTGCTCCGCGAGGACGGTGGCAGCGTTGGCGAATTGATGTTCGGCCTGCTCTACAATCCCTGGCGCGCCATTGTCCAACTCGTCGGCAGCCTCTGCATCCTCGCCTGGGTCGATTGGCGGCTGCTCGTCGGCGGTCTCGCCGTGCTGCCTCTGGTGTATTTGACGCATCGGACCTGGATTTCCGGCATCCGGCCGCAGCATCGCGCCATTCGCCAGACGCGGCAAGACATCGACGCTCAAACGACCGAGACCTTCGGCGGCATGCGCGTCGTCCGCGCCTTCGGCCGGCAACGTAGCGAATCGTCTCGATTTCTCCGCGGCACCCAGTTGATGGTCCGGCAGGAACTCCGTTCGTGGTGGTCGATGCGCGTGATCGAGATGCTGTGGGACCTGATGATTCCCATCGCGTCAGCCGCCCTGCTCTGGTACGGCGGCCGCCAGGTGCTCGCCGGCCAACTATCGCTGGGCGACGTGATGATGTTCCTGGTTTATGTCCTGATGCTGCTCGAACCCTCGCCGTGCTGGCGGAAAGCGCTACCAGCCTGCAAACAAGCCTCGCCGGACTCGACCGCGTGCTCGATCTTCTCGCCGAGCCGCGCCGAGATGCCCAACGCACCGGACGCCGTGTTGATTCGCAAGGATCAGGTCCAAGGAAAACTTTCGTTTGAACACGTTTCCTTCCATTATCCGGGCAACGACCGACCTGTCCTTCAAAACGTCACATTGGATGTCCCCGCCGGCCAGACATTTGCTCTCGTGGGGCACAGCGGCGCCGGAAAAACGACCCTCTGCAATCTCGCCGCGAGGTTTTACGACCCCACCGCCGGCCGCGTCCTGCTCGACGGCCGCGACATCCGGCAAATCGACGTCGAAAGCTTTCGCGGACTGCTGGGCATCGTCGAACAGGACGTCTTTCTATTCGATGGCACCGTGGCCGAGAACATCGGCTATGGCCGGCGCGATGTCGATCGGGACGAAATTCGCCGCGTCGCGGAAATCGCCTATGCCGACGAATTCATCTCCCGCTTGCCACAAGGATACGACACGATCATCGGCGAACGGGGCGTGAAATTGAGCGGCGGCCAACGGCAACGCCTGGCCATCGCGCGCGCACTCCTGGCGGACCCGAAAATTTTGATCCTCGACGAAGCCACCAGCAATCTCGACACTGAAAGCGAGCAATTGATCCAGGCCGGGCTCCATCAGTTGATGGAAGGCCGAACCTGTTTCGTGATCGCCCACCGCTTGAGCACCATCCGGCATGCCGACCAGATTGTCGTCATGGAAGACGGCCACGTGCGCGAAATCGGCACGCACGACGAACTCCTCGCCACCGACGGCCGCTACCGGGAAATGGTCGAACTGCGCAAAGCGGGCCGGTACGGTGCCGCCCCGCCACCACATCACTCCCGCTTACCCCACACTTGCGGTATCAATTCTCGCAGGTGCCTCCGGCCAGTAACCCGCTCTGTGTATGCCGAATCAGACAACACGGGTTCGGCGGGACCATGATCAAAGCACCGCTTTGATCCCCTCCATCAACACCCCATCCACCCCCGGCCCGCACCAGGCAACGCTGACCTCATACCCTCCTTGCGGATACGCTTCCTGCGTCGGAATGTACCACGGTCCCCCGTCGCCGTAGGCGGCACAGGCGACAAGCGCGACGGGGCCATCTGCTTATTTCCGCAACTGGTACTCAATAAACGACTCCGCCGGAAAATGGACCAGCGAGACGTCATTCATGTGCAGCGCGAGGGTGATCGGAATCTGCTGTTCGCAGCGGCGAATCCAGCTCACGGTGTACGCCGGACGATTCCGATTGGCGACCGATTGCTGTTTGTCAGCGATCTGGGCGAGACTTTGACTCGCATGCCATTTGGGATCGGTCACCGGCAAGATGTCCTGCGTCGCCCAGCGGAGCGATTCGACGGTCTCGCGCTTCAAATTCTTTTCCGACAGCACGATGCCGTCGTAAATCCGCTGCGTGAGGATCGGCCGCATTTCTTTCGAGCCATCGTTGTATTTCCCCGCGGCGATGTTGCCGCCGCAACCGTTGAAATAAATGTGCAGGCAGTCGGGTTCATCCTGCTGCCGCTGCCGGCGGGCCAGACCGCAGAAATCGGCCGTGGCGCGGCCGTCGCCGTAATAACTCATCGGATGACAGGCATAGTAATGGCAGGAGGCGAGTTTCTTATCGCCGTTGTAGAAGGCAACCGTTTTGAGATTGGGGTCGATCAACCCCTCCGGCAATTCATGATGCAGCGGATCTTTCGACGCACTGCCGCGCATGGCAATCAGTTTGCCATCGGCACCGAGAATCCTCCGGTTGCCAGCGACTTTATCGACTTTTCCTTCCCCGAACCCAATCTGCGTCACTGGCTGCGGTCGTGTAAGGGCCTCAGCAACCGCGGCGCGCGCCGTCGTCAAACAGCGATCGAAGAACGCAAGGTCCAGCAAATGCGGCAAGTCCCCCTGCTCCGCGACAATCCGTTCCGCTTGCAGGCAGGCCATCGGCGCATTGTGTTGATGCACGCAATGCACGCTGACGCGATCCTGCGTCGTCCCCGCTGCTTCCGCTAGGGCCGTCCGCCAGGCGACGTGCGCCTCATTGAGAATCCCGGTCCAGTCGACCGCGCAAATCACGATCGGCGCACCAGCGCCAAGCAAAACGAAGCCGAGCGCTTCCATCGGATCGTCGACGACCTCAATCGGCTTGATCCACCCGCCGCAACAACCATGCCCGATCGGCGGCGTGGCATCGAACCTGAACGTGGCAATTTTCAGGTTCTTGGCCTCGACAGTCGGAGCAGCGTGTGCCGGCTGCAACTTCCAAAGCGTTGATGCCGCGAGGCCCGCAGCGGTCGATTGCAAAAATTCTCGTCGGTCGATCGCTCGTCGCATGAGTTGTTCCCCTGACAAAAACTTGCGAATCGAAATGAACTTCCTCCACGCAATCCGCACCGTTCAAAGTCAGTTTCGATTCAATTCGAGAATGCGAATGTTGCGGAACTCCACGCGCAACGGCGGACCGCTATGCACTTGCAGCGCAAGGATCCCCGCCCGCGGAATCCCAGCCTCTTCCTCGCGGTAATCGACCGTCGTCACGCCGTTGATTGCCAGAGTAATCCGGTTCCCGTCGGCTCGAATGACATAATCATTCCAGCCGTCCTTATTCAGAACATCTTTCAATTTGGGATCCGCCTGGGCGAGCGTTTTATTCCGCCGGGATTCGTCGTACAGGCAGCCCCAGTAATTCTCGCCCAGGTCGGCCTGATACCCGGAAACCTCGGTACTGTTCTCGACGGATTTGGAGCGAAACTGCACGCCCGAATTGCCGACGCCGCCTTTCAGGCGAAACTCCAGCCGCAGTTCAAAGTCTTCATAGCTCCGTTTTGTTTTCAGGAATTGATTGTGTTTGATCCCCGGCGAGTCGCCCACGATCATGCCGTCGACGACCTTCCACAGCGTCAAATCGCCGTCCCAACCGGAGAGGTCCCGGCCATTGAACAAAGGTACGAATCCCGGTTCCGCCGCCTGAGCAATCGACGCCAGGCATAAACCGCTCAGAATCCACGTCCACCTGCGCAGCGCCATGATCAATTCCCGCCAGAAGCTTGAGCAACCAATCAGCCGCTGGAACGCCGCGCTACATCAGCACGGGTTTGTTCAACGCCCGCCGAACCGGCACGAATTGCCCCGCGTGCATCAGCGGATGCGTGGCGATCAGGACGTAGATCATCCCCACCGTCGGAAACATCTTCCGCAGGCTTTCCGGACTCGGCTGATCAAGATCCGCGTCGGTCGTGGCGTTCAAGGCCTTCAGCGTTGCGGCGTTCACCGCTCCTAACAACTCCAGATATTGCTGCTTGCTGCAGAACTTCTGCGGATCGTCGCAGCTGGAATTTTCTTTTCCATAAGCCTCTTTGAAACCGGCGGGCAAAGCCGGAGCCGTGCCGGGAGCGACGGCTTCCAGCAGGCCGCATTCAGAAGTGATGAGGTGCCCCAACTGATACGCGATGTGATTGCATCCTTTGACCGGACGGATCAGGAGTTCAGCGTCCGTCAGATCGCTCAGATACTTCCTGAGGACCATCGAACTGATGTCCATGGTCGATCGGATGGCGTCGCGCGTGTTCATCAAATTCTCCGGAGTTGAAGAAATCTATGCGGAATCGGACCGGTGGATACCACCCTCGGACTTCGCACCACAAACGAGTTCGAAACACGGTTCCTGGGGATCATTGCCGACAGCTTCCACGATCTTCGGTGAGCGCCCTTCGCGGCCAGGCTCAGCAAACTTCCCATCACTTCGTCGGAATATATTTGTTGTACTTCTCGGCGTAGTCTTCACGAATCGGACTGAAGACGTCGAGCACGACGGCTGGCCCGCCAACGGCGACCGCGCGATGTTTTACATTCGGCGGAATGAGAAATAACGACCCCGCCTCGCAAACTCGCGTCTCGTCGCCGATCGTCAGTTCGACCCGGCCGGAAACCAGCAGGCCCCCCTGCTCATGCGGGTGCGAATGCAGCGGCACCTCCGCCCCGGAGTCCATCTCCAGGTACGACAGCATCAAATGTTCGCCATACGGCACCCGTGTCCGGCAACCGGGAAGAATCTCTAGCGCCGGCAGATCTTGAATGTTGTAGAAAGGCATGTTTCACCACGAAGGTCACGCGGAAAAGAATGAAAGCGATGATTTCTTCTGAGCGATCAATCAATGTCCTTGTGCTGTTCCGGGATGGTATCTCTTCGTGAACTTCGTGTCCTTCGGGGTCAAGTCTTCCGCTCACACAAACGGCGTGACGCCGGGCAGAGCCATCGCGGGAAACTTCATCTCGGCGTTCCAGTCGTGAATCTCCGGGACAAGTTGCTCTTTTGATTCGAGCGCCATGTCCCATGTGACCTGCTGGCCGGTGTAGCCGGCCATGCGCCCCATGATGCCCAACAGCGTGCTCTTCGCCATCCGGTCCCCGTCATTGATCGGAGCGCCCGCACGGATCGAATGGAAAAATTCATCGTGCTCGGTCTGATACATGTTGTTGCGCTCGCCGGCGTACTTCCACGGATGGTCGCCCGTAATCGTCACGCCGCGCCCGCCGATCGCCCCCATCCCCTTGGTGCCGTAGACCGAGAGGTTGTTCTCATTATGACAACCGGGAATCTGGCGCTGGGCGAGGAACCCGCGGACATCGTTGTCCCAGAGGTAATTCACTTCGATATGGTCGAAGATGTTGCCGCCGTTCGCGGGAATCTGCCGGCCGCCGACCGCCGTGCAACTGACGGCCGGAACGTCCTTCATCGTCCAGGCCAGCCAGTCGACCGTGTGAATCGCCTGCTCGACGAGACCGTCCCCCGAGAGCCAGGTGAAGTTGTACCAGTTGCGCACCATCCACTCGAGATCGCTGATGCCCGCCGGGCGGGTGTTCGCCGGCGGCATCGGCTTCACCGGCCCCGTGAGGTACGTCCCGTAAACCGAGACCACGTCGCCGATCTGGCCTTCATGAATCCGTTGAAAAAGCTCGCGGCGGGCATAGTCATACCGCCAGCAAAACCCGGCGACGAGTGCCAGCTTTTTTTCTTTCGCGAGCTTCACCGTTTCCATCACCGAACGCACGCCGGGCGCGTCGGTCGCCATCGGCTTTTCCGTGAAAACGTGCCGTCCCCGCTCCACGGCGTATTTCAAATGATATGGCCGAAATCCGGGAGGAGAGGCCAGCACGACGACATCACACGCATCGATTACTTGCTTGTACGCGTCCAACCCCGTGAACCGGTGATCCGCATCGACCACGACCTGCTCGGCGATGTCGCCCCGACCTTTCAAGCTCTTGATGCTGTTCTCGATCTGCTCGGGAAAAGCGTCCGCCATGGCGACGAGCCGTGTCTGGCCGTCCGCCTTGAGCGCTTCATTCGCCGCGCCGGTGCCACGGCCGCCGCAACCGACCAGGCCGACTTTCAACAGCTCATTCCCCGCGGCAAACAGACCCGACGACATGCCCAGGTTCAGGCCCAGCGTCCCCGCCATCGCGACGGACGTTCCTGTCTTCAAAAAATCACGTCGGGACGATGAAACAGGGGCTTGAGCGTCGCTAGACATGCTGAGATCTCCACACAGGCGGGTTGAACGATGACTTCTCCAAGCAGACCTTCTATGCTATCCATCGACTGATGACGATGCGAGTCGCCTGGCAGGAATTCTGATCACCACTCACGAGGAAGCAAACATGAGTCCCTACGAACTTGATCGTCGGCAATTTTTGGCCGCGACCGCTTTGACGATGGCCGCCGGCGCGCTCGGCGGCAACCGCGTTCCAGCTGCCGAGCCCGCGCTGAAACTCCGCAAGGCCGTCAAACTAGGCATGGTCAAAGGCGACGGATCGCTCACCGACAAGTTCAAAATGCTCAAGGAAATCGGCTTTGAAGGAATCGATATCGATTCTCCGCAGAAGCGGGATGACGTCCTCAAAGCGCGCGACGAATCAGGCCTTATCGTCCACGGCATCGTCGACTATGTGCACTGGGGCCAGACCCTTTCCGACCCGAATCCTGACGTCCGCGCGCAAGGGCTGGCCACGTTGCAGCAATGCTTGAAAGACGCCAAGGCCTACGGCGGCACCTCGGTCCTGTTGGTCCCCGCCGTCGTCAAAAAAGACGTATCCTATGCCGATGCCTACACGCGGTCTCAGGCGGAAATCCGCAAAGCCCTGCCGCTCGCCGCCGAACTGCAAATCAAAATCCTGTTCGAAAACGTCTGGAACAACTTCCTGCTCAGTCCGCTCGAAACCGCCCGCTACATCGACGAATTCGACAGCCCCTGGGTCGGCGCTTATTTTGACGTCGGCAACGTCGTCCGCTACGGCTGGCCAGAACATTGGATTCGCATCCTCGGCAAACGGATCGGCAAGCTCGACATCAAGGAATACGATCGCAAAATCGCCAACGACGAGGGCGTCGGCAAAGGGTTCCGCGCGGAACTCGGCGACGCGGCCGACGGCTGCGACTGGCCGGCCGTCCTCGCGGCTCTCAAAGACATCGGCTACTCCGGCTGGGCGACGGCCGAAGTCCGCGGCGGCGACCGCACCCGGCTCGCCGAGATCTCTCAGCAGATGGACAAAATTTTCGCCGGCTACGGCGCGTAATCCGCGCTAAAAAACGCAAACCCGCCAGCGACTATCATGATCGCTGGCGGGTTCGCCTGTCTTCTCCATTCGCACCGAATCCGATTACGCCTTCTTCGGAATCCGCATGGCGTAGAACGACCGCCAGACGAACACCAGCGAAATCAGCAGCATCACCACGCCGAAATAGGCAGTGTAATCCATCGCTTTGCCTTCGGCGGCCGCCCGTTTGATTTCCAGCGCGATTTCGACCGCCAGCAAGCCGAACAAGGTCGAGAACTTGATGATCGGGTTGAGCGCCACGGACGTCGTATCCTTGAACGGATCGCCCACTGTGTCGCCGATGACCGTCGCCGCATGCAGCGGCGTGCCCTTCTCTCGCAAATCGACTTCCACCAGCTTCTTGGCGTTATCCCACGACCCGCCCGCGTTGGCCATGTAGATCGCCTGGAACAGGCCGAACACGGCAATCGAAACGAGATACGCCACAAAGAAATTCGGATCGAAGAAGGCGAACGCCAACGTAATGGTCATCAGCGCGATGAAGATGTTCCACATCCCCTTCTGCGCGTATTGCGTACAGATCCGCACCACCGTTTTCGAGTCTTCCAGATCGGCCTCTTCTTCGGAAAGGTCCATGTTTCGCTTGATGTATTCCACGGCACGGCTAGCCGGTGGTGACGGCTTGCATCGAAGCGCCTCGAAAAACCAGAACACCACGGCTCCACCGCAGATAAATCCGAGCAACACCGGCGCATCGGTCAGGCTTAAATGCAGCATGCCCGCCTTCCCAAGCAGCAGAATGATCGAGAAAATCATCGTCGTGGCGCCGACGACCGCCGTGCCGATCAGCACCGGCTTCGCCGTCGCTTTGAACGTGTTCCCCGCCGAGTCGTTGGCTTCCAAATAATGTTTCCCCTGCTCGAAATCGGGCGTGAACCCGAAGTCTCGCTGAATTTCTTCCTTGATGCCGGGAATGTGTTCCGTCTGGGCCAACTCGAACACTGACTGGGCGTTGTCCGTCACCGGGCCGTAGCTATCGACGGCGATGTTCACCGGTCCCATGCACAGGAACCCGAATGCCACGAGGCCGAACGCGAAGATCGAACCCCCTTCGATGACCATGCCGTTTTCCAAAGTCACGCGCATCACGTCATTCAAGCCGAACAGACTGACCCAGAACGCGACCGCCATCAAACCGGCGATCAGAATCCCCTTCCAGAACGCACTGAAGTTACCGGCCACCAGTCCGGAGAGAATCGTCAGCGACGCCCCGCCTTCCCGGCTGGCGGTCACGATTTCATGCACGTGCTTGGAATGAGAGCTCGTGAAGACCTTGGTGAATTCCGGAATCAGCACCGCCGCCAGAGTGCCGCAACTGATGATCGACGCCAGCTGCCACCACAATTGCGGCTTCACCTCGCCGTTGACCTGAATGTCGCCGATCAGCAGCCAGCTCATGATGTACGACGTGCTGATGCACAGAATCGACGCGATCCAGATCAACCGAGTCAGCGGCTCTTCGAAATCGAATTCCTTCAGGCCTTTGTATTTGGCCTCGGAAATCATCTGATTGACGAAGTACGAGACTCCCGACATGAAGTCCATGAGGAACCGCATGCCGAACAGCCACACGATCAACTTGGCTTGCAGATCGGCCTGTTCCGTGGGAATGGCGAGCGTGATAAAGGTGATCAGCGCCACGCCGGTCACGCCGTAGGTTTCGAAGCCGTCGGCGGTCGGGCCCACCGAGTCGCCGGCATTGTCGCCGGTGCAGTCGGCGATCACCCCCGGGTTGCGGGGATCGTCTTCTTTGACATTGAACACGATCTTCATCAGATCCGAACCGATATCGGCGATCTTGGTGAAAATTCCGCCGGCGATGCGGAGCGCCGAGGCGCCGAGCGATTCACCGATGGCGAATCCCAGAAAGCAGATGCCGACCCGGTCGCGCGGGACGAACAACAGAATGATCACCATCATGATCAATTCGAGCGAAATCAAAAACAGCCCGATCGACATGCCGGCCCGCAGCGGGATGTTCACCACGTCCCACGGTTCCCCTTTCAGCGAAGCGAACGCCGTCCGGGAATTGGCATACGTGTTGACGCGGATGCCATACCACGCCACCCAGTAAGAACCGCCGATGCCGACAATCGAGAACAGCAGCACCTGGGCGACCGTCGACAGATCGCGGTGTTGCAGGCCGATGAAATAGTACGTCATCAGCGCGGCGATGATCGCAAACAACAGCGCCAGGAATTTGCCCTGCTGAATGAGGTACGTTTTGCACGTCTGAAAGATGATTTCCGAGATCGCCAACATCGACTTATGGGCCGGCAGCTTGCGAATCTGACCGCGGAGATACAGGCTGATGCCCAGCGTCCCGGCGATCACGAACGAACCGTAAAACAGGAAATTTCCGGCGCTGATCGTCTGCCCGGCGATGGTAAACGACCCGTTTTTATTCAGGTCGGGAATCGCCAGGTCGGCCTCACTGGCCCACAACGGAGCCGATGAGGCGAAAACGAGAACAGCACAAAGAGCGAGCGGCTTGAAGTGCTTCATTGACAATCCATCTGTGTCAGGGAATAAGAACATCCTGTATTTCTTGAGAGCATTGAGCGAAAAACATATCTCGCCCGCCTCGAAGGGTCAACGAAGCGCCCCCCGGGAATACGGAGAATCTTCCCCGGCGGAGGAAACCGTTCACTGGACATTTCCAGCCGAGGTGCCTCCCGGGTTCAGGCCCGTTTTGACCTGGCATCCGCATCTAATCCGCCTCGGGAGCGAGAGAATCAGCAAAGATTCGCAGCTCTTCCCGTCATCTCGACGGCTCCGCGGGAGCCTGCCCCTTAAAGGCTTGCGAATCGAATCAGTCCCTGATCCGGTCCGCGCTCCCCCACGTCGCGCACGCAGCCTCCCTTTGCTTTCCGCGACATGCTGTCTGGGCGGGGATAGCCAATGAGCCACGAAAACCAGGGTTTTTCCTCCCTGATTCTCGTGGCTCTTCGTGCCTTGGCGATCAACCGCCCGGGATTACAGGGCCTTTGTGATCCCCGGCATCGGAATCGGATAGACCCCTTCCGCATTCGGCATCACCTGCGGATTCGCCGTCCAGCTGAACTCTTTCGGCATCAAGTTCAGTTCCGAATTCAGCGCTTCCTCAGCCGCAATAATCTGGCCGGAGTACGTCGCCATCCGACCCATGATGGCCGTCAACGAGCTGTAAGCCCCGTTATCCGCTTCGTTGTAATCCAGGTTCTCGCGAATCGCGCGGAACAGGTCATCGTGTTCGACCTGGTACGGGTCCGGGTTCTTATCGCGGAATTTCCAAGTCCCCGCGCCGTTGTCGATGACACCGCCCAGGTCCGACTTTCCTTTTGTCCCGTGCGCGAATTCCGACACGCTGTTCCAGCAGTTGGGGATATGCCGGCACTGGCTGAACAATCGCACCCCGTTGGCGTATTCGTATTCCACGGCGTGATGGTCGTAAATCTCTCCGTACCGTTTGTCCGTCCGGACCTGACGGCCTCCCATGCCGTTGCAACGGACGGGATAAGCGTCCATCACCCAATTGCAAACGTCGAGATTGTGAATATGCTGCTCGACAATGTGGTCGCCGCTGAGCCAGGTGTAGTAGTACCAGTTGCGCATCTGGTACTCCATTTCGCTCTTGGCGTCGGCGCGCGACAGCCGCGGGTCCCAAACGCCGCCGCCGTTCCAATACGCCCGGAACGC
Source organism: Planctomycetaceae bacterium (assembly GCA_046349715.1). Taxonomy (GTDB): domain Bacteria; phylum Planctomycetota; class Planctomycetia; order Planctomycetales; family Planctomycetaceae; genus CAZDGB01. Next base: position 2,526 of record JAXMBR010000023.1, on the reverse strand, counting down.
CATCACATCACCAATCGCGCCGTCCTTGATCCGCTTCAAAGTTTCCAGATAGCTGGCCTGATGGTGCCGCTGCAAACCCACGCCCACCTTCAGCTTCTTTTCCTTGGCGATTTTGTTCGCCGCCAGCACCATCCGCACCCCTGGTCCGTCCACGGCCACCGGCTTTTCCATGAACACATGCTTGCTTGCCTTCACCGCCGCATCGAAATGGATCGGCCGGAACCCGGGAGGCGTCGCCAGAATCACCAGATCGACGCCGCTGTTGATCAACTTCTCATACGCGTCGAATCCCCAGAACGTATGGTCGTTGTCCACGGCGACCCGGTCCTGCTTTTCGCTCGGCAGCGATTTCTGAATCGCTTCCGCCGCCGACTTCGCGTTGTTTTCAAAGGCATCCGCGACAGCGGTCAACTTCATCCGACCCGACGTCGAACACGCCTGCTTCGCCGCACCTGTTCCCCGTCCGCCGCAACCAACGAGGCCGACCTTAATCGTGTCGTCATTTCCCGCGAAAATCGCGCTGTTCAAACTGAAGTTCGCCGCCGCACCGGCAGCCAAGCCCGCCACGGCTGTCTGTTTGAGAAAATCACGACGGTTCTCGATGTTGTTCGGCTCGGTCATGGGTCGTCTCCGTTGGGATTTGTCGTTCGTCAGTTAGTTGTTCGTCTTCAGTCGCCGCTTCGTTCGGTCTACTGTTACTTACGGGCCTTCTCAATCTTCTTTCGACACCTTCTCCGTCACATCCGGCGGGACAATCGCATCATAATGCCGGGCAACGCGCTCCTCCGCCGTCGGCGGCGTGAGCGGGCGAACTACCCGAAAACCGACTCCTTGCGCATCGGTCAGATACCAGGCGCTTTGCGGCAACTGCGGATCCTGTTGCTTCCACTCGTCGGAAGACGCCTTCCGCGCGGCGCTGCGCAACCCCGCCGGGTCATCATCCCAAGAACCACCGCGTACCACGCGCGGATATTCCGTTTCGGGTACGCAGACCGGATTCACGGGCGGAGGCGACGCCTTCGACTTGGCATAGAAATCGGCCTCGTACTTATCGACCACCCACTCGGCCACGTTGCCATGAATATCATGCAACCCCCACGGATTGGGCTTCTTCTGCCCGATTTTTTGGTACTTCTCGCCGCTATTCTCGAAGTACCACGCGTAATCGCCAAGCTGCGAATCATCATCGCCAAAGGAATACTTCGTCTTGGTCCCCGCCCGGCAGGCGTATTCCCATTCGGCTTCGGTCGGCAATCGATAATAGTGACCCGTCTTGGCCGACAACCATTCGCAATACCGCTTTGCCGCATGCTGCGTCATGGAAATCGCCGGATACCCTCCCCTGCGACCCATTTCAAAATCCATCGGCCGGTACGGTTTCGTGGGACGCGTCACCGCATCGGCCGCCAAATCCAGCGGCGTCGATTCAATCCCTTTAAATTTCCGTAGCTTGATGTCGAGATTGAAATTCCAGACGTCGTATTCATCCCAGGTGACCTCGTGTTTCCCCATCCAGAATGGCTCGATTTTCACGAGATGCTGCGGCCCCTCGTCCTCCTTGCGACCCGCTTCGTCCTCAGGACTCCCCATCAGGAATTCCCCGCCGGGAATCGGCACCATGTCAAACTTGATCTCCGTGTTCCGAATGACTTCGGTGTACGGCTTCATTTCGGCTTGCGACTTTGCCTCCGCAGGACTGTCGGACGCCGGACAATCAGGAACGCCAATCGCCAGACATCCTCCGACGACGGCCAGTTGCAGACGACTCAAGCAACCACGTACGCTAATCATTGATCTACACACCCTGTGACAATGAACCTGGTCGAACGAGGAACGATGATGCTGCTTTTCCGCCTGTCTGCATGGTTTCTCGGGATCAGCGGCCTCACGCTGGGCGCTGTCGTCAGCGCCGTCGCTGACGAACCGCTCACACTCTACGAATTCCGCGAGACCCACCTCGCCGTTCCTGTGGACTTCCGAGTATATGCGACGACCGAAGCGTCCGCAAACGCGGCTGCCAAAGCGGCTTATGCCCGCATCGACCAACTGAACCAGATCTTCAGCGACTACGAAACCGGCAGCGAAGCAATGCGCCTCTGCCAGGCGGACGGTCCCATCAAAGTCAGCCCCGAATTATTTTTCCTGCTGGACCAATCGCTCACGCTCTCGCAAGAAACCGACGGAGCCTTTGACGTCACCATCGGTCCGCTGATCAAACAATGGCGCCGGGCGCGCCGCCAGAAAATGTTGCCGACACCCGCGCAGATCGCCGCCGCCCGGGCCGTGATCGGCTCCCAGAATTTGAAGCTCAACGCCGCCGCTCAAACCGCCGAGGTGTTGAAACCCGGCATGCAACTCGATTTCGGCGGCATCGCCAAAGGCTACGTCGCCGAAGAAGCGTATCAGGTCCTCGCGGCACATGGCTGTCCGCGCAGCCTCGTCGCCGTCGCCGGTGACATCTTCGCCGGAGAGACTCCACCCAACACCCCAGCCTGGAAAATCGGCATCGCCCCGCTCGACAAACCC
>JAXMBR010000022.1:0-58762 GCA_046349715.1 Planctomycetaceae bacterium | reverse complement strand
TCTTTTGTGGAAGCGAAGAGTCCGGTTTCGCTCAATTTGCGTGGAAACTTCGATGGTTCGTTCGTCGCCGGCGGGTTCGGCTGCAAACGGTATAACTGCCCTCCGGTGAAATCGACCAAGAGCAATTCGCCGTCCTGTTCTTCGCCCCATTCGACCAGCCGCAACACGGTATCTGCCAGTTCGCGGTGCTCGGTCACCTTGCCGTCGACATATCGAAACGCCCAGACTCGGCCGGTGTCGTAGTCGGAGTAGATATAACAACCCTTCAGTTCGGGCAAACGATTTCCGTGATAGATGAAGCCGCCGGTCACCGAGCGAAAATCGTTGTGATTGTGCTCCACCACGGACGAGAGTATCGGCGTCGGTCCGGCCGGACGATCGGGCCGAAACGGATGCCGGCCTTCCCGCACGCTCCAGCCGTAGTTGCCTCCTTTTTGTACTTTGAGGACCGATTCCCAGAGGTCCTGGCCAATTTCTCCCCCCCATAAATCGCCTGTCTGGCGATCGAAGCTGAATTTCCAGAGTTGCCGGAGGCCGTAGGCGTAGATTTCAGGCCGCGCCTCCGTCTGGTTTACAAACGGATTGTCGGCGGGGATGCCGTAAGGTCGGCCCTCGGACGGATGATCGACATCGATGCGCAGCAAGGCGCCAAGCAAGTCATTGACCGTCTGGCCGGTTTCGAACTCATCCCCGATGCCCGAGCCATCGCCCGTCGCAAGGTAGAGGTAACCGTCCGGTCCAAACTTCAAACACCCGCCGTTGTGGCCGCCCGACTGCCATTCGAGCAGCACGGTTTCGGAGCCTTTGCCGGCGTGGAGTTGCGTCGGGCTGTCCATGACGAACCGCGACAGCCGCGTTCCGGTGGGTGACGGGTTTTCCGGATCGCTCACGTTGACGACATAGAAATAGCCGTTCTCCTGAAATCTCGGATGGAATGCGAATCCATAAATCGTCCGGCCCAGATCGAGGACCAGCCGTTTGCGATCGATGAACGCGTCCCGGGGAAACCCCCAGATTTTGCCACGGCGTTCGGCGACGAACAGTTTGTCATCGACGCCGGGGATCGTGGCGATGGCCAGGGGTTCATCGAATTTGTACGAGTAAGCAACTTCCAGCCGATAGGGGGCAGGCGGATCGGGCGTGCCGAAGACCTTCGACGTGGTCCACAGGGTGCGGGATGAGGTGCTCTTGGGAGCCTCCGCCTGCGCGAAGTGTTCCCACGCGAGAATCGTGATTCCGAATGTCAACACGCATCGCAGGCAGTTCATGGCGCAAAACTCCCCGATCAGACAAGAATGTCGAATGACAAAATTCGAATGCTGAACGAAAACCAAACGCGAATTGGAAAACTGTGCTGATGTGTCGTTAATCGCAATCGACGGCCCGGCTGACCCGGAAGATATGGCCGTCGGGGTGGCGGACGTGCATCTCGCGCACGTTCCAGGGTTCATTCTGCGGCGGCCGTATCACTTCCAATCCCGCTGTTTTGCAATCGGCGTAGCTCGCATCGACATCATTCACCCACAACGACATCCACGCGCCATGGCCGTCGCCTTCCCGGCCTCCTTGGCCGTTCCGGCAAAGAAAAATCTCGATATCGCCACAACAGACGGAACCGAAAGTCGCCTCGCCGGTCGGCTTCCAGATGAAGCCCTGTTTCCAGCCGAATTTTGCGAACCAGACAATGCTCTGCTCGATGTTGGAGACGTTCAAAATCGGCGTCAGGTGTTCGAGCTGCATGTTAAAATCAATGTGGAATGACGAAACCCGAATGTCGAAAAAAGAGACTCAACGGAGTGCGGGACTTGTTTCGCGTGAAATCACAATTCGCCGCCGGTCTTTCGTCATTGGGATTTCGACATTCGACATTTATTTCTCTCTTCGTTTCAGGCCCCAATACGCGTTGGCGGCGGGTGACATCAGGTCGCTGAAGGTCTGGACGATGGCGGCCCGGCCGAGGTCCATGCCGTCGAACAAATTCGCGGGCTCGCACGATTTCAGCGGACCTTCCGCCGTCAGCCGGAGCCACAAACAAGGCGATGAGGACGCTTCCCCGTCGGCTCCCAACTCGATCTCTACCGCCAGATGTCCCGCGACGTCCGTCAGCGGAAATCTCCATCGGCCACAAAAGTTCTCGGGAACTTTTTGCAGCGCTGTCCCTTGTGCGGAACCCAGCCAGTTCAAAAACTTCCAATCGCCCGGCGTCTGCCAGACCGTTCCCTGAGGAATGCGGTTCAGGTAACTGACGATCCAATTCTGTGCGCCGCAGGGGCCGTGCAACTCAGTCCAGAGGTCCCAGGCGGCGACAAACCCGTCACGCAGATTCTCATAGCGCGGATAGCGCCCGTCTTCGGCGCCGATCCAGGTGAAATCGAACCGCCGATCGTGGACCTGCACACGGCGATCGCCGAGCACATTTGATAAATGCCAGCCGAGCGGCAATAAGCCTGCGATAATCGCCTGGTCAATCGCGGCAACGAGTTTCCATTTGCCCAGCCATTCCGGTCCCAACGCCGCTTGATAGCGGGCCAGCAAGTCTTCGTTGACAGGACGTTCATCGGAGGAAATGACGCCGAGCGTGGCCGCGTAAATCGGCGGGTGGGCGTATTCCGGCAGGGGAGGCCGGCGCGTAGACAACGAACTGGACGTCATGCCGGCGCTCATGGCAAATGCTGTTCTGAGGGAGGAGCAGGTTGATACGGATCAGACTGCTGGGCTCCCACGACATCATAATAGCAATCCATGGCCAGCCACAACGAACGTGCGTAGCGGAACATGACCAGCGGCACGATGATAAAATATGCCACCAGTGGCGGCGTGACCTGCTGGTTGGTCCAACCGAAGCCGTAATGCAGGCTGACGTAGAGAATCGTCAGCGAGATGACGGTAAAGCCGTAGTTGAGATACGCGGAGCCGAGAAAAAGCCTGGCGCGCTCGCTCGTAGACGAATCCGCACGCATCGCAGGCGCGGTGCATCAGGAAAAAATTGCGGAACAATTTTCCCTGGCCGCAGCGCGGGCAGCGAAGCCGCAGGCCACGAGAGATCGCCTCCGAATAACTGATGCCTGGCATGTGGTCACAATTCTCCGTTCGATACGGGACCCGTTTGACACGGGTCTCCCCTTCGGCGTGGGTCTCATGACCCCGTCGTTTCCTACCTGGTTGATGCTTTTGAGCGAAAAACGGCGGTCAGGAGACCGCAAAATCTCCACGGCGGGGTCGGGAGACCCGCCGAACTTCAGTACGTGCCCAGAAGTGTACTCTACCAAACCGAATTTTGTTTCGGACCCATCAGGCGACGATCCCTGTAATGATCTCTCCCGCCACGTCGGTCAGGCTTTCATTTCGGCCCTGATGGAAATACGTCAGCAGGCGGTGGTCGAGTCCCAGCAGATGCAGGATCGTGGCGTGGATATCGTGGACGTGGGCTTTGTTTTCGACGGCCTCGAACCCGAAATCGTCCGTCGCTCCGTACTTCATGCCGCCGCGGACGTTGCCGCCCGCCATCCACATGGAAAACCCGTACGGATTGTGATTGCGACCGGGTTCGCCCTGGCCTTCGCTGAACGGCATCCGTCCGAACTCGCCGCCCCAGACGACCAGCGTGCTGTCCAGCAGTCCGCGTTCTTCGAGATCGGTGAGGAGCGCCGCGATCGGTTGATCGACCTCGGCGGCATGCTGCCCGTGATTTTTCTCGATGCTGACATGGGCATCCCAGGTGTCGTCAAGATGTCCGCCGCCGGAATACAACTGCACGAACCGCACGCCGCGTTCGACCAGTCTCCGCGCGACGAGGCAGTTGCGGCCGAATTCGTCGGTCGGCTGCTGCCCGATGCCATAAGCGTCCTGCGTCGTCTTCGTCTCTTGCGATAAGTCGACGGCCTCCGGCGCTTCCGATTGCATGCGGAACGCCAGTTCGTAACTGCTGATCCGCGCGGCGAGTTCTTGCCCGCCCGGTCGCTCGGCGAGATGGCGGTTGTTCAAATCGGCGAGCAAATCAAGCTGCCGGCGTTGAGCCGTCCGGTCGAGATGAGCCGGGCCGCGCAAATCGAGCAGCGGCTCTCCAACCGGCCGGAAGAGCGTTCCTTGAAACGCCGCCGACATGAACCCGCTGGACCAGTTCGGCTGCCCACTGATCGGCCCGCCGCGCTTGTCGAGGATCGTCACATACCCCGGAAGATTCTGGTTCTCGGTCCCGAGTCCGTAAACGGCCCAACTGCCGAGCGACGGCCGGCCGATGAAGGTTTTGCCGGTGTTCATCTGCACGAGGGCGGAACCGTGCGCATGGCTGTCGGCGTAACACGAATTGATCACGGCCAGCTTGTCGGCATGATTTCGAACGTGGGGAAAGTAATCGGAAATCAGCAGTCCGCTGTCGCCGCCTGGTTTGAACGGCCGAAAAGCCGGCGTGAGAAAACCGACTTTGCGGCCGCCGGAATTGATGTACTTCTTCCCTTCCGGCAGCGGTTTGCCGGCGTACTTTTCCAATTCGGGTTTGTAGTCGAACGTATCGACCTGGCTGGGCGCGCCATTCATCATCAAAAAGATGACGCTCTTGGCTTTCATCGGGTACTGCGATTTTTTCGGCTCCAGCGGATTGACTCCCGCCGGCGCTGGCGAATTCGCCAGCAGCGACGTAGGAGCCAACCAGTCGAGCGCCAGCATGCCGGCGAGCGCCGTGCCGACGAATCCGCCTCCCATTTCCCAGACGAATTCGCGCCGGGTGACGCCGCAGGGGAAAAATGATCGGGTCATGGTTGTTCCTTATCGCCGCCGAGCGGATCGGCGGTCCTTTTTTGAACCGCGAAAGCCATTCGCGGCTTTAATCCACATACAAAAACTCGTTCATGTTCAGGAGCACCTGGCACAGCGATGCCAGGGCCAGTTGAGCCGGGTCGGGTTGTTCTTCCGATTTCGCCAATCCATATCGCGCGAGGAGATAGGCGGTCACCAGGTCGCGTTCCGATTCCGAAAGCAGCCGGTCGAAGACCACGAGTTCCGCGATGTCTCCGTGCCAGTATTCGCCGTCAATGTTGCCTTGCGTGCCGAGGACATAGTTTCCAGACAGGTTTCGCGGCCCGAGTCCGCCGGACTTGCGGGCCAGTTCTCGGCCATTTTGCGAGATGACGGCTTCCTGATTGCCGATCGCCGCGGTGAGGAGGAACAGGCGTTTGCGATCCGCGATCTGTCCCGCGGGAGCGAACGTGTCGGACAAGCGGACGGAACTTTCGGAAGTTAGTCCGAGGAACAGCGACGTGGTGGAATTTCCCGCCGCCCCATTCCAGTTCGAGAAGATTTCCCGATGTCCGGCGGGTCCGCGATCGCTGATGACGGCAAAAATCATGGCTTCCGGCGAGGAAATCACTTGGCCGGCCAAGTTCAGGCTGCGCCGGTCTCCGTCAAATTGCAGCGCCGGCCGGCCAGTGTGGGCGTCATTGACCAGGACCGGACGCTTGATCGCCACTTCTTGAGCGGCATGATGGCCGGTCGGCGAAAAGTCTCGCCACGCCTGGACCCGGCCGCTGTTATCCAGTTCGATCCCACGATCGGCCCGCAGGTGAAGCGTCAGGCCATTTTGAATCAGCAGTTCCTGAGGAGCAGCGGTCGGCGGAACAGCTGGATTTTGATTCTCGAAATAACGGAGCTGTTCGATCAGATAGTTGCTGGCCCGGGCCGCTTCCTCGGGCGAGGGATCCCGGCCGACAGCGAATCGCCAGGCGGTGGAAATCACTTCGTCGTCATTCGAAGCCGCGGCGCGGATTCGCCGGGACAAGGCCGCGCTCCGTTCCTGCACGAACCGTCCATTCAGCAGCGCGAGCGCCTGCGGGGCCACCGTGGTATCGTCCCGCTGCCCGCAAGGGAGCGTCGTGTCAGGAAAATCAAACGTCGTCATCATCGGAGAGAGGAGATTGCGCTGGCTGAACATATAGAGGCTGCGTCGCAGTTGTTCCGCCGGCGGGGATTCTTTCCAGGCTCCGGATTTCATGGAGAGGCCTTCCAAGGCTTCGGCGTCGATCGACGGTTTGAAACTGGGCCCGCCGATCCGCAAGTCGAGTTCACCGCTGGCCGCCAGCATGGCGTCTCGCAACGATTCCGCATCGCGGCGATGGCGCTCCGCATGCCACCAGAACGTGTTGCCGGCGTCGCGTTGCAGATAGTCCTCCTGTTTCGGATGGAGCGACGATTGGCGGTACGTCCGCGACATGACCATCAGCTTGTGCAACCACTTCAGCGTCCAACCGTGTTCAACCAGGTCGGCCGCGAGCCAATCCAACAATTCCGGATGCGTGGGCTTCATCCCGTTGAATCCGAAATCGTTCGGCGAGCGGACCAAGCCGTCTCCGAAATGATGCTGCCACAACCGATTGACGATCACGCGGGGCGTGAGCGGATTGGCCGGATCGACGATCCACTCGGCGAGTTGCAGGCGGCGCTGCGACGTCGCGGCGTTTTCCGGGGAGCTTCGCCAGGGGCGGTTCATCGCGGGCATCATCGACAGGTGAGCCGGTTCGACCACGTCGAGCGGAAACCGCGGATCGCCCTTTTTGAGCAGATGCAGCGCGGGAACATCGCGGCGGATATCGGTCCAGCCCAGGAGGTCGGCGAATCCCAGTTCGTCTTTCGACGGGCCGCCGATCAATTCCCGGCCGCGCGGCTCGATCGCGCCGGGCCAGAAGACACCTGCCACGCGATAATAGTCTTCCTGGGAGATCGGATCAAACTTGTGGTCATGACATCGCGCGCATTTGATCGTCATTCCGAGAAATGCGCTGCTCGTCGCATGCACCAGATCTTCCAGACGCTCATATTTATATTCCTGCGGATCGTTCGGCTCGTCGTTCCAAGTTCCCAGCATCAAGAAACCCGTCGCCGTCACGGTTTCTACGGAACGGTCCGGCAACTCGTCACCGGCCAATTGCTCCAAGACGAACCGATTGAACGGCTTGTCGTCATTGAACGCCTTGACCACCCAGTCGCGATACTTCCAAGCAAAGGGCTTTTCCTGATCGCGCTCATAGCCGCATGTTTCCGCATAGCGGACCAGATCCAACCAGTACCGTGCCTGACGTTCTCCAAAATGCGGGCTGGCGAGGAGTCTGTCGACGACATTCTCGTAAGCCTGCGGCGTGTGATCCGCCTGAAACGCCTGAATTTCTTCGAACGTCGGCGGCAGGCCGATCAAGTCGTCGTACAACCGTCGAATCAGGATCGACCGCTCTGCCTCGGGCGCCGGTTCCATGCCGGCGGTCGCTAACCGCTCTTGCACGAACACATCCACGACGTTTGTGGACGGCGTCGCCGGCGGCTCCGATTTGGCGAGGGGCTGCAAGGACCACCAATCGCGACCTGCGCGGACATCGCTGGTTGCTTCGAACAGATCCAGCGTGCGGTCGGCGGGCCAGGAGGCGCCGGCCGCAATCCAGGCGCGCAGCAACTGTTGTTCGTCGCCAGGCAATGTTTGCGGCTTGCCCCGGCGCGGCGGAGGCATTTCGCTGGAGACGATCCGTTCCAGCAGCGAGCTCTGATCGGGATGCCCGGGAACGAGGACGGGGCCTCCTTCACCGCCGGCCTGAGCCCCTGACGCCGTGGTCAGGACCAGTTTCCCGGCGGCGTCCCGCGCGTTGTGACACTCAAGACAGCGCTTCGCCAGGATGGGAGCGATCTCGGTTTCAAAATCCGGGGCGCGATCCGCCGCGATGACGGAATAAGCCATCAATTGACAACCGATCCAGACGCAACCCCAGACCTGCCAGCTCTGGCGGGAAATTCGCATTGTCGCCACCTCGTCTCTGCGGAAAGATTCCCTCGCGGGCGATCCTCGCCTCGCGGCAAAAGATTCGTCCCAATACAGTTTGCGGTCTCTTCGAATGGCTTGCAACGCCGCTTGGTTGTGCGAATCGCGGGAAATGAATGGTCCGGCTCCGTGACTCGAAGGCCTATCCACTTCGTGAATAGCGAGTTACAATGTGCCGACACGTCAGAAAGCCTGTGCATGAACACCGTGATTCACACCCATTCGCTTGCTCCCGGTCTGACCGAGGTCGTGCTGTGCCGGCCCGAACGCCGCAATGCGCTGTCGATCGACCTGCTGGAAGGCCTCTCGAATACGCTTGACAAGTTGGCCGCCGAGAAATCCGAACGCGTGATCATTCTGCGCGGCGAAGGTCCGGTGTTTTCCGCGGGGCTTGACCTGCGTGAAGCGGCCCAGGATGCGCTGGTGGAGCGATCGGCAGCCGGCGTCGAACGGTTATTGCGCACGTTGCGCACGTCACCGCTCGTTTCCATCGCCGCCGTGCAGGGAAGCGCCTTTGCGGGCGGGGCCGGGGTGATGGTGGCCTGCGACATCGTGGTCGCCGCCGACACTGTGGAGATCGGTTTTCCGGAAGCGCGCCGCGGCTTGTTGCCGGCGCTCATCGCCCGGGTGCTGGGCACGAAAGTCCGCGACGGCGATCTGCGTGATTTGTTTCTCGTCGGCGAACCGATTTCGGCTCAGCGGGCCCAGCAATGGGGACTGATTCAACGCATCGTTCCGCCGGATCAAGTGCTGACGGAAGCGCGCCGTATCGCTGAGGCCGTCCTCGCCGGCGGTCCGGAAACCATTCGCATCACGAAACAGCTGATCAACGACTTGTATCACCGGGAATCGGCGTCCGGGCATGCGCTCGAAGAATTGCATTTGACCGCTCGACGCAGCGCCGAAGCCCGGGAAGGGCTCGCCGCCTTTGCCGAAAAACGAAATCCGAAATGGATGGAGACGAAATCGTCATGAGCACCGCAACCGCCAAACCCGCCTCGCGCACGCAACTCCGCGATCAGCAGGTCAAACAAGCCGAAGAGATCCTGGGTGCGTTGCCCCAGCAGCAGGGCGTGGCCAAAGGTCTGTTCTGGGGAAAATTCGTCTCGAATTGGATCTTTCCCTATCCGCAGTTTACGTCCGCACAGCAATCAGATGTGCATCAAGCCGTTGCTGAAGTCAGCCGATGGTGCGATGAACATCTCGATCCTGCGAAGATTGATCGCGAAGCGATGATCTCTCGCGAGGTGATCGACGGGCTGGCGAATCTGGGCGTGCTCGGGATGACGGCTCCGCCGGAGATCGGGGGCCGCGGGTTTTCGCAGATGGGCTACGGAAAAATTCTGGAAGTCCTCGGCGCGCGATGCAGCGCGACGTCCATTTTCGTCAACGCGCATCATTCCATCGGCATGCGGGCGCTGTTGCTCTTCGGGACCGATGAACAACAGCGAAAATGGCTGCCCGACCTGGTCAGCGGCAAGAAGCTTGCCGCCTTCGCTTTGACCGAGGCCGAAGCGGGTTCCGATGCCGCGAATGTTCAGACGCTGGCCACGCCGTCGTCCGACGGCAGCCATTTTGTGCTGAACGGACAGAAGCGATACATCACCAATGGTTCGGTCGCCGACGTGCTCACCGTGATGGCCCGCACGCCGGTGCCCGGCCGGGAAACGACCCAGGTCACCGCCTTTCTGGTGACACCGGACATGCCGGGATTCAAAGTCATCGAGCCGCGGATGGAAAAGCTGGGCATTCGCGGGACGGCCACCGCCAAGCTGGCGTTCGAGAATATGTCGGTGCCGAAGGAAAACATCCTTGGCAAGCTGGGCAACGGGCTGAAGGTCGCGCTGACGGTGCTGAATTTCGGCCGGACCACGTTCGGGGCCTGCTGCACGGGCGCCGCCAAGACTTGCTTGCACCTCGCCGTCGATCATGCCAAGACCCGCAAGCAATTCGGGCGGACGCTTGCGGAATTCGAATTGGTTCAGCAGAAACTGGCCCGCATCGCCGCCTGGACCTATGCCATGGACGCGATGACCACCGTCACCGCCGGCTTGATCGACCGCGGCCTGGAAGATTACATGCTGGAAACCGCCATGTTGAAGGTCTGGAGCACCGAACGCCTCTGGACCATCGTTAACGACACGTTTCAGATCTATGGAGGGGCGGCGTACTTCACCGACAAGCCTCTCGAACGCATGCTGCGCGATCATCGCCTCAATCAGATCGGAGAAGGGGCGAATGAAGTACTGCTGTCATTTATCGTGCTGACCGGACTGCGCGGTCCCGCGCTGCGGTTGAAAGAAGTTTACGATGCCACGCAGAAGCCGTTCAGCAGCTTGGGGACGATTGCCGGGTTTGCCGGGGAGTGGGCGAAATCGCTGCTTCAAGCGCCAGTCGTTCCGGTTCGCGCGGCAGCAATGGTGCCGTTCGGGTTGCGGTTGAGCAAGCTCATCTCACGGTTCGGTCGAGCCGTGCAATCGACGGTGATTCGCTATAAAGAAGAAGTGCTCGAACGGCAACTGGAGCAGGAACGGCTGTCGTGGGCGGCGATGGAACTCTTCGCGTCCGCGTGCGTGCTCAGCCGATATGACGCGGAAACGGCCGAGACGGGGGAGACGCATCTGGCGACCGCCAGATGGTTCCTGACCGACTCGCTGAACCTTGTCGAACAGCAGTTGAATCAGCTGCATTCACCCGTCGACGCCCGATTGCTGGCCGTCGCCAAGGACGTGTTGCACGCCAGAACGACGTGAACGACGTTGCTCAATTTCTCCGCCAGGCGGCGCGGCTGAAATCCGCTAGTCCGACGCGTGATCATCCGCTACCATAGGGCTCGATCGCGCCTGCCGGAGTCGGATTTTTCGGAGAGATTGAAGCCGTGCTGATTTTCTGCGTCGTCGTCTACATGATCGCCACGGTGGCGATCGGAGTGTATGCCTCTCGTCGAATCAGCGGTTCCAAGGATTTCATGGTCGCCGGGCGGTCGCTGCCGCTCTACATGAATTTCGCCTGTGTATTCGCCACGTGGTTTGGTGCGGAAACGCTGCTGTCGGTCTCGGCCAAGTTTGCGCATCAGGGACTGGGATTCATTTCCGGCGACCCGTTCGGCGCGACAGTCTGCCTGATGCTCGTCGCCTTTCTGTTCGCCCGGACGTTCTATCGCATGGAATTGCTGACGATCGGGGATTACTACCACAAGCGGTTCGGCAAGACGGTGGAAGTCATTACGTCGCTGGCGATTTCGGCCTCGTATCTGGGGTGGACCAGTGCGCAACTGACGGCACTGGGATTGGTCATTGATGTGCTCTTCCCTAGTCTGGGGCTGACGAATTCGATTCTGCTTGGTTCGGCGATGGTGACGCTCTACACGCTGTTCGGCGGCATGTGGTCGGTCGCGTTGACCGACCTATTGCAAACCGGCGCGATCATCGTCGGGTTGATCATTGTCGCTCTTCTCTTGAGCCATCAAGTCGGCGGAGTCAATGTCGTCGTTCAGCATGCGTACGAGAATGGCAAGCTGCACTTGTTTCCTCACATCACCACTGCCGCCACGCTCACCTTTGTCGGCGAATTCATCACGGTGGCTTTCGGATCGATTCCCCAGCAGGACGTGTTTCAGCGCGTGACCAGCGCGAAAGATGAACGGACCGCCTTCGTGGGAACCCTCGCCGGAGGGCTGTTTTATTTCATTTTTGCGTTCGTGCCGATGTTCATCGCCTATGCGGCCGTCGTGATGGAGCCGAATTACGCCGAGCGTTTCGGCGGCGAGGACCTGCAACAGATCCAGAAGATTCTTCCGGACCTGATTCTCAATCGGACCCCGATCTGGTGTCAGGTGCTCTTCTTTGGGGCGCTGCTTTCGGCAATTCTCTCCACCGCCAGCGGCACCATGCTGGCCCCGGCCAGCGTGTTCACGGAAAACGTGCTTCGTCCTTTCATTCGTTACAAAAGCGACCGGGCGATGCTGATCGTGCTGCGCACGGTGCTCATCAGCTTCGCCGTCGCCGCCACGCTGATTGCGACCAATACAAAGTCGACGATGTACGACATGGTTCAAAATTCGAACAACGTCACGCTCACGATGGCGTTCATTCCGTTGGTGCTGGGCATCTACTGGTCGCGCGCCAGTACACAGGGGGCGATCGTCTCGATCCTGTTCGGCGCTGCCGCATGGCTCGGAACCAAGATCTACCTGCACATCGAAGATAGCGAGCTATGGTGGCGGGCCATGCCTCCGCAATTATATGGTCTGGCGGCTTCGTTTCTCGGTATGATCGTGGGTTCGATGATGCCGAACTGGATCAAACCGTCTGCCGCCGACCGAGCCGAATTGGCCCGCCCAAGTCCGTCCCTGGGACACTGACCCTCAAGCTTCCGATTGATTATCGTTCCACAAATGGCCGCCGAGATCGCCGCTCGAAAAAAACATCCCCTCTCTGGTCTAATCGGTTATGCCGTTCTGCTCAGCGGAGGAATTGGACTGTTCTTTCTGGTCCGTTCCTACGGTAACGGACTGAGTGCTCCGCTCGCACCGGCGGACGCCCGTCCCGTCGGTCAGCCGCTTCCCGGACAGGTGGACGTCGTCCTGCATGTCACCGCCACGCTGGCCGCGGTGATCTGTCTCGGTTTTCTGCTGGGCCGATTGTTTCGTTATCTCGGTCAACCTGCCGTCATCGGCGAAGTTGTCGCGGGGATTGCGCTCGGGCCGTCGCTGCTGGGCGCTATTTGGCCTGAAGCCGCTCACTTGCTGATCCCGGCGGCTGCGGTCGATCCCAAAGGACAAGTTCCCGCGGCTTTGAAAGCCGTGTCACAACTGGGCGTGATTCTCTATATGTTTCTGGTGGGCCTGGACCTCAGTGCGGCACGCCTCGCCGAGCGCGCTCATGCGCTTGTCGCGGTCTCCCATTCGAGCATCATCGTTCCGTTCGTGTTCGGCACGATGCTGGCGCTGGGGCTCTACCCGATCTATTCCCATCAAGGCGTTCCATTCACCAGCTTCGCCCTGTTCATGGGAATCGCGATGGCGATTACGGCGTTCCCCGTGCTGGCGCGAATCTTGTCGGATCGCAAACTCGAACAGACGGAACTGGGCAGCGTGGCGCTCGGTTGTGCCGCCGCCGACGACGTCACGGCCTGGTGTCTGCTCGCACTGGTTGTCGGCGTGGCCCAGGCAGATCTTACGACCGCCGTCCGTGTGACCGGCGGGGCGATTGCCTTTCTAGCGGTGATGTTTCTCTGCGTGCAGCCGCTGCTCCGACGGGTGATCCGCCGCTGGGATGCGCCGCACGCGCCGTTGCCACCGTTGGCGATTTCGGGGACGTTCCTGGCCGTGCTGCTGGCGGCGTTGACCACCGAAGCGATTGGCATTCACGCCGTGTTTGGCGCGTTTCTGCTGGGGGCCGTGATACCGCACGACAGCCGCATCGCGCGGGAGTTCACGACGAAGCTCAAAGACACCGTGACGGTCCTGCTATTGCCGGTTTTTTTGCTTACACCGGCATGCGGACGGAAATCCGTTTGGTCGCTGGCTGGGACAATTGGCTGTGGTGCGGGGCGATCATTCTAGCGGTCGCCACGGTCGGCAAGTTCGGCGGCACGTTTCGTCGCCGCCCGATGGACCGGCTTAAGTTGGCGCGATGCCGCGGTCTCGGGCGCGTTGATGAACACGCGGATTGATGGAACTGATCGTGCTCAACATCGGCCTGGATCTGGGCGTCATCAGTCCGACGCTGTTTGCGATGATGGTCGTCATGGCCCTCGTCACGACCGCGATGACCGCTCCGATGCTTGCACGGCTGGTTCCCACGGCGAAACCGTTAACCGGGCCGCTGCGCAATTCGAGCGCTTACGCCGTCTCGATGCTTGCCGCGTCCTGGAGCCCCATCCTCGATCGCCTGTTGCCGAATTTTGAACTTTTGGATTTTTCCCGTCACCGTGGTGAAAGCTTTCGACGAATTTCCAATACCGCGGCACTTTGAAGTGCGTGAGGTTTGTTTGCAGAAACGGCACAGTTCGTCCTGCGTCGCCGTTGACCTTTACGGAGTTTGACCCACGCCAAAATTTCCTCGCCGTACTTGCGATCCGGAACGCCGACGACTTGCACGTCTTCAATCGCCGGATGGGCATGTAATCGTTCTTCGATTTCGCGGGGATACACGTTCTCGCCGCCGCGAATCACCATGTCTTTCAACCGGCCGGTGATGCGGTAATAACCGTTCGGCATCCGCAGCGCGAGGTCTCCTGAGCGGAGCCAGCCGTCGGCATCAATCGCTCCGCGGTTTTGTCCGGCATGTTGTAGTAGCCGATCATTACTCCGTGGCGCGCTGCAGAATTCTCCTTGCACATTGTCGCCCAGATCCTGTCCGGTTTCCGGATCGATGATCTTTGCTTCAAATCCGGGCAGCACGCGACCGACCGTTCCCACCCGCAGTTCGAGCGGATCGTCGGTCCGCGTCTGGGTGATCAGTGGCGACGCTTCGGTTTTGCCCGTAACCGATGGTGATTTCGGACGCGCCCATTTCCGCAGTGACCTTCTTCATCAGTCCGGACACGGACTCCCCGCCATTCCCCGTGCGGAGCGATGAGAGCTTTCGCTTGGGATAGTCCGGGTGCTCGAGTTGCGCGATGAACATGGTCGGGACACCGTAGATGGCGGTCGCTTGTTCCTGTTCAATCGCCGCAGAGAAAGCGGACCCGGCGTCGAAACCTTCACACGGGAAAATCATCGCCGAGCCGTGCACCAGGCAACAGAGCGTGCCCAGCACGCAGCCGAAGCAGTGGTAAAGCGGGACGGGCAAACAAACGCGGTCTTCCGCCGTCAATCGCTGGCAGGCTCCGGAGTAATACCCGTTGAAAAGAATGTTGCGGTGCGACAGGGTCGCCCCTTTGGGATGCCCGGTCGTCCCCGACGTATATTGAATGTTGATGGCATCTGGGGCGTCCAGCTTGGCATCAATCTTCGCCAGTTCCGCGGCGGGGACAAGTTTTCGGCACGCGACAGAAACTCGTTCCAGCCGATCATTCCGGGCGGCGTGTCACCGCGCAGCGAAATCGCCCATTTGAGTTTCGGGAACTCGGTGCTGCGTAATTCACCGGGCGGAGAATTGAGCCAGTTCGGGACAGATCTGATTGAGTATGGCGTGGTATTCCGTGGTGCGGAATTGATCAATCTGGGCGATGCCGCGCAGGTCGGCCTGCTGGAGCGTGTAAGCCAATTCGCTCCCGCGATAGGCCGGGTTGATGGTCACCAGTACGACGCCGATGCGGGCCGTCGCAAATTGAAGCAGCACCCATTGCGGCACGTTGGTCGACCAGACGCCGAAGTGATCACCGGGTCGAAAACCGAGTGAGAGGAGCGCCCGCGCCACCTGATCGACTTCTTCGTCCAGTTCCCGCCAGGTGCGGCGGACGCCCGGTTGGCAAAAGACGAAGGCATCGTGATCGGGATGCCGCCGGGCGGTTTCGCGCAGCGTCTGACCGATCGTCAGCCCTTCGACCCAAGGATCAGGAATCTCCTCGGGCAATTCCGCTTTCGTCGTGGCCATTGTCGTCCTTTCTCCGGCAGCGCTGGAACGACCATACCTATGACCCGCCGCTTGTATTCTATACCGGGCGGACGGTCAACGTCGGCGATGATTTTCCAGTCACGGTCGCGAACTCATCGCGCGGCGGGGATTTTTGCAGGGAGCTTCGAAGCGTATAATTCCGCCGAGCAAGGAGTTTGTATGAACAACGCTTATCTGCTTTCCGCCTGTCGAACGCCCATCGGCAAATTTCGCAGTGCGTTCAGTTCGCTGCCGGCGACCGACCTCGGCGCACTCGCTGCGGCGGCGGCAATCAAGCGGGCCGGAATCGGTCCGGCGGACGTCAATGAGATCATCATGGGAGAAGTCCTGACGGCGGGGGTGGGGCAGGCGCCGGCGCGACAGGTCGCATGGAAGGCGGGGTTGTCTCCCGAAGTCGCCGCGCTGACGATCAACAAAGTTTGCGGTTCGGGGCTGAAAGCTGTCATGCTCGCGTCCCAGGCCGTCCGCTGCGGCGATGCGGAGGTGGTACTCGCAGGCGGGATGGAGAGCATGAGCCGGGCGGGCTTCCTGCTGCCGAGGGAGTCACCGGCATTTGGGAACCGCACGCTGATCGACAGCATGGAATTTGACGGCCTGACGTGCGGCCTGAGCCGCCGGTCGATGGGGGACATCGCCGAAGGGCTGGCGGAATCGGCGGGAATTTCCCGGGAAGATCAAGACCGGTACGCGCTGGAAAGCCATTGCCGCGCGCTGGCGGCGCAATCACAAGGATTGTTCCGTGACGAAATCATTCCCGTGACCGTACGGACTCCCAAAGGAACCGTCGAAATCTCGCAGGACGAGGGGCCGCGTCCCGATACGACGTTTGACAAGCTCTCGCGGTTGTCGCCCGCCTTTCGCCAGGACGGTACGGTGACGGCCGGGAATGCCTCGATGATCAGCGACGGCGCCGCGGCATTGGTCGTCGCCTCGGGAGAGTTCGTGGACCGTCATCATCTGAAGCCGCTGGCCAGGATCGTGGCGTCGGCGACCTCTGGAGGGCTGCCAGAGGATGTGTTTACGGCGCCGGTCGCTGCGATTCAGCAAGTCGTACAACGTGCCGGCTTGTCGCTGGATCAGGTAGACTTGTTCGAAATCAATGAAGCGTTTGCCGTCGAGATGTTGGCGTGCCTGCGTCAATTGCAGGTGTCTGAAGAGAAGGTCAACGTGCATGGCGGCGCGATTGCGTTGGGGCACCCCATCGGCGCAAGCGGCGCCCGGGTGCTGGTCACGCTGTTGCACACGCTTCGCCAGCGACGACAACGTGTCGGGGTCGCGGCGTTGTGTCTGGGAGGCGGAAACGCCGTGGCGATGGTGGTCGAATTGGCGTGAGAGAGTTGGTTTGACGCTGACCAGTCTGGCCCGAGCGTGGTCGACCCGGGACTTCAATCGTTCCCATCCGAGCTTTTTTGCCTGATGCGGATATAATTTCGGGTGACGCTTTTCAGGGAGACTTGCGACATCATGCCTGTGTATGTGTATCAAGAAACGCTGCCGGACGGGTCGGACGGTGAGCGGTTCGAAGTTCTGCAAAAGATCAGCGAGCCGGCACTGACGAAACATCCGAAGACGGGCAATTCCGTGCGAAGAGTGGTGACGGCGGCATTCACCCCCAAACCGTTTCTGGGCCACGACAAGAAGGAACAACTGTCGGACCGGAATTTGGAAAAGCTGGGCTTTACGAAGTATGTGAAAGGCAAAGGAGGCTACGAAAAGACGGCGGGCGACGGGCCGGATTTGCTGAAACGACCCTGAGATTGGTGAGCAACGATTTCCGCATCGGCGGACTGTTATCAGAATCCAGGCGCTTGGAAGGAGTTCATCATGAATCGTCGTGAATTGTTGGCGGGCGGGGCTGCCGGAGCCGTCGGGTTGTGGGCGATCAATTCGACGCTGGCCGCGGCGGAAGATCATCACGCACATGGGAGTCATTGTGCCGAGGCATGCCAGAAATGCGAATCGGAGTGCCTGTCCTGTTCAGATCATTGCATCGAAGAACTGGTTGCCGGGCATAAGGATCACGCCGAGTGCCTGAAGCATTGCCTGGATTGCGCGGACGCCTGCCAGTTGTGCGCCAGCGTAATGAGCCGCCAAGGTCCGAACGGAAAAAGCATCGCCAAGTTGTGTGCCGAGATTTGTATCCGCTGTGCGGAGCAATGCGAAAAATTCAAGAATGACAAGCATTGTGCAGCCTGCGCAAAGGTTTGCCGAGAATGCGCGGAAGAATGCCGCAAGATGGCGTAGCCGGCGGGAGTCCCCGTTACGCGATACGTTGATCCCCAGGCGAAGCGAATCGGGCGGTGGGAGATCACTCGCCCCGGCGCTGTTCGTAGTCCGCGATCGACCGGGCTTTCATGGTGATGCTGTAGCCCGGCGCGGTCGGCGGCAGATAACGGCCGTTCTGCATGACGACGGGATCGAGGAAATGCTCATGCAGATGGGCTGAGTATTCGCAGATGCGATCTTCCAGCGACCCGCTGATGCAGACGTAATCGATCATCGCCAGATGCTGCACGTATTCGCAGAGACCGACACCGCCGGCATGTGGGCAGACCGGTACGCTGAATTTCGCCGCGAGAAGCAAGATCGCCAGCACTTCGTTGACGCCGCCGACCCGGCAGCTGTCAATCTGGCAAATGCCGATCGCGCCCGACTGCAGGAATTGTTTGAACATCACCCGGTTCGCGCACATTTCCCCGGTGGCGACCTTGATCGGTGCGACGGCGCGGGCGATGGCGAGGTGCCCGAGTATATCGTCCGGACTGGTCGGTTCTTCGATGAACCAGGGGCGGAATTGAGCCAAATGTTGCATCCATTCCGTCGCCTGATCAACATCCCACACCTGGTTGGCATCCACCATCAGGCGGTTGTCCCAGCCGATTTCTTCGCGGATGATCCGGCAGCGGCGCAGATCGTCTTCCAGGTCGCGGCCGACTTTGATCTTGAAGACGCTCCAGCCCAACTTCAGGTTCTCACGGCATAATTGCCGCAATTTGTCGTCGGAATACCCCAGCCAGCCGGCAGAGGTTGTATAGGCCGGATAGCCGTCTCGCTCCAAGTGGGCGATTCGTTCGGACCGAGTGGATTCCTGCCGTTTCAGAATCAGCAGCGCTTCCTCGGGGGTCAATGCGTCGGTCAGATAGCGGAAGTCAATGCAGCGGACGATTTCTTCGGGCGTCATCTCGCAGACGAGTCGCCACAACGGCTTGCCTTCCACCTTGGCGTACAAATCCCACACGGCATTGACGACGGCCGCCGCGGCAAGATGAATGACCCCTTTCTCCGGACCAACCCAGCGCAACTGGCTGTCGCCGGTGATCCGCCGCCAGAATTGGCCCAGGTTTTCTGTGAACGACTCCAGCGTTTGTCCGACCACGAGCGGCGCCAGCGATTCGATGCCGGCGACGCAGAGTTCGTTGCCGCGGCCGATCGTAAACGTCATGCCATGGCCGGAAATTCCGTCGGGGCGATCAGTTTCCAGAATCACGTAGGCGGCGGAGTAATCGGGATCGGGGTTCATGGCGTCCGAGCCGTCGAGCGTCTGCGACGTGGGGAACCGGAGGTCATGGGTGGTGAGGCGAGTGATGCGCGTGGGCATGATGTTCTCGGAAATGTCGAATGTCGAAATCTGAATGTCGAAAGCAGCGGTCGCAGTGCGATCGTTGAATTGAGGCTGCATTACTCCAGGGCATAGACGAAATTGGCCATGATCTCGCGCGCTCGGTCCATCCTTGTTTGGCGTAGAACTGTCGTGTGTAAGCCTCGGTGTCGCGACGGTTGTTGAGCGAGAGTCGCGCGCAGCCGCGAGCCCGTGCCGCGGAGACGACGGCCTCCAACAATTGTGAACCGACCGCCTGTCCGCGATGGCCGGGGTGAATGAACAATTCCGAGACGTAGGCCTCGCCTCCTGTCAGAAAGACGAAGGCGACCCAATGGACCGCGCAATAACCGATGAGTTCCTGTTCATCGGATTCGGCGACATACACAGTCGATCCCCCGGTGATCGCTGCATGTTGGAGGTTTTCGAGAGCGATTTTCGCCAGCGATTCCGCCGGCTTCTCCGCGAGGCTGCGTAATTCCGTGACGGCATGTAGAAGGCCGCCAACGCCGGGGCGTCGTCTTGATTTGCCTGTCGGATGTGCATGTCGGCCGTCCGAGTTCCGAGCTCAACGATCCTGAAAACTGAATTTCTTCGCGTGGAGGGCGCGATGCCTCGATTCCCGCTCTCAGCCGTCCATGGAACCCTTGAGCGCGCCTCCCGCTTGGAATTGCCGATGATTTTCTGCAAAGAGAGTCGCCAAATTCTTAGCAGCGGCTTCGTAGGCGGAATCGTCGGTCCAGCTGGCGCGGGGACAGAATATCATCGGGAACGCCGGGGCAGGCGGAGATGACTTCCAGGTCAAAAATCGGTTCGAATTGCGTGGGGACGGTCCGCAATGCGTCCGCATGAATGGCATCGACAATCGCGCGTGTGTACGGGAGCTTAATCCGCGAACCGACGCCGGCCGGCCCCCCGGTCCAACCGGTGTTCACCAGCCAGACTTGTGCCTTATGCTTTTGAATTTTCTCGGCGAGCAGCTCCGCGTACCGATTCGGATGCCAGACGAGAAACGGACCGCCGAAACAGGGGGAAAACGTCGCCTGCGGTTCGGTGACGCCGACTTCGGTGCCGGCAACCTTCGCGGTATAGCCGTTCACAAAGTGAAACATCGCCTGCTGCGGAGTTAATTTGCTGACGGGAGGAAGCACGCCGAAGGCGTCGCAGGTGAGGAAAATCACATGGCTGGGATGTTCCGCGATGCACGGCACCTGGGCGCTCGGCATGTACTCGATCGGATAAGCGCCGCGCGTGTTCTGAGTGATGCTGGCATCGTCGAAGTCGACATGATGGCTGGCGTCGTCGTAAACGACGTTTTCCAGAACCGCGCCGAAGCGCAGCGCCTGGAAGATGTCCGGTTCCGATTCTTTGGAGAGATAGATGGCTTTGGCGTAACAGCCTCCTTCGATGTTGAAGATGCCGTCGTCGCTCCAGCAATGTTCGTCGTCGCCGATCAGGTACCGCTTGGGATCGGCCGAGAGCGTGGTTTTTCCGGTGCCGGACAGTCCGAACAGAATCGACGATCGACCGGTTGCCTTGTCCGCCGTGGCCGAACAGTGCATCGAAAGCACGTTCTGCCTGGGCAGCAGATAATTGACGATGGTGAAAACGCCTTTCTTCATTTCACCGGCGTATTCCGTGCCGAGAATCACCACTTCCCGATGGTGAAAGCTCAGATCAACGCTGGTCTTGGAGGACATGCCCGTCGTGAACCGGTTGGCCGGAAACCGTCCCGCGTTGTAAATCACAAAATCGGGGGCGCCGAATTCCGCGAGCTGTTGCGGCGTGGGACGGATCAGCATGTTGTGCATGAACAGCGCATGGTAGGCCCGGGAGCAGATCACGCGGACTTTCAGTTGGTACTTGGGGTCCCAGCCGGCGTATCCGTCGACGACGTACAACCGCTCGCGCGTGTTGAGGTAATCCTTGGCACGTTCCCGATTGATCATGAACGTGGTTTCGTCGAGGGGGTAATTCACGGGCCCCCACCAGACGTCCTGTTCGGTGTCGCCATGCTTGACGACCCGCTTGTCTTGCGGGGAGCGTCCGGTTTTGTCCCCCGAATAGGCGATCAGGCAACCCGTATCGGAGATCGTGGTCCCTTTGTCGTAGCGAATCGCCTCTTCGTACAGCGAAGAAGGGGCGGCGTTGCGCAACACGGTCTTGACGGTGATGCCATGCGTCGCGAGATCAAATCCGTTCATGGTCCAATCATCCTTGTCATCAAAACGAGAAAGATTCCGCGGCCTGGCCGCTAAACATGTTCGTGCGACCAACCCGCCGGCGTCCTGCGAGGCGGCGGGGCCAGCCAACCGGCTTGGCGTCCCCACCAGGTGATGCCCAGACCGGCCGCAAACCCGCCCACGTGGGCCCAGAAAGCCACGCCTCCCATCCCCGGTTCCGTGAATGCCGCCGAAGCGATCTGAAACACAAACCAGATGCCCAGAAAAATCGGCGCGGGGAGGAGCACCGTCTGCCAGATAATGCTCAAGGGAATCAGCGTCACGACTCGCGCGTGGGGGTACAACAGAAAATACGAACCCATGACGCCGGCGATGGCGCCGCTGGCCCCGACCGTCGGTAACGTCGAAGACGGATCGGTGAGGATCTGCAATCCGCTGGCCGCCAGTCCGCTCACCAGGTACATCAGCAGATAGGGGGCATGGCCGAATCGGTCTTCGATATTGTCGCCGAAAATGATCAGAAACCACATATTGCCGACGATGTGCATCAGTCCGCCGTGCAGAAACATGCAGGTGAATGCGGTGATCCACGGCGCGACGGACAAGGCCGGAAGCTCCTGTTCCTGTTGGACGATCTGAATGCCGCGGGGCGTTTCGACCGGCACGCGCACCGTCGCGACCATTGGGCCGGAATCGTTTCGCACGACACGGGCGGGAATCAGCCCCCATTTGAGGACGATTTGTTCACCTCCGTCCGGCGACAGCATCTGCGCGACAGAGACGAGGATGCACAGCGCGATCAGTCCGTAGTTCACCACCGGCGTGTGAACCGAAGGAATGTCATCTCGCAAAGGAAACACGAATCAAAATCCTGGCGGAAGAAACTCGCCGTGGTTACGGCATCATGGAGTGATACACAAATTTCGTCCGCTTCGCCAATCCGGACCGTGCGCAGGCCCGCGATGATTTCGACGCGAGCGCCGCGGAAACGAGGGTCAGCCGACCTCAAGACGCGTCAACGGGGGAGGGGTGGGACATGGTTTCCGCAGTCCCCGGCCGGCGGACTTTGCCTAGAGAACTCCGTGCAGTCCCCGCTGTTTGAGATTATGATGTGTTGGAACCGCCGGTAGTGCGCCGCTGAGGCCCTCTCCGCCTGGATGACGTTTCGATTCGATATCTTCCGCCGATTACGACTCTTGAACAGGCGATCCCAGCATGTCTGCTTCCGCTCCGCTCAAAACCGATTTCCGCGCCGTACTCGATCAGAACGATCTCGCCAGTCTGCCGCGCGACCTTCGGTTTCATCCCACGGTCAATCATCATCCCCGTGTGCTGACTGCTGATCAGATTGCGCAGTTCAATCGCGAGGGATACATTCGCGGCATCCGAATTTATACCGATGCAGAAATCGCCGGCATTCGCCAGTATTTCGATGACCTGCTCGCGAAAGTCGTCGCCGCCGGCGGAGACAGCTATTCGATCAGCTCGGCTCATCTGAAATACGGGCGTGTCTGGGACATGCTCACGAATCAAAAGATCGGCGCGGTAGTCCGCGATCTGCTCGGCGACAACGTCATCGGCTGGGGCTCTCATTTTTTCTGCAAGATGCCGCATGACGGGAAGCAGGTCGCCTGGCACCAGGACGCCAGTTATTGGCCGTTAACCCCATCCAAGGCCGTGACCTGCTGGCTGGCCATTGACGATGCCGACGTGGAAAATGCCTGCATGCGATTCGTCAGCGGATCCCACCATTTTGGTGCGATGACTTTCCGCCCCAGCGATGCCAAGGAACACAACGTCCTCAACCAGACGATTGAGAACGTCGAACAGTACGGTCATTTCGTGGACGACATTCTGAAGGCCGGCGAAGCGTCGTTCCACGCGGATTTGTTATGCCGACGGCTCGGAGGCCAACGACTCCGAGCGCCGGCGTTGCGGGTTGACGCTTCGCTATGCCGCGGCCGATGTCCGGGCTCATCTCGATTGGAACCAGAAAGGGGTCTGGATCCATGGTGGTGATTCAACGGGCCATTGGGCGAATCGCGCTCGCCCCGACGAAGATTAAACAGAAATTAACGGACAAGTTTGGAAGCGAATGCGGGGGTTGCATGGCCCCTTGGCCTCGTTATGAGACTTGGCTGCTGGTCTTAAGTTTTGGTTGGCCGACGGTTTCCGTGAGCCGTCAGGTTCCGCCACCTGGTTTGGGTACAATCGCTCGGGCGCCGTGAAATTTCGCGAAAATCGGCTTCCCGAAATGACTGTTGTCGAGTAAACTGGCGAATCTCTCCACTGCGTCAGTGCCGCCGGGACGTTAAGGATGGTTGATCCCGTGGACTGGCCGACGCAGACTCGATGTTCGCCCGCCTGAACCCTCCGTGTAGTTTTTGGCAAGCAAGATCATGCGAAGAAACGACTTACGAAATATCGCCATCATCGCCCACGTCGATCATGGTAAGACGACGCTGGTGGACTGTCTGCTGCGGACCAGCGGACAATTCCGCGAGTCTCAGCTTCAAGGGGACTGCATTCTCGATTCCAATGACCTGGAACGAGAACGAGGCATCACCATTCTCGCCAAGAATATCGCCCTGATGTACGACGGGGTGAAGATCAATATTATCGACACGCCCGGCCACGCCGATTTCGGCGGCGAAGTCGAGCGGGTGCTGCAAATGGCGGACGGCGCGCTGGTTCTGGTGGATGCATTTGAAGGCCCTCGTCCGCAAACGCGTTATGTTTTGAAAAAGGCGCTCGAAGTCGGCCTGAAACCGATTGTCGTGGTCAACAAGATTGACCGTCCCGACGCCCGGCCTCAGGATGCCCTTTCGGAAACATTCGATTTGTTCGTGGAGTTGGGAGCGGATGACGCCACGCTCGATTTCCCGTACATTTTTGCCAGCGGGCGCGCCGGTTTTGCGACGCACGATCCCGAGAACTTCGGAGATTCCATTACGCCGTTGCTGGATTTGATTCTCGATCGTGTTCCTGGACCGAAGGCCAATCCCGATGGTCCGCTGCAAATGATGGTCACGTCGCTGTCCTATTCGGAATTCGTCGGTCGGATCGCCACGGGGCGAATCGTGAGCGGGTCGGTCAAGCCGGGGCAAAAGGTCGTGCTGACCAAGGCCGACGGCAAGCTGGTGTCTGATGAAGTGGTGACGGTCGAGGCGTTTGACAAACTCGGTCGTACGCCGGTGGAAATCGGCACGGCGGGCGACATTGTCGCGCTGACGGGACTCGAGAAGCCGGAAATCGGCGACACGGTCACTTCTCCGGACGCACCGGCGGCGCTGCCACGGATCAGCGTGGATGAGCCGACGATCTCGATGACATTCACCATCAATTCTTCGCCGCTGGCCGGTCAACCGGGGGGCGGAAAGTTTCTGACGAGCCGTCACCTGCGTGCGCGGTTGATGCGAGAACTCGAATCGAATGTGGCATTGCGGGTGGATGAACTCGCCGAGAAGGACGCCTTCAAGGTTTCCGGACGCGGGGTGCTGCATCTTTCGATTCTGATTGAAACGATGCGTCGCGAAGGATACGAGTTGTCGGTCGGCAAGCCGGAGGTCATTCGCAAACAGATCAACGGCAAATGGCACGAACCGTTTGAGATCCTGGAAGTCGACGTGCCGACGGCGGACGTCGGCCCCGTGATGGAAATCGTCGGGAATCGCCGCGGCACGACGGTTGAAATGACGGCGAATGCCACCGGTTCGACGCATGTCGAATTCAGCATCCCGTCGCGCGGTCTGATCGGCATTCGCACGCGGTTGCTCAACGCGACGCGCGGCGAGGCGATCGTCCATCATCGGTTCGAAGCGTATAAGCCCGTGGAAGGGGAAGTGCCTCACCGGGCCAACGGCGTGATGATTTCGCAGGAACGTGGTAGAGCGGTGGGGTATGCCCTGTTCAAGCTGCAAGAGCGCGCCGAGATGTTCGTGGGACCGGGCGATGAAGTTTATGAAGGGATGATCGTCGCCGAGAATTCGCGCGACAACGACTTGGTCGTCAATCCGATCCGGGAAAAGAAACTGACCAACGTGCGATCGGCGGGCAACGACGACAACATCATCCTGAAACCGCCGCGCCGCATGTCGTTGGAAATGGCGCTCGAATACATCGAAGACGACGAGTACGTCGAAGTCACGCCCCAGGTCATTCGCCTGCGGAAAATCCGCCTGACGGAACAGGAACGGAAACAGCAGGCTCGCTCGGCGTCGGCCTGAAAATGGCTGAAAGCTAAGAGCTAAGAGCTAAGAGCTAAGAGCTAGTACTACAGTTCCACCGCCCTGAAATCTCTGATTGTTGTACATCTTGCCGGGAAGGGCGGCCAGATGGCGGGGGATGTGTCGGAACAGGACGTTCGGCGTTGGGGGGGTGAGCGGGAGCGGGTGTGCGCCGAGCTCGCTCCGCGGTTTGGCCGGCCGGAGGTTCGGCAACGCGCGCCGCGCGATGGGCAGGGGCTGATCGCTCAGGTCGATCGCAAAAACAGCTGGCAATTGGCAGACTACCTGGGGGACGAAACCCCCAAGAATCTGCGACACTTCATCGCCCGTTCGCAGGGGAGTGCGGACGACGTTCGTGATGATCTGGCGCGTTACATCGTCGAGCCTCTCGGCCACGAGGATGCGTGCTGGTCATCGACGAAACCGGGTTCTTGAAGAAGGGAATCAAGAGCGCCGGCGTGGCCCGGATGTATTCCGGCACGGCGGGTCGGATCGAGAATTGTCAGATCGGCGTCTTTCTGGCCTATGCGACACCTCGAGGTCACACGCTGCTGGATCGCGAGTTGTACCTGCCAGAGGCCTGGACGGACGATCGCCCGCGTTGCCGGGAAGCTCACATTCCCGATGAGGTCGCGTTCGCCACCAAGCCGCAGTTGGCCCGACGGATGCTCCAGCGGGCGAAACAGGCCAGCGTTCCTGCCCGCTGGGTGGCCGCCGATGAAGTCTACGGTTGCGACTACCAGTTTCGCCGCTGCTGCGAGCAATTGGGGCTGGGTTCTGTGGTGGCGATCTCGTCAGCCACGCATCTGTTCTGGCAAGGGCGTCACACGAAAGTCTCGGAACACCTGCCACGCATTCCCGCGGAGGCTTGGCAACATCTGTCGTGCGGATCGGGAGCCAAGGGGGAGCGGCTCTATGACTGGGCGCTGGTGACGTGGCCCAGTCCGGAAGACGAGGGCTGGCGACGCGGTTGGCTGGTCCGTCGTTCGCTCAGCGATCCGTCAGAGGTGGCGCACTATTTCACGCAGGCCCCGCACGGCACCAGTTTGAAGCAAATCGTCCAGATCGCCGGTCGCCGTTGGACCATTGAGGAATGCTTCGAACAAGCCAAGCAACTGACGGGACTGAATGAATACGAATTCCGTTGCTGGATTGGCTGGTATCGACACATCACGCTGTCGATGCTGCTGCTGGCGGTGTTGACGGTCGTCCCGCTCAGGTCCGGCATTCTTCGCGACGAAAAAAAGGCTCGAGAACTTAATCCCGCTGACGGTTCCAGAAGTCCGTTCGCTGCTGGTCGCGCTCATCCTGCGCCGCAGCCGGATCCCGGCGGTCATGCTCGCCTTTTCCGAATGATGCCGGCGCCATCAACTCATCGCCCAACGCTGCCACTATAGAGGCAGATGTTCGCCATTCAGGGAAGTGGAACTGTAGTACTCGAACTGTGGCCGGTTTCATCATGCCGCCATCCGCCGCTGGCATGCCATCGCCCGCCGCCGTAACGAACTGCTCAACATCGGCCGGCTAAACATATGTTGCGGTCTCAACTTTGAATGCGCGAAGAAACACGCGTTGACCGTTCGCGCCGATCACGCCTCGATATATCCACCGTAGTGCGGTCGAGTGGTGCGGCGGCGTGCCTTTGCGGTTTTTGGGGAATATTTGGCGTGCCGCTTGAGAGAGCGGCAAGGCGTCGGCAAGAGCAGGCATGATCGCTCCGATGGGGGGATTGAATTACAACTCTCGTAATCTGGAGCTTGTTGCGTTTTTTTGCCCTAGATTGGGCGATTCAAAGCGCTGCGAATAGTGATACGGAAACCTCGGGCAACTCGAAGCCTGATGGTTTCATCAGGAGTTGCAACCATTTCTCAAAAAATGGTCGAATCGAGCAATAACGCGAACCAGTTGTTGCGTTATTTCGCAACAAAACGAATAAGCTGACCAAAAGAGGTGCGAATTGAGTCAAACGGCTGCATCGCCCAAAACGCACGAGCGGAGCGACCAGCTTGCAGCCCGCCACCCCGCTCAGATTCTCGTCGTGCTACCGATTTCAGGCTTGTTGCCGAGTAGTTACCCCCCATCGCTCGTGGTCATCTGGTCGCCCACAGTAGGCAGACCGGAAGGCCAGAATCATTGTTCCGCGAGGCGTTCCAGCATCAAAAACCAGCGGGCAACCGGTGGAACATCCGGCGTTCGGGAGCTACCCTAGCCCGTGGTGAGAATCAGCATATCACCAATTTGAGGTTTCCAAGCCGGTCGCATCGGTGCATGAGTTTAATATCATCTGGCGACCAAGCAGACGACATCGGCGGAGCAAATGCGAAGCCTCATACTCCCCGGAGACTTGCAATGAAGCACACGACGGCTCTTTCATGGTTGCATTCGCGGGCTGGCTAGCGTTGGAAGATTCCGCAGACGGTGGATAACAGGCATTTTGCGACAACGGTGGGGCTTGGGGAAACTACGCGGAATTCGGCTATCATGGCGGCGATCCGTATTACCGCTCCGCATGCCTATGGTCCTGCTGGTGGCCTGCCAATCAGGCAACGAGGTGATCAGCATGTCGGTCATTCCGAGGAATGGCTCTGTGACTCGCCCCATGCGTCAGCCCGCACTCGCCGGAACATGCTGTCGACCGATTGCACAGTGTTGTTCCCCGATGACAAGCTTTTCGCTGGCAGTTTCGCCCTGACGTCGACCCAGCCCCGCTTCACCACTCACCACTCACCACTCACCCCGCTCTATCCCGTCCCAAAGTTCGCTCTCCACCGACACACGAATTTCGCCGCCCTCAGCTTCCACTCGCAGCGTGCACGACTTATCTCGGTTCGTTCTCACTCCGCATGAGGCGGGAACTGCCTCAAGGAATTCAACGGTGGCGACTGCGGAAACTGACTTTCCGACCCGCTCGACGTGATCAACCGAAATCTCTATGACTTCCGGCCGGCCTCCATCGTGGCACAATTCCCAGAGCGGCAGGTTGAAACGCTGTTCGTCCAGATAGCTCTTGATCCGGGACCGCAGTTCCTCGTTGGTCGACGCTTGGAGTATCCAGTCAGCGGCAATTTGTGATTCTGACATATGTGCGTGGCCTGCTAATTCCAGCAACCGGAGTTCTTGGTCGCTCATTTCCAGGAATCGGCGGCATCCCCGACTTTCCAGCCCGCCGCTTCAATCGCCTTCCGCTTGGCAGGATTCATTATTGCTCCTCAGTCCTCCGCCCGGTTCTGTGCCGCGTCAAACCCGCACCGGCTTGACCGCTGCCAGGCGTTTTTTCTTCTTCACCGCCTTTCTCGACTTGCCTTTCAGTTCGATGATCAGTTCGCTGCCATCCGGAAGCCGAACCAGCATGTCGAGTTCACCCCCTAGTGCGTTGATGATCCGCCGGAGCGTTGAAATCTGCATGTCAGACTGGTTCTCCAACTTCGAGACGTTGGCCTGTTTAATCCCCAACGCGTCGGCAACTTCCTTTTGAGTCTTCCCAGTCAGCTTGCGAAGTTCGCTGACCAGCACTTCTTTTAGCAGCACCTTGTACTGTTCTTCCGCCATCCCCCGGGCCTCCTTCGAGATGGTCTTCGTCATCATTTCCTTGAGCGTTACTGTCTTCATTTCTTTTTACCCTCCAGGCTCTTCAGGTGATCGTCGAACAGGCTGTCGGCTTTGGCAATCAGTTGCTTGTAGAAACGCTTTTGGCTGACGCCAGACTTGTTTCCGCCGCACAAGACAACCCCGGTCCGCAGCGGGTCGAAGGCGAACGCGACTCGCAATACCTCGTCCGCCGTGCTGGCCCGAAGTTCTTTCATATTATGATGTTTCGATCCTTCGAGTGTCTCAGCGTGCGGACGGCCGAGAGACGGGCCGAACGTTTTGAGCAGGAGCAACTTGGCGGCGATTGCAGCCTGCGTTTCGGTGCTGAGGCCGGCAAGCCAGTCATTGAAATCTTCGGTCGCAATGATGTTCCATCACGACGGAAATATACCTTATTGTGTATGCTCCGTGAATACCCTTAAAAGGTATTTTTCCTGGGTCCGTAAAATAAACGCCCCGCAGCCGAAATGATCGCGGGCGATCAATGATTTCACCACCGATCCGCTACGGATCGGCGGTAATTACAACTTCCGTGGCTTCGCTACGATGGGATTGAACCGCCGCCGACGCCGCGATTCTCGCTCCGCGTGAAACTGCGGCGATTGCACCTTGGCACTTCCGACACGCAAGTTTTCTGCGGGCCACGAACCAGGCGAGCGTAATCGTCGACCGAACCGTGGTTCTTGCCCCAAGTACTCGCCCGGCAGTTGGCAATAAAACGGAGAGTTGGCCATCAATTGCGATTTGGTGCTGAGTGACCGGATCGGCCTCTCCAATTCGCCATTAGTAGATTTGCAACGCTCCGCAACAACAACTGGCAATCGCGGTCCGTAGATCAATTGGTGATCTTGCGAAACACCCTCGTCAGGAGTTGTGAAGATCAACACTGAATTTCCATTGATGGTCAATTCCGCTTCCACAGAGACCGCCTCAGCGAGATCACGAATTCGCCGGGCCATCCTTTCCAGTTTTCCAGCGTATTCCTCCAAGGTCAGATTGCCCTTCAGGTTGTTGCACCAATGGCACGCCAGACGCAAATTACTCGGATGGTTACCACCGCCCCGGGATCGAGAAAAGATGTGATCAAGGGCGGATGTTTTGAGGGAAACCGTCCTTCCGCAGTAGAAACACCGCTGGCATTCACCCCGCAGGATATTCCTCCATCGTCGATACTTTTTCACGCCAAACCTGACCGATATCGGCGAAGAAAAGGGCGGCGGAAGGATTGGCAGCGTCAGGGTGAATGCGTGCCTCTCAGGCACGAACTGTGGGGCATCGGGAAAATGATCCTGGAATTCGCTGTTCCGGCCTTCAGGAAAATCGGCATCCGCCGCTGTCGCGCCATCGGAGTTTTGATGCGAATTCAACATCAGACACCCCCTTTCACGCTGTGAGCCGTCGGCGAGGGAAGGGTGAATCGGCTGTCAGAGAATTCCGCAAGCTGATCCTTCAAATGGAGAACAACTCTCGAAATCAACTGGTGGCATCGCTGTCTGGAAAACCCTTCTCGTTCGCCGATTTCCCGGAAGGTCAGCCCCTCGGCAAGGTGCTGCACGACCAGTCTCCGGCGTTGTTCCGGGATGAATCGAAGCGCATTGCGAACGGAATTGCAAACGTGAAATCTGCGCTCATCCACCATCAATTGATTGACCGTAGGATTGCGGTCGGGACTGGGAATGAGCTGGGCCAGTCGCCGCCGTTTTCTCTCCCGTCTCCGCTCGGCATCGGTGAACTGAAGGCAACGCAGCCGGAGTACCCTCAAAAACCAAGGACGAAACGGCCGGCTCGCGTCGAAATCGACAGCGGCTTTGACGAGAGACAGGAACGCCTCTTGCGCGATGTCGTCCGCGGCGACGACGTCGTGCACCCACCATATCGCATATTTCAGGACTTGGGGTTCGTAGCGGCGATGCAACTCTGCAAAAGCCTCGTGGCTGCCATTCTGAAATTGCCGCATCAATTCTTCATCGGAGCGTTCTGTCACGCGAGCCCCGAGTTCACGCTGGCGACCGTCACAGCAGACCGTCGTTTCAGTCATCGGCGGCGGCGAGTCAGGCAGCGGTTCGTGAGAGAGGTCCATCGGGACCGACAGACAGGCGTTCAGCATCGGGGAGACTCCATTCCGGCCCGCTCAAGGAAATCACCAGCCGCCCCGCCTGGTCGGAGCGCGTCTCATTGACCGGCCATCGGCCAGGCCGATTATAGATGCGCCCGGGCTCTGTCCTCAGGTGTTTTGAGTCGCATGTCGCGGGTTCGTCGACTCGTCGATTTCTGCCCATTCGCCCTGATCTCGCTGTCAAAGAAATTCCCTGTAGGCGATGGATCAAGTCGCCACTGTTGCACGGCGACGTGGGCGTTTTTGCTCCGCATCTTCTCCGCCAAGATCTTCCGGACTCTCGCTCGGAAAGTCGAATTTTGCGTCGGTTTTCCTCAGCCAGGGGAAATTTCAGGAGGAAGGACGCCCGACGCCGTGCAGGAACTCACTTGGCACCGGCAAGTCCGAGTCGAAACTCTTCAAGCAACATGTCACACGAGCTCGATCCAGCGGACAAAGATGCGGAGGCCCCGAGCGGCTCGCCGCTCTCTTGCTGGAGGCGTTGATACCGATCTGCGGGAAGGGAGATCGGGGGACGTGCGTGAATCAGCAATCCGCGATTTTGACCCCTGAAGAACAGCGACTGCTGGCCGAGATTCAAATCCACTTGCGGACGGTGTATCAGCACTTTAAGTTCTCGCCAGGAACAGCGAGTTTGCCGAACACCGTGTCCGCGACCAAATGGTCCGCGACATCCTCGAAGGAAACGGACGACAGCGAGATCGAACTTCACCAGCTTGTCGCCCGGGGAGCCCAGCGTGATCAGTTCGACGTTTCAATTTTGAGGCCCTCGGAATGGGGCCACGGCGTCGTATTTTCGCGCAAGACCCGCAGCTCGACCGTCTGGTCGCTTGAAAGTCCTCGCCCCAGCGGCGTTGATACTCAAAGCCAGCATGCGCAAGCGATTTCTGGCGGAAGGGCGCGCCGCTGCGGGACTGGCGCATCCGAATATCGTCACGGTGTTCGAATCGGGTGAGATCGGCACGATTCGTTATTTGCCGCAAGACTATATCCCCGGACCTTCGCTGGCAGCCTGGTTGCAGGGCGATCGGCCGCCCGTGGCGGAGCCGCACGGCCGCTGAGATATCATTGCTGCAGTTGGCCGATGCGGTGGCCTTGGCCCACAACCGTCAGATCCCGCATCGAGACATCAAGCCGGCGAATATTCTGCTGGCTCCCCAGCCGCACGCCACCGCCGCCGAACCACTGGCGATTTCGTCCCTGCCGGGCGCAGATCGCTGGACGCCAAGCTGTTGCATGACCCGCAACAGACGCAAACCGGATCGATCCTGGGAACACCGGCCAATATGTCGCCCGAGCACGTCGGCCGCAAAGAGCTGGTGGACGAACGGGCCGACATCTACGGACTGGGAACCGCATTTTATGAACTCTTGACGGGGCGGCCGTTGCTTCCGCGGCGAGAACGACCTGAAACGCCGCAAATGGTGATCAACACCGAGCCCCCTCCGCCCCGTCTGTCGTGCCGCTCATTTCTCGCGATCTGGAAGCCATCTGCTTGAAATGGCCTGGAAAAGAACCCGCTATCACTCCGCCCAGCAGTTGGTCGAGGACTTGCAGCGATTCCTGCAAGGCCGACCCGTCGAGGCTCGACCGGCAACGTGGCTCCGACGTTCGTGGCAATGGGCTCGGCGTCACCCCGCTGGGAGCCACGATGGTGTCGTGGGCAGTGGCCGTCAGCTTGTTGATCGGCGGGCTGACCGTCTACGGAGTCCGCGTGCATGAATTCAATCAGACGCTGGCGGAACAAAAATCGGCGTCTTCGCAGCACACGACGGGGAACGCGACGCGGCGTTGGACGACCAGCGAAATTCTGTTACTGGCCGAGACCCGCGCCTCCGATTTGCGAAACGCCTACTACGCCACCGAACGCCGCGCGGCGGCCATGTGGCAACGAAATGATATTCGCGTCATGGTGGAATCCTGAGGCCAGTTCCAGGAAGCGTCTGACGGCGAACCAGACCTATGCGAATTCGCCTGGCGTTACCTCTGGAATCGCGTATGGAGTCAAAGAACTCTTCAAACAGAAATTTTCTGACGGTATCGACGGTCCGCTTCAACCCGGAGGGAACCCTCCTGGCCGCGGCGGGGCAGACAGCATCGTCCGCCTGATTTCGGTCGCCGATTTCCGCGTCATTCAGGAAATCCCCACCGGCCAGAAGGAAATCAATTACGTCCTGTTCGATCCGCACGGCGATTGGCTGGCCACGGCGGGCGATGACGGCACGGTCGGCGTCTGGAACTTACCCTCGGGGGAACGCCGCGCTGTTGGCCCGTCTGGGAGGATCAGGTGATTTATCAAATCGCCTACCGGGAGAAGCGCTGGCGATTTGCTCTCATCTGCGGCAAGTCGCCGAATGTCGAATTGCTGGAACTGAAATCCGGAAAAAACTCGGGCAGCTCTCGGGCGGGCATGAGGCATGATTGAATCCCTGGCCCTCTCCCCCGACCAGCGGCGGCCGCCGACCTGCGGCAGCGACAAAACGGCCGGCAGGGATCTCTCAGAACGGCGTCTGATTCGAAAACTGGATGTGCTCGGAGATTCCGTGGGGACGTGGTCCGGTCCGACGGCCAACGCGTGGGGCGCTCGCCGCGTTCACCCGCGTGCCCTGCCTGAACGCAAACACGGGAGATCGCATCTGCCGGGCTGAGGCCGTCAACCCCGTGCATTCTCTCGCGACCACGCCACCGCCGAGGGATGGATCCTCGCGGGCGACTCCGGGGGAACCGTCGCAGCGTTGCGCGATCCAGTGATTTGACTGCTGAAACAACCGCCTGGGAGGCTCGGTGCCGCTGGTCGCTGCATGATCAGGCCGTCCAGGGATTATCCGTGTCGCCCGATCAACGACTCTGGCCACGGCGTCTCGTGACCGTCAGATCGGCCTCTTCGAGCTGAAATTCACCAATCCCGCGCCGCAGAGTTTTATCCGATCGCGCCGGGCGGTCACCACTATGAAGTCGGTCCGGATCGACATGGTCGCGTGGTCTACCGGTTGTCGAACGGGAAATCCTCGTCGTTCCACAGCGCCATGAGCGAGCGATCCGGCTGCTCCATTAGACGATCTAGAATATCGGGACCTCGATTGGCACGACGACAGCCTTTACGCTCACCGTCCATAATGAGATCCTCCGTTGGAACACGTCAGGAGAACCACAGCTGTTGGAAATCGTGCCCGTGACGGAGCATGAGTTCGGTTCCATCGAATTTCTGACCTCGAACGCGTAAAGGGGTCCTTGGTGAAGTTTCGGAGCAACCAATTTGGCGTCTGGAACTTACCCAATCGGCAATATGAGCGGATCTGGATTGATCATCATGCGATCGCGGTTGCACCCGAGACTACGTTCGCCCTGGCCTCGGTCCAGCGATTTTGGAATTGCACTTCATGATGCAGAGACGCTTCAGGAACTGGGAGGATGCTTGGCCATCTGGCCACCGCGCTGACCCGGAAATTCACAGTTTCTCCTGACGGGCGTAGATTGTAACAGTTGCGGCGCCGACCACTCGATTCGCATCTGGGATGTGCAGACGAAAACCGAACTCATGCGACTCGGCGGACACGAGGCGGAAATGGCTGCCTTGCCGTCACTCCCGACGAGAAAACGCTCGCTTCATGCGACCCAACCGGCAGCCTGAGGCTTTGGGATCTGCGGACGGGACGAGAACTGTTTGAACTATCAACACAGCGAGGCGTTCCTGCCTGGACTTCACGGACGACGACGAGACGCTCATCGGCTACGGCGAACTCGACGAAAAACTCGTCGAATTCCGCTGAGTGGACAAAAACGATCAGCTCCCCGCCGTGAATTCCGGCGCCAAGTCACCAAGCGACGAGGAACCGCGTTCCCAGTCTCGCAGGCGTTCAACAACCACACCCTCGGTCAATACCAGGCCGGATCAGTAACCGATTCCCATAAAAAAGACCGTCGGGCGAAATAGAATACTCATCGCGACGAGCACAGTAATCGGCCGAATTACCACAGAAAATTGTCCTGTCGGCCTGCCGTGATGCTTATGTAAATAGCGGCTCGCGTCAATCTCTCTCGAAACAGTTCAAATCATGCCCGTCCATCAAACAGCCTGCCTCGAGCGATTTCTTGGTCTCGTTCGTTGCCTGGCACGGCCCCGGGATGGATGTGGGCCTTGCCGCCTCGTTGGTTCCGATCCTGTACTTCCTGTCGACGCCGCCCTCATTTTCATGGCGGCATACTTTCATCTGTTTGAGAGCCCGACTTTCGTCGGCCATGTGATCTCGGCCGCCGCCTTTCCCGCCAAGTGGTGCGCGGAACATTGCTCGATTTTGTACGCGTGGTACTGGGAATGGATCTGCTGATCGATGCATTCGGATATCCGGGAGTGGGAAGGGTTGACTCAGCGCCAGACTCGGAACTCGTGCGTCTGGATCTGGGCGACGGAATTCGGCTTTCGCCAGGGGCTTTGCGAGGAGTCATGTTTCCGTCTGGTCGGCGTGTCCGTCCTCCTGTTCACTCCGGTGAGTTCGTCCGAAATTTCCTCACGGCGACAATCCGCGACCGTTAAAATCCAGGTGACGCTCCATCCAACATCCGACCGGCTATAATCGCTCCCAGGTCGGCCCATGAGTCGTTGAGCATTTTTCCCGTCCGCGTGACCAGTCACAACATTCGATTCTTGACCTGTCCTGGGCGCTTCCCCAAGAACGCGGCCGGGCCAACTCAGGGTACGGGCTCCATCATCCTCTGATCGCAGGAATCATTCGTGACCACGGAACTTCTGGATCAGGCGCCCTTAGGGGCCCTGTTTCTCGCAGCGGACGCCTCTTCTCGGTTTCGCCATGGAGGGCGGGTACCGCTTTGGCCGATGGCGGCATCGCAAGCGCGGCCGCCGAAGAACGCGAGTCTCCCGTGGCTCGCTGTCGGATCCATTCTCGGGTTATTGCTGCTCGTGCTGGTTTACGTTCAATCTGGCGGCAACTCGATTTGATCTGCGCCGACAAGTCGTCCTGGAGAACTCCTCAACGCCGTCGGAACAGCTCTCCGAGCCGACTTCTGCCCGAACCGCAACGGTCTGCCATCAGGGACCTGCTTCGCGAATACGTCGAAGTCCGTTTGCGGGGAGTCGAGCAAGGACAGACGACAGCCGCGGTGGCCCGCCCGGGCGAACTGCATGCACTCCTCTGGACGCAAACCACGGCGGCGGTCGCGGATAGCCCGGACTCCATTCTGGCGGATTGTTCGTGGAGTCGCTGAATCACCTCATCGACATCCACGCAAAACGCATCTTGATCGGGCTTCGAAATCGAATCTCCCATCGTCATCTGGGGAATTTCGATGGCCTCGCCGTCCTGGGCATGTTCTCTGTCGGTTATCAAGCGGGGATCGCCGCCACCCTGCGCTCGCCCGCCATGCTCGGCCTCGTATTGGCCTTTGTCTTCGTGCTCTATCTGATCTTGATTTAGATCGCACACAGGGGCTGTTCCAGGTCAGCCAGGATATCGATGCGCCATTTCGTGCGCTTGCACGACCATCCTTAACCCTCCGTCGAGAGGTGCTGCGCCCGGGCGATTGAGGCCGCCTCCACACCAACTTGAGCCAGTTGCGCACAGCAAGCGGACAGCCGGTCGCTTGACGCAGCCACTGTCCTGGCGATTCGCGATACTCAAAACGCGGAAAACATGGCATGATCACAGGCATCGCCACGATCGCGTTTCGTTCGCCAGAGGTCAATCATGAGTTTCACTTCGCTCAAGCGAGTCACAATTATTGCGGAAGAAATTTTAGAAGAGACCAGATTCAATCCGAAGGGCTGGCCTGGGCGCATCCGGTTTATTCGTCGATCGTGATTCAAGGAAGCGGTTCGCGCGGTGCACGACACGGCATGTCCGGGGGAAACAATGCGCAGATTGATTTCATCGTCCAAGAAACGGTTGCCGTCAAAATCTTGAATCTCGTCGCTGAAAAATACTTTGCGCACTACGCCTGCATCGCCTGGATGAGCGATGTGTCGGTCGTGCATGGAGAGTCTTACCTTTCCCAGCCATCCGCCTGACTGTGTGGTCCGCCTGCGGTGAAGCCTTTCCTCCGATCACCGCACGTCACGCCAGTCTCGCCAGCCTCGCCTGATTTTGTCCGGCAGAGGGTCTCCGGATTTGCCGTCCGGAGGAGGGAGATGCCGTTTCCAATGATTTTTCCGGCCGAACCGCTTCGTCAGGATTCCAAGATTCAGCCAATTTCCGAGATTCTCCCCTCGGACTTTCGCAGGGAAGTTCTGTTATATTACATTCATTGATATGGAAGAGTTTTGAAACGCGGAAGCCTCCTTCCGGCTCTCAACTTACGGGCGATCATTCCGAACTGACACCTCGCGCGACCTGGCCGATTTCCCCGATATTCAGGCCCTGATGCGACCCAACGTTCATTGGCCCAATCGCAGCCTTCCCCGCCGGGACTTTCTGGTGGCGTCCGCGACCGGTCTCGCCGGGCTCGATGTCATCTCGCCGCGCTCTCCAGCGGTTCCGCCGTCGGCTTCACGACCACCCGCGAAGTCGACGATCTTGTTCTTTCTTCTGCGAGCGCATTCCCGCACATCGACACCTGGGACATGAAGCCCCACGCTCCCGCTGGAGTACCGTGGCGAATTTCAGCCAATCGCCACGACGGCTTCAGGAGCTCACGTTATGCGAGCATCTCCCGGCTGCTGGCCCGCCAGGCTCATCATCTGGCGTTGATCAATTCCGTCGGCGGAACGGTCAATACGAACGATCACCACGCCGGGTACTATCACAATCTCACGGGACATGTGCCTGACCCGTCGTTTATTTCGCTGGGCAATAATCGCACGCCATTTCCCGATGACTGGCCGTATATCGGCTGCGTGGTCGCCGCCAAACGCCCGCAACGCGAAGGAGTGCCCGCGCCATCACGATGCCTTGAAACCCAGCCATACCGTACACCTGCCCGGGCCAGTTCGCGGGGAAATCCCGGAATCCACCGACCTGCTTTATGTCTATGGAAATCGGAAACAGACGACCGAATTCAAGGCCGGATCTCGTGCTGTCCAGCGACGTCCTGTCGCGTCGGTTGTTTTCCCGGCAGGAGTTATTGACGAAATTTGACGCCGCTCGCCGGGACCTGATCGTCTCTCGACCGTCACGACCTGGAACACCCAGTGCAGGATCAAGGCGATTTTACTCCTCGCCTCATCGCAGGCGATGAGCGCCTTTGACGTGGCCCAGGAATCTCCGGAAACGTCGCGCGGTATGGAGACTCGGTCAACGCGATGAGTCTGCTCGCGGCCCGCCGGACTCGTCGAGATCGGCGTGCTGTTCATCACGGTCTTTTGTCGGAAGATTTAATCGTTCCGAAAAATGCTATAGCGGCGGCGGCTGGGGGACACCCATGGCAACAACTTCAGTTGCCTGAAGGAGAACCTTTCTTCCGGAATTCGACGTGGTTTCTTCGCCGCTCATCGAGGACCTGGGCGCAGCGAAACCTCCCTCGACTCCACGCTGCTCATGGTCACCAGCGAAATGGGCCGGACGCCCAAAATCGGCGATGTTCGCTCGGGCGGCAAAACGGGAGCTGGTCGTGATCATTGGACTCACTGCTTGACCGACGTTCTCGTCGGCGGGGGAGTCCGCGGAGCGACAAACCTACGGTTCCAGCGATCGCTTGGCGGAATATCCCGCCGACAAGCCTGTCACGCCCGCACATGTCGCCAAAACAGTTTATCACGCCGTATGGGAATCGGCGACTTGGAAATCACCGATCGGGAAGGTCGCCCCGAATCTCCTGCCGATGGCGAATCGCTGACCGAGTTGTCGGCGTCGCCCGAAGTTTCGCTGTCCGGACGATTGTCCCGGTCGCCTATTCGTGCCGGAGCGCTTCGATCGTATCCATCCAGCGCGGCCGGATTAAAGCCGGATACAGCCCGGAAGACGACTCCAATCGCCACCGAAATGCCGAAGGCCACCGGAGTGCTCCACATCGCGATCCGCGGCTGCATGTCGGAAAACATCTGCCCCAGCGCAGGACGAGGCCGTGGCGTGATCAAGCACCATATTCTGAACGACCCATTGAATTCCCGAGAACGTCAACGGCGTGAGCAGTCCCAGGCACACGCCGATCACGCCGCTGGCCTCGAGAGCACCACGGTCTCGGTGAGAAACTGGTAAATGATGTCCCGCTGACGAGCCGCCTGCGCCGCGCGGCGGATGCCGATCTCCGCGTCCGTTCGGTCACGGTCGCCAGCATGATGTTCATGATCCCGATTCCGCCAACGACCAGACTGATCGCCGCGATCGAGCCCAGCACGATGTTGAAGATCTGCCGGATCTGATCGGCCTGACGCAGCAATTCCAACGGCACCACCACGTCCCAGTCTTTTTTGAACGGATGAGTTCGGGTCAATGATTCCCGGACGACTTCGGAGGTCGGCAGCACGTCCTTCAAGTCGCGAACTTTGAGCGTGATCTGATTGAGTTCCACCTGTTCCACTGAAAATGAGCCGCTCAGTCGATTGATGATCCGGTCGCCGACGCGCGATTGCAGGGTCCGGAGCGGGATGTAAACGTCCTTGTTGAATTCTTGCCCGGAAAGGCTGCCGCCGACGGCCGCCGAGGCAGTTCGTTCCCGGGTCACCCCCACCACTTTGTACCGGGCCCCTCGGACCAGGACCGGTTCATTCAGCGGGTCTGAAAAGGGAAACAATTCGCGGGCGGTCTCCGCGGCGAGCACGCAGACGTTCGCAATCTCGTCCTGATCTCGATCCGTCAAAAACCGGCCCTGCTGCATTTCCAGGCGATTCAAGTCCATGTATTCATGGGTGCAGCCGACCAACCTCACATTCAACATCTTTCTCAGATACCGGGCCTCGCTGGGAATTTCCCGGATCGGCATCGCCCCGTCGATGGTCGGCAGCGTCTCGGTCAGCAGCCGATAATCCGACCGGAGCAAACCATAGGTCAGGGCCGTGATGCCCGAACGCATGCCACCGCCGCCGGTGCTTTGAGAATCGTTCGGCGGCTTGATGCTGAGGACGATAATATTTGTCGCGCCGAGAGCCAGCACCTGTTGCTGAGCCTGGTAGCTGGCCCCCTCGCCGATGGCCAGCATGGCGATGACTGAAAACACGCCGAACACGATCCCCAGCATCGTCAGCCCTGAGCGCAGCTTGTGCAGCATCAAGGCCTTCAAGGCCAGCCGGACTGTCCGGATGGTTTCGCTGAGGAAGTACATGGAAATCAACGCGTGAAAAAGCGTTTATGGGTGCGAAGTGATCAATTCAGTGAGGGATCAGGATCAGGCCGAAGAGTTTCGGCCCATAAATCTTGACCAGGATCAGTTTTCACCATGATGCCGGTCTGTTGTAGTCCTCTTCAAGGTGAAACACCAAAGAGGCTCCGAAGTTTTTCCCAAACTCCGCGAAAAATTGAACTCTCGAAAAACTCGATGCGCGGAGGTCAGGCCGCCCGGCGCGCCGATCGGCTGGAAAATGAGCGATTTGATATCAGGCTTGATTGATCCGTCCGCTTTTTCTGTCGAGAACGGACGGAGAACGATCAAACGTCGAGAATACGGCAAGATCTATTGCGTGGGGGGTAAGGCAGGTATAATCGGGCCGACCGTTGAAAAAACGATTAGCCTGGCTGCTGTCTGATGGCAAAAATCTTTATTTCGTACCGCCGAGACGACAGCGGATACATCGCCCTGATGTTGCGCGACAAGCTGGAGGAGCGGTTCGGGCGTCAGTCCGTTTATCTGGACATTGATAACATCCCGTTCGGGATCGATTTCCGCGACCACATCGACTCCGCAGTCTCGCAATGCGACGTGATGCTGGCGGTGATCGGCAGCGCCTGGTCGGGCGCGAATCTCGCGGACGGAACGCGCCGGATCGATTCTCGACGGATGTCGTCCGCGTCGAGATCGAGTCGGGACTGAATCGCGGAATTCCGTGATTCCGCTGCTCATCGACAAAGCCGACATGCCCGCCGTCGCTGCATTGCCGGAGACGCTGCACGGGTTGGCGTACCGCAACGCGGCGGAATTTCGCGCCGGCCGCGATTCGAAGAATCAATTGCAGCTGTTGATGGACGGCATCGATTCGTTGCTGAAAGCGAAGCCAAAACCCGCGCGGGCCAAACCTTCGTCCGCCGTCTCGAAGGCCCCCGCCCCCAGTCGCCTCGGCCCCGCACTGGATCGGGTGCGCGCAAGCGGCCGTTTGATCCCGGCTACGTTGGGACGCTGGTTCGCGTCTTTGAGAAGCCGGCCGCCGCAACCTGCATGGCCTTCGACGCTGTGGATTCAATCGCGCAAACCGCTGGTGTTTCTGGCAGTGCTCTGGGGGCTGGCTTATCTGGTCGGGATGGTCGGCTTTCTAATGAACAATATTGATCTCCCCTTCATTCATTTGCGTAGCGGACCGGTGGGAGGCCTGGCAATTGCGTTCGTCACCTCCGCTGTGCTGATATTCTTGGTGAAACGCGATTCCCGTTGGACTGCATGGTTGCTGTACGAAATCCAGGTGATTGGCCTTTGGACGTGTTTCACGCTGGGATTTTTGAACAGCGATACCAGCGATCGAAGTCCCGCGAATTTCGCCGCGGTCACCTTCGCCTGGTGCCTGGGAAGCTGCCTCGCCTTTCCGATCCTGCGGGGTGCGCAGCTGTGGTGGCAATCGCTCCGTGAAAGACGGTTGCCTTAACCGGTCATCGGCGAGTCGCATCGAAGCATCCCAAACTTTGGAATGCTTGTCGCCGCCAATTCCGCTTATGCCGCCTTCGCGGGGCGGTAAACCTGCGGTTCCGGCGCGGGCATAGTCAGGGTCGCCGAGTCCACGACATACGGTCGATACTCGAGCATCCGCACGTTCCAGGAACTTCGGATGTGATACGTGATGCCGCGCCAAGCGACGTGGCGACGGACCATCGCGGTGAGCAGGGCTCGCGCATACACGATGTGGCTGACCAACACCGCCACCGCCAGCCGGCCCAGTCCAAACCGCCACTGGTAATCGGCGGGACGGTACCGAAGTGATCGCCCCACGGTCCGTTGAATCAGCAGATATAACCCGTACATGATCGCAAGATATCCCAGACAGCCGCCCAAACACCAGCTGGCGGCGGCGGGGTCTCCGTTCACGGCGGCGAC
The DNA here is from genome assembly GCA_046349715.1 of Planctomycetaceae bacterium. Taxonomy (GTDB): domain Bacteria; phylum Planctomycetota; class Planctomycetia; order Planctomycetales; family Planctomycetaceae; genus CAZDGB01. The sequence goes on along the minus strand of JAXMBR010000022.1, from coordinate 16,567 downwards.
AATTCCGCCGGCGAATCCCAAGGGAATCGCTTGAGACAGCAGCAAGCCCAACGTGACGACTCCCGTCCACCCGGCGTGGTAAAATCGGACGTGGATCAATTGCCGGGCGAGCCATTGCGTCAAACCGGAGAAGTCGCAGGATTCGTGATTGACCATCACCAGCGACGGCACAAATTGCAGGGTCAATCCCTGCGATTGAACCATGTCGCCGACCAGCAAATCGTCATTGAAGGATTTGGCCCATTTCTCCAGCAGCCCGCTCTCACGCACCAGCTTCAGACGGGTCGCCAGCGAACCTCCCCAGGGGATGCTTAAGGCGCACATCTGGACCAGCGCACCGGCCGACCACAGCGACCGGGTCATCGCGGCCCAGGAAAGTTCTGCGGGCATAAACCAGCGGTTGCCGGTCGTGGCGCCGACCTGGGCATCCCGGGCGAGGGGATCAACGAGCTCTTTTAACCACGTGCGGTGCGGGACGACGTCGGCGTCGAGAAACGCCAGAATTTCGCAGTCCGATTTCAATCCCGACACGGCCTGCACCAGGGCGCTGCATTTCAGACTGCAAGTGTCGAGCGGATTCTTCAGCGGAAGAAGCTCCACATGAGTCGCGCGAAGTTCCGACTTGATCTTTCGAGCCACCTGCCACGCGGGATCAGTCTCGGCATCGATCACCACCAGAATCCGGCAGTCGGGGTAATCCTGTTGAAACAGTCCTCGCAGACACGCATCGAGCGTCGCATCCGCTCCGCGCAGTGACAGGACCACGGCGGCGGACGGCCAGTCCTGCCATTCCGCGATTTCTGCCGGAGTCCGCAAGGAACGTCTCATTTTTCCGTCAAAAGGCACGTAGAGCAGCGCTTGCAACAGGCCGACCGACACCAGAAACAGGCAGAATCCGCAGGCGGCCAGCAGCATGTGATCGACTTTCCCTCGGTGTTGCGATGCGCACGCCGTTTTGCATCGGATGAACTGTAGCCGCGACTTCAATCGACCGGCTGTTTCTCACTGTTTCTTCAGTCGATTTCTTCAATTTCCGAAAATTGCCGCAGTCCGAATCCGGATTTTCCCAATGTCACGATGAGCCGGCGAACGCCCCTATCCGCCGGCCTGATCTTCAAGCAGTGAATTCCTCACGGTCTGAAAGACCTCAGCGGTTCTTCCGCGACTTTAGCGCCGTTCATTTCCCGCGGCGGCGTGACGCGATATCCTGCAAGTCTGTCACCGAACTCCCTTTCCAGGACGCTCAAATGAATGAATCCTCCGAAGCGGCGCATGTCGTTTCCGACGCCGTGGATACTCTGGCAAACGCCCCGGAGTCGATCTCGAACTTTTTTATCCTGGCGGAACGGCTTGTGTACGGCACGGGCTACACCGCGGCGTTCTGTTGTGTGTTCCCGCTCGCTTTGATCTACGAGGCGATTCCCAAACAAAATCGGCTCGTCCAGGGCATGCAGGACGGCGCATGCGAGGCGCTGGCCCGAGCCCGGCAGACGTGGAGTTAGCGGTCGGTCCTGCCGCCAGTGACGGAGTCCGAAGTGATAGATTTTCCGCCTGCGATCGTCGTGATCCATCCGCGCGAACGCAAAGCGAAATGCACGGTCAGACCATTAAAAGACTTGCCAGGATTTGAGTTCCGTCGTTATCCCCTGGCGCGCCCAATCCCGGAGGGCTACGTCCGCCTGGGGTTCGGCGGGACGATGCTGTCCCGCCTGGATGCTGCCGCGGGATTATTGGTGCTGGATGGAACTTGGCGCTGGGCCGCTCAGATGGAACGCCAGCTGGAGCACGTTCCCATCCGAAGTCTGCCAGCGTTTGAGACGGCTTACCCTCGAAATTCCAAGGTCTTTGACGATCCCTCGGCCGGATTGGCAACCGTCGAGGCAATTTTTGTAGCAAATGCGATCCTGGGCCGTTCCACGGAGGGAATACTGGACCGATATTACTGGAGAGAGGAGTTTCTCGCGCGAAACGCGGAGCGGTTCCTCAATCTCGGCATATGCCTGTCGGACACTGAGGCGATTAGCGCGGAAACCGGTGATCGCGACAGCCGGTCGGATTGAGAGCGCGTCTACGGCATCCCCGACGCTTCGAACGGACCGGTGGTATCGAGCAGCGACGAAACTTCCTGCAAAAGTTGCTGCGCGTTTCGTTGAATGCCGGCGACCAGATCCCGCTGATGTTCCGTCAATTTCTCGTCCAACAATAATTCGGCGTATCCGAGAATGGGAGTGAGCGGCGTGCGTAAATGGTGGTTAATCAGACGCACAAACTCCGATTGGCGGTCGGGTTCCGTGGGTAGGGCTTGTTCGATCCCTCGAAATTGCTCCTCGGGGGATCGAGGTTCGATGACCTCGCGAAACAAGCCGACAAACCAGCGGCGACCTTTCACGACAAAATCGCTCAGCGAAACTTCCACCGGAAATTCCTGACCATCCGCACGCCGTCCGAGAATTCGACGTGGGCCTCGGAACGCTCGAGATTCCCGGCTGGGAAGGTCGTCCAACAGCGTATTGGCCCGGTCCCCGGCTGTGATGGGAGGCAGAAAACCCTTGAGATTCCGGCCGATCAATTCCTGCGGGCCGTATCCGAACAGATTCTCCGCGGCCGGGTTGCTGAAGTCGATGATCCCCTGTTCATTGAACATGATCAGCGCTTCGGTCAAATGGGTCGCCAAGGCGCGAAAACGGGCCTCGGAATCCGTCAATTCATCGACGAGCCCGTCCCGGATGGCTCTCAGGGCGGCCTCGTTCATGCCAGCGGGGAATTCTTGCCCGGTCATAGCCAGATGTTAGGATGCTGAGGAAACTGCGGATATGCCTGATAAATCGCTGGCCGTTCGATGCATGCAACCTATTCGTCTTCGGTTTATTTTTGCTTCGGAAATCGAACAAACCAAGATTTCTCAGCTCCACCGCCAGTTTTCAGGGAAAAACCCCACGGTGAACAAAGTCCTCAACAGCAAATCATGAGGAGTGATCGCCGAACGACCAGCTCATCCGTATGCGCGAAGAGGCATGCCAGGCAGGCATTTCGGTAGCACTACCTGTATCCGCTGCGAGAACATCTCCTTCACAGCCAGCGAGCGAAACCCCTTCATTTTCTTGACAATCCTGTTACAATTCCTGCGTTGAATAACTGGGCCAAGCCAATGGGAAATTCGATTTCGACGAGGGGAAGTCCATGTCGGTGATTCTGACGGAAAAGGCGGTCAGTGAAATTAAGCGGGTGATCGGCGAGCAACAGCTGCCGGAAACAACCGTGTTGCGAGTGGGCGTTTCAGCCGGCGGATGCAGCGGCTTTCAGTATGCCCTGGGTTTTGACAGCGCCATCGATGAAGCCAAGGACCAGCTCAACGAGCAACATGGCTTGAAGGTCGCGGTCGACAAGAAGAGCGCCCTGTATCTCGACGGCACCACGATCGATTTCTACGACGGCCTGGAGCGGCGCGGGTTTACGTTCAACAACCCCAATGTCGTCAAATCCTGCGGTTGCGGCAGCAGCTTTTCCGCGTAATCGCCAAAGAGCGCCTCATCATTGCAGCTGTCGGACTGAAGCTCGACTTCGTTCCGACCGCTGCCCGCACGACAATCCGCGACGGTTTGCTCCGCTTGGCGGTAGATGCGTTGCGTGGCTACGCGAAAATCTTCCGGCTTGGTTTGGTAGATATCGACAAACGTCTGCGATTTCGGTCCACCACCAGCGGAAACCAGGTGCCGTGAATCTGTACCATTAATCGGTGCCCCGGCCGGAAGGCATGGCAGATGTCGGGCGGGTGACGAATTTCAACCGCGGTGCCAGGCTCAAGCCGGGGCGGAACGGCTCCGGTTTTCAAAGCTGTTGCGGAATTTGCCGCGAAAGACGTCTCCCCGCACCAGTTGTTGAAATTTTATACCCGTGTCGGGTTCTCCTTGATCCGGAAAAAATCGTCCGGATAGACGTCGATCACCTTGACGATCCAATCGCTTGTCGGTCCGGAAGTCGAAACAACAATTCCACATCGATTGGTCCGGCCACGCGCAGATCGTCTTCAAGAATCGGCGTTTGATACACCAGCACATCCGGCCGGCGGCCCGCAAATCGCTGATCGGCGACCATACTCGGCCGCCATGCCGATTTCCCGGTCCAATCGACGAACGGCACCGGTTTCTGCGGGGTCGCTCAGATACTCACTGCAAATCCGCCGCCGTCATTTCTTCTCGGTGCCGAACTCGCCAGCCAACTCGCGCAGGGGATGCAAATAAAGGTCTTGGTGGTTTTCACCGCCGGCGGCCAGCGGTTTCTCCTGCCGCCATTGATTGGTGCCGGTCTCAAACACCCAGGCCTCGGGGTGTTTGAATTCGCCCTTCCCTTGAGATGGGATTGAAAAAAGGAAATTCGATCTCTCGCGATAGAAATCTCCGGTCGGAGAATTGAACTGGACGGCCGGGAGCCGCGAGGCCAGGATCACGGTGCCATTGACCGTGCCTCCACGGCCCCCATGACGAGCAGGTTGGTCGCCTGCGGACTGGACGCTTGATCCGTTTGTAGGTTTCCAGCGTGCCGAACAGATTCTCGGCGTCGAACCAGCCGCCGACTGTAAGCACTGCCGGCCTGATGTTTTTGAGATGCGGCCGGGAGATCGCGTGCTTTCCAGAATTCGTCGTAAGTGCTGCAGCTGCATCAGTTCGTTCCAGAAGGCAATCTTGTCCTGGAAATACAGCGTTTTCGCGTTGCCGAGCGGCCCCATGCGGAGAAAAATTCATAGCCGTCCGGGTGCCGTGATCGAAGGGATGATCGAATTTCCTGGTCGGGTTCCGGCGGGCATGGCCGAATTTTGCCATGAAATTGAAGGCGTGCGGCAGAATGAGAGCCCTGCTGTGGTGCCAATCGTCGCCGCCGACAAACCAATCGTTGATCGGCGCTTGCGGGGACGCGCAGGCGATGGCGGGATGGCGTCGACGATGCCGGCGGCGGTATAAAATCCAGGATAGGAAATTACCAGTCCGACTTTGCCGTTGCGACCGGGAACGTTGATCAGCCAGTCGACGGTGTCGTAGGTGTCGCTGCTTTCATCGATCTGATCGGTTTTTTTCTTGTCGGGAATCTGAGGGCGCATGTTGACGAAGTCGCCTTCCGACATCCACCGCCCGCGCACGTCCTGGTAGACGAAAATAAACCCATCCTTTCCGAATAACGGAGAAGGGCCCAAATCGGCCTTGTACTGGTCGACGCCATAGGGGCTCACGCTGTACGGCGTGCGCGATATCACGATCGGAAATTTCTGACTTTGATCTTTCGGCACGTACACGACCGTGAACAGCCGTTTGCCGTCGCGCATGGGGATGCGGTATTCGTACTTGGTGTAATTCGCTTTGACGTGCTCATCCGGGCCGCCGCCGTGCCAGAGCCGCGATCACTGCCCCGGATGGCGAGGAACCACCAATTGCGTAACTGTGTCGCCAATGATGCCTTTTCCGCAAATGCCAGTTTCGGGGAGGAGGAGCGCCGAGTGGTGTTCACCGCCGTCGGCAGAGTATAACACGACCTCGGCGGTGACGAACTTTCAGCCCTGTTCCGGCGATATTGACGCGGAGAATCTTTCATGTCGTTTGGATGTCGTGATCCGTGGCGGTGGTGAAATCATTGACGGCAGCGGCAATCCGGCGGGCGTCAGACGTCGGCATCGTCAACGACCGCATCGCCGCCATCGGCGACTTGAGTGCGGCCGTTTGCGGAACAGTAATCGACGCATCAGGAAAATCGTCGCACCGGGATTCATCGACGTTCACAATCACATGACGGCTGGCCGCTGCGCCGCCCCCATCTGACCGCCAAGACGACCCAAGGATTCACCACCGAAGTCACCATGTCGGATGCTGGCATTTCTTATGCCCCGTCGATGAGCACAACTGTCATGAGAGAGAATGGTTTTATTTTTATGCAGTCTCAATGCCTGGTGGCTCGATGAATATGACGGTTGAATCGCTGGCCGATCATCAGCAAAGGCTGGATCGGGCGCAATGTGCAAAACAACGTTCCTGCAGGTGCCTTATGAAATCTGCGTGGACGCTGGTGCGGTGTGCGGTTTCCGACCGCAGCCTGTCGATGGATTTTCGCTGCAAGCTGATTCAAGCCGAAATCCGCCGCGAATGGAGACCATGCCGCGGGACTCTCGACGGGTTGATTATTTGCAGATTCGCCGCGCCACTACCGATAACTGGTCGCCGCCTGTTCGGTGCTGCCGGAATTCGACGGGCTCTACGTAACTCATATTCGTTACAAGATGGGTCTGCTTCCGGCTTTGAAGGAAGCAATCGACATTGCCAAACGATCGGGCGCAAAGCTCCATGTTTCGCATCTCAAGGCATTCAGTCGCGAGTCCATCGAACCATTGCTGGAACTGCTCGAATCTGCGCGACGCGAAGTCGATCTGTCGTTCGACCTGTATCCGTACCTGCCCGGTTCAACGATGCTCAACTCGCTGTTGCCGTACGAAGTCTGGAGCGACGGGCCGCTGGCCGCCGCAGGAAAACTGAATGATCCGCTGATTCGTTCACGGTTTCGCCGGGCGCTCGAGAATTACCGCCTGCCGCTCGACAAATTGCACATCGCCTGGCTGCCTGGCAAAGAGAATGCACACCATCAGGGAAAACTGTTGAGCGAGTACGTGGCCGAAACCGGACTGTCCTGCGAAGAAGCGTTGCTGAATCTGCTCCTGGAGGAACGGCTGGCGGTCCTGTTGGTGTTTCACGAGGGGGACGACGAATGGTGTCGGCCGATGTTGCAACACGAGTTGGCCATGATCGGCACCGACGGCATCTACCATGATGCCGCCTGCGTCCATCCGCGGGTCTACGGCTCATCGGCGCGCGTGCTGGGTCCGATGGTGCGAGAACTCCGACTGTTTTCCTTGGAAGCAGCGGTTCGCAAGTTGTCCGGATACCCGGCGGAACGCTTCCGCATTCCCTTACGAGGACGCCTACAAGAAGGTTATTTTGCGGATGTGGTCGTGTTCGATTCCGCCACGATCCAGGACCGATCGACTTTGTTCGATCCCGAACACTGTTCGGTCGGCATGACCCACGTCCTGGTCAATGGCCAAATCATTCTGCGCGACGGCGTGCCCGTCGAATCGACTGGCGAGGCATTGCCTGGCCGTTCCCTGCGTTGCGGCTCAAACTGAAAGCCTAAACTGCCCGGCGACTCACGCGCTCGCCCCATGGCTCCCATTCTGCGCAGTTGCACAGGCTGCGGCTTCATCTTGCGTCGAATTCAGATTTGAGCTAATTCTCCCGCTCGAAAGTCTTTGAGTTGTCTCGCGTCCGAGCAATTCTTTATTTCCCATCAACCTCAATTCAACGAAACTCTTGGTGCTCAAGGGATTTCGGTCGCAGCCTGAGAGCTGAATGCCCAAACGCCAGCCACAATCTGGAGGCGGAGCGGTTTCGTCCGGCGGACGAAGCCCTTTGCGCGCATTGAGTTGGTGCTGTGCGCTGCTGACTCTCGCTTTGCTCGTCTCCAGCGGCCTGCAAGGCGAACCGATGCCGGACCCTTTGCAGCCGGTGTCCGTGGATGTCGACGAAGAAGAGGAACTGGCGGCGGTGCGGATTGAAGGCAACAAGACCATCGCCAGTAACGAGATTGCCAAGCACATCAAATCGCGTCCGGGCAGGCCGGTCACCCAGAAGCAGATCCGCGACGACGTGGACGCGCTGCACCGCACGCGCTGGTTCGCCATCGTCACCCCGGCGATCCGCAAAACGGACGAGGGGAAAGAGCTGGTGTTCAAGGTGATCGAGCGGCCGATCGTCCACTCCGTGACGTATCAGGGGGCCAAAACTCCGAATGCCTGGGAAAAGACGGCGAGCAGTTGGGGCCTGATGAAGACGGAAGAGGAAAAGTTGGCGGCGCTGACCGGATTGAAGAAGGGCGCCCCCTACGACATCAGCGGCAATCGCGATTGCGCCCGCCGCATCGAGAAAATGTATCACGAAAAGGGCTATGCCTTCGCCACCGTGGAATTGGTGAAAGGTGACAACCCGACAGATCGCGACGTCGTGTTCGAAATCGACAAAGGCCCGAAGGTCAAGGTCACGTCGATCAAGTTCGAAGGAAATAACGCCTTTAACGATCAGTTGTTAGCGCTCAAATTGCGATCAAAAAAGCGGATCGCCTGGGTCTTCGGCGGCAAGTGGGATCCGTCGACGGTGCCCGACGATAAGCAGGCGCTGGCCGAATATTATCGCAGCTTGGGGTACTTCGACATTTCGATCAAAGACGAAATCGCCTTCTCGCAAGACAAAGCGCAAGTTCATCTGAAATATACGATTGAGGAAGGACCGCGCTACAAAATCCGCAATCTGCTGATTGATGGCAACGACGTCTTGGCAGACGGAGAGTTGCGGTCGATGATGGCCGTGAAAAGCGGCGACATGTTCAATGCCCGCACATTGTCGAAGGATGTCGAGAAGCTCCAGGATCGCTATGGCGAGATGGGACGTTTCTTCGCTCGGGTCGATGCCGTGCCGGTCTATCTCGAAGAACCGGGGGTGATCGACCTGCAATATCGCATCGATGAAGCCACGGTGACGCGCATCCGTTCAATCAATGTGCATCTGCAAGGGGATCACCCCCATACCAAGCACACGCTGGTGCGGAACATCTCCCGGATTCATCCCGGCGACCTGGCGGATCCGAAGAAATTGAAATTGACGCAATCCCGCCTGGGCGGCTCGCAGTATTTTGAGACTCAGCAGAGCCAGCCAGGCCAGGGCATTCGGTTGGAAGTGTCGCGGGTCACCGATCCGTGGATCAAAATAGAAGACTTGGATACGCAGCAAGTGGCCGCGCGCGGCCAGAGCGATGCCGTCGCTCCGCCGGCCGCAAAGCCCGGCCGGGCCGTGGTGCAGGCTCAAGCGCAGACGAAAAGCGGAAAGCGCTATTTTCAAGAAAGCGGCGTGGCGACCGAGACCAGCGTCGATGACGAGCCTGGCCGCGCCATCATTCCCACGCAGGGCCGCGGTCCGCTGCCCGATCCACAGCGGTATTTGAACGACGACAGCCCGCAGGGGAATCCCCTGATGCCGGGGATCCGCGACCCCGGACCGACGGATGATGATTGGCTGATGCTCCCGCCACCGGCTCCGCCGGCCGATTTCATTGACGTCGATGCCTACCTGACGGAGGCCCGCACCGGCCGGCTGATGTTCGGCGTGGGCGTGAACAGCAACGCCGGCCTCATCGGCAATATCGTGTTCAGTGAGAACAATTTTAATATTCTTCGGCCGCCGACCAGTTGGGCGGACGTCTGGAGCGGCAGCGCCTGGCGTGGCGCCGGCCAGAAGTTCCGCATCGAAGCGCTGCCTGGTACGCAGGTCAGCCGGTACATGGTCGATTGGCAGGATCCGTATTTCCTGGATTCCGATTACAACCTCGGGGTCAGCGGCTTCTATTACAACCGGTATTTCCGTTATTGGACGGAACAGCGCATGGGCGGACGTGTTCGCGTCGGCCGGCAATTCACCCAGCAATGGTCAGGCGCCTTGGCGCTGCGACTGGAAGACGTCGATCTGTTCAACCCGGCGGTGCCGACTCCGCAAATCCTGTCAGAATCCGTTGGCGCAAACTTTCTCTCGACGGTTCGCGGCTCGTTGATTCATGACACGCGCGACGCCGCGTTCATGCCGGGGTCAGGGCATTACGTGGAGGCCGGCGTGGAGCAGGCGTTCGCCGAATACAACTACACGCGCTATGACGTGGAAGGCCGTCAGTATTTCACGACCTACGAACGGCCGGACGGCGGCGGACGGCACACCATCATGCTGCGCGGCGAGATGGGCTATACCGGCAGCGGGACGCCGATCTTCGAAAACTACTTCGCGGGCGGTTATCAATCCTTCCGCGGCTTCATGTTCCGCGGCGTCACTCCGGTGGAACAGGGCGTCGGCGTCGGCGGTCGTTTTATGGCGTTGGGAACACTCGAATACTTGTTACCGGTCACCGCGAACGAAATGATCAAAGTGGTCGGATTTTCTGATTTCGGTACCGTGGACAGCACGGTCTCCCTGGACGATTTCCGCGTCTCTGTCGGCGCCGGACTGCGACTCACCGTGCCGATGATGGGCCCGGTTCCGATCGCACTCGACTTTGCCGTCCCGATCATGAAACAGAACACCGATCTGCAACAGGTCTTCAGTTTCTATATCGGGGCGAACTGGTGACGGAGCCAGCGGCTCGGCGACAACGCGAGCGCAGCTCTGATACAATGGCCTGTATGATTCTGGAAGGCCTCGTCACCACACTCGACGCTCAAGATCGGCTCAACGTCGCGCCCATGGGACCGATCGTGGGGCCGGAAGAAAACGCGCTCGTGCTGCGGCCGTTTCAGACGGCGCAGACCTTTCGAAATCTGCAAAGCAGGCCCTTCGGCGTATTTCACATCGTCGATGACGTGCTGCTCCTGGCGCAAGCGGCGCTGGATAAATTGCCGGCGGTTCCCGACACGACGGCGGCCACGGAAATTCCTGGACGGGTGCTGGAAAACTGCTGCCACTGGATGGAGTTCGAGATTATCGCTTGCGATGCGACCGCCGAACGGTCGCAAATGCTGGCCCGCGTGGTTCAACGGGGCCGGCGGCGTGATTTCGTCGGGTTCAATCGGGCCAAGCATGCCGTGCTGGAAGCCACCATTCTGGCGACTCGGCTGCATCTGCTGCCGGCGGACGACGTGCAGATCGAATTATCCCGTTGGGCGCCGGCGGTCGCCAAAACCGCCGGACCGCAGGAACAGGCGGCCTGGGACTTGGTGACGCGGTATATCGAGTCCTGGTACCGCGACCGGAAGTGAGCGTTTCGCGGTTCATTGAGGTGGGGTGTGTTTCAACACGCCATCTTCAAAGTTGACCGGAGCCAACCGCGCCGTCGCGTGGGCGGGAGACGGCTGTTGCTGCATCAGAGTCGCCAACTCCCGCGAAGGAAGATGGTTGGGTTGCAGGTTCAAGGCGTCGTTCAAGGAGTAACGAGCGGCCAGCGGATCTCCGGAGCGAAACTGACAAACTGCCAGCATGTGCCAATCGTCGGCGTTCATGGTCCGGCGAGGAGCGGCGGGACAGCTGGTCAGCCGCTTCCGACCAGCGTTCGGCCTGAAAATAAGCGACACCGAGCCGCCACTGCGCCACCAGCTGGTCTTCGGGGGTGGCGTGAGCATCCACAATCGCCATGCGAAACAACGGAGCGGCGCGGTCCGGTTGATGACGAGTCAGGTACAAGTCCCCAAGCGCCAGTAACGTGCTGACCGACATCGTTTTTTGGTAGCACAACCTTTGGTAGCTGGCGAGCGCGGCGTCGAAATCACCCTGTTCAACTTCGATCCTGGCTTTCAGCTCCAGGGCCCTGGTATTGTGGGGATCGGCCGACAGCACCAAGTTCAAGCGTTCCAAGGCGTCGATGGCCGAACCGGTTTCGATCATGCGCTCCGCGAGCAGCGTGGCGAGCCGGCTGTCCCGAGGATGCTCCTCAGCCAAGCGTTCCAGAATGGAGACCGATTCGCGGAGGCGACCGGCCTCCCAGAGCGAGTCCGCCAATTGACGCTGAGTGTCGCAGTCTTGGGGAGATTTTTTGAGCGCCGCGTTGAGCAAAGCGTCCGCGTGCGCTTGGCGCCCCGCTTGACGCGCCGCCGCCGCCTTATCGCATAATTGATTGCATTCTTCGCTCCGGTGCTGTGCCCGGGCCCGCACCCAGGCACAGCCAGGCAATGGCACCACACAGGCCAGCCCGAGGAGCAGATACCGATAGGCACGAGTTTTTCGATCCATGAAAAAACTCGCCGCCCGAGGACTTTCGCTGAGTCGTCGGCGCCAGATTCGCGTCATCTGACGCTTCTCCGCGGTGGAGAATGGAAAAAAACGGACGTTGAGAAATGACGGTGACTTTCTTTCGCAAGTGCGGGCGGATGCTAGCAGGAGCCGTCTTGCCTGGCTAGAGGAAGTGGACGGATCGCCAACGATTCAAGCTGACGATTTCGTCATTCGCCCAGATCGCCTTCCAATTGTTTCCGCAGCGCGTCGCGTTCGGCGCGCGTGGCTTCCAGATCGAACATCAGATACTTGATGTCGAGCCGCAATTGGGACAAACCTTCCTGAACCAGATTCAGTATTCGCCGGCGTCGCAAGACCGACTCCACCACCTGCTCGAAGGCCCGATTCAAGGCCGGTTGACCGGGCCCGGTGACGGCGGCCACTTCCCGGGCCAGCTCGATCAATTCGAGCGGAACATCGTCATCAGCGGCGGCGGGGGACGGCATCTGCGGCGGCATGGATTCGACCTTGAGGTTCCCACGAGAGTTACAGATTGTGTGCCAAAGCGACACCCTTTCGCAACAATTGCCCTAAACCCTAATACAATCAACTGATAGAGCAATTCCATCTCGACGCGGAGCCGAACGTCAATCGTGGCAAAGTGGCGACACTTCCTCTAGGCGAATGACGCGAAGTCCCGTATGATTCGAGACTTAATGCCGGTCAACGTCCGTCGCAGGACGTTGCGGCAATACCACGTCAAAAAGCTCACGGTCCGTCTCGTTTCCCGCTGACGGCTCGTTGGTTTCTTGGTTGTTTCTGGGCACTCATACCGATTATTCGGGCTGCGCAAGGATGCCGGCACTGAAACGCACGGGATGGCGCGACTGGGACTGGAAGCGGTCTGCGGAAGTTCGTTTCCGCAGCGCAGCCTCCGGCCGGTTCGTCGGCACAGTCCTGCGCTGCTCGCTGCTGTTGATGGCCTTGGAGCAGTTAACCTTCGCCAAGACGTTTGAAGAGCATTTCAATTCTCCAAAATCAGCCTGGCAATTGAGCAAACCCCGCGACAAGGCGGTGCTGGACTTTCAACAACGCCGTTCCCCGGAACACGGTAAGGACGGGGTCGGCGAAATGATTCGCGCCGAGATTGAGCGCGATCAAGGCGAGTTGCGGTTGGAGTTTCCGTTACCCCGCGCGGTCGTGCTGGATGAACTGGAAGCCGCCCTCTGGATTCGCAGCCCGGCAACGGGCATTCAGCTCGAGTTGCGGGTGATCCTGCCGGAATACCAGGATCCGGCGACCGGACAAACGCTGGAGACGCTCGTTCCCGGGGATGTCTATGAAAACGCCGGAGAATGGGAGCGGTTGACCTGCCGCACCACCGACGAACAAATGCGTCAACGGATGGTCTTGTTACGTGCGCGCTTGAAGGGGCGATCACTTTCTCCGCGGCAGATGTTGGTCGACCGCTTGATCCTGAAATGGCCGGTCCATCGGGGCATCAACGAACTCGCGGTCGATGAATTGACGTTCGGGCCGATCCTGGAGGGCGAATCGACTGACGCGAGGTTAAGACCGGCTTCGGGCCACGAAGAACCGGAAGAGGATCCTCCCGTGCAATTCCGGTTGGGACAAATGCAAGTCGAAGGGCAACCGTTTTGCGCGCTCATGATCAAACATCACGGGGAACCGCTCAAGGACCTGGCGGAACTGGGATTCAATGTGGTCTGGGTCCGAGACTACGCCGATCAGGCAATTTTGAACTCGCTGCAGCGCGAGAAAATGTGGGCGGCGGCGACGCCCCCGATTCCGAGAAACGCGAGCGGGGAAATTCTGTCCGCAGCGGACGCGGGTTTATCGCCGTTTCAGGAAGAAACGCGGTCGATCGCTTTCTGGATGGTCGGCACGCGTTTGTCGTCCGACGCCCGCAGCCAGTTATTCAGCTGGATCGATCAGGTCCAGAAAGCCGACGGGAAGTTTCGCCGCCCGCTGGCGGGGGACGTCGCGGCGGATGAGCAGGTTTTCTCCCGAGAACTGCAATTGCTCGGCATCAGCCGCCACTTCATCGGCAGTTCGTTCCGTTTGAGCGAATACCGCGACTGGCTGGCGTCGCGGCGATTGCAGGCGCAGCCCGGCAGTTTGTGCTGGACCTGGATTCAAGTGACGCCGTCGCGGGAATTGGCCAAGGTCTACGAACAGTACGCGGTACCGGATCAGATCGAACCCGAACAGATTCGAGCTCAAGTGTATACAGCGCTGTCGGCTGGCATGCGGAGTCTCGGCTTCTGGACCACGCGCCGTCTGAACAAGGATTTGCCGGGCGATCAGGAAACGATGCTGGCCCTCAAACAGCTCAACATGGAGCTGCGGTTGCTGGAACCGTGGCTGGCCACAACGAACGCCGTCACGCCGATTCCGGTGTCGGTGATCGTCGACAACCAGCCCGGCGCAGTTCGCAAAAAAAACGGTCCGCAGGGACCACTCGATCCGCCGCCGACCGATGCGGCCGGTCGCGCCCGGGCTCAAGAATTCGAGCTGGCACATCGACAGGAGCGAGAACTGACCGCCGCCGTGCTGCGGACCGATACCTACGGGACGTTGATTTTAGTGAATTGGCTGGATGAACAGGGGCAATACGTTCCCGGGAAACTGGGGCCGACGAAGTTTTCAATCACCGTTCCCGGCGTTCCCGACACCGCCAAGGCCGTGGAAATCACCACGACGGGCATGCACAGTCTCGATCTCGACCGGCGGCGCGGAAGCGGGGGAATTCAGTTGACGCTGAAACAATTCGATCAGACGGCCTGCATTCTGCTGACGTCCGATCTGGAGTTGATCGAACAGACGCGGCAGCGAATCGCCGCCATTCAAGAGAACAGCGCGCGCACGATGCTGGAGGCCGCGGAACTCAAGCTGGAGCGAGTGCATGCGGTTGACCAGAAATTGAGCGATTATGGGCTGCGGCAGTCCCAAGGACCGATTCTGCTGGGGAAAGCGCGATTGTTGCTGACTGACGAAGCTCGCCCCGCCGTCTCTCGGCAAGACTGGTCGACGGTTCGGTTGGCCAGCCAAAAGGCGGCGAGCCTGGCGCGCGCCCTGCAGCGAAGTCATTGGGACAGCGCAGTGCGTTCGCTGCCGACGCCCGTTTCCAGTCCGTTGACGGTCTCGTTTTCGACGCTGCCTGCGCAGGCGCAGTTGGCCACCCGCCTGTCCGGGAATCACACCGTCGATTCCGGCAATCTCCTGCCCACGGGCAATTTTGAAGATTCTCAAACGTTGCATCCGGTCGGCTGGCAACACGAACAAGACGCGCAAGAAGGAATTCGAGCCGGCGCAGGGGTTTATCAGGAAGGTCGCCAGAGCAAACAGTCGTTGCAGCTGTTGGCGATGCCTCACGGTTCGGCGCATCCTCCCGCACTGGGAGACCGCGAGTATGTGCGCGTGATCACTCCTGCCGTCACCGTGCACTCGGGTCAGGTTGTGCGGGTCGCGGGTTGGGTGAAAATTCCTCGGGCTTTGCAGGCGAGCCAGGACGGATTGATGATCTATGACAGTGTGTTAGGGAGAAGTCTGGCGTTACGGTATCGCGAGTCGTGCAACTGGCAGCGCTTTGAGTTCATCCGCGAAGCCGTTCAAAGCCAAGAGGTCACCGTCACGTTGGCATTGACCGGTCTGGGAGAAGTTTTTCTCGACGATCTGGAAATCTCCGTGCTGACGCCTTCGGCCGTGGTGGAAACGTCCGGCCAGGCGCAACCGTCGCGTCCCCGATCCGCCGTGAAAAGTACGCGCTGGGAGAATCTGAAGCGGTTCAATCCCCTGCCCGGCCGGTCCCCCGACAATAACGATTAAATTGCCGCCACGCGGGCAGTCGGCGATCGCTCCTCAGTGGCGCTCCGGGATCTCATCCGGAGCAATCAGCCGATCGCGGCCGCGATCGGCCAACCATGCGCGTTTACGTTTCGGAAACGCCGGCAATGACAGCGTTTACGACGCGAGCACGCCAACCCCCGCCGTCGGATCGGTCGGGATAAGCGTTACGTCTGTCAAATTCCCTCAACCGGTGTGCGGTCGTGTGACGATAACTCTCCCAGCAGCAGGGCTGCAGTTGCGCTTGGGGCAAGGCGTCGCCTTACCACCAGGTGAAGGGACCTTCAAGGAAGAAACATGCGTCCACAACTCCGCTTGTTCACGGGCGAAGAAGAAACACTGGCTTTTCCTGCCCCGCAAATCCGGATGCGCTTGGGAGATATCACGCAGGCGCTGACCGACGCCTCGCGCTGGAATCGGACGTGGCTGAACGATTTTGAAGACGACGAAATCGGCATTTCGCCCGATCTGTACGAAGTCCTCTCGGCTTATCTGGAACTGCGTCCGGGCGCGTAAGCTCCCTGTCGCCGTGTCAGCCAATCGTGATCCCGACTCTTCTGGCACACGCTGCGGCAACGCCGTGGGATCGGTGAATCGTCCGCCGGCCATGACCAGAGGCGCTGCGTCGGTCCCGCCGGGCGGGGGATGCGGAACGATGCTTCAGACCATGCCGCCGACCGGGGTCCAGTCGGCTGCATCCGGAACATCGTCCTGAACGGCGAACTCTCCGCGATCCTTGAAAATGTGCAGGATTCGCGCGCGGCCGATCTCTTCGTACTGCGGTTCGGGAAATGCGGTTTTCTCGAATCGCTCGGACTGGCCGAGTTCAAAATCGTGCATGAGGACGCGCACACCGGGCAGGCCGGTAAAATGACGCTCTTCCGCGCGCATGCGACCGCCATGGACATCGTAGACTTCAAACATCA
>JAXMBR010000021.1:0-62491 GCA_046349715.1 Planctomycetaceae bacterium | reverse complement strand
GTCGAGGGCGGGAGCGCGCTGCCAGACTTCGTCATCGAGTTTTCCGTCGATGACGGGCGGCTGCGTCGCGCGGTGGACCATGTAGGTGGGAGGGACATATTCGTCATCGACGAATGCAAGACAGCCAGAGATCATCAGCACAATGAACGTGCATGAGGTCATAATGTGGCATTTCTTTCGATGTCACGCAGAGGTCGCCGGGCTGAGCGACGGGAAAACACGGTGAATCTGCGTGGCGGCCACAAGGTCGCTTGCCGGGCCTTCCGCAAAGCCTCCAGACTCGGGCACCCGGCGGGCGGACTCGGGGCTTGGCCATCAGGCTTTTTCCGGGTCAAAGCCCTTCACAAGTTCGTCTTCCCATTGTTCCAACAGCGGCCAGTCGACGGCGCAGGTGCCGAAGTCGGCCATGTGCTGATATTCGGTGAGCCGGTCGATCGTCTTCTGGATCATGTTCGCATCCTTGCGGAAGATCGGGCCGTGGCTGGGGAGCAGCCATTTCACGTCGGCGTCGCGGATGCGTTCCAGCGAAGTGATGAAGTCGGGAATATCGGAACCGTGGTGGGCGTCGATGTTCCCTACGCAACCGTCGCGATAGATATTGTCGCCGGAGAACAGGAGCTCGCCCATTTTGAAGGCTAGTTGGCTGGCAGTGTGGCCCGGGGTGTTCCAGACACCCAGCTTTAAGCCGCCGAGTTCGATAACGTCTCCCTCATTGATGGTTTTGTCGATGCGGATCGGCGGGAGATCGATGGAGATGCCTTGGGCGGTGATTTCCGCATAGGTCAAGATGCGATCATTGGCGGCGAGGACCGCCTGGCATTCGGGATGGCCGAGCGTGACGGCTGACGGCAATAATTCCTGGGCTCGTCGCAGGCCTTGAATGTGATCGACGTCGGCGTGCGTGGCGATCAAATATTTGCAGCTCGCGAGCGAGAAATCCATCTGGCGGATCAACTCGACGATTTCTTCCGCGGTGTCTTCAAAGCCGATGTCGATGAGCAGCCAGTCGCCCTGATCATGGACCAGATAGACGGAACAGCCCAGCCGCTGGCGGGCCTGGTAATTCATCTCGATGACGTGAGGAAACACCTCGCGGCGAGGCAACATGCGGAAAATCTCTCTGAAAACGACGCGTTTGATCGGATGATGACGTTATTGTAGAAGTCACGAAGAAGAGCGACAAGCGCGAAGATGGTGTACGCCGTCGGCTTCTCCTGAAGACAACAGTGAATACGCATGCGACGACCGATTCAACGACAGTTGCTGGTGCCGATGCTGCTGGTCGTCGTACTCAGCAGCGCGGCGACGGCTTTGCTGGCCGCGTGGCTGGGGATGCGGGCGGTCCGGCAAGGGGAACAAGAACGGCTGCAACAACTCGCCGACACGCTGACGAACGCGGGCTTTCCGTTGACCGACGCGGTGCTGCGGAGAATGTCAGATTTGAGCGGCGCCCAATTCGCGACGTTGGACGACGTCGGCAGGGTGCAGCACGTCATTCTACCGATCAATGACGACGAGCGACGGCGACTCGCCGCCTTACCGCTGACGTCCAGCCAGGTTGATCCGGCAGCCGGACAACCGCTGGCTTTGGCAGGGGAGACGTATCGCGCCGTGCGGATTCCGATTCGGACGGTGGATACGTCCAAACACCTCGTCGCTGGTGATTCTGACCCCGGAGCCGCGGGACGATCTCGCCGCGTGCCGCCCTGCCGCCGTTGATCGCCGGCCTTAGTGCGGCCACGCTGGCGCCGTGGGCGCGCTGGCGATCGCGCTGGCCCGAAGATTTGTCACTCGCATTCATAGTCTGGGAAACGCGCGGCGTTGCTGGCGGAGGCACTGACGAACGCCCGCTTTCCGACATTGATGACGAATTGCGCGATCCTTCGCAATTTCCATGAACGTCGCTGCCCAGAAGCTGCGGCAATATGAAGACCGGGCGGTGCGCGGCGGGGAGCGCTTGCAGACGCTAGGGCGGCTGGGAGCCGGCATGGCGCATCAACTTCGCAATGCCATCACCGGCGCGAGAATGGCGCTGGACCTGCATACCGCGGAACTCGCTGATGCAGACGATCAGGAGTCACTGGCCGTCATTCGGCGGCAGCTGACGCTGATGGAAGCGTATTTGCAACGGTTTCTCAAATCGGGGCGAAGCGAAAAGTCGGCGCTGCAGAGTGTTTCCGTGAGTGATTTGGTGGGCGAAGCCTTGCAACTGGTCGAGCCGATGTGCAGCCATCACGGAATCTTGGTGTCATGGCAGCCGCCGGGAATGCTCCGGGAATTTCGTGGCGATGCAGAAGCGCTGCGGCAACTGTGCTTGAACTTGTTGATCAATGCCATTGAGGCGCTGCAGCCACTGCCGCCCGGCGAGCGACGGATGGACGTGGAGTTGGAGTTGCCAGGCGATCAACTGCGGCTGCGCATCTGGGACCGCGGGCCCGGCCCGGCTCCGGAGATTTCCGCACGGCTGTTTGAGCCGTTTGCCACCGATAAGCCCGATGGAACGGGGCTTGGGCTGGCGGTGGCGCAAGAGATCGCCGAGCATCATGGCGGCTCGATCCGTTGGTTTCGCGGCGGCGAGCGCACCTGTTTCGAGGTGACGCTGGGAGCCGCCTCGCCCGCTTGAAACCGAACGGGTCCCGCCCGGCTCACGGCGACTGCGGCGCGATGAGTCGATTCTTTGAATGGCGATCCGTCAGTCCAGCGATTTTTGCCGATAAAACACGGCCTTCGCGGTTTCCATGCCGACGCCGTAGAGCACGGCGATGATGGCGATGACGCCGATCATGGCGGCGGTCGGCTTCGTGAACCCCAGCCAGTCGCGGAACGGCAGAAATGGAATCGCCGTGGCCACGACGGCGATCGCCGCCACGGCGACGATCAGCAGCGTCCCCGGCCGACTGTGAAAAATGGAACGTCGCGTGCGCACGGCCATCAAGATGATCAGGCCCGTTAACACCGATTCGATGAACCAGACGGTATGGAACAAGACCAGGTCGCCGTGAAACAACGTGCGCACGGCCCCGAACGTCAGGAAATCGAACAGCGAACCGGTCAGGCCGAACGTCAGCATGAAGCGCATGATGACCCCGACGTCCCAGCGCCGGGGGCGATGAATCAGTTCCGGGTCGACGTTGTCCGTCGCGAGCGCCATGGCGGGAAAATCGGCCAGCAGATTGATGAGAAGAATCTGACCGGGAAGCAGCGGATCTTCATCCATGATCAGCGACAGCACGGCCAGGCTGAACATGTAACCGAAGTTGCCGCTGATGACCACGAAGACGTATTTCAGCGTATTGGCGAACGTGCGGCGGCCCTCGCGCACGCCGCGGATGAGCACGCCTAAGTCGTGCTGGAGCAGGACGACTTGAGCCGCTTCCTTGGCGACGTCGACCGCGCTGGCCACGGAAATGCCGACATCCGCCGCATGCAGCGCGGACGCATCATTGATGCCGTCTCCCATGAAACCGACGACTTGTCCCGTCCGTTTCAAGGCCAGGATGATCTGCTCTTTCTGATTAGGTTCGACTTCAGCAAACAGATCGACCTGACTGACGCGTTTGCGCAGGGCCTCGTCGCTGAGTCGGCGCAGCTCTTCGCCGGTGGCCACATCGGGATGATCGATGCCGACTTGACGGCCGACCGCGGCGGCGACGACACGGTTGTCACCCGTGATAATCTTCAACGATATGCCGAGATCGCGCAGCTCCCGCAGAGTCTCGGCGACACCGGCTTTGGGCGGATCCGTGAAAACGAGAAATCCGACGAACGTCATCTGCCGCTCGTCGGATTTCTCGATGCCGTCGAGTTCGACCTCGCGCATGGCCAGGCCCAAAACGCGAAATCCTTGTTCGCTCAACTGCCGAAAGTGCTGGTTCAACGACTCGCGATGGGCCGCGAGGTCCGAGATAGCGCCACGAGCGAGTTCAACCTGAGTGCAGCAGTGCAGAATCTGTTCGAAGGCCCCCTTGGTGATCATCACGCGCCGGCCGTGGTCGGACAGCAGCACGCTGAGGCGTTTGCGGGCGAAGTCGTACGGGACTTCGTCAAGCCGCGCGATCTCTGCGGCGTCAAACTCGCGGAACTGACAAATCGCGCGGTCAATCGGGTTGTTGAATCCTGCCTGGAACCGGGCGTTGAAATACGCCAGCCGTGCCGCGCGATCACTCGATTTTCCGGTCGCGTCGTGAACTTCCTGGAGATGAACTTCTCCTTCGGTGAGGGTGCCGGTTTTATCCGAACACAGCACGGTCATGCTGCCGAAGTTTTCGATCGCCAATAGTTGTTTGACGATGACTTGTTCCCGGGCCATCGCCTTTGCGCCGGACGCCATGACGACGCTGGTGATGGCCGGCAGCAGCTGCGGCGTCATGCCGACGGCGAGAGACAAGGCGAACAGCAGCGCGTCGTCAAACGGCTTGTGAGTGGCGACTCTCACGGAGAAGACCACGACCACGATGCAGAGCGTGATCTTGATGAGCAGACTTCCGAAATCGCGCAAGCCGCGCTCGAAGCTGCTTTCCGGCGGGCGTTGTTGCAAGCGGGCCGACACTTTGCCGAATTCGGTGTCGCCGCCGGTGGCGACCAGCACCGCGGTTCCCGTCCCGCTGAGGACGTGCGTGCCCAGGAACACGGAATTCGTCCGCCGGCTTAAGGGACACTCCCTCGCCAGGTTCCCGGCCGATTTCTCGGCGGGAAAACTTTCGCCGGTGAGCGCGGCTTCATTGACGTACAGGTCGCGCGAATCGAGCAAGCGCCCGTCACCGGGAATGACCTGGCCGGCGGAAAGTTGAATGAGATCGCCCGGGACGACGTCGTGGAGGGGAACAGTTTGCGGCCGGCCGTCACGAAGGACAGTTGTTTCGGTTTGAATGACGGCGAGCAAGCGTTCGACGGCGTCGGCGGCGCTCCATTCCTGCCAGAAACTGAGCAACCCGCTGGCGACGAGGATGAACAGAATCATCCCCGCGTTGACCGGATCGTTGACGACGAACGACAGAATTGCCGAGGCGAACAGCAGCAGAATGATCGGGCTCTGAAACTGACCGGCCAGAATCCTCCAGGGAGAATGCCGCTTCCGTTCCAGGCTGCCGCCGGAGTGCGCCAGCTTGTATGCAGCCTGTTCACCGGTCAACCCGGCGAGTGAAGTCCCCAATTTTTCCAGCAACGATTCCGCCGGCACGGACCAGAACGCGGGCTCCGTTTCGCTCACCCTTCAATCCCTTGCTGCGGACGAGAAGAATAACCGGCCGCGATCGGTCCAGCGCCTTCCGCACCCCGAGGGCGATGTGAGCGTAGTCTGCAAACTACCGACGGCTGCTGCAAGGCAACGTGCGGTTTCGCACCTGCCAAGGACGACGACGTGATGACGAGCAGAAACCGTGCGCAGGGCCGTCGAATCCAGCGGCCCTGCCGAGGAGGGAATCTTCCCTCGAACGAATGTCGGCAGCGACATCGAAGTCCCTTTGCTTTTCTGCAGCAACTCTGTCGGGATGGCTCCGCGTGAGTTCCTGCGGGGAAAAGTTGCCGTTCGTGGCGGCCGCCGTTAGAATTCCAGTGCTCGATGAATCAAAATGGGGCGGACGCGGATTGTTCCGGGCCGCTGTGGAGAAAACGGCTGTTTGCCTTGGCCGTGTCGTCGAGCGGGAACTTGGTGTCCGTCTGCGTTGCCGGCGAATTCATGCTGGAAACCCGAAGGAGCCTGAACGGTATGGTTGCCGCGTCCGTGAGTTCCTCGGTTCAGTCGAGCGTATTGGCGCTCAATCGCCAATACGTTGCGGTTCACATTCTTTCCGTGCGCCGCGCATTTTGCCTGCTCTACAAAGGCGCTGCCGAGGTCATTTCTGTTGAAGAAAATCTCTATCAGAACTACACCTTCGACGACTGGCTGGAAGCCAGCCTGCTCCGATCGTCGTTGAACATGTCAGATCATCCGTCGGAAGAAGACTCGGATTGGATTCAGTCGGTCAATTTTACGATCCAGGTGCCGCGCGTGATTCGGCTGCTGCGGTACGAGCGCCTGCCGCGCAATGCCGTCAAATTCAATCGGCGGAACATCTTTCTGCGTGACGAGAACTGCTGCCAGTATTGCGGGCATCGCTACGGATCGCATCGTTTGAGTCTGGACCATGTGATGCCGAAAAGCCGCGGCGGCCCGACCAATTGGGAAAACATTGTGTGTTGCTGCTTGGATTGCAACGTCAAAAAAGGGGGCCGCACGCCTCACGAAGCCGGCATGGCCCTGATGCGGATTCCCCGGAAACCGGCCCGCAATCCGCTGCTGTTCCATCATGTCAACTCGCGGAAGTATCACATCTGGCGGACCTTTCTCGGCGAGGGCGACCTCCGGTAATGTCCCTCCGGGGTATCACTCGTCGGCCGTCGGCGCACATCAGCCTTCGGCGTCCAACCGGCGGCGGGCCTCCGCGAATTCGACCTCTTGATCGGACGTCACCGGCGGATACGACAGCTTCAACTGGCTGATCTCGGTCGTCAAAATCTTGGCCACCAGCGCCCGAGTGACCCATTTGTGGTCCGCCGGGATCACATGCCAGGGCGCCCATTTGCTGCTCGTCTTGCTGATCGCTTCCTCATAGGCGTCGATGTAATCATCCCAGAATCGCCGTTCGTCGACGTCGGCCGTGGAGAACTTCCAATGTTTCTGCGGATCCTCCAATCGCTGCAGGAACCGCTTGCGCTGTTCCTCCTTGGAAATGTGCAGAAAAAACTTCACGATTCGCGTGCCGTTGCGAGTGAGATGCCGCTCGAAATTGTTGATGTCCTCATAACGGGCATTCCAGAATTTCTTGCGATCAGGGTCCGCCCCCGGCACGCGCTGCGCTACGACCAGTTCCGGATGAACTTTGACGATCAGCACCTCTTCGTAATACGAACGGTTGAAAATGCCGATCCGGCCCCGCTCCGGCAGCACCTTCGTGCAACGCCAGAGAAAATTATGATCGAGTTCTTCGGGCGAGGGGTGTTTGAAACTGTAAACTTGGCAGCCTTGCGGGTTCACGCCCGACATGACGTGCTTGATCGTGCTGTCTTTCCCCGCCGCATCCATCGCCTGAAAAATCACCAGCACCGACCACGAATTATCGGCGTATAACAGCTCTTGAGCCGCCGACAGTTCCGTCACGTCCTCGCTCAGAAGCTTCTCGGCCAGTTCCTTCCGTTCCGACTTCGAAAGATCATCCTCGCCGGTCCAGGCGGGGTCGATGTCAGCAAGTCGACATCGCTTCCCGGGCGTGACGCGAAATCGCTTCCACAAGTCGTCCAGCTTTTTCATGTGGCCACTTTCTCAACCGTGTCCGGATGCACCGGCGATGACTCGCGCCGTCGAATCCCGATCATTTTCGTACTGCGGTCGCAGCGACAGAACTCCTTTGATCCGCCGCAAACCAGGAGACTGCGACTGACGGCCGGTGATCCGAGCTTAGCTCCCCCGACCGACAGAACGCCACATAAAAACGGTTTGACGCCGTAGGCGGCGCCGACGTATAACCAAGGTTCCATTCGTTTTCACCGATTCTCACACAATTCAGCGCTGACGGGGCCAAGTCATGGTGCGGGAGACGGCGCGATTCCCACAATTTTCCGCTGGTCATCAGTTCGAGGGTTGGCGAGCCATCCTGCCCTACGCGCAGTCGAGTTTCTGGGTCCTGGGAATTGTCGTCCTCAGCGGCGCCGCTTCGGAAAAAGACGCCCCGACCCTGGTGTCAGAGGTCGCGAGCTATCCGTGGTTGGGGACGACTCTGACGATCGGCCTCATTCTGATCATCCTGGCAGGCCTGGTCACTCCGATTGTGCTCATCGATCGGATTCGGCATTTTCGGGGAATCCGCCAGACCAAGCGTGATCTGGCTCATCTGGCCGTCAATTATCCCTGGTTCGCCTGGCCGACGGTGCGCTCACGAACTGATCAGGCCGTCCGCAAATACTACGATTTGTGGGCCACCGTGGACTTGACCGGGGCCGCGAAATACCTGACTCCCGAGTTTTTTGCCGCACAGCAGAACCAGCTGAAACGCTCGAAGAAAGAGGGGAAACAGATCGTTCGCCGTCTGAATCGACTGCGGCGACTCGATCCCTTGGCGGTCGCTGTCGAGGATAATTCCTCGCCGAGTTGGATTCGGGTGGAGGTCACCTTGGATCGAGTCGACTCTCTCAGCGATCATGACCCTCGGAAAGCCGTCAAAGGAAAGCAAGAAATCCAAAAGAATGTGCACGAGATCTGGTGGCTCGTTTACAACGGCAACAACTGGGTCGTCAAAGCGATCGACGATGGGACTGCAATTTTGACCTGGGCCAGTTGGAAAAATCGCCTCGATACCTCCCTGCTGGAATATAAAAAAACCAAGAATTCCTCCGGCGAACTGCCCGTGGCGGATGTTCCCGGCTCCCCGCGTGCCGCGGCGACGAAATAATCAGCCCCGGTCGATCTCGCGTTTGCGAAAGCACGGTGGAGACCGGTACGATCTTCGCAAAGGAGATCACTCCATGCTTGGCTCCCCGTCCTCTCGACGCGAGTTCCTCCGCACTGCGGTTGCACTTTCTGCTTCCCTCTGGCATCGTCCGGTGACGTCTGCCGACCCCGAACCTTTCCAGCTTCATTACCTGCTGGCGTCGTCGATGTATGGCCGGCTGCCGTTGGCCCAAATTCTGCCGGAAGTCGCGAAAACCGGTGCGCGGGGCATCGACATTTGGCGCGAAGGCCATGCCAATCAACGCGAGCAGATCGCCGACATGGGCCTCGATGCGTTTCGCGGATTACTCAAGCAACATCATGTCACGCTCGACTGCACGACCATTTGGAATCTGCCCTTCGCCGACGAATGCCGATTCTTGCAGCAGTGCGGGGGACGTTTGCTGGTCACGGGATTCATTCCGGACACCGAACCCGAAAAATTCCTCGAGAAACTGCGGCCTCAGTTGGAGGTCGCCGCAGAGACTGGAGTGACGGTTTGCTTTGAAAACCACGGAGGAGGCTTCAATGCGATTCGTGCCTTTGCCGAGACGGCCGAGAGTTTTCCCCAGGTGAAGATCGCCTTGGCCCCGTATCATCTTCCGCAGGATGCTGACGCGTTGGGCAAGCTCATTCGCGACATCGGACCGAAGCTCGGGCTGTTTTATGCCTGGCAGCACGGCGACGGGGCGATGAAAAAACTTCCCAAGGAACAGGAACTGAAGCAACTCCCGGGGCGCGGCGGCCTCGATTTCACGCCGATGCTGGCGGGCGCTCAGGAAATTCAATTCACTGGCCCCACCGAGATTTTCATGCACCCGGTCCCACGGGGCATTCCCATCCTCGAAACCGCCGCCGCCGTGACGGCGGAGATTAACCGCGCGCGGGACTATCTGACCGGCTGTCTGAAAGCCATTTGAAACGCAGAGGACGCGGAGCACGCAGAGATTGGCAAGACCTCAAAAGCTTGTTTCTAATCACTTCCTCTGCGTTCTCAGCGCTCTCTGCGTTTCTACAATGAATCTGTATTAAGTCACCTTGAAACGGCGCAGGGGAGCAAGGGCCAAGACCGCGAAGACTATTCGCGGCTTTCGTGCGGCGGGCCCCAGTAAACGTCGACGCGGTCGTGCGTGGTGTAGAGACGAAAGTGGTCGCCGTCCGGGAAGATCATGCCGCTCGATTTGTTTTCCGCAACCGGCCTCAACGGATTATGCGGCGATTTCTCCCAATGGACGAGGTCGCTTGAAGCCGCGAGATTTGTCGTCCATTGATTGGGCACGCTGGGATCGCCTGATTTTTTGGTTCCGTGCAACAAGGCATAGTACCGGCCGTCGTGTTGGAACACCTGATTCATGGCGATCATGTCTTTGTCATAGTCCGCGGGCCCCGGAACGAGCACCGGTTCGTCCTGGACGTTGGTGAAGACTTTGAGATCGTTTGATTTGGCCAGCCACACGCCGAGATCGCGGCGTTCGTAGAATAGATGCCACACGCCGTTTTCATGCCAGGCGGTCGGTGTGCCATAAGGGCCGTCGGAGATCGGCGTGCCATCGCGGAACCGGACATCCAGGACGCCTTGCCGGGTCCATTGGCGTCCGTCAGGCGAAGTCAGCAA
Source organism: Planctomycetaceae bacterium (assembly GCA_046349715.1). Taxonomy (GTDB): domain Bacteria; phylum Planctomycetota; class Planctomycetia; order Planctomycetales; family Planctomycetaceae; genus CAZDGB01. Next base: position 52,412 of record JAXMBR010000021.1, on the reverse strand, counting down.
CTGGGCGCGATCCAGATATCCCTCGGCGAACATGTAAAAGGCATCGCCTTGCTTAACGACGCACATGTCTTCGACCCAATGTTCGCGATAGAGAGGGGCCTGCGTGGTCACGCGGGTCCAGGCGAGCCCGTCGGGCGAGGTGGCATAGCCGAGCATCTTCAGCCCCTCGCGGGTGCCGTCGTAACCGGTGTACCACAAGTGCCACTGGTCGCCGTCACGCAGGATCCAACCCCGCTCACGGATTTTAACGTCCCAGTGTCCCGGGCCTTGGGCGGTGAAGATCGGATTATTCGGGGCAGGCTGGAACCGGGTCAGTTCCGGTGGAAAGGGATCTCCCGCGGAGAGGCCGTGGGTGAGAAACAGAGCCAGTGAAAACAGCGCGGCTTGCCAAGCATGTTTCGTCATGGAATTTGATCTTCGTTCAACAGTTTGCGGGACGATCGCAGCCATGATACCCGGAAAGCGGCCACGGTTCGCTCTCCCCCGAGATTTCAGACGCCGATGAGTTCGTCCGATTGAGCCTCCCTGCCAACGGAGAAGTCTTTGCACGTTACCTTTGCATCACTGGCATCAAGACAGTTAAATTGTTGTTGATGTGAAATCCGGTCCGGCTGTGAAATGACTGTCAGGAGCGAATGATGCTGCGAGCATGGCTGATCTGTGGAGTACTGGCGGCGGGCGCGACAACGGCAGCGGCTGATGAGCCGGTGACCATCGACAATTATGAAGCGCCGACGGCCAACTCGAAAGATGAACCGCTCGCCGCCGAATTCTCGTTGGAGCAGGCGGGGCGATTTCTGGACAGTGCCTCGCTGGAATGGCTGTCGGCTCGAGAGTGTTTCGCCTGCCATACGAACTTCGCTTATTTAACCGCGCGACCGCTGCTGGATGCCACGGCCCCCGCGCACCAGACGATTCGTGCCAAGGCGGAAGAACTCGTAGAAAAACGGTGGCCGGAAAAAGGACCGCGCTGGGATACCGAAGTCGTCGCCACGGCCTGGGCCTTGGCCTTCAACGACGCGGCGACGACAAATCGGCTGCATTCGACGACAAAAACCGCTCTCGACCGGATGTGGACGGTCCAGCGTGAAGACGGCGGGTTCACCTGGATCAAATGCGGTTGGCCTCCGTCGGAACTCGATGATGAATACGGAGCCGTCCTGGCGTTGATCGCCGTGGGCGTGGCTCCGGAAAATTACCGCGAGTCGGAAGCGGCGAAGACGGGCGTGAAGAAAATTCAGGCCTACTTGGAGCAGACACCGCTACCCTCATTGCACCATCAAGCGATGCACGTCTGGGCCGATTCATATCTGCCAGACCTGCTGACGGCGGAACAATCGGCCGAGATCGTCAAAGATTTGCTGTCGAAGCAACTCCCCGACGGCGGATGGTCGGCGGCCACCTTGGGAGACTGGAAACGCGGCGACGACACCGAACAGCAGACGACTGTGAGTGACGGATACGGCACTGGATTCAGCCTGTATGTCCTGCGGCGCGCTGGACTCTCTTCGGACGACACCCGCATTCGACGCGGCGTCGACTGGTTGAAGTCCCATCAGCGGGAAAGCGGCCGCTGGTTCGCGCGATCCGTCTTCAAAGACAGCAAGCACTACTTGACGCACAACGCGACGGCTTTCGCCGTGATGGCGCTGCGAGAATGCGGCGAAATCCCCCAGCCGCTGGCAGCACGCTGATCTGGATTCGAAACACCCGCTGACGCGACCCGTCGGATCAATAACCCGACTTGGGTCCGAACAGCTTGCTGTTGTTGCCCGGCGCGATGTTCTGCTTGGTGTTCTTGTCCTTCTTGAAGACCCCCGAGTAATTCCCCTCGGAAGTGCGGTTGCTGGACTGTTCTTTGACGGCTTGATCGAGCGTGTAGGCGTGCTTCTGGCCGGGCTGGTACAGCCGGTGGCCGGGTTTGTAACCGATGTATTGCAGGAAATCGTTCAGACTGATGACGCGGACGCCGTTGAGTCGCGCTTCGCCTTGCATGTCCTTGAACTTCTCATGGATTTTCTCCATGGCGGGGCGGTCTTCCTTGCGAACCGCCTTGGTGGGATCGGGAATGTCCCCGACCACCAGGAATTTGGTGCGTTCGGTGATGCGGCCGTCTTCCGGAATCCGGTTTCCGTCGTTGTCGACTTCGTTGTCAATCGCGGCTCCCGCGGTTTTGACGATGTCGTGCAGCAGATAGCGCGTGTCACGGCCATCGCCGTCCAGATCAATCAGGCCGATAAACGAAAACATATCTTGCCGGCCGGCATTCCACAGCGGGGAATAAATCTGGTCTCCCTTGGCCAGCGGACGATAAATGTCTTCATCGATGATGGACGCGACGGAATTGTGGGCGTCGAGAATCTGCACGACTTCAATCTTCCCTTTCACGTCCTCCGGCGCGCCTCCAATGCTGCTGTTTTCCTTGGGATAAACGCTGAAGGTCACGCGTTCCCGCAAATGATCGGCGCTCCCCAGATTGAGATAAACCTTCTTGGTCGTAAAGTCGACTCGGACAATCTGGCCGTCCGCTCGTTCGAACGTGACGTGCTTCAACTTGTCGAGTTCTTCCTGCAGGCGATTGTTGATCCCTTCCAGGCGCGCCAGCCGGTCGGCATTGAGTTTTTGCTCTTTGAGTTTCTGTTCCTGAAGATTCTGCACTTCGTCCTCAAGCTCCCGCTTCCGGGTCTGTAAATCGCGCAGCTCCTGATCTTTGGCGGCGAGTTGCTCGTCGCGCTTCAGCGTCACGTCGCGCAGATCGGCTTCGGATTTCTGCCATTTCTTGAGGTGTTCCTCGGAGGTCGTCCGGTAACGGGTTTCGAGATCGAGGTAATTCGCATCGAGGTCGCCGAGCTTCTTGGCGACCTGGGCCCGATCCGCATCGGACGCATTGAGGGCCTGCAACAGATTGTCGACGGTTTTGATCAAGTCGGCGCCGCTATGGGCGTCCGTCTCCTTCATCTTGAGCGAGGCCGCGCCGGCGACGGTCGTGGGATCGTTCTGGTCTCCGGCGTTCTGGACCGTCGTCATGTCCAGGCCGATGACCCGCTTCAGCGTCGTCTCGTTACTTTGGGAATTGCCCAGTTCCTTTTTGACATTCCCCAGTTGCTGATTGGCCGCCGTCAGGTCGTTCATGGCGGTCGAGTAGCTGGAATGGAACATGTACGTGGTGATGGCCAGGATGAGCGTGATGATCACCAGGAAGACCAGGGTGATCTGCAGGCCGACGGGTTTGTTGGACGCGGAGGCAGCCATGGGTGCGCCTTTAATTCGATAAAATTGGTCAGCCAGCAACAGCGCCCGCTACCGGATGTCGTCCCGGTACGGACTCACCACCGACCCGCCATGGGTCGCGAAGTGCTTCGTCATCGATCCGGAATGGATTCACGTTCCCCGTTGAACCGCTATCATCCGTGATGAGACTGCGCTCCTATCGAATCGCATCGGCCATGAGCGTCGGAAAGCTCGTCCGTCATTAAGTTTAAAGGAAGCCCGGGGCGAGTCAAGCACCCTTTTCGCCCGGGGCGATCTTGGTGGCAAATGTCTTCGGCGACGCCGGTGGACAGACCGCCAGCCGTCGTCTTTGACAGGCAACAGGGAATTTCGGCATTTTCAGCCGGTACACTCCCCTCCAAGCCAATCGAAGACGAGAAACGGAGAGGGATTGAGTCCCAACATACCGGCTCTACCGGACCTGCTGGCGTTTTCGGGGCAGGGTTGGGAAGATGACGGGGTCAAAACCGATCGAGGATCGACTGCGGAAACCGCTTCCATGTGATCTCCTGCGATCGTCCAGTCTCCGTCTTTCAGAGCGATGCCCGCCGCCATGTCCGATCTCGTTTACCTGATCGATACTTATTCTCTGATGTTTCAGGTGTTTCATGCCATTCCCACGATGACAAGCCCCTCGGGTCAACCGACGAATGCCCTCTTCGGATTCAGTCGGGACCTGGTGGCGCTGCTCAAGAACCACCAACCCGCGTGGTTGATCTGCGCATGGGACTCCCCCGAGCCGAGCACGCGTAACGAGATTTTCGCCGAATATAAGGCGAACCGCTCGGAGACACCCGCGGATCTGAAGTTGCAGATTCCCAAAGTCCGGGAACTGATCGATGCGTTCGGCATCCCGGTCGTCGAACATGCCGGGTGGGAAGCCGATGACGTGATCGCGACCTTAACGCGTCAAGCCGCGAGCGCGGGACGCGAAGTGCATATTGTCACGAGCGATAAAGACATCCGCCAGCTGCTGGGGCCCGCGGTGAAGGTCTTCAATTTCCGTAAAAATGCCTATTTGGATGAAGCGGGATTGATGGCGGACTGGGGAGTCCGTCCGGACCAGGTGGTCGACTTTCAGTCACTCGTGGGAGACGCGGTTGACAATGTCCCGGGGGTTCCGGGGATCGGGCCGAAAAAGGCGGCTCAACTCTTGCAGCAGTTCGGCACGCTGGATCAGGTCTTGGCTCGGGCCGATGAAGCTCCCGGGGCTAAACTGCGCGAGAGCCTGAAAACGTTCGCGGACCAAGCCCGGATGAGTCGGGAACTGGTGCGTTTGAACGACGATTTGCCGTTGGTGTTTGATTGGGAGGCGAACCGGGGAGTGAAACCGCAGGTGCCCCGGTTGCAGGAAATGTTCCGCCAGGCGGGATTTCGGTCGCTGATCCAAGAGGTGAAACAGTTTGACTCGGAAGGGGAGCCCAAACCGCAAACGACGAAAAAGTCGTTGTTTGATGCCTTGGAGACCGAACAGACGCCGCTCCCCGTTCCCGAGGAGCGATCAGCTCCGCTTGCATCGACTCGCCGTTGGGAAATTGTCGATACGCCGGAAAAACTGGCGAACTTTACCGACGAATTGAAGCGACAGTCGCGCATTTGCCTCGATTTGGAGACGACGAATGTCGATCCGCGGCGGGCGGAAATCGTCGGCTGGGCGTTCAGCTGGGAAGCCGGTTCTGCCTATTACTTACCCGTCCAAGGTCCGGCGGGAAGCCGTTTGCTGCAGTCGGATGTCGTGGTCGCGACCTTGCGACCGATTCTGGAAAATCCGCAGCTGGAACTCGTCAACCAGAACGTGAAATACGACTTGATCGTCCTCCGGGGAGTTGGCATCGAGCCGCCGACATTGGGTCTGGACCCGATGGTGGGAGATTATCTGCTCGATGCGGGAGCGCGGTCGCACAACCTGGAATCGCTGATCGACAAGTATTTGCATCAGCCGTCGATTTCCATCAGCGAGTTGATCGGGACCGGCAAAAATCAGAAGAGCATGGCCGAGGTGCCGGTCGAGCGGGTGGCGGAATATGCCAGTGAAGATGCGGATTATTCGCTTCAGATCGCCAATCTGATTGCGCAAGAATTGAAACGCGAGAACCTGGCAGAGCTTTACTGGGACTTGGAACGCCCGCTGATTCCCGTCCTCGCCGACATGGAATACCAGGGAGTGCGGGTCGACCGGGCCGAACTGGAGCGACAAAGCGTTGAGCTGGCGGCGCGGCTGGAACGGCTGGTGCAGGAAATTCATGACCTGGCGGGGCACGCATTCAATATCGATTCGCCGCTGCAATTGCGGAAGGTTCTGTTCGAAGAGCAACAGTTGCCCGTCAAAAAGAAGACGAAGACCGGGCCCAGCACGGATCAGGAAGTGTTGGAAGAATTGGCGCTGCTGCACCCGCTGCCGGCGAAGATCATCGACCATCGCCATTTAAGCAAGTTGAAAGGAACCTATCTCGATGCGCTGCCGCAACTGATTCATCCGGTCACCGGACGAATTCATTGCTCGTTCAATCAGGTCGTGGCAGCTACGGGACGGCTGAGCTCGAGCGATCCGAATCTGCAGAATATTCCGATCCGCACGGAGGAAGGCCGCCGCATTCGTAGGGCGTTTATTCCGGGAGAACCCGGCTGGAAACTGGTGAGCGCGGATTATTCGCAGATCGAACTCCGCATGCTGGCTCACTTCAGCCAGGATCAGGAGTTGCTGGAGGCGTTTGCACAAGGTGTCGACATTCACACCGCCGTGGCCGCGGAGGTCTATCGGGTGGACCGCCTGGCCGTGACGTCCGAGATGCGCCGGGTGGCGAAAGCCGTGAATTTCGGCGTGATCTACGGCCAAAGCCCGTTCGGACTGTCTGCGCAACTGGGGATCACTCAAGAAGAGGCGGCCCGCTTCATTGATGAATATTTTGCCCGGTATGCCGGAGTGGCCCGATTCCTGGATCAAGTGTTGACTGAGTGTGAACGAAGCGGTTACGCCCGCACCATCCTGGGCCGTCGACGGCGGATTGAAGGGATTCGACGGGAACGCAATCGGAACCGCACACTCCCCGAGAGAACAGCGATCAACAGCGTCATCCAAGGTTCGGCGGCCGATCTGATCAAGCGAGCCATGATCGGGGTCTTTGCACGAATGAAAGCCGAAGGCCAAGCCGGCAAGATGTTGCTGCAAATCCACGACGAACTTGTCTTCGAATGCCCGGCCGCCGATGTGAAGTCGCTCGTGAAATTGGTGCGTGAGGAAATGACGACGGCGCTAAGGTTGTCGGTTCCGCTGGCGGTGGACGTCAGCATGGGCGATAACTGGCTGGAAGGGGAGGATGTCCCAGGCGATTAAGAGTATCCGGGGGGCAGTTTCAGACGCAAATGCCTGACAATCGCCGGAACAGGTGGCTATATTTTGTTTTTCCCGTCGAATTGTTCGTAAAAACTTCGATATCGCCGTATTGACTGAAGTTGAATCCCTCGTACCCACCCAGGGAAACAAATCTCCCGCTGGGAACAGTCCGCATGACATCCGTTTTTCGAAGCGCCCTCTTCAGACCGCGAATCGTCATCAGCGGAGTGCTCATCGCGGGAGTGTTGTCGACGGCCGGCTGGTACCTGATAAAGTTTCGAGCGGGTCCGCCATTAAATGTGATTCTGGTGACTTTTGACACCACCCGCGCGGACCGTCTAGGCGCCTATGGCTATCAGGCGGGATTGACCGGCGCTTTTGATGAATTCTCCAAACGGGGAGTGCTGTTCGAGCGGGCGTTTGCCCCGACTCCGATCACCTTGCCGTCCCACGCGACGATGCTCACGGGACTCTATCCCCCGGAACATGGCTTACGAGTGAACGGCATGGGGCGGTTGGCCAAGGAGATCCCCTCTCTGCCGGAAATCCTGAAAGCGCAAGGTTACGACACCGGCGCGTTCATTGCCGCGCCGGTGCTGGGAAGGCAGTTCGGGCTCGATCGCGGTTTCGATACCTATGACGACCGGCCTCCTCGCGCGTCGGATGGGGCTCAGTCGCACGGCGAGCCGCGGCGCGACGGGGCGGAAGTCATCGACTTGGCGCTCGCTTGGCTGCGCGAGCGGACAGATCGGCCGTTTTTTTGTTGGGTGCATCTCTATGACGCTCATGCGCCGTACGACGCGCGCCCGAAGATTTTCCAGCAGCGTTTTGAACAAGCTCCCTACGATGCCGGCGTCGCCTGGCAGATTCAGCAGTTTGAAAGGCTGACGAACGATTTGAAAGATCGCCAGTTGGACTCGAACACGCTGGTGATCGTGGCGGGCGATCATGGCGAAGGCCTCGACGAGCACCTCGAAGTTGAGCACGGCATGCTCGTCTACAACACGACGCTGCATGTTCCCTTGGTTTTTGTCGGCCCGCATGACTGTCAGCCGGGGCGGCGCATTGACAGCGCCGTTTCGCTGGTGGACCTGTTCCCGACCGTATTGAATTTGCTGAAGTTGCCGGCGCCAAAGCACCTCAGCGGGCGAAGCCTGCTTCCCGCCATGCGGGGCGAGCCGATGGATTCACGCGATTGTTACGCCGAGACGGACACGCCGTTCGTCTTGAATCACTGGGCGCCGCTGCGGGCGGTCATCTCGGGCCGCTGGAAATACATCCAGTCCACTCGGCCGGAACTCTATGACCTGGAAAACGATCCGCACGAGCAGTCCAATCTGTTGGAATCGGCCGGAGACGAGGCCCGCCGCCTGCAGCAAGCCTTGGCCGACCTCCAAGCGACGTTTGTCGCCACCACCGCTCAGAACGTCACGCTCTCGGAAAAAGAGCGGAGAAGCCTGGAAGCGACGGGATATTTCACCGCCGGTGCGACACCCGGCACTTCCGAGACGGCGGCAGCGGACCCTTTGCCGGACGTGAAGGATTTTCTTCCCCAGCTCGCCAAGTTCGAGAATGCGAAGCATTTCGGGCTGCACGGCCAGTTGGACAAGGCGATTCCGCTCCTGGAGGAAATCGCCCGCTCGACCCACGATTTTCCATTGGCCGAGCTGCTGCTGGGCGATTTTCTGGTCCAGGCAAAACGATTGGACGATGCGGAAAGCACCTATCGCGGACTTCTGGAACGGCGGCCGGAGACGGTTCGGGCGCATGTGAGCTTGGCCAGAATCCTCATGGAACAGTCCCGTTGGGACGAGGCCGTTTCGGAATATCAGAAATTCCTCAAGGAACAACCCGATTCGGCCCTCGGGCATTTGGAATTGGCACAAGCGCTCGCGTCCTCGCAGAAATTTGATGCGGCGATCGAGGCCTGTCGCGAAGCCTTGCGAATTTCTCCGGAATTCGTCGGCGCCAGCCTGATGTTGGGCCGATTGCTGATGACGGTCCAGCGCCCAAAAGACGCCGAACGCTGCTTCGAGGACGGACTCAGGCATCATCCCCGCTCTTCGGAGTTGCGATCCAACCTGATGCTTTTGCTGATGCAATCGGGACAGTACGATCGGGCCATCGCGCAAGGGAAAGAATTGGTTGCGATTGACCCGCGCTCGTTCGAGGCGCACTTCAACCTGGGCGTCCTGTTGGCGGCGCAACGACGAGCGGGTGAAGCCCTGACAGAATTTCGCACGGCACAACAGCTGCGTCCCCAGGATCCGCGTCCGGCGCAACAGATCCATCAATTGGAACGAGCCCTCAAGTCACCAGGCCGCTAGTCTTGCCAAGGTGAGACAATCGGCTGATCCTGTGGAACCTCCGGCGATCGACGGGGTTTGATTGGGGCAAGCGATATCGGTCTCCCGATTTAAGGCGGCACCACTCATTCAGCACGCTGTCAGGAGCTGTTAAGACCAGAACTCCCAGGTCGCCCAAAAGTGTTGGATTTTTTTTAATGATTTGGGAATTTTTCCGCAAATATCGGTTCTATTTTGTCTCACCTCTGAGTATGCTGGGTGGTGGTCTCATCTCATTTTCGTAAGGCGCAATTCCAATCAGCAATTCGTGGGCATTTTCCTATCTTTGTCCCTCGCATTGACTGTGGCCTGGCGGAGTTGCTCCTAAGTTCGAGTGTCACGGTGTTGTTCGTTATTTTTTGAAAGGGCGGTTTATGCTGACATTGGCGAGAGGGAAAGCACGTAGGCAGCAGCGGGCGTTTACGCTGATCGAGCTGCTGGTTGTGATTGCGATCATCGCAATCTTGATCGCGTTGCTGTTGCCCGCTGTGCAACAGGCGCGCGAAGCTGCTCGGCGCACTCAGTGCCGAAACAATCTGAAGCAGATGGGCTTGGCGTTCTTCAACTACGAGTCAACGCACGGCATTTTCCCGCCGGCCTTGATGATGGTTGGTCCTCCCAGCGCTGGCTACACGGGTGAAATTGGTGAAGGCGTGTACGACAATGCGGCCAACACTGCCGCCGCGAGTCTGCATAACTGGTCGGAATACATTCTGCCGTATATCGATCAGGCGAACGTCTACAACGTCATCAATTTCGAAGGCCCGATGGGCTTCGGCAACGCCTCCGGCGGGCCGATGGATGTCAGCTCGATCATTCCGGGCACTCCCAGCTACCAGCAGCCGTATGCCGCGATCAGCTCGGCGGTGATTCCGTCTTACATGTGCCCGAGCGTTCCTCGCTCGTCGAACAACTACAACTACAACAACGACTGGTGGTACGGTAGCTTTAGCTCCGTTCCGATGTACAACATCGGTAGCGGGCTCGATTACATGCCGCCCGCCGCGATGTGGGGTATCAACGCGACGAATGCCGGCCTGCCGAGCAAGAAGCCGACGATTTTCGACGGTGACAATAGCGTTGCAGGCTGCAAAATCTCGTCCATCACGGACGGAACGTCGAACACGATCCTGAATATGGAAGTCGGCGACGGCAGCAATGAATGGGTGCTCGGCAAGCCGGGCTCTTCGGGCTCCATCGGTGGCGGCGCCGGCCTGAACTCGCAGGTGTCGGGGGCTCCTTCGGGCGCTCGCTTCGCCGGAACCTGGACTGACTGGACCGTGGGTATTTTCTGCTTGCGGGCTGTGGCCCCCGGTGCGAATGCCAACAGCAAGCCTGGCGGCACTTGCGTCATCAACTGTACGAACCAGTGGAATGCCTATAGCTTCCATGTGGGTGGCGCTCATATCCTCATGGGCGACGGGACCGTGCGTTTCGTGAACCAGAACATCAACTGGATCACCTTCGCCCGCCTCGCCTGCAAGAGCGACGGTCAGACGGTCGGCGAATTCTAAGCCAGATTCGCGCAGTCTACTGACAGCAAACTGTCACCGGCTCGCCGTCCTGGCGAGTCGGTGACTTTTCTTGTTTTTTCTATCTCGTTTTTGACCCGTACGGGAGATGAGGGTGATGTTCCGTCTGTATCCTCTGATGATGCTGTTTCCTGTTCTCTTGGCCGTCGGTTGTGGCGGGTCAGGGAAAAACGACGTTTCCGAAGCGCGCTTGAAGTCGATGGCCGGCGGCGCACTGAAGAAGACCGTTCCTGTCAGCGGCGCGGTGACTGTGGATGGATCGCCAGCAAAAGGCGTCAATATCTATCTGACCAAAGTCGAGGGGGGTGAACAGGTCAATTTTGTTCGCACCGACGCCGACGGTAAGTACGCCTGGAGCACTAACTTGCCCAATGACGGTGTGGAGCCGGGGCAATACATCGTGACGTTCAAGTATGTTCCCAAGAGCAAAAAGAACGAGCAGCTTGGCGAGGACTTGTTTAAAGGGAAATACGCCAATCCGACGAAAAGTGAATACAAATTGACGGTGGAGGCCGACCAGCCGCAAACTGACGTCAATTATGAATTGACGATGTCCGGCGCGAAAAAGAAGTAACCGGGAAATCGGTCGGGCTGAGGCTCTCGTCGAACGACTCCTTGTCGCTTTGGCACCAAGACGGGAAACTTGGGCGCTCCCCTTCGGTGGCAGACGATTTGGGTCACTGATGGCCAGGACAACTAACGATCATGGCCAGGGCGATTACGTCAGGTCGTTCGACAGGGCCTTCTCGGCAATGAAGGGTACCTGCTGCGAAATTGCGTCGCGGGTTGCTTTCATCCAGCCAATCATTTTCTTGATTTTCCCTGAATTCCCGCGATACTGGTGTTGTCGGAGTCATTGCCAGCCTGTGGTGAAGCCGCTGGATTGATGATTCGCAATGCGATGTGCGATTTCGAATTTGAATCCGCACAAGATGGAGAATGTAGTCGCTCCTAGGCGTCGCTGTGGTCCACAGACGACGATCTGTTGAGGTGACCCGTGTCCGTCGTTTCTGCTCGCCCCGTGATGCCGCCGGCTTCCCGATCCCCGTCGTCGGGCCCCGCCCGGGGTTGGATCGTCAATTCCTGGGTCGACCAGTTGTTGATTCTGCTGACCCCGTTGATTGCGGCGCCGGCCTTGTGGATGCTGCATTCTCCCAGGGTCGGAATCAAGGCGGAAACAATCTCGTTGATCGTGACCGCTTTTTTCGCGACGGGCCATCATTTGCCAGGCTTGATTCGCGCGTATGGCGACCGGGAACTGTTCGAACGGTTTCAGTGGCGGTTTTTACTGGCGCCGCCCCTCGTGTTTCTCGCCTATTTTCCCCTCTACAATTATCACTTCGACCTGTATCGCTTGATCATTCTGGTCTGGGCGACGTGGCACGGTCTGATGCAGCTGTATGGGTTCATGCGGATCTATGACGCCAAAGTCGGATCCACCTCCTCGACGACCGCTCATTGGGATTGGGCGGCTTGTCTGTGCGGATTTGTGACGCCGCAATTCTTCCGGGCGGAGAAATTGTCCGGCACCTTGAATAACTGGTACTCATTGGGCGGTCCGCTGCTTTCCAACGGGACTCTCGAAGCGCTGCGCTGGGGCAGCTTGGGAATTTCATTGTTCGTCGCTGTCGGCTACTCGATCAACTATGTCGTGCAGACGTACCGAGGCCGGCAGCCGAGCTCTCTGAAATTATTGATGCTGATCAGCGGAATCGGGATGTGGTGGTATGCCATCGTCTACGTGGAGAACCTGATCCTGGGTGTCGCGCTGTTCGACATTTGCCACGACGTGCAATACCTGGCCATCGTCTGGCTCTTCAACTGCCGGCGCGTGAGTTCCAACCCCCAATTGGGGGGATTCATGAAATATGTCTTCCGCCGCGGCATGGTCTTGTTGTATCTGGGGCTGATCACGGCCTACGGGGCGCTGGGGCTGCTCGGATCACAGGTGATGAACGGCAGCATCAGTCAAATCTTTACCGGCATCCTGTTCACGTCGACGATTCTGCATTACTACTACGACGGTTTCATCTGGAAAGTTCGTGAGACGGCTAACCAGCAGGGCCTGGGGGTCAGCCAGTCCGTTGGATCGCCGAGGACGACACCCGCGCCGGCGCCGGTCGGGAACTTCTCGCATTTGCTGAAGTGGAGCCCCGCGTTGTTGATCGGCGGCTTGTTGTTTACCACTGATTTCCTGGATCCCCCCCTGACGATTGCCCGCAAGACCGAGCTCGATCAGCGGTACTCTCAGGCGCTACTGGGCACGACCGTGCTCCCCCAGGATGAGCAGGAGCGCAGCTGGCTCTTTGAGCAGTTTCAGCGAACGCAGCACATTGCGGCTGTAGTTCCGGCTGATCAATGGGCAAGGCTGCGAGCGGCGATCATGCTGGCGAATTTCGGTCGCAACGACGAAGCGGTGGTCGCCTTAGAAGGGCTGCTGCAAGAGCGGCCGACTTTCGGGGAGGCCTATTTGGCCTTGGGGTCGATCAATTTGTATCGCGGCAATCTGGAGCAAGCCGCCGGCCGGCTGGAATCGGCGTTGTCCTACGCCCAGACCGACGAAACGCGTTCGAAGGCCAACTTGAAACTCGGGGAACTCCTATTGCTAACGCATGACGAGCCTGGGGCCGCCGCCAAGTTCGAAGAAGCGCTGCGTCAGGACCCCAAACTGGAACCGACTGTCGCGGCTGTGCGCCAGAAGGTGAAACCGTCGCAGAATCCGCTGTAAAACGGTTTTCGAGAAGGCGGTTCGCCACTTTCGTCCCGATGTCATTCACTGGGAAGGAACGTGCTCTGCGACGTTCACAGGACAAATCGCGACACTCACCGGGATGCCGGGGCCAATGTCACTGCGTGTCGCGGAGTCCGCGAAAGATGCGACGCTTCAGCGGATTGTCGCGCGAAGTGAATTCTTTCTGGCCCGGGGTCTGCCCGGATTCCAGGGCCGAAACCATCATGTGGAGCTTGGCATCCATGTCATCGGCGTAATGAACGAGCAATGCTTCCGGAGTGGAAGGCGGAATCGGGCTGCCCCATTCCGGCAACGCCTGATGTGAGAGAATCACGTGCTCCAAGCGGAGCAACAGTTCCGGATCGAAATCGGGAATATCGGCGGCGGCAGAGCGAATCATGTCACGACCCAGCACGATGTGGCCGATGAGTCGGCCGGCCGGCGTATACTCGGCTCCGGCAGGACGCTGCTGAAGTTCTTGTATCTTGCCGATGTCATGCAGAATCGCTCCGGCCACGATCAACGATTTGGAGATCGGCGGGTTCAGATCGGGATAATGGTCTCGATATTTGTCGGCGAGATAGCACGCGGTCTTGGTAACAGACAGGACATGCTCCAGAAAACCGCCTCGATAGGCATGATGATGATAGGCAGCAGCGGCGAGCGACAATAGTTGTTCGCGATGCCGATCCAACAGCGCCACGGTCAGCTTCCTTACGGCGCCGTCACGGATTTCTCCCTCAGCGGTCCGACGCAATTCCTCGAACAATTGCTCAGGTTCGAAGCGCGTCGCCGGAGAAAATTCCGCGGGATTAAAACCGGCCGCGGCATCGTCGTCGTCCACGGGGCGAATTTTTTCGAGTTCGATCTGCGATCCGAACTGGTTTTCGAAGTAGCGGCAGCGCACTTTATAGTAGCCGCCAGCGACCCATTGTTGTTCGCACGCCTCGAACCAGCCGCCGTCCAGCCAGATCATGACCGTGACGGAACGTCGATTGTCGCGGAAGACGGCTCGGTAAAACGGCTTGCCATCGCGTGTTTTGCCGAGTTCTTTTTTGGCCAACATCGCGAAGCAGTCCGCGTGCTCACCGGGCTCGAGTTCCGAAAGCCGGCGAACCGGCGGTTCAGCGTCTTGTCGTTTGGGCATGGCGATGTCTCTCGGAGAGACGCGGAGAGAAATGGCGGAGACAACCCGTCGATCGTGGCCCCACGTCATGAGACGTCGGGGCCTCGAATCGTAAAACCGGATCTAACGACTCCGAACTTGATCTCCGTGATTTCCGCGGATTGGTACGAGACGGTCGGTTTATTTCTCGAGAAGTTCCGGATGATAGCCCGGGATATTGAGGGGGATGCGATAGAGACCGGCGCCTGCGGTGACGTAGAGGGTTTGCGCTTCGTCGCCCACGCCGAAGGTACAGTTAGTTGGAAGCGGTTCGGTGGGGATGTAGGCGATTTCGACGCCGAGGTGCGTGTAGATGATGATGCCGTGACGCGACGGTTTGCGGACGGCGGCATAGATGTGGCCTTTGACGTCGACCGTCATGCCATCGATCCCCATTTCGTCGCCGAAATCAATCAGGAGCTTCTGAGGGCCCAGCGTCCCATTGTCATTGACGGGAAATGCGAACAAGGCATACCGGGGTCGGCGCGAGTCGGATCCGCCCGATTCCGCGACGTAGAGAAATTCTCCTCCGGGCGAGACGATGACGCCGTTCGGCCGAGACAGCTGGTTGGTGGTGGCCTGATGCAACGAGCCATCGGGATCGACGCGGTAGACGGCTTGTTGCTTCAATTCCAGGGGCTCGTCGCCGACATAACGCGGGTCGCTGAAATACACCCAACCGCGGGGGTGGACGGCGATGTCGTTGGGAGAGTTGAATCGCTTTCCCGAGAACTTATCGACTAAGACATGCATGGCTCGATCCGGAGTGACTTCGCACAAGGCGCGCAGGCCGACATTCGCCCCGCAGACGGCGAGCAGGCGGCCGTCGGCCGTGAAGAACAGCCCGTTACTTTGTCCGCTGTCGGCGACATAGACGGAGGTCCGTTTCGTTCGCGGATCGAATTTCATGATCCGGCCCGGGTTCTTGGCCATGATGGCAATATCACTGAAATAGACCTGGCCATCTTTGGCAACGGCGACTCCTTCCGTGAATTCCCCGTCATTCCACAACAGTTCCAGATTCGCATTCGCCGGCAAGATCGTCGCATCCCCTGTCGGTCTCAGGTCAGCCGCAAAAACTGTCGTCGCCGACAGCACACAAGCAACAAGACCGTGAAGGGCAGCGCGTGACATGGGAAGCACTCTCAGAAATTCCCTGCGAATCAATGACACAACCTGGGAAACAATGTGTGGAGCATGCCGCCGATGACATTGCGGCGAAGTCACTCTTTGGATTCGCTCAGTTTGTTGAGTTTCCAGTCACCGATCCAGAGTTGGCTGGAGTTGTCGGCGGTGCGATTGGAAGTCCACATCATTTTCCGGCCGTCGGGACTGAAGACTGGCAGGACATCGGCGGATTTATGGTCGGTGATGCGCCGGATCTTGCCGCCGGTGAAGGTGGTCGGCGTCATTTCAATGTCCATGATCCATAGATCGAAGTTTGCCGCTTGCGGGCCCTGGCTGTAATCGGCGCCGGACCAGATAATGTTTTTGCCCGTCGGATGAAAGTACGGACACCAGTTGACCTGATCCAGATTGTCGGTAAGTTGAACTTCTGTTTTGCCGTCGACGGAAATGGCAAAGAGTTGCAGCATGTCTTTTTTCTGACGGTCGCTGCGGAAGATGATCCACTGGCCATCCGGGGAATAAAACGGTCCGCCGTCGTAACCGGGGGCGTCTGTCAGCTGGCGCGCGCCGGTCCCGTCGGCCTTCATGATATAGAGATCGGGATCCCCGTCGCGGTCCGAAGTGAAGACGATGTGCTTGCCGTCCGGCGAGAAACTTCCTTCGGCATCGTAGCCGGCGGAACTCGTCAGGCGCTTCAGGCCGGTGCCGTCGAGATTGATCAGATACAATTCCATGTTGAAATCGAAATCCCATTGATAGCGGCGCCGTCCTCCTTGAGCGGCTTCATCGCGCGCCTTTTTTTCCGTGAGCTCGATGTCCGGATCCGTATGACTGGACGCGAACAGAATCTTGTCACCTTGAGGAGCGAAATAACTGCACGTGGTCCGCCCCCGACCGGTGCTCAACAAACGAGGAACTCGCTCATCCAGTCGCTGCAAATAAATCTGGTAGAACGGATATCCGATGGGATACGCTTGGTAAACAATCATTTCGCCATCCGGGGAGAAATAACCTTCCCCGGCTCGCGGCAGGCCGAATGTCACTTGTCGGACGTTGGCGAGCGATTCCATCTCGAAGGGAGTCGCCGGCGAAGCGTCATCTCCGGCAATTGTCACGCCACCGCATGTCAGCAGGGATACGAACAAGAAGCAGCGAGACAACATAGCTGAAAACTCCGGGCATTCGGCGGAAACGGAGGAAATACAGGCGTCGCGACGTCGCTGTGTTAAGCGATACCCGAACCGTCGGCACAAATCAATCCGCGGGGAGAGCCTCGCGCCCAGCCGCCTCTCCCGATGGTGGCAAAATGGCAGATGTTGTGATATCAATCATCGTAGAGATTGGCAAAGCCCTGAAAGGTCGAGGAGTCCGGCGTGTTGGACGTATTGACGAATGTCGTGGCGTTGTTGGGAGCCGTCTGGCATCTCGTAATTTCGATTCTGCAACTCATCATCCCGTGGACGCCGCTTGTCGCCTGGTTGGCCTTCTGGCTGTATGCCGCTGGTCGGGGTGAAGCTGCGGAGAAGTCCTGGCGCAAGGGGGATGGATTGGCGTGGTCGCGATCGGTTTCATGATGATCTGATCTGGGGAGTCATTGCTCCCCCGGCGACCGGATCCCATTATTTATTGGGGCTGACGCTTAGCAACTTCGTCGGGAAAACGGTGTACGTGACGGCCCTGTTCACGATCATGCTCCTTTGCGGATCGGTGCAACTCTCCGGTGCCTGCGGAGACTGGGCGACTTTCCCTGAACCGGCGGCTGAGGACGACCATGGCCACGGCCATGATTCGCACGGCCATCATTAGGCGTGCATGCGACCCCGCAATTGTCGAGAGCAGGCGGGCGAGTTAGAGAGTCTTTAAGAGTACGGTGCTGCGCGCGCCAGAAGCCGTGAGCGTGACACGCCGGGCGGTCAGGCTGATCGGTTCGAGACGAATTTCGAGGGCGATCTGGCGGAAGATCGTCCAGCACGTGGTCGGCCCATCTGACGAAAGCCGCAATCCTTCCGCTCCAAAGAGTTCTTCCAAGCCAAGTTCACCAAACTCGGCGGGATTCTTGAGCCGATAGGCATCGCAATGCCGAATGGGTAGCCGGCCTGAATATTCCTGAATGAGCGTGAATGTCGGGCTGTTGACCAACTCTTGAGGAACCCCCAGTCCTTGTGCAACGGCCTTGGTGAGCCGGGTTTTTCCAGCGCCGAGGGGCCCGATTAATGCGATGACATCGCCCGGTTGCAGCTGATTTGCCAACCGGGTTCCAAAGCCTTCCGTGTCGGCTTCGGATGCAAGTTCAAAAATGTGTGGATGAGAAGTCGAGTTGCTCATGAGCAATCGTATCGGGTCTGCCTGAGGCACTAGATCGTGTGGTCAAGATGACGTACACAACAAGATCGTCAAAACGCTGGACAATCGCCAAAAAGATTTTACCATCCGTCCACAGTTGTTCGCTGAGGAAAATTCGAGATCATTTCCAAGCATCTTGTTTCCTCGAGCTTCAGAATCATTCGCAATCGTCTTGCACGGAACAAGGATGTTCTTCATGACGCGAGCCTGCGGGAAATTGGACAACGTGGCTTTCCCGCCCTTTCTCCGCGTGACTGACATCTGCGTCAATCGGTTCACGGAATACACGGTCAGGGGGGCGGTCTCAGCTGATCGATAATCTGGTCTGTGCCCTGGTTTTGCTTTGGCACATGGAAGTGCTTGTCAGTCTCAGGAAGGGATTCCCATGGCTCAAAAACCCGTCATCGGCATTAACGGCGATTTTCGTCCCTCACGCAAGGATGCCACCGCATTAAGCTGGTTCAACAGCGGATACTACGATTCCATCACGGCGGCCGGCGGCTTACCGGTGATGATTCCCCCCTATGCGAATGATGCCGATTTGAAACAAGCGCTCGGCATGGTGGACGGACTGGTGCTCGCAGGTTGCACCATGGACCTCGATCCGATTCGGATGGGTCTGGAACCGCATCCGCAGACGCGACCGATGCCGGTGCGGAGGGAAGATTTTGACCGACGCCTCTGCAAAATGGCCGCGGAAATGAAGATTCCCATGGTGGCTATCGGGAGCGGCATGCAGACTCTGAACGTGGTCTGCGGCGGCACACTGTTCCAGCAGGTTTCGGAAGACGTGCCGCGGGCGCTCCATCATCGCGACGCGGTGGAAAAGCACAACCGCCACATCATCAATATCGTGGAAGGGACCCGCTGCTGGAGCATCTATGGACCCGGAGAAATCCGCGTCAACAGCGACCACCATATGGCGATCAATCAGTTGGCGCCGCAGTTTGTGGCGTCCGCCCATGCCCCGGACGGCGTGGTGGAATTCTATGAGTCGGTCGACCCCAAGTGGTTCTGCGTCGGCGTCCAGTTCCATCCGGAAGACGACACCGCCTCGGCGCTGGATATGCAGATTTTCCAGGAGTTTCTCGGCGCTTGCACCGGAGAACAACCGGCGATTCTGCCGATGCCGCAACGCATCGCGGCTTAGTGAGTCTGAGGAGAAAATTTCTCTCGCAAAGTCGCCAAGACACAGAGTTCTCCTTGGGAGAAGTCGAGATGTCAGATCGTGCCTTCAGTGATTCTTAGCGAACTTTGCGGTCTGGCGTCTTTGCGAGAGACGTCTTTCGTCGGTTGATGTTTCGCCTCCTTCGCAGCCGTGACAGAGACCACGGTCGACGGGTTCGAGCAAATCGAACCAGGTTCGGCCTGGTTTCTGCCGCGGCTGTTTTTCATTCCCGCGTGGGAGCACGTCGTGGCTGGTCGTCCAATCGGAGATGTCAGACGCCTGCTGATCCCGACCGGTATTGCTCTCTGCCTGCTGGCCATCGCGGCGTCAACCTTATTCCTGTTGAGCCGGTCCACACCCTGGCTCATCGGCAGAGCAAACGAACCGCGCTGGGCCTGGGCGATCGGCAGCGGACGCGTCAAGCTGTGGGTCGCCGAACCCGGCGCCTTTCAACCGCAGGACACCTGGACAGCATCGTGGTACCACGGACTGGACGGGCAGCCCACCCGCTGGGACCTCACGCTTCCCGAACTTTCGCCGGGAGGTGTTTTCGTTGTCGCCTTGCCGCTCTGGGGCTTCGCGATCCTGTGGGGAACAGCGGGAATGCTGCTCCTCGCACTCGGCCTCAGGAATCGCCGTGTTCCCCGCTCCGGCGGATGAATTCCCGCGGAAAAACTGCTATTCTGACCGACTGCCAAAGCCGCGAATGGGATTCGCGGTTTTCCAGTTCAGACCGCCCAAGCCAACGGCGGCTTTCGTGATCCCTCGGGAACAACAAACGTGTCGATAGTGGTGCAGAAATTCGGCGGCTCCAGCGTCGCGGACGCCGAACGAATCCGAAATTGTGCGCGCCGGATCGTGGCGACCAAGCAAGCCGGCCACCAGGTGGTCGCCGTGGTCAGCGCTCGTGGCGACAAGACGGACGAACTGATTGAACTCGCCAGGCAAATCACCGAGTCTCCTCCCCCGCGGGAAATGGATATGTTGTTGGCGACCGGTGAGCAGGAATCGGTCGCGCTGATGGCCATGGCGGTGCAGGAACTGGGGGAAGAAGCCATCAGCCTGACCGGCTACCAGATTGGCGTCCTGACCGACTCAACCTACACCAAAGCTAGAATCCGGAAGATCAGCACGGAGCGAATGCGGCAGGCGCTGTCCGAGGGAAAGATCGTCATCGCCGCCGGTTTTCAGGGGATCGATGACGATTTCAACATTACGACACTCGGTCGAGGCGGCAGCGATACCACGGCGACGGCGCTGGCGGCAGTGTTACAAGCCGACGTCTGTGAAATCTATACCGACGTGGAGGGAATTTTTACGACCGACCCGCGGATCGTGAAATCGGCCCGAAAAATCCCGCGGATCGCTTATGACGAAATGCTGGAATTGACGAGTCTGGGGGGCGGAAAGATGCACTCCCGCTCGATCGAGTTTGCGAAGAAATATCGCGTGCCGCTGTTGGTTCGACCGGCCCATTCCGAGGGCCAGGGAACGCTGATTGCCTTGCATCAGGACGATGTCGGTCCCGTGGTGACTGGCGTAGCGCTGGTCAAAAGTGAAGCGATTGTCACGCTGCGAAAACTGCCAGACCGCCCGGGCGTGTTGAGTGCGGTTTTTGCCGAGATGTCGCGCCGGAAGATCCCCATCGATATGGTGATTCAGGACATCGCGGCAAAAGGCGTGGCCGAGGTCTCTTTCACGGTGCCGCAGGACGACTTGGCGGAGGCTCTCACGGCGGCTCAAGCCGCTGTCGAGAAGCTGGGAGCCGGTTCGGTTCGGCACGGCACTAACGTCTCCAAGGTGTCCGTGGTCGGCAGCGGCATGCGGACGCATACCGGGGTCGCCGCGCAGATGTTCCAATCCCTGGCCCAGGCGGGCGTGAACATTGGCATGATCACCACCAGCGAAATCAAGATTTCCGTGTTGGTGAATCGCGATGACAGTCTCGCCGCTTTGAATGCGATCCATCAGGGCTTTGGCTTGGATCAGGAGTCGGGGGTGTCGCCGTCGATCGGTTACCGCCAGACGGATTCGCCGGCCCATGCCATCGTGAACCGGGATGAATTGGAGCGTGACGTCGTGTCGCGGCTGGCTGGCATGGAGGACATCGTCGTCAGCGAGATTGATCTCGATACCAAGCAATCCCGCGTCACGATCCGGGGCATTTCCGATCAGCCGGGGGTGGCTGCCGAAGTGTTTGCCGCCGTCGCCGAAGGAGGGGTGATGGTGGATATGATCGTGCAAAACCTGAGCCATGATCGCATCGCCGATTTGTCGTTCACGGTGCCGAGGCACGACCTGGAGCGTTGCCTGTTGCTGATGCGCGAGTTGCTTGAGCGCTGGCCGGCAGCCGAGTTAAGCTTTGACAAGGAAATCGCCCTGTTGTCGGTGATGGGCATCGGCTTGCGTAGCCATACCGGCGTCGGAGAGAAAATGTTCCGAGCGCTGGCGGAGGCCGGCGTCAACGTGCAGATGGTGAACACCAGCGAAACGCGCATCGGCGTGGTGGTTTCCCCGATCCATGCCGAAACGGCCCACGGCGCGCTGCTGAAGGAGTTCGGTTTGGGCCGGTGAGACCGTCGAAAGCCCACCGCTTATCGCACGCAAACTGGATGTACGATGCGCGAGCTGGTTTTTGACTTTCGACGTTTGCCTCTTGACGGTGCGAGTTCGCCATGACGGAAGCCGAATTTCGCGAGTTGCTCGATCGCTGCCAGGCGGGCCAATTATCGCCGGGTGCCGCGTGGGAGACGGTGCAAGCGCGCTCTCGCCGACCAGTATCACCGGTGGCGATGGTTGATCTGGATCGCGCGCAGCGCTGCGGCTATCCCGGAAGTGGTGTTTGGAACTGGGGAGAAGACGGTTGAACGGCGATCGTCGACGTCTTTGCGGCCGGCGCCGCGCGGGCGAAATCGCTGGCGACTCGAGTTTCGCCGGAACAGGCGGAATTGATCCTGCAAGAATTTCCCGGCGCACGCCATAATCCCCTCGCGCACGGTGAGTCTGGCCCCAGCGCCTTCTTCAAAATCCGGCAGGCAAGGTGGTGGTTGTCACAGCGGGGACCAGTGATCGACCTGTGGCGGAAGAGGCGAAGAAAACCGCAGCCTGGATAGGCTGCGAGGTCGACCTGATGATCGACGTCGGTTGCTGGCCCGCACCGGTTGCTTGGCAGCGGTCACGCTTTCGGTGCGGCGGCGAGACGTCGTTGTCGCCGGGATGGAAGGGGCGTTGCCGTCGGTCGTCGCGGGATGGGTGGCCGTGCCGGTGATCGCCGTGCCGACCAGCGTCGGTTACGGAGCCAATTTCGGCGGCGTGGCGGCGTTGTTGAGCATGCTCAACAGTTGTGCGGCGAACGTCTGCGTCGTGAACATTGATGCCGGTTTCAGCGGGGCTTTGGCGGGACTGATCGCTCAGCAAACGAAGACCAGTTCCCGCGGAGATTGAGATCATCATGCCCGACGATTTTCGTCCACCGACCGATCTGCCAATGCTTCCCGCACGCCCAGTCGAGGCTCATAAAGGGACCGCGCCGCGTGGATTATCGCGGGCAGTCGCGGCATGAGCGGGGCAGCCATCTTGTCCGGCTTGTCAGCCCTGCCGCGGCGGTGCGGGCTCGTGACCGTCGCTGTCCCTTCGTCCATCCAGACGACGGTGACGGACACGAACCCTATCTGACGGTGGTTGCCTGAAGATGAGGAGGGCCGGCTGATTTGCCGCGATCGATCCGTTGAAGGCGATTGCCCGGACAATCGGTCGCGGCATTCGGTCCCGGTATCGGCCAGTCTCCGGCCATCGAACCTGGCTTGCGAACTGTATCAACACGCCCCACTGCCGATGGTGCTTTGATGCGGACGGATTGAACGCATTGGCTCAACGACCGGAGATTTTGACGCGAAACCGGGTCAGCCCGAACGCATCCTGACCCCGCATCCGGGAGAATTCGCTCGACTCACCGGCAATCCCATCGATGAAATCCAAGCACACCGGCAGGAAGCCGCCCAGGAATTCGCCAAGCAGCATCATCTGGTCGTGCTGCTCAAAGGGCATCGTACGGTCATCACCGACGGCAATTTAGCGGCGTTTAATGTGACCGGCAACAGTGGCATGGCGACCGGCGGCACGGGCGACGTCCTCACCGGACTGATCGCGTCGATCATTGCCCAACGGAAGACCGGTTATGATGCGGCGCGGCTGGCGGCCTATCTGCACGGGCGGGCCGGCGACCTGGCGGCGGAGTTGCTCTCGGAACCTGGTCTGATCGCCAGCGATCTGCCGAAGTTTTTAGGACGAGCCTGGCGGGAGTTAATCTCGGACGATGAACGCTGGGATGTATGGTGACCCGTGAATCGATCACGGCAAATCAATGATTCGTGTTGGCAGGCCGTGCAGCGTCCAGTAGGATGAAAAATCAGGTTGCCACAGGATTCGATGGGTTTCGGCTTGTGAAAGCCGATCAGACTGGCCGCGCTGCAGGAAGCTCGATTAATGTCGCCGGTGTTGGTTTCTTGCCCCGAGTGCCAAGCTCACTTGAAGATTCGCGATCAGTTGCTGGGGCGAAAGGTCAAATGTCCCAAGTGCGCGCGGGCAATCTTGTTGGATCTGCCGTCGGAGGACGCCTCGCCGACCAATGCGACGTCGCCGGTGAACTCATCAGCGGAAACACGTGTCGCGTCCCCCGAGAACGAATCGACGACCAGCTGGCCCGATTCCAGCGAAGGGCGCCTCCGTCACCGAGCGGCTGAAAGCGCCGCAGCAGCGTCAACGAACTCGCCGCCGGCTGATGACGGCCGCCGGCAAGCGCCGCTGCACTGTTGCTGCTGGCGGGATTGGTGGGTTTGTCGGCCGTTTGGCTCGGCCCCAAACCGCCAGCCGTTCCCGCAAGCCGCCCTGGACGAATCGACATCAGATCGCGCTGCTGACCAAGTTGAAAACGCTCCGAAGGAAACAACCCCGGCGGCGCCTCCGCAGCCGATCGAACTGCAGTACATTCCCGCCGGCACGCGAATCGTGATTCAGCTGCATCCGTCGGAACTTTGGCGGAGCGGCGGCCGTGCCGATGAATTCGACTCTGTTTGGGACCGATTGGGGAATTTCTGGGTGAGACGATTCGTGAACTGGCGAAACGAGAGCCGTCAGACGTCTCGGAAGCGCTCTTCTGTCTGATCCCCGGCGAGCGCGGCACGGCTCCCGGACTGGCCGCCGTGTTTCGTCTCCGTGAGGAAGTCCCGCGCAGCCGATTGCTTGATGAACTCGGCGGACAGCGGATGGAAGAGGGAGAGACCGCTTATTACCTGAGGGATGACCGCTTATCTGATCGCCGATCAAGACACAATCGCGGTTTGTCCCGCCGACGCGGCGGGCGAAATGGTACCGCGATCCGCGATCGGCGGGCGCCGGAAGGAATCACGGCTGCCATTGCCAACGGATGCGCGCGCGCTCGTGATTTTCGAGCCGACACCAATCGATGCCGAGTTTTTGTTACCCAAATTTTCCGCAATTCCCTTGTTGAATCAGTTTCTCGACTGGTTAGGCCCGGCGTCGAGACCGCTGTTGAGTCTGGATTGGCAATTGGACGAAGTCCAATCCGAACTGATCGTGCGCAATCAAGGGGGCTTGCAGGCACGCACGGTCGAGCGTCAAATGCAGAAGCGGTTGGATCAACTTGCGGAAAACGTGCTAAACGCGATCAAAGAAATTGGCCCCCGTTGAAGCGGGACGGCGGCAGTTGATTGGTCGCGTTCCTGCCATGGTGCGGGCCGCGACTCTCGCCACGCACACGTCGTCCGGTCCGCGATTTGTCCGACTGACAGCCCTGTTACCGGAACGAGCGGCTCCAAATCTGGCCTTGGGAACGTTGCTGGCGTGGGACGAATCAACCCGGGGCGTCCCTGGGAAATCCCGGAGCCCCGATTCTCCCGAGATGGTCTCTCCGGATCGCACTCCCCTTTCCGAACGGTTGCAGCGCAAAATCACGGTGGAGTTTCATCGCGAACCGCTGCAAGGGGCCTTTACCTTCATCGGCGAGGAAATAAAAACGACCATCGAAATCGACGGAGACGCATTGAAACTGGCGGCTTATACGAAGAATATGCCCCAAACGTTTTCGTTGGAGAACAGCCCTGCTTCGCAGGTCATCCAAACAATTTTCCAGCAGCCGATGCAGGAGAAGCTGTGTCTGGTGATTGATGAGGCGCGAAACAGGCTCCTCATCACCACCTATGCTTCCGCCGAGCAACAAGGTCTTGCGCCTTATTCGTTTCCTCAGTAAGAACCGCCAGGCGGCACGATGCATCATCAGCGCTGCGTTTGCCCGAATTGCGGAATCACGTTGCGGGTGAAGGACCGTAGCTTTCTCGGCCGGCCCATTCCCTGCCCAGATTGCCGATCGCGCCTGATTTTCACATCGCCTGACGGTGATCAACTGCAAGTGGTGTTGGTGGACACGCCGCCCCTTGTCAAATCAGGTGAATCGATCCGAGAAACGGCCTTCGCCGCCGCGGGGATGGGCCGGAGCGCCAAACTTCGCGCCGCCGGTTGGGGAGCAGCGTTGCTCACGGCAGGTTTGGTCGCTGTGCTGGGATGGCGGTCCAGGCCGGCGGCCTTACCACTGGTCGCCGAGGCGCAGCCCGAAGCAGGGATTGGCGAACAACGTGATTCCCCGCCCGTGGGGACGATCAATGATGAAGCTGACCCTGCGCCGGCTGATGAAGTGCCGTCAATTTCGTTTGAGTCAAGTCACGATGTCGCCCGGAAAAATGATGCTGAGCCTGAACCAGCCGAGGAGTCCGGTACGGCGACAGCGCAAGGGTCAGACCCCTCGGAAACCTCACCGAATGATGAACCTGCGGTGATGCCGGAAGCAAAGGCTCCGGTCGTCGTGGCGGAACCGCCCCCGTTCGATTTTGACAAGGCGTTCGCGCAGCCGTTGCAGCGGTTTCGTCAGGCGGAATCCATTTCGCGCAGTGAATTGCTCGAATTGCTGTCGGAACTGTTGGGGGCCCCGATTCGTTATGATCAAGATCAACTGGGCGGTTTGGCGGGTGCGCTGGACCAGAAGGTGTCGTTGGATCTATCGGACACGACGGTGGGAAAAGTTCTGGATACGATTTTGGAAAAGACCGGCATTGTTTATGAACGGGAGCGAGACGGCCTGCGGCTGCGACCCGCGGAAGGCGCTGCTTCAGCACTTGGCGAACGAACGCTCTGATCTCACCTGCGACGGAACGGGCCGATCAATTGTCCTGAGACGCCATCGGAGATGATGTGGAACTCGACGACACCATTTGCTATTGCTTCCACATCTCTCGGCGGAAGATCGTCAACTATCTGCGGATTCACCGTCCCCGCCGAGCCAGCCAGCTAAGCAATTGCGGAGGGGCCGGGACGGGTTGCGGCTGGTGCGTTCCTTTTCTCAAGCGGTATTTCGCGGAGGTTTGCGAAGGGACGAAGCAGGAGGCCGATGGCCTGACTCCTGAGGCGTATGCCGCGCAGCGCGCCGACTACATCCGCGCGGGGAAAGGGACTCCAGCTGCCGGTGCAATTCCACTCCCGGGGGTTCCCACCAGCAAACCCCCTGAGTCAGATTAACGGGGCGTTTCCGGCGCCGGCCTAAGCACCACGCGGCGAATGTCCATCACCGCGGGCCCCGGTTTTGTTTGAGGTTTGATCGCCAAGGTGGCCTTGCCGGCGGGAAGTTCCACGGTGCCGATCGTGCGCAGAATCATCTGTTGGAAGTGGCCCGTTTCTTGAACGATGAATTCAAGCGTCTTCCCGGCGACTTCCACCTGGACTTTCGATCCACCGCAGTCTTTTCCACAACCTTGCTGGACTTCGATTTCATAGAGTCCCGCAGTCGCCACGTCGAATTCCCAGTCGGCCCAGTCTTCGACGTTCGTCCAATAGCCGAGCACATTCTTGTGCGGCTCCGGTTCATAACGCAGCAATGCGCCGTGCACGCGGGCGTCTTTCGCCTGCAGGCGAATATCACCTTCGGCGGGAGTCAGCCTGGGACGAGGACACCCTCGGACCGCTTCGTTCATTTTCTGCCGCCATTCTTTCCAGGCAGGCGACGTGTCTGCCGCGGTTTTCTCCGGGATCAGCTTCGAGGGGTCTTGATCGACATACAACCGCCGATGCATTGCCGCATCGAATTGCGGATTTGGCAACGGCATTTGAGCACCGACACTGGTCAGCCAATCATGCAATTTTTGCTGCAATTCCTTGGTCTTCGCTGGTTCCGCAGTCGCCAGATTGTTCATTTCTCCGATGTCATCCGCGAGGCGGTACAACTCCAAACCGCCGTCTTCGTAATTCTCGATCAATTTCCAATCGCCGTCACGAACGGCGCCAGCCGGCCGGCCCCCTTGATTCGTGTAGTTTGGAAAATGCCAGTAGAGGGGGCGTGATGACCCTGTTTGCCCTTTCAACACGGGCAATAAGCTGACGCCATCGAGCGGGCCGACCGATTTTGCGACGTCGATTCCCGCGGCTTCCAGCAACGTCGGCACCAGATCGACCAGCATGACTGGGGTTTCATCGGTTCGTCCGGCGGCAATGACGCCCGGCCAGCGAATGATCAGCGGCTCACGCAGGCCACCTTCATAAACATAGCCTTTTCCGGCGCGATAGGGCGCGTTCGTCGTGGCCGGCGTATCGGGTGACTCCATGACATGCAGACCGCCGTTATCGCTCGTGAAGATGAAAATCGTGTTCTCAGTCAATCCGAGTGATTCTATCTTCGCCATCAACCGCCCGACGGCGTCATCAAGCGTTTCGATCATTGCCGCATACGTCGGCTGAAATGCCCCGGCGAATTTCGCGACGCGCGCTGCTTGGGCCGCCAGACGGATGTGCGGATTGTTGTGCGGCACATAGCAGAAAAACGGGCGGCCCCGGTGGTCTTCGAGGAATTTCTCCGCAGCGGACGTGATGGCGAATTCCCCTTTGCCTCCTTCCGTTTCCGAGGGTTGGGAATCGGCGGGTGGTTGAAAAGCAACGTCGAATCCCTGCTGTTCCGGACCGAAGTTCTTTCCCCCAAGGTGCCATTTGCCGAACAAACCGGTCGCATAGCCGTGCCGTTTGAGAATTTCTACCAGCGTGACTTCTTCGAGCGGCAATTGTCCTTCCATCACGACATTCAGGAGCTTCTGTGACGGCGCGTCCTGCCGGCCGGGAAGATAGTTGGTGAGATGCAAGCGGGCCGGAAACTTCCCGGTCATCAGTGCGGCTCGGGAGGGAGAACAAATCGGCTGAGCCGTGTAAGCACAAGTAAATCGCAGTCCGTCCTTGGCCAATTGATCGAGGTGCGGCGTGCGGTGCTCGTCGCGCCCGTAACAGTGAAGGTCATTAATGCCCAGATCGTCGGCGAGAATCAGCACGATGTTCGGCTGGTCGGCGGCAACGACCAGCGGCGATGAAGACAACGCCAAAACGGCCAGAATGAATAGCCCACGATGCATAGATGACGTTCCTCAGTCAGGCGAGCGTGGAAGTGGATGCCACCAGCATCGCCGGACCAGTGACGGCGTGCAACCGAGGATCCCTACAGTTGATTCCCCGCATGCAGGACGAATCGGGCGATCATGTCGACGGTGACGTGGTCCAGTAAATCCTTCGGCTGAAATTTTGCCTGGCCGGTGGCGATCAATTTCGAGGCGAAAAAGGGGTAGGTCTCCTGGATGAGCCGGAAAGCGTCCTCTGTAAAATTTCCCTCGCCATCCAACGGCAATTCATCGCGAGAGCCAATGAAGAGTTTGAACGGTGATTTGACACCGAACGTCTTTTCACAGCGGAAATTCAAATCGAGATAGTCAATCGAATCTCCTGCTTCGCAGAACACCCAATCCGGCGTCACGTCGTGCTGATCAATCGCCAGGCAATCGGCAACGATTCCAGGAAGCTTTTCCATCACCTGGTCATAAGTCAGGGCGGTGGTCGTGATCATGATTTTTTCCTTCTTAAAGATTTCTCGGGACGGACAGCGGAGAACGGCTCGGCAATCTGATCGGCGAGCCGGTCGAGCGGGAAATCGACGAACTCGGCGTAAACAGCGGTCACCATCGGATGGGCGTGACCAAGTTGCTTCTGGAGGAACAACAGGTTGCCCCCCGTCTGTTTAAAAGCCAGATAGCCATAGGTATGACGCAAGAGCTGGACGCTGGCGCGATCGCCCAAGCCTGCGTCCGTGAGGATCCGGACGACGCGGCGATACAGGGCCGTCCGCTCGTAGGCTTTGCCTCGCTCATTGAAGACCAGCGGCTGCGAGCGATCGGACGAAGAGATTCCGTCAGGAATCAAGTGGCGGCGCACCTCTTGGCAATAGCGATGCAATACCTCGCCCAGTCGCCGGGGTATCCGCACCACCCGGTTTTGCCGAGGCGTTTCTTGAACATTCAGCGTCGCCGATTCGCGGCCGAGTGAGAGCGATGCCAGCGTCAACTGGCAAAACTCCGAGTTTCGTAACCCGGAAAAGAGCAGCGTTTCGACGATGACACGATCGGTCGACGCTGTCAGCCAGGCATTCTGCTCGGCGGCATTGGATTCTCGTTGAGCGAGAAAACGAAGCAGGCGTTCGACTTTCGGATTCCGCGAGAAACATCTCCCGGGAAATTCGCCAAGGCTCGCGCGTCATGATCTTTGCCAATCAGTAATGTTGCAAACAAAGTAACGCAACATAACTGATCTGTAAAGACCGGTCGCATTGATGACGCGTGGCGTCGATCACGAGCGTCGATTCGTGGGGCAGCGCCGCGAACCCCGGCTCATTCGGCAGCGGTGCGCAGCGGGCGGACCATGCGCAGCAGCGCTGTCGTCGCCAGCAGTTCCCCCACGAAGATCAGGAACACGAGTGGATTGTGCATCAGGTTTTCCAGCGGGAAACCGACTTTGATCAACGCAAACGGAGTGGCGAGCCAAACCAGTCCGACCACGGCGCCGGCCGCGGTCAGCCGGCGATGACTTTCCGCAAATGCCACCAGGAACGCCACCGGAAACGACATCGTCCAGACAATCCACCAGGTGTCGTCAATCGGCTCTAGCCATTTTTCATTGAGGGCACGTTGCAGGAAATCACGGAGGAATCCGGTGATAGTCATCGTCAGCGCGATGTGCCAGGCCACACGATTCGACGGAAGCGCCACGAGAATCAAGGCCGGGCCCAGAAGCGAGAATGATGCGCGATACGGGATGTGAAAGTTCAACCAGATGCCGATGACGGCGAGCGTCCATCCGAGAATCGCCATGGGAAATGCCGGCAGGGCATCGAGCGGATCCCGTAGCGTCGCGATGAACGGCAGATGGGCTTCCGTGTCACGCAGAATCTCGCGCTTCCAGTAAGCGACCGCTCCCAAGCCGAGACCGAAGAGTGCACCGAACGAAAATTCCATCAGCTTCCACCAAGGCCAGGAGCGAAACTCGGGAGAGAGCGTAGCGCCATATGCGAGAAACAGGCTGCCGCCGCCAAAGCCGGCGGCGCCGGCCAACAGGCCGCCGAAGGTGAACGCGGTCGTGACCGATTCACGGTTGAGGGTTCTCAAATACGCCCACAGGGCCAGCGCACCGAGCGTAATTCCCGCCCAAGCTTCCGGACGCGGCTTGTCGAGGGGATTGGAAAAATAAATCAACTGCGGCGCATCAAGATATTGAATGCCCAGCATCGTGGCCGCAATCATCAACATCAAGCCGAGAAGAATTTCCCTTGGGCGATATTTACCGTGCATAAACGCCAGTCCGACGAGGACACCGCCGGAAAGCCCCCACATGCCACCTTTGACGGTAAGGCCGGTCAGTCCCCAGAGCACCGTTTGGCGATCGCGCAGAAATCCGATCGTCTGTCCGTAGGTTTCTTGTCCGCCGAGCGCGATGCCGACGGTGCCGATCGCCGCCACGATTCCCAGCGATCGACTCCAGTTTAGAAGATGCGCCAGACAGAGCATCACGACGGCTCCGGGAATCATGGCGCCGATTTGACCGCCGCCGATTGTGCCGCGCAATCCCCATCCCAACGACATGGCGACGGCGGGGAGGGCGAGAAAGAGCGCGAGGGAATCCGAACCGCTGGAAGAGTCAGCAGCCCCAAGCGGATGTTGATTCGCGACCGCAGTCGACGACGATTGCATGATGATCCGATGTTGAAAGAAAGCGATTGTCAGTCCGCCG
Source organism: Planctomycetaceae bacterium (assembly GCA_046349715.1). Classification (GTDB taxonomy): domain Bacteria; phylum Planctomycetota; class Planctomycetia; order Planctomycetales; family Planctomycetaceae; genus CAZDGB01. The sequence goes on along the minus strand of JAXMBR010000021.1, from coordinate 21,240 downwards.
ACAAGACCATCAATCAATAGGATGATGTCAGCCTGTCGTCAAGATCGTGCCGATGCGCGATCTGCCGCCTCGAATCTCACCGGCTGGCGACCGAAGATGAAGTCAACAGCGCGGCGGAACGACTGATTTGCGAAGCTGCTCCCCGCGAACCAGAGCGTAAGCAAGCCAGCAGGGCGAGAGTCGTCACGCCGCACAACAGCAACAGCAACGGTTGGTAACGGAGCGACTGGCCATCTTCTGAAAACAGGTAGTTCCAACTTCCCTGGGTCGGCAGCAGTGTTCCATAACGATTTCGCAGAATCTCCAGCGAATTGTAGGAGACATGAAAGGCCACGCAGGGCAAGAGGCTGCCGGTTCGCACGGCGACGTAACCGAGGACCAAACCGAGCAGCGCCGCATTAAAGACCTGCTGCGGAATCATGTGCATGATGCCGAACATCAGGCTCGACAAGACCACGGCGAGCGCCGTGCGGCCGGTGCGGCGGAATCCGCTCAATAGAAAGCCGCGAAAGGCCAGTTCTTCACAAATGCCCGGGACGATCGCAAATGGTATCAACACCAACCACAACGGTAATTTGTCCGACGACATGACCGCCATGATGTCCGTCACGCCTTTGGGAAGCGGCGGGAAAAACCATTGCATGCTGGCCGCAAATTCCAGCGACAAGGGATGCAAGGCGACAGCCAGCAACATGGCCGCCAGCAGATGTCCGAAATGAGGCCAACGGATGAGAAATGTCTTGCGCAAATCGGCGACCAGCAACACTCCCATGATTAACGCCGGTGTGGCGATGATGGCGAGTTGCTGAATGATCAACAGTTGGATCATCAGGAGCGGTTTGTCGGCGTCGCTCGCGGTCGACAGCGGCGCCTTCATCACGCTGAGCGCGGCGAACTGCAGAAACATGATCATGACGAAGCAAAAAACGGCTTCCGAAAACGTCGGCGTCGGCTCCTTGTCGCGCAGCAGATGTCGAATCCACAACCGGAGATCGAACCGCTCCGCTTCGCGGAACAACACGTCTTCGCCGGCAAATTGATCAATCGCCCACCACAGGGCCAGCAAGCTGTAACCCAACGACGTCATCAGCACGGGGACGGCGTACAAAATCAATTCCCCGCCGGGATCCTGGCCTTTCAGCAGTCCTTTGAGCAACAGGGCCGGTCCGACGACGGGCATCACGCTATAAAATGGTTGCAATTCGACCGCGGGTGAGAGGCAGAACACCGTCAGTCCCATCGTCACCATCAACAGCGGCGTGAGATAATATTGGCCTTCCTTACTGCTGCGGGCAAAGGTGGCGAACGCCAGGCACAGCGCGCTGAACAATGCCGACAGGGGGATCAGCATCACGATCACCCAGATCCAGCGCCGACAGAGGCGGCAGCGAAACGTCCCCGAGTCGAGACATCGCGCCGCCGCCGGACAGCGACGCCATATACTTTCCCGTAAAACCGAGGCTGCTGAGGTTCAGCAGCGCCGTCATGATGCTGAACAGCATGACGGTCAGAAATTTCCCGAGGACGATCTCCGTGCGTGATGCGGGACAAATCAGGAGCGTCTCCATCGTCCCGCGTTCCTTTTCGCCGGCGCATAAATCGATGGCGGGATAAAACGCACCGGTGAGCGCCATGATCACCAACAGCGCCGGAAAGAGTTTGCTCCAGAGATTCGCCGAGAGTTCGGCTTTTGCCGCGAGGTCGATTTCCTCGGAATTGATGGGGGTCGGCAGGCTTTGCGGCAACCCGGAGCTTTGCAGTTGTTCCTTGAGGATTTCCCGTTCCCACGCGTAGAAGACTTCCATGACGCGCTTGTGAGCAATCAACGACTTTTCGTCGGCGCTGTTTTGCAAAATGATTGGCCGGGGAAAATCAGATTGCGACGTGACCTGGCGTTCCGCAATGCTCGTCCGCCAATCCTCCAGATTGCGGCGGAAATCGTGCGGGACCACAATCAACACCTGAAAGCCGCTTTGCGCCAACAGTTCCGCCAGTTGAGTTCGCCGCGGTTCCGGACCGTCCAATTCGGACGCCACCGCTGGAGCCGAAGGAGACTGAGAGATTTCCTTCAACAACTCTGCCATCCGCTGGGCCGACAACAACATTCGCTCAGGCGATGCGCGGCCGGAATGCTCGGGGGAGTCTCCTTCCTTCACCGGCGCGGAATCCGAACGATCGGTGATCACCACCAGGCGATCCGCATCGTCGGGATTGCGAAACCACCGGCGGGCGAAATGATTCCCGTCGAGCAATTCCGGGGGAGGGAGTTGGTCGGCCCCGAGGATGACCACGGTTCGAGGCTGCTCGGAAAACAGGACCGTCATCTGCATCATGCCGATGCCCAGCGCCGGATACAGCAACACCGGCAACACGGCGATCATGAACAGCGTCCGCCGATCACGGAACTGATCCGCGACTTCACGACGAAAAATCAAACCGATGTTGCGCAAGGTCATATCAAAATCTTCGCTGCGCTTGGCAGAAGCGCGGTGTCTATCCTAGGTGATCAACGATTGGCCATCGCCGCTTCCGCGTCATGCTGCTCGATCAGCGTAAAAAACAGTTCTTCCATGTCCGGTTGCCGATATGTCTCCTGGAGTTCTTCCACGGAACCGATCGCCAGAATCCGGCCTTTGTAGATGATGGCGATCCGTTCGCACAGCTTCTCCACTTCCCGCATGATGTGCGTGGAGTAGATGATGCATTTCCCTTGATCGCGCAGCGCGCGGACTTCTTCGATCACCTTCCGCGCCACCAGCACGTCGAGCCCGGACGTTGGTTCGTCGAAAATCAGCACCGAGGGATCATGCACGATCGTCCGGGCGATCGACACCTTTTGTTTCATACCGGTCGACATCTTCGAACCAAGCGTGTCGCGGATTTCTTCCATTTGCAACCGCTCGAACAACTGATCGATTCGCGGCAGCAAGACATTTTCCGGAATGCCGTATAATCGGCCGTAGTAGGCCACCAATTCAAACGCGGTCATCCGGTCATAGATGCCGGTGTTGTTGGACATGAACCCGATGCGGGCGCGAACTTCCGCGGGATGGGTGGCCACGTTGTATCCGGCGACGAACGCCGTTCCCGATGTCGGCCTGAGCACCGTGCTTAAAATGCGCAAGCAAGTCGTTTTGCCCGCCCCGTTCGGCCCAAGCAATCCGAAAATCTCGCCCGGCTTAACTTCAAAACTGACGTCGTCGAGCGCCGTAAACCCGCCTTCATGCTGCAGGTCGGCGAATCGCTTCGTCAGCTGCTCGACGGAAATCATGGAATGGTCGATGGTTGAGGGTCAAGAGTCGAGAGCCGAACCTTGCTGAGGAGGATTCGAGGTCGTTGAGAAACTTTAACAGATTTGTTAACGCTTCCGCCGGCCCTTTACCCTCGACCCTGGGCTCTCCACCAATTATTCCCCATATCGACGGCGGGGCAACGTACCTCCGGCACGATCTCGTTCAATTCAGGATCGGCAAAGCAGACGGGGCGGAGGGTGCGGGAGCGCGAAACTGCGCAATTGGTTCCGGAGAGTCGAGATATTCATAAAAGACATTCCGCTGCCGGGGAATGTAACCCGCTTCGCGAATCAGGCGGCGAATCGTCTCCAGCGTCAGGTGATAAACGGTGCCCGCCTGGGCGACGACGTTCTCTTCAATCATCAGGCTGCCCATGTCGTTTGCGCCGAATGAGAGCGCCAACCCGCCGATTTTTTCTCCCTGAGTCACCCACGACGACTGAATATTCGGAATGTTGTCTAAATACAACCGGGCCACGGCCTGCGTTTTGAGGTATTCAAACGCCCCGGCTTCCGGTATCTGCGACATATCCACCCCTTCCGATCGCTCCCCGTTGAACCAGGGGGCTTCATTCGGCGGTTGATGTGTCCAGCAGATGAACGCCGTAAAACCGCCCGTTTCGTCTTGCATCTCCCGCAGCCGATCGAGGTGTTCGATCCGCTCGGCAAGCGTTTCGACATGGCCGAACATCATGGTGGCGCTGGATTTTCCGCCGAGAGCATGCCATTCGCGATGAACATTCAGCCACTCCTCGGTGAGGACTTTGCCGCGCGTGATCAATTTGCGTACCCGATCGACCAGGATCTCGCCCCCGCCTCCGGGCAAGCTGCCGAGCCCGGCTGCTCTTAAGCGTTCCAGCACGGTTTTCACCGGCAGTTTGCTGATCTTGGCAAAATGATGAATTTCCGGGGGACTGAACGCATGCAGATTGACCTGCGGATAGTGTTCTTTCAGCGTTCGCAGCAGCTCCTCATACCATTCGAGCGGCAGCGTCGGATGGAGGCCGCCCTGCATCAGAATTTGATCCCCGCCGAGTTCCACCGTCTCGCGAATCTTGTCGAGAATGACTTCCGTCGGCAGCACGTAAGCTTCGGCATGTTTCAGCGGGCGATAAAACGCGCAGAAGTCGCAGACTGCTGCACAAACATTCGAATAGTTGATATTCCGATCGATATTGTACGTGCGATAGGGTTCCGGATGCAGGCGGCGCGTGACCGCATCGGCCGCCGCGCCAATTGCCGTCAGGTCATGCGATTCGAGCAGGGCGATCCCTTCGTCGCGCGACAGCCGTTCGCCGGCAATCACCTTATCCAACACAGACGTGAGAGCGGAAGACAAGTTTCAAACCCTCCGGAACGAGGCCACGGCGAACCGCCAGATCATAAAACAATTTCAAGCCGCTGCGCTCGGCCGATCCTAATCGATAATGCAGGTTCTGCGTCAAGTATTGGATCGTAGTCGCCAGCGGTAGATTCAGCAACGACGCCTCGCGCTGGGCGATGTCGTGCACGGACTTTTCGCCGAGATCGCGCGCCGCAGCGAGCCGAGACTCCAGCGCCAAAAACTGCGAATCAGCGTTATTTACTCCGCTCCGTGCCCCAGGAACGCCGAAGGCTGGCTCTTTGCCTGGCTCTCGACCCTCAACCCTCAACTCTCGACCCTCCCGCGCCACCCACATCGCGAACACAAACGGCAACCCGGTCCAATCGAACCACTCCTCGCCGAGATCCCAGGTTGCGAAAAATTTCTGGTCATACGACTGCATTGCCCGGTCGCCGATCATCAGCACCGCGTCGGCACGACAGTCGTCGATTGCCTGGCCCAGAGGAAACGAGATGGTTTCCGGCTCGACACCGTACCGCTCTCCCAGCAGGATTTTCGCAAGCGCCGCACTGGTGCGTGATCCTTCATCCAAACCGAGCGTGCGGATGTCGCTCCACGGCACGCGGGAATAGAGTTTGACGCTCAAAACGGGGCCGCGCGCCGCCACACAGGCGTCAGAGACGATTTCATAGTTCCTCCCTCGGAAATACTCGATCGACGGAATCAGCGCCACGTCCAATTGGCCGGCTGCCAGATCATCGGCGAGCCGACTGGGATAATCGTCGCGAATCACCGCTTCCGGAAAGCACTTCGACAGGTATTCGGTCAAAGGCTTGGAATTCAGGTACGTCACCGCGCCGATACGGAGGCGAGAATCGGTTTGCAGGAATGTCATCATGGAATCGGATGCGGGTCTCAGCCGCCGAGGGCATCGGCGGAAATGATCGTGACCGCGAACGCCGTTCGCGGCGATGGCAACATTGCACACCAGTCGTCCAGCCGATTAGGATGCGGCATCGGCCGTTTCACTGCAATTGAAACCGATGCCAGGAATGGAAATTAACCACGAAGCACGCGAAAATCACCAAAATTCGAAGGGGCGGTTTCAAACGAAGGCATTGACGAATTCTGCTGCGCATCAATCACCGCACTGGTTCCTGTTCGTGCCCTTCGTGTTCTTCGTGGTTCGAATCCTTCCCGTGTCCCCTGTGATTACTTGCTCCAGCCTTCGAGTTTGAATGTCCAGCACACCACTCAACTTAGCGATCATCGGACTCGGCAACGTCGGCACCGGCGTCGCCAAAATTCTGCTGCAGCAACCCGAACGGATCACCCAACGGGCGGGCCGGCCGGTCTGTCTTGCCAAAGCCGTCGTCCGCGATCTGAAGCGAAACCGTGATCTTTCTCTGCCGGCCGGCGTGCTGACGGACGATCTCCAATCGGTGATTCGCGATCCGAACATCCACCTTGCGTGCGAATTGATGGGCGGCATTCATCCGGCCCGGGAAGTCATTCTCGAACTGCTGGCCGCCGGAAAAGATGTCGTCACCGCGAACAAGGCGCTCCTTTGTCAGCACGGGGACGAGATTTTTGCCGCCGCCCGGAAGTCAGGCCGGACCGTCTGCTTTGAAGCGGCCGTTGCCGGCGGAATTCCGATCATCGCCGCCGTCGGGCAATCGATGGCCGCCAATCAGATCCTGGGCATTCAAGCGATTCTCAACGGGACCAGCAATTTCATTCTCACGGAAATGCTGCTCAAACAGCAATCGTATGATTCCGCCTTGAAAGCCGCGCAAGATCTGGGTTATGCCGAAGCCGATCCCACGCTCGATGTCGATGGGACCGACGCCGCGCAGAAATTGGGAATCCTGGCGCAATTGGCGTTTGGAGCCCGGGTCAACACCACGCAGATCCATGTGTCCGGGATCAATACGCTGGAACAGACGGACATCCAGCATGCGGCGAACATGGGTTACACGATCAAACTGCTGGCCACGGCTCGGCTGAATGGCGACCGCTTGGAAATGAGCGTTCGTCCCACGTTGATTCACAAAGACCGCCCGCTCGCGCAGATCCATGGGCCGTTCAACGCTATTCAACTCGAAGGAGACGTGGTTGGCAGCGTCGGCTATTCCGGGCGCGGGGCGGGACAGATGCCGACCGCTTCCGCCGTCACCGCCGACGTCATCGATCTGGCGATCGGCCGGGCGCAGCTCACGTTTTCCCAACTCGATCTCTGGTCGGCGTCGCCACGGTTCACGCTCGCGCCCGAAACCGACACCCGCAGCCGGTTTTACCTGCGACTCAGCGTCGAAGATCGCCCGCATGTCATGGCCGATATCACCGATGTCCTCGGCCGCAACGGCATCAGTTTGGCAACCGTCATTCAGCCGGAAGCTCCTGAGGTGGAAGGGAGCACCCCGGCGCCGGTCGTGCCGCTGATCATCATGACCCACCGCACCTCGAGTGGTCGCTTGCAGCAAGCGACGAACGAACTGAGCCGACTGTCGAGCGTGCGCCAACCGTTGATCGTCCTTGCTGTTTCTGATTGACGCGGTTTTCTCGCTGACTGACCAGGAGTGCTTGCCATGAATGCTCGCTTGTGGAATCCGGTCAAAGTCCTGGCCTGCCTGCTCTCGCTTGCGGCGTGTGCCGTGCTGTTCCGGAACACCTCTCCCGCCAAGGACGCAACAGACGCCGAGACCCCGGCGACCGTCCTGGCCGCGCAGAACGGCCTGCGGTGGTATCGAGGCAACATGCACACCCATACGCTGTGGAGCGACGGCGATGACTACCTCGAATCGGTCGCCCGCTGGTACAAGGACCATCATTACGATTTCCTCGTGGTCACTGATCACAACACGATGGACCAGACGGAAAAATGGATCGATGTCGAAAAAAGCAAAGGCAAGTTGACGGCCTACGAAAAATTGAAGTCGACGTTTCCCGCCGATTGGGTCATCGAGCGGATGCAGGAGGACCGGCGCGAAGTCCGGCTCAAGACCTATGACGACGTCGCGGCCCGGCTCAACGAAGCGGGCAAATTTTTGCTGCTGCCGGGCGAGGAAATCTCCGACCGGTTCGGCGAGCAGCCAATTCACCTGAACGCCACCAACTTGAAAGAACCGCTCCCGCCGCTGGGGGGCGAGAACGTCTCCGATGCGATTCAGAAAGACGTCGATGCCGTCATCGCCCAGCGCGAACGGACCGGGCAGGCGATGATGATTCATTTGAATCACCCCAATTTTCATTACGGCGTCACGGCCGAAGACCTGATGCGGGTGCGTGGCGAGAATTTCTTCGAGGTCTACAACGGTCATCCCGGCGTCAACAATCTCGGCGACGAATACCATGCCTCGACCGAGCGGATCTGGGACATTATCAATGCCTTCCGCCAGACCGAACTCGATTTGCCGGTAATGTTCGCCCTGGCGACGGACGACGGGCACAACTATCACAAGATTCCCAGCCGCGCCAGCGAACCGGGCCGGGGCTGGGTGATGGTGCTCTCGGAATCCCTGTCGCCGGAAGCGCTGATCGCCTCGTTGGAGGCCGGCCGATTCTATGCCACGAACGGCGTGACCCTCGAACGGATCACGACCAGCCAAGACCGCATTGCCGTGGAGGTAAAACCGGAAACCGGGGTGGACTACACCATCGATTTCATCGGCACCCGCCGAGGATTCGACCGGGCCAGCCAACCTGTGATTGATGCGCAAGGAAAACCGCTGGAGGCGACGCGCCGCTACAGCGATCAGATCGGCCAGGTCCTGAAATCCGTGGCGGGAACCAAGGCCGAATACCAATTCACCGGCGATGAATTGTCGGTTCGCACGCGGATCACATCCTCAAAACTCCATCCGAACCCGTCAGCCCCGGGCGATCCAGAACAAGCCTGGGTGCAGCCCGTCGTCGGTCCCGGGACGATGCCATAGCGCCAAATTCGCGCAGGCCGGAGGGATCGCGAGAGTCGCGCGATTATTCGCTGACCACGTGCGTCAGGATCATGTCGTGCCACTCTTTGGACCAGTCGGAATTGCCCACCAGCACCAGTTTGCTGCCGGTCGTGAGCACCTGATGTTTCCGGCCCAGTTGTTCCACATAGGCTAACAAATCTTTGGGCGGCGAAGCGACGGCGGCCGTTTCCACCGGCGTGACCCCCCAGAACAAACTCATGCGACGGGCGATCTCGGGACAGTCGGTCAATGCGAGAATCGGCATCGGTCGTCGTTGTGTCGACATGGCCATGGCGGTTTTGCCGCCTCGAGTGGCCACGACGATCAGATCGGCACGCAATCGCTCCGCCGCGGCGCCGGCCCCATGCGTCACCGCTTCCGTGATCAAGGTGGCCCGCGTGCGCTGAGAACCCAGAGCGTCTGATACCGGGCGCGGTTCGAGCAATCGTTCCGCTTCCTGGCAGACGCGGCTCATCATCGAGACCGCCTCCACAGGATAATCACCCGCGGCGGTTTCTCCAGACAGCATCACCGCATCCGTCCCATCCAGCACGGCGTTGGCGACGTCGCTCACTTCCGCGCGCGTCGGGAGTTCGTTTTTCTGCATGCTGTCCAGCATCTGCGTCGCCGTGATCACCGGCACCCGATGCTGATTGCACAACCGAATGATTTGCTTTTGCAGCGTCGGCACATGCGCGATGTCGGCTTCGACCCCCAGATCCCCCCGGGCGACCATCACCACGTCGGCCTCGATGATGATTGGTTCCAGATCGGCCAGCGCTTCCGTCTTCTCGATCTTCGCGACAATCCACGGCACATTCGCCGGTTGGTGTTCATAGATCGTCTGCCGCAACAGCTTCAGGTCGTCGACGCTGCGCACGAAGCTCAGGCTGACGTAGTCAATCTTCTGCTCCAGCGCGAATGCCAGGTCTTTGCGATCTTTTTCGGTCAAGCTGGGCGTACTCAGCGCGACGCCCGGCAGATTGACCCCCTGCCGGCTGCGGACGACGCCCGCATGCTGGACTTCGCAGGTGATGGAATCTCCCGCCGCCGAGCGTTCCACCACGCGCATCGAAACGGTGCCATCCGCCAGCAGCACGCGGTCACCCACGCGCAGATCATCGATCAATTGCTCATAGGTGCACGTCAATTGCTGAGGATCGTTCGGATCGGCAATCCGCACGAACTTGAACAAGGCCCCTTGCCGGAAACGGAGGCTGCCTTCAGGAAGTTCTCCCAGGCGGATCTTCGGACCGGCCAAGTCGCCCAGAATGCCGATGGGGCGGCCGACTTTTGCGGCCAACCGGCGAATCTCGGCGATGATCTGCGTGAACCAGGCCGGAGAGCCATGCGCGAAGTTCAATCGGAAGACGTCCGCGCCGGCTTCCATCAGCTTTTGCAGAATTTCCGGAGATTCGCATGCCGGTCCGACTGTGGCCACGATCTTCGTTTTGACAAACGGCATTTCCCGATGCCGTGCCTGCCACAAGTCCATCAGCAGTTCCTTCCCTGAAAACTCCGCAATGACCGCTATTTCGACGGAAAATACTTCTGATTGATCTGTTTGACCGACGTTCCCGACTTCGCGACTTCCATCTTGTTGGCGAGTTTCAATGTCTTCGGCGGAAGGCAGGTCTTGTCATTGCAGGCCTGATAGCGAATCTGGAATTCCAGGTCATCGGTTTTCCCGCCCGCCGCGGCAGGCACGTCGATTTCCCCCCGAATTTCCACTTCTCCTTCATAAACGGAAACCGGTTCCGGAAAAACTTCCACCACCAGTTTTTTTCCCGTCGGATATTTCGTCTCCGCCTGCTTCAAATCGACCTTTGACGCCACCGTCACCTGCGTCGGGATCATGTTATCCGGTTCGGGGGGGTTGGCGTTGATATGCCACCCTTTTTCGACGTCAAGAATCACCAAGAATTTGCATTTTCCGCCCGCCGGCAGCTTATCGACCGAGAGAAACACCTTTGCTTTCACCTGATCTTTGGTCTTGGAAGCCGCCTTTACGGCTGGCGGGACTTCCGCCAGTTGGATCTGGGCCGCCGCCGCAGGTTCCTCGGTCATCGAATTGAGGCTCCGCGTGGAAGAACTCGCGTCCGACGCGTCATTCCGTTCAACAGCGGCGGTCTGTTTCACCGCCGCTCCGGAAGGAGATTCCTGTTCCGGAAGAAACGAAACACACGTCGAGCTGAGTAAAATCACTCCCAGGCCGCGTGTGGCTGCCAGCAACTGCATGAGGTTTTCCTGTCAGACACCGAAGATTCCAGTCGAGGCCGCCCCCCGACTCCGGCAATTTCTGCCGGTCCTCGATTGTATGTCCGACAGCAAATTCAGAAAAGGCGAATCGATCGCCGGCAAGCGGTCCACGACGTCCTTGCCGCCAGAAAAGGGCGCAGAAACGCAAGGTTCCCGGCGAAACTCTTGTGCGACGCAAGCCGTAAGTCGGTATTCAATGGGTTGGCTGTCAAGCGGGACGTCCGCTTTGGCAACTCTTAACGGATTTCCTGGCACGCGGTGTTTTCTGCACCGCTGCGCGAGAATTCGTTCCGTTCACGCCCGATAATTGGGAACAGTCCCATTTTGTCGTTGCGGGGCAGCCGCGGCGAAACCGAGAACTCGCGACGATTGGTCTTCCGCCATGCGCTGTTGAAACTCGCTCCAGGCCGCGCCCCAGTCCCATTCACCTTGCTCTAAAAATCTCAGCACCAGCAGTTTCTTGAGTTCCGCGAGGTCGGCAAAACTGCATCCCGTCGTCAGCTCCGTGGCCTCGTTGACATCAATGCCCGCCAAGGCTTCCGACGGCCAGTTCTGTTCGATGAATTGCCGACGCAATTCCCCATCGGGCTTGGGAAAACGCAAAAACAGGTCGATTCGCCCCGGTCGGCGGATGGCAGGATCGAGTTCGCTGGGCTCCAAATTGCACGTGAAGAGGTAGATGACGCCGCTGCGAACCTGCACGCCGTCGAGTTCCGACAGCAGCATGCTGCGATCGCGCGTGGCCCCATCGTCCGAGCGATTCTGCAGACCATGATAAAAATCGTCGAACAGGACGACCCCGGGTCGTTGCAATTCGAACAGTTGACGAGCCATCCCCTGAGTGCAGGCGGTTTCATAACACTCAACAGTGATATGCCGCCATTCCAGTCCTTGCCGGCGGGCTTCCGACATCAGCCAGCGGGCCGCCATCGTTTTGCCGTTCCCCGGCGCACCCAGCAGCATGACTCCTCGTTTGACGGGCACGCCGAAGCGCACAAGGGCTTCTTCACCGCGCTGCAAGAACCCGATGGTGTTCTGCCATAACTTCTGGCGATCGGCCGGTTTCATCAGCGGCGGCACCGCCGTGTACTGCTGTCGGACCGCCCGGCGGAGGAACCGATATAACCGCCGGTAATTTTGAGCGGCCACCACCCAAAGATCGTCCGTCGGCAAACTGCCGCAACCTTCGAGGGGGTTGATGACATGCACGACGGGAATCACGCCGTCCGGTGCGCCAACACGGTACTGTTCGATGCCGAATTCCAGTCCATGCCCCGGACTCTCCGAACAGACATTCCGAATGGCGGGCAACTCGGAGATGCCGCGAATTCGTGGCCGGGGAGCCGCCGATGTGAGATGTGTCAGCACGTCCCAATCGATACGCAGCGGCAAGCAGGGTTCGCCGAGGACAGCTTCCGCCGCGGCGAGTATGCGCGCCAATTCAGCCTGATTCGTGAGGAGGGACATCGTGTCGAGTAAAAAAAGTTTCGGAGGAGACGAACTTTTCAACCGACACGCGGATTGCCGCGAGGTTCGTTCTCAAAGGGGAAATCCACCGGACTTTTTTCCTGTGGATCGGTGACCGATCTTCCATGGCATCCATGGTTTACGGGATTAATTTCGAACGATTTGACACGCTGGAAACTCGACCTATGTTTCACCTGACGGTGTCAATATGTGGGATTGTGGCGAGTCGGAAAATGACGGACTTTCTCTTTCAAAAAGTCATGCCGGGGCTCCTGGTGTTTTTCGGGGTGGCATCCATTGATACCCCCGGAAACTTTGCGCGCAAGGTTTTTTTGGAACTGTGCGACCAATTGCAATTTGCCCTGAGCCGACTGCCCATCGACATCTTCTGATCATCCGCGTGCAGCGGTCCGCTGACCTTCGCCGGCGAATTTGAGCGTTGAGCCAATTCGACCGCGGAAGATTTGAAATCTGGCCCGGTTTTCCTGTGCGGGCTGTGTCAGACTCTCCCCCTGCCGAACCTGACTGCTATAATTGCGGTCTTGACAGCTTCGCATTCCGTCCGGCAGGCAGCATGGCATCTGAAATCGCGCAACCCGAGCTCGACCAGGAGCGTTCCGTGGGCATCGTCCACACGCAATTCGTCGATCTCTTCTCGTTGCCCAATCAACTGACGCTGGAAGGCGGGGAAAAACTCGGGCCGGTGACGGTTGCGTATGAAACGTATGGCGAATTATCGCCCGAGAAAGATAATGCAATTTTCGTCTGCCACGCCCTCACCGGTGACGCTCATGTCGCCGGTCGGCACGCGGAAGACGATCGCAAAGCCGGCTGGTGGGATGCGCTCGTCGGCCCGGGCAAAGGGCTTGATACGGGCAAGTATTTCGTGATTTGCGCCAATGTGTTGGGGGGCTGTCAGGGAACGACAGGGCCAAGTTGCATCGATCCGGCGACCGGCCGGCCGTTCGGAGCGCGGTTTCCGTTCATCACTGTCGGCGATATGGTCGAGGTGCATGCCGCCTTGGTAAAGCATCTGGGCATTTCTCAACTCTTGGGAGTGATCGGCGGCAGTCTGGGCGGGATGCAGGTGCTCGATTGGGTGGCCCGCTATCCCGACATGATGAACAGCGCGATTTGCCTGGCTTCCGCGGCCCGCTTGTCGGCTCAGGGAATCGCCTTCAACGCAGTCGGCCGTCGGGCCATCACCTGCGATCCGAATTTTCAAAACGGCGATTATTACAGCGCGAACAGTCCGCAGAAATTTGGCGAAGACGGACCGCGGTTCGGTCTGGCGCTGGCCCGCATGGTGGCCCATATCACCTATCTGTCGGAGTTGTCGATTGAACGCAAATTCGGTCGCCGGCTCCAGCACAGCGATCAGCTGGCTTACGACCTCCAAAAGGAAACCGAGTTCCAGATCGAAAGCTATCTGCACTATCAGGGAAAACGGTTCATCGAACGATTCGACGCCAACAGCTATCTGTATCTCACCCGCGCGATGGACTATTTCGACCTCATTGCCAAGCATGGCTCATTGCGAAACGCCCTCGGCCGGACCGACGCGCGGTTCCTGATTACGTCTTATGACACCGACTGGCTCTTTCCGGCGAGCCAGAGCCGGGAAATCGTCACCGAATTAGTCGCCGCGGGTCGGCACGTCACCTATCTGGAACTCGACAGCGTGTTCGGACACGATTCGTTCCTGATCGAAGTCGAACAACTTGAGGAATTGCTGCAACCGTTCCTGGCCGAGACGCTCCGGCAAAGAAAACGCTCTGCCGCCCGCCGTGATTGACCGTCGCTTGGTTCGGCCCTCAACTTTCAACCCCTGACCCTCGACCGTTTCATGTCTCATCGCTATTGCATACCGGACCCGACGGCGGCACTGATCGATCGGCTGATCATGCAGCAGATCAATCGCGGCGCGCGAATTCTCGATTTGGGCTGCGGCGACGGGCGCCTCTTATGCCGGCTGCGCGATGAAATGGGCTGCACGATCCTCGGCATCGAGCTCGATCATCGGCAAGTGGTGGAATCGATCGGCAAAGGTGTGCCGATCCTTCAAGCCGACTTGGATGAAGGTCTGGAAGAAATTCCCGACCAATCGTTCGATTTTGCCGTCCTCAGCCAGACGCTGCAACAGGTCTTACAGCCGCGGGAGCTTTTGCAGCAGATGCTGCGCGTGGCCAAACGGGCGATCGTGGTCGTGCCGAATTTCGGGCATTGGCGGGTTCGCTTGCAACTGATGTTGTATGGTCGGGCTCCCATCACCAGTTCGCTGCCGTACGACTGGTTCAACACGCCGAACATTCATTTGCTGTCAATGCTCGACTTTCGGGATCTGGTGGACCGCGTGCATCTCCGTGTGGTGGAAGAAATGCCGATTATCCGCGGCCGTCCCGTTCCCGCCGCCTGGGCCGCCAATCTTCGCGCAGACAGCGCCCTGTACGTACTGGAACAGAGCGGCGGCGTGGCTTAACGACGCTTGGCCACCGCCTGTTTGAATCGTCTCGACGTCCGCCGCTTCCCCGCGCCCTCCTGGCTGAGCTAGAATCGCCTCGTCGATCACCGAATTCATTCGACCTCAAGGAAGGCATGCGTCGTGGCTGCTGACTGGATGACGATTCCCGCAGTGTCGCACGTCTGGCTGCAAATTCTGTCGTCGTGGTCGACGCCGGCGATTGTCATCGCGTTCATCGTGCATCTCCTGTTTTTTTTCTGGTTGACGGGTTGGGCGCGGCGGGATGAGCGGCGCATGGCGACTGACTTCGACGCCTTCACCCGCGAATTGAAACATCGCAGCATCCTGGAGCGCGGCCTCCCCTTGTCGGACCAGATCGAGGCATTTCTTGCCGATGTCAAAGACGTGCTGGACGATCCGAGCAAAGTCGCTGAACGGCAGTCGCTGTGGCAGCGGATGAAAATTCTGGACGAAGACCGCCGTTACCTGCAATCTCAGGCGTTCGAGACGAGTTACACCATTTGCCGTTCGATGATCGAGGCCTATCCGATGGCGGGAATCCTGGGAACGATCCTGGCCATCGGAGCGGCGCTGCAGATAGGGAAAGACGCCGGGGATTCATCGAATACCGTCGGACAGATCGTGCAATATTTCGGCGACGCCATCTGGTCGACGTTCGCGGGTTTGATTGCCGCGATGGTGTTGATGTTCTTTAACAGCGTCGTGGAGACGAAATTTCGCCGGCTGGCGGAAAATCGGACGCACGTGCGGGAAACGATCACCCGGGCCAAGCGGGAACTGTCGTTGTCGTTGGGAGACGCCGCTCCATGATTGCCGTGCGCAAGCTGACGTTTCAACTGACGCCGCTGCTGGATTTGCTGCTGATCGTCATCTTCGCGCAGTATCTGGAAGTTCGGACCACGGCCCGGGAACAGACCGATCGCGCGCAAACAATGAACGACCGCCTCGTTCAGGAACTGGATGACACCTTGACGCAGTTGGACGGCCTCCGGGAAAAACTTCGCGGCTTCGACCAATTGCAGGAAGAGAAACAATCGCTCTCGGGCCGGGTCGAACAGCTTCAGTCGCAGCGCGATTTGATCGGCGAATTGGTGGCCAGCCTGTTTCGCGTCCCCGAGACGGACTTTGAGAACATCGTCAAGCAGCGGGCGACCTTCGGACCCGGCTCCACGAGCACCGACGTCCGGCAATTGAAGCAGCAATTGACGAAGCTGGCGGAAAACCGCGAAGACGCTGTGGTCCAGCATCTGATGGTCTTTCAGGAACTGCGCAAGCGGTGCGACTTATGGGAACTGTATATTCAGGAAGACGGCCGGATCGTTTTCACCTCAGGAACCCAGCGGCAGGTCTTTCGGGCCGAGGCGAAGGATGCGTTTGCCTTGCGGTTGTTTGATGCCTATAAAGCGCTGCCGCAACCCAAAAGTCTGGTGCTGATTCTCGTCAGTTATGGCGATGCGCGGCTGGGTGTGCGGCTGGCGGTGCTGGACGGTTTGCCGATCGCGCTGGAGCGGATCCGCGCCGATGACGAAGGCCGGAGCCGGTATGATTTTGCCGTGCTGGGCTTTCGTCCCGACGCGCCGCCCGAGTGAAGCCTGATGCCTTCGATTTCTACGACAGGATGCCGCAGATGAAATTCGCCAAGTGGAATCCGTTTCGGCTGCGAAACCTGGCGCTCGGGGCGTTGGCCTTGGGGATACTGGTCGGCATCTGGCTGGGCGACGTCTTCAAAGGTTTCGGCGGAGGAAGTTCCTGGGGCGTCGGTTTGGAAAATGCAAGCCCACCCGAATCGAGCAACCGGACGGATCTGGTGAATTTCACGACGACCGACGAATCCGAATCGAAGCGATCGTCCGGGCTGGTAAGAATCCTGATCGATGACCGTGACTACTTCGTGCGTCTGCCGAAGGAAGATCGGCCGATCGATTTGCCCACGCTGGTCAAACTGGTGAAGTCGCGAGAGCCGAACGCGGACGGTCTGCGAGCCGTCATTGACCGCACCGCGTCCTCTCGGCCGTCAGCGGAACAACGACTTAAAGACGCCTTGAAAGAAGCGGGAATTCCCGAGAAAAGCGTCTATCTCAAGCCGACCGCCGTGGACTGAAATTCCGTGGAATTCCGGAGGCGGGGAAATTCACTGATGGAAATCCCGGTAACGCCTCCGTATCATGAATCGGGACCGGCCGCTCAAGTGCCACCCGGCGCGATGACGGTTCCTCGGTCTGCCTGCCGGAATACCTATTCTCACCAAGCGATCCAGCCATCATGATATTGCTCATTCTGCGAGTGGTCTACGCAGTGACTTGCGCAGGGGCCCTGTTGTGGATCATTAAGTCATTGGACCTTCCCACGCCGTTCTCCCGGCAACCGTTTCTCGCTTATGTGTTTACGTTTCTGTTGACGCAGGCGGTGACGTTGGTCGATGTGCTGGTTCCCCGCAAACGGTTGGAATTGATCTCGGCGATTTACTTCGGCGTGCTGATCGGAGTGCTGTTGGGTTATCTGCTGTCGCTCGCGATGACGCCGTTCTTCGATGATACATCGATCCAGATCGTACGGATGCTGTTGTTCCTGATGATGCCGTATGTTTGCATTTCTCTCCTGCTGCAAACCAAAGATGATTTTCGGTTCGTGATTCCTTACGTCGAATTTGCCAAGGAAGTCAAAGGGGGGCGCCCGCTGGTGCTCGACACCAGCGCTCTGATCGACGGCCGCATCGCCGACATCATGGATACGCACATTTTTGACACGGAGTTGCTGGTGCCAGATTTCGTGCTGCAGGAAGTCCAGGACATCGCCGACAGCGGCGATAAAATGCGCCGCACCCGCGGTCGCCGGGGACTTGACGTCCTGGCCAAGCTGCAGCAAAACCCCAAGGTCGACGTGCGGGTCTATGATTCCAACTCCAAGGGAAAAGGGCTGGAAGGTCAGAACGTCGACCAGCGCATCGTCGCGCTCGGAAAATCTCTGGGCGGGCGCGTGGTGACCAACGATTTCAATCTCAACAAAGTTGCCAGCGTCCAGGGGGTCGACGTCATCAACCTGAACGATATCGCCAACGCGCTGAAGCCGCGCTATCTCCCGGGCGAACACCTGCGAATTCGGGTCATTCGCGAAGGTGAATCGTTCGGCCAGGGAGTCGGCTATCTCGACGACGGCACGATGGTCGTCTGCGAGCAGGCCGGCACGTTGATCGGCAAAGAGATCGATGTCATCGTCTCCAGCGTCCTGCAGAACAGCGCCGGCCGAATGATTTTTGGCAGGCAAGCCTCGATGGGCGCAACGGCTTCGACTCACTAAATGTGGCCCGACGCGATTCGTTTTTTAGATCGCACCGACCCGACGCTCGCCGATAACCTCGCCACCGACGATCGTTTGCTGGACGAAGCGCAACAACAATCTGGCGCTGCTTGTTTGCGCATCTGGGAATCGACAACCTACGGCGTCGTCCTGGGGAAATCGAACGTCATCGCTCAGGAGGTCGATGAAGCCTCCTGCGCTGCGGACAACGTGCCGATCCAGCGGCGATCCAGCGGGGGAGGAGCCGTCGTCGTCGGTCCGGGTTGCCTCTGTTTCACCCTCGTGTTGCCGATTCCGGCCGAATATCCGGCGCTGGGCATCGCCGGCGTCACGAGACAATTGATGCAACGTCTGGCGGACGCCTGGAGCTCGTCCGATCATCTCCTGGCCGTGGCCGGCATCAGCGATTTGACCCTCGCCGGACGGAAAGTGTGCGGCAACGCCCAACGCTGGAAAAGCCAGGCGTTTTTGCATCATGGGACGTTGCTCTACGACTTCGATCTGACCCGAGTCAGCCGCTACCTCCGCATGCCGCGCCGTCAGCCCGATTACCGTGCCGGTCGCAGCCACCAGGAGTTTGTCACGAATGTGACCTTGCCGCGCCAGGAGTTAGTACAACGGTTGGCCAAGCTCTGGAATGCGCAGCTCTGAAACGCTACGCGCCCTTCGGGGGAAATGGTCGACTCTCCGACAAATATCATCGGAATTCCGCGGACAAACGGCTGGATCTGATGATCCAAGCTTGCCCGGATGGCGTTTTTCTGATTGAGTCCAAATCTCTCACATGGGGATCGTCTTTATGGCCGATTATGACGGCTCGCCGACATCGTATCCTCCGCTGGGTCTTCCGACGGGCAGCGTCCGGGCACTGCTGACGCTGACCTGTGTCGCCGTCGTGGTGGTCAACACCGCCCGCGGCCGCGTGACCGACCTCTTCTGGGTCGAAGCGCTGCTGATCACGATGGCCCATTATTTCACGTCGCGCCGCTTCGTCAGCCTGCCGCCGGCGACCATCAAGCAATTGGAAAGCGATGGAATTCTCGAGCGCGAATCTCAGCCGTTGTTTCTTCCGCGCGGCAGCATCCGCGCGCTGATCATCATGGCGTTCGTGGGATTAGGCATTTACCTCTATCAGAACCATCGCGAGCGACTCAGCGATCCCAGCGTCATCACCTTGCTGGGCTTGGTTGCTTCGTATTTCCTGGGCTCACTGGTCCGGACATTCGCAGGCTTTCTGCACCGTGTCCGTGTGCAACCCCCGTCGCGTTTCTGGGCCGACGCCCGGGCGCTCGTCGTCCTCGCCGCGGTGGTCGCCGTGGCAATCCCCGAGTTCGTCGACGCCACCGGGGACTGGAATCCGACGGTTCGCCACGTCGCGCTGGGGTTGATGCTGTTCTACTTCGGATCACGATGAAATGATTGAACGGTGCCTGGGTGATTGCGATTTTTGAAAATCACAACATTCCCTGCAAATCGAAAGGTTCGGCTCAAAAAGAAGTTCGACAGGGTCGTCCAGATGTCGCTCGAAACGTCTGGTTCCATCAGACGCAACCACAGGATTTTCAAATTTGAAGTCACTGGGAACTTCGACCTCCTATAACGGCAGACACTCCGGGCGACGTATCGATCCTTGTAAGTTCATGACGGTTGTGATCCATCAGGTGCCGGCCAGCGTTCAGCTCGAAGGAGGCCGAATGTCTCAATTCTCCTTGGGAGCAATCCATGTCCGCCCCCGTGTCAGATCGCGACCAGGTTGATGAAGGGATTCTGGAAATCCTGCTCATCGTGGTGTTCAGCATTTTATTTCCGCCGATCCTGCTGTTTGGCTTCTTCATCATCAATCCGCGTGAAGAGATCGTTGTACTGCGATTTGGAAAATATGTGAGCACGTTGAAAACTCAGGGAATTCGCTGGATTCATCCGGTTGGACGTTGGCTGCATCGCATCTCCACTCGCGACACGACGCTGAATATCGAACGCGAGACCGTCGTGGAGCTGAACGGCAATCCGGTGGAAATCAGCGCCGTGGTGATTTATCGAGTCGAGAACACATACAAAGCCGCCCTTCAAGTGGCGAACTTTCACCAGTTCATCGAAGACCAGGCTGGGGCAGTCATCAAACGAGTCGCTTCCCGGTTTCCGTACGAGTCGGCGGATCCGGAACGCCCTTGCCTGAAGAAGGAAAGCGACACCGTTACGGAACAGTTCATCAACGAATTGCAGGAAGTCGTGAATCCTGCCGGTATCCGCGTGCTCGGCGTGCGGTTGAATGACTTGACGTATGCCCCGGAGATCGCGCAGGCCATGTTAATGCGGCAGCAGGCGCTGGCTTTGATTGATGCGCGAAAGACCATCGTCGAGGGCGCCGTCGAAATCGTGAAAGACGCTGTCGAACGGCTGACGGCGGCTGGATTAGAAGTGAAAGAAGTCGACCGCGACGCACTCGTCTCCAATCTTCTGGTCGTACTGTGCAGTGGGGAAAAGGCTCAGCCTGTCCTCCAGGTTCAGGCTGGAAAACGGACGTGAGCCCCTACCGGGCCGGCCATGGAAGCGTTGCTCACTGAGTCGCTATACTCAACTCAGTCACCGTATTTTTTCCAAACTACGAGTTCGCCGTGACTGGCCAATTGGCGAAGGCAGAACAATCAGCCGGCTCAACCAGGAGACGCTGGCTGCCGATTTCTGTAGTGTCACGATTTGGCGTCTCGACGACTCGGCGGGCGGTTCGCCCGGCGGCAGAGCGGAAGTCTCTGCGTGATAATATGTTGCGGCACATCAATGGGGTGGTCTGCAACGCACAGTCGCCTTGGGAAAAGAGAAGTTCCCCTCTGGGCGCCCCAGTCGGGCCATTTTTTGGCCCATTCCGGGGGAACTTCTCATGGCGCAAGATTCTCAGATTCGATTTTACGAAAACACCGTTCTCCGGTACAATTTGCCGAACGGGAACGCTGTTCAGGGGCGATTGTCCGCTCTTTCCGCGTCCCCGGGGCCGATCCAGGACGGGAGACGAGACATGGACGTGCGAGGAGTCGGCTCGACGCCGGGCGCGTTCCCGGTGCGATCCACGAATGGAGTTCCGTCTGGCCGCGAGATCACCAGCCAAAAGCCGGTCTCGCCACAGGATCAACTGGAAATTTCCGCAACGGGGAAAATGTTGGATCAG
>JAXMBR010000020.1:0-63515 GCA_046349715.1 Planctomycetaceae bacterium | reverse complement strand
GTTACAGGCGCTAATTTCCCTGGGAGAGCCGAATGATGTGGTCCGCTTGATCCGGCTGGGACTGCATGATGCCGATTCCGCCGTTCGCGCCGGTGTTTCCCGTTGGCTGGCCCGTCAAGCGACGGGGGCGCCACGGCCCGGTACCGAGGATGACTGGCGGGCGATTCAGCCGGCTTGGGACAAACTGCTCGGTGATGATGATCCCGATGTTCGGTTCGAATCGGCGCGCGGGTTGTTAGCGCTCTCCACCGATCACGACGCCGCGCGAGAGATTCTCTTGGAATTTCTGCGCGATCCGGAAACGCAACCGGCGATGCAGGTGTCGATCTTGAAAACCTTGAGCCATCTCGGTGCGCGCCTGCCCGCCGAGGCCGGGCCCTGGAGGCAGTTGTTGCAGTCCGACCAGGCAGAAGTGCGGGAAGAAGCCGCCAAGGCGGTCGGGATCTGCGTGCTGGCCTCGACGAGCGATTTAGCGTCTCCGCTGTTCGTGCTGTTGAATGACGAAGAGCCATTGGTTCGAGAAGAAGCCGCACGGGCCCTCGGTCGATCGCCAGTCGCGTCCGCGGAAATTCTGACCGCCTTAGAGGCGGCAGTTCAGGATGACGATTCCCTGGTCGCCGAGACAGCTCAAAGTTCGCTGGCGGCGCTGCGATCCCGCTGACGGACACCCGTTTGCGAAAATTCAAAAAAACTCCCCGCGGCCAGTCGCCCCTTGACGTACTCTTTGACGACGAGTACTCTTCATTGCAGAGTCAGTGGGGTTTCGAGTGATTCGCCTTCCGGAGCAATCGATGTCCGCCATCAGCCCGGTTCCTCTTCACGATGCGGTTTCGCAAATCGACGAGATCCAGCGTCGCCTGGCGCATGCGGAAACTTTTCGTGGCTATCGAGCGGCGACCATCGCCGGGACTGCCGTATTCGCCCTGATCGGCGCGGCGCTGCAAACCCGGATCGCGCCGCGTCCACAAGAACAGCCGATCACCTATGTAACGATATGGGGAAGTATCGCCGCGGCATGCCTGCTGTTCAGCGTGGGTCAGGTCATCTGGCGGGCATGGTCGAGCGGTTCGCGATTGACGACTCGCCAGACGTGGCTGGCCCTGCAACAGTTTCTGCCATGCCCGTTCGCAGGCGCGGTGGTGACTGCGGTCATTTCCGAATCGGTACCGGACGCGTTGTGGCTGTTGCCGGGGTTGTGGAGCCTCTTTTTCGGTTTGGGCGTCTGGGCGTCTCGCCGATTATTGCCGGGACCTGTCGCCGCGGTCGGTATTTATTATCTCCTGGCCGGCAGCGCCTGCTTTTTCACGGGGCGCGGCGAATGGGCCTGTTCTCCCTGGTTAATGCTGTTAACGTTCGGCATCGGTCAAACCGCGTTGGCGGTCATCATGTATTCCTATTTGGAGCAGTCCGATGCCGCCGCGTAAAACCGCCAAACCGGCGGCGCCGCCGTCCGACTCCGCCGGTCGCTTTGCCTATGAAGGCCTGGAGCGCGTCCTGCATGAAAAGGCTCGGCTGGGGATCATGACGTCGCTCGCCGCACATCCACAAGGGCTGTTATTCAACGAGCTGAAGGAATTGTGCGCGCTGACGGATGGCAACTTGAATCGTCATTTGAAGGTGCTTCAAGAAGAGCAGCTCGTCGAGTTGTGGAAAGGTTACAGCCAGCGCCGACCGCAGACGTTGGTGCGAATCACGGCGTTAGGTCGAGAGCGGTTTCTTGAGTATGTCACGGTGCTGGAACAAGTCGTCTCCGACGCCGCTCGGTTGGCCCGAGCAGACGCCGCCGAGCAGGCCGCGAGTGCGCCGCCGGTTGCCAGTCGCTTGGGTTGGGCGCCGGGCTAAGAACCGTCGACGATCATGCCAAACATGTCCTGAAATCTGAACGCGACCGCCCATAAGCTTTGCAATGCAAAGTAAGTGAAGGAAAGAGAATGGCAGCGTCTTCTCGGGGTTGGTGCTGGCTGTGGATCGCCCTCGCATTCTTGTTGGGGACGATTTTCGGAGTCGTGGGGTGCCTCGCACTTCTGATCGCTGTTCAGGCCATGATTTCTTATCCCGGCTGACTCGAACCAAGGAAATACCGATGCGAATTGTTCGCGCCCAGGTCATGGGGTTCTGTTTTGGTGTTCGCGATGCGCTCGCCACAACGGACACGATTGCGGATCCCGAACAAGTGGCGATCCTGGGAGAACTCGTTCACAACGAGCAGGTACTGCACCAGCTGGAACGTCGCGGGTTTCGTTCCGTAGGCGAAAAACAGCGAGAGGTGCTGCCGGAATCTCCCGAGGTGCTGATCACCGCGCACGGAATCAGCGATTTTCGTCGTGATCGACTGCTCGCTGCGGGCAAAATCCTGCATGACACCACTTGCCCGCTGGTGCGCAATGTTCATCGAGCCGCCCAGAGGCTGGCCGCGGAAGGGCGTCACGTCATTCTCATCGGCAAGCCCGACCATGTCGAAGTGCTCGGCATCGTCGAGGATTTGAATTCGTATTCCGTCTTTGTCCGGCCGGAGGATGTGATTGCGACCGGATTTCCTCGGCTGGGAATTCTCTGTCAGTCAACAACCAGTCCAACAGTCGCTGACGCGGTCCGGCGGCAAATTGTGGCGATGCACCCCGCGGCTGATCTTCGGTTCCTCGATACGATTTGCCAACCGACCAAGGATCGTCAGCAGGCGGTGCTTGATCTTTTGCCCGAAATCGACGTGCTTGTGGTGATCGGCGGCGCTCGTTCCAACAACTGCCGCGCACTGGCAGAACTTGCACGGCGACGGGGTGTCAAATCGCTTCACGTGCAATCAGCCGCGGATTTGCAACGCGAATCGTTCGGTGCGGACGATTGCGTCGGCGTCACTGCGGGTACGTCGACGCCGGACGACGTCATCGAAACGGTCATCGCGAGGTTGCAGGCATGGTCAACGACGGATGATTCATTTCCCCTCAGTGCCTCGGAGAGCATGACATGAGCAACAATAGGTTGGCGCGGCGCTCCGCGCAGAGTTCACAGGCCTGGATTCGTTATTTCGAGCAACAGGCAAACTCACTGAAGCCGCTTCCCTGGACGCTGGGATCGCGATTAACAGCCGAGGAACGCCGGAAAGTGCTGCCCTCCATCGCGATTTTCCAACTGGGCGAATCGGGCGAAGGCCGGCATCTGTTCCGGGCCGCGGAGGACTGGGCTACTGCTTCCGGAGATCAGGATTATGTGATCGCCTTGCGGATGTTTATTGAAGAGGAGCACCGTCACGCGCAGCTGCTCGGGGACTATCTCGATCTGGCCGAATTTCCTCGATTGAAGACCAATTGGACCGACGGCTTGTTTCGCTGGCTGCGTCATCTCGCGGGTTTGCAGCTTTCGATCACCGTGTTATTGAGCGCGGAACTGATCGCCATGGTTTACTACGCGGCGCTGCGCCGGGCCAGCGGTTGCCCGCTGCTCATGGCGATTTGCCGGCAAGTGCTGGAGGATGAATGCGCCCATCTCCGGTTTCAGGCTCAGCAAATCGGCCGACTGAGACGTGAGCGGACGGATTTCGAGCGACTGATCTGTGAGGCGTTTCATGCCGGATTGCTCGCGGCGATCTCCGTCGTCGTCTGGAGCACGCACCGTCAGGTGTTTCGGGCGGCGCGGCTGACATTTGTGGGTTACCAGCAAAAACTCTGGGGCCAATACCGAGCGGCGCTCGCCATCATGCGGTCGGCGTGCAAAGTGACTGAGGAAGATGTCGCTCCGGTCAGACTTTGCCCGGTGTGACAGGTGAAACCGCGAGGTTACTCGATTTGATAAAGTCGTCTCTCGCAACGTCGCGAAGTCGCAAAGAATGGCCATAAACATTCCCTCCGACTCATTTTTGAACCTGTTTCACCAACTTTCGAACGGTCGCTGTAATGCGGTCTTCCACGTCGCCGGACCAGCGGAGCGCCGGGCGGCCATATTCATACAGGTTGGAGCCTCCTTCATAGCCTCCCTCTTCCCAGACGCGCCGCGAAGGGATGTAGGAAATCATGTCGTCTGTGTAGCCACAGACCCACGTCCCGCCGCCGAATTCATCTTTGAATTTCAACGCGTAATCGACGACCGTTTCAGCCCCCAGACCGATGATCAAGGTTTCAGCCCCCAGTCGCCAGGCATGGACCGGATAGGGGTACGCTGATTCGAATTGTTCCCCAGCGTCGAGTTTCTTCAACAACCGTTGGGCCCACCGCGCACGAATGGCATTGCCGTCTTTGGAGAATTCTTCCAGGTCGGCTCTCGACATGACTTTCAAATAGGGCAGATCGACGAACTCAAACGTCGTCTGCAAACCATCGCCAATCGGTTCCAGCGGTTTCGACAGCGTTTCTTCCACAGCAGTGGCCAGCATACGGCCGTACTTTTCGCACAACTCCACCGTCCGGCGAGGGAGCGGGTTCTGGTCTCCGCCGCAGGTGTTCACGAACATCGTCGTCGCCCCGGGATGCTTGGCTTCAAGCTCCTGCTGCGCAAAACCCGGATAGTCGCCGCACCAGGTCGTGAAACTCAACGTCGTGGGATGGCAGGCATAACCGAACAGCACGGCGGCGAGTTGACCGTCGAGACGTGTCACCGTCAACACGGGAACCGTGTGGTCGACCGGGCCGATGAGTTCTTTCCCCTCGGCCAGGAGCATCGGCACGTCGGCCTCGCGGTTGTTGCGTCGATTGACGGCGAACGTCGCCCGCCCGTGGCCCGTACGGAGTTCGGCGGGAGCCAGTTTCGACAGCGCATCACCAATCAACGCCGCCATCTTTGTCACCATCAGATCCGTATACTCGGCGACCAATTGCTCCTGTTCTGGTTCGACGGGGTAGTAGTCGATCAAGTCGTCCCCGAGTCGCGGACCGCAATGATTATGCGAGAAGGTGATCATCACCTGCCGACGCTCCAGGCCGTATCGTCGTTTGATTTCTTCGAACACGCGATCGCTCATCATTTTCGGCACGCCCTGAAAGTCGCTGGTGACAAGCACGGCGCGATTCCCGGCGGCGTCCTGCAGCGCGAGCGCTTTCATCCAGAGGTCGTGGAGTTTCCCGTCGGGAGGACGTTTGGTTCCGTAGCCGGCCAGCCACACGGACGTGTCGGGCGTGATCACGGCCGCCGCAATGCCGGCCTGCCATTCGGCGGCGCGCATCGAACCCGGCCAGGTGACAGCGGCCAGCAGGAGCATGATCATCGCCGGTCGGTAAAGCATGTCAAGTTCCTGGGGAGCGTCTTGAGGCTTAGATCATACTGGCGAGGGGGGGCTTCCGCCAAATCAGCAAATAAAGAGTGTGGCTTTGCGGCGCGCCGGCCTTGTCTGATAAACTGCCGTGTCTCCATCATCGTGAAATCCTAGCGTTTCTGCTTTCACGTCAAGCGGTGATGGTTCCTTTGCAGGACAGACTCTTCATGGCCGTGTTCTTGGGTATTGATATCGGGACGAGCGGTACGAAGTCGCTCGCAATGCGGGAGGATGGCAAGATTCTGGCGACGGCGACGGCGGAGTATCCTCTCTCCAGCCCCAAGCCCGGTTGGTCCGAGCAGCAGCCAGCGGACTGGTGGCAAGGGACCATCGAAAGCGTGAAGAAAGTCCTCAAAGCGGGCAAGGTCAAGCCGCAGGATGTGGCCGGGATCGGACTAAGCGGCCAGATGCACGGCAGCGTTTTCCTGGACAAATCGGGCGAGGTGATTCGACCGGCGATTCTCTGGAACGACCAGCGCACTGCGGATGAGTGTGCGGAAATCGAAAAGAAGGCCGGCGGACGCGAAAAGCTGATCGGACTCGTCGCCAACCCGGCGCTGACCGGTTTCACGGCGCCCAAAATCCTCTGGCTCAGACGACATGAGCCGAAGAATTTCGATCGCTGCGTGCAAGTACTGTTGCCGAAGGACTACGTGCGTTTTCGCTTGACGGGCGAATATGCCACGGAGGTCAGCGACGCCTCGGGGACGCTGTTGCTCGACGTGCGAAACCGCCAATGGTCAAAAACACTGCTCGATAAACTGAATCTTGATCCCAAGCTTCTGCCCAAGGTTTATGAATCCGAAGAAGTCAGCGGGAAATTGTCCGATGCCGCGGCGAAGGCGCTCGGTTTGAAGAAAGGCGTCCCCGTCGTCGGCGGCGGCGGAGATCAAGCGGCGGGAGCCGTCGGCAACGGCATCGTGCGGCGGGGAGTGATTTCGGCCACGCTGGGGACCAGCGGCGTGGTGTTCGCACACAGCGACGAAATGCAGATCGATCCGAAAGGGCGGGTTCATACGTTCTGTCACGCCGTTCGCGGCAAATGGCATGTGATGGGGGTCGTGCTGTCTGCCGGGGGCAGTTTGCAATGGTATCGAAATCAACTGGCGGCCCAGGAAATCCTTGATGCCAAACGGCTGAAGACCGATCCGTACAATCTGATTACTGAACAAGCCGCCGAGGCGCCTCCCGGCTCGGAAGGGCTCTTTTTCCTCCCTTACCTCACGGGGGAACGGACGCCCCATGCCGACCCGTATGCGCGCGGCGCGTGGATCGGGTTGAGCCTGCGTCATCATCGGTCGCACCTGATCCGTTCAGTGATGGAAGGGGCGACGTATGCCATGCGCGACTGCCTGGAAATCATCAATGAGATGAAAGTGCCGATCCGCGAAGTCCGCCTGTCAGGCGGCGGAGCGCGCAGCGAATTCTGGCGGCAGATGCAGGCCGATTTGTACGGGCGTCGTGTTTCGACCATCAACGCCGAAGAGGGGCCTGCGTACGGGGTGGCGCTCCTGGCGGCGACCGGAACCGGGCGCTATAAAGGAATTGTCGAAGCCTGCCAAGCCGCCATTCGCGTCGTGAGCTCGACCGATCCCCAGGCGGAAGCTAAGCGGGCTTATAGCAAGTCGTATCCCATGTATCGCAGATTGTATCAGTCGTTGAAAGCGGATTTCGCAGAGATTGCCCGGTTGGTCGAGGAAGTGTGACGGTGTCACGCGGCGACTTCATCACTCCAGCGAGAACGGCCCATGTCCGCCATATATCTCTCGGAAGACGACGTGGTACGCCTGCTCGACATGCCCGCGGCGATTGATGTTGTCGCCGAGGCGTTCCGGCATTGGAGCCTGGAGCGCGCCGGCAACCAGCCGCGCCGCCGCATTTCGGCTCAAGGAATCACCCTTCACACGATGTCGGCGGCTGATCACGAACTGGGGATGGTCGGCTGCAAAGTCTACACGACGACCAGAGCCGCCGCGCGATTTCAGTTTCACCTGTTCAATCTCCACGGAGAACTGCTGGCGATCATCTCCGCAGATCGGCTGGGGCAGATGCGGACCGGCGCGGTCAGCGGCGTCGCCACGCAATTCATGGCCCGGCCCGATGCCGCAATTGTCGGCTGCTTCGGAACCGGCTGGCAGGCGCGTGCCCAGTTGGAAGCGATTTGTGCCGTGCGAAAAATTCAGCACATCCAGGTTTACGGCCGCGATGCCGGTCGCCGGGAACGCTTCGCCGCGGAAATGTCGGAGCGCTGCGGCGTGACGGTGGAACCGGTCCATGCGCCCGAAGACGCTGCTGCCGAGAAGGACATTGTGATCACGGCGACAACCAGCAAGACGCCGGTATTCGATGGCCGAGTGCTGGAGGAAGGGACGCATTTGTGCGTCATCGGCAGCAATTACCTGTCAAAAGCCGAAGTCGATCTCGCCACGATTCGACAGGCGGATCATATCATCTGCGACAGCATCGACGCCTGCATGCTGGAAGCGGGCGATTTCGTGCAGGTCGCCGAAGACAGTGGTTTTGACTATGTCCGTGCGAAGGAACTGCGGGACGTCATCGCCGGCCGCGAGGTGGGTCGCACCAAGCCGGAAGAAATCACGCTGTTCAAATCGGTGGGACTGGCCTTGGAAGACCTGGCCGTCGGGGCGCTGGTTTACCGACGAGCGGAAGAGCAGGGGTTGGGGCAAAAATTGCCGTGGTGAGAGGAATTGTGATGCACGCTTATTTGATCGCTGCCGTACTGCTGGCGCCGCCGCCGACCGCCGACCAGGAACCGCTGTTGCCGCCGCCGAAGCAAGGAGGCGTGTATGTCATCGCCCACCGCGGAGCGCACAACGGCATCCCCGAGAACACGCTGGCTGCTTATCGGAAAGCGATTGAACTCGGCTGCGACTTCGTCGAAGTTGACTTGCGCATGACGAAGGATGGCGAAATCGTCAGCGTGCATAACGCCACCGTCGATGCTTACACCACCAATGCCAAGGGGCCGGTGAAGGGTTTTACGCTCTCGGAATTGAAGCAAATGGATATCGGCAGCCGGGTCGATCCGAAATGGAGCGACGAACGGATTCCCACATTTCGGGAGATCTTGGACGCCTGCCAGAAAAAGATCGGCATTTATGTCGACATGAAGCAAGTCGACATCGAGCAGGCGGTGCGGCTGGTCCAGGAATTCGAGATGGAACGAAACTGCGTCTGGTACGGAAGTCCGGGCGAATTGAAGCAGGTTCTGGCCCTGTCCCCGCAGTGTCGGATCATGCCCGATCCCGGCCCGGAAACGAATCTCGCGCGATTGTTGGACGAGTTGAATCCCCAGGTCGTCGCTTCGGTCCAGAAATTTTGTTCGGAGGACTTTGTCAAGAAATGTCACGCCCGCGGGGCGATCGTGTTTGTCGACGACAAATCGCCCGACGACTGGGAGCGATTTTTCAGTTGGAAGATGGACGGTATTCAGACGGACCAGCCGGAGAAACTGGTGGAGTGGTTGAGGCAGAAGCCATAAGGAATTTTCCTTTTACCCAGAAATTGAGCGTGGTTGGGAAAAGAAAGTCGATTTGCACCCAGGCGTTTGACGTCCATTTAAGCCGTGTTCCTTGAATTTGACACTTCCTTACCTGGATCTAAGCTCAGGCAATTTTCAAGAGGTAATCTCAATGGTCGGATTTCTTCGCAATTTATTTGGCAAGCCATCCACAGTTGAGCAACTCGCACAAAGCGGAGATCGCGAAGCATTTTTTCGAAAGTTGGGCGACTCTGATATTTTTGTCATCGCAGCAACCGAAGGGGATGGACTCGATCCGTCCAATATGACTGAGGAGCAGTTTCTCGCTGAAATCGAGCGAGCTGCAAAGGAATTAAATGAACGGCAAGAAGGTTTTGCACCATTCGTTTACGATCGAAATGGGCGTCGCCGACTCCCATTTTTCACAAGCAACACTTATGCTCAAGTATTCGCTGGTGAATACGCCAAGGAACGTAACCGTGTCTATCCGTTTCAACTGCTAGGGGTGCAGGGGGCATTGCTAGTTCAGCTTCTACCCGCGTGTGACGAACTCGTGATGAACGACCGCACTAAAATGGAATTCACTTTGTCCGACGCTGATGTCGCAGTAATGAAAGAGATGTGGCGATAGCTGATCAAAAGTGAACAAAACGCTGCTTTGAACGTCAGGGTTGACAAGTGGCCGCAGGGAAAACGAAGTCTGGGACGGCCTCGACGTCACTCATTGGACGTGCCGCGGACCCCAATCATTCCCAATTGCGGTTTTGTGCGGCGATCCCGGATCGCGGTTCGGCATGCGTTGAATTCGCCGCGAATTCTGTCGAATCAGATCTTCGGAACCTGCCGAACATCACCGTGCGTGGAAATGTGTTTTGGCGGAATGAGCATGGGGCAATGTCCTTCAGGACACCGTTGAGCAATCTGCTTTCCGTTCTCGGCGATTCCGAACCTGATGCCGACTCGCGGTGCAGCTCTGGCCGAAACCGTTCTTTCGATTGGGTTTCAACGCGATGGATTCAGCCGCTGCCTGCCAGGAAGCCGGCGACTTGGCTGACTCGTCCATTCCTTGGGCCATGCCGGGGCGGCTGATCCGATGGCCGGTTCGCGATTCAAGAGGGCGAACTCCATCAGACCCGCTTTCTTCCATGTGGAAAAAGCCGCTGGGAAGTACGTGATTGGCAGGGCAAGAGGTTTCAGGAGCAGTCGCCCATCGCCGTCCTGTTCATGTCGCGTTCCATGGCCATCTTCTTCCGTTGTCATAGTGTTCGAAACCATTGCTTTGCTCGACGGGCCCCCGTGTTCTTTCTGATCGCGAAGTC
The DNA here is from genome assembly GCA_046349715.1 of Planctomycetaceae bacterium. Lineage (GTDB taxonomy): Bacteria > Planctomycetota > Planctomycetia > Planctomycetales > Planctomycetaceae > CAZDGB01. The sequence goes on along the minus strand of JAXMBR010000020.1, from coordinate 53,452 downwards.
GGAATGAAAAACCTCGCCCCCGGCATCACAACATCCTCCCTGCCCAGATATGTTTACTCCGGGCTCGAAGGGGACCTAAGTCCGTTCCCCCCCGCGATTCGGCGGCGACGCACGTCAATTCATTCAATGCGGCTCGGTTTTTCTCTTGGGCCCTCAGCACCGTCGATCCCGAGGCATCCTGAAAAAGCTGTTGGCTATGCTCGTTTGGCGAACGGAAGGGCCACGATGGCGAGCGACGATATCGGACATAAGCGCTGAGGCTGCGGTTCAGCAGATAGATTGCCGGGCCAACAGCACCAGCACGACGGAAACCGCTAGGCATCGCCACGGGAACCATCAGGTCCGGATGGCGGCAGAAATATTCCTTGATTCAGCGGGTTGAATTCCGCAACCGGAGGTTGTGCCAAATGGAGGATGGCCCAGAATCGCCCGATCCATGAGGCCGTTGGCCAGGCTCAACGCCAGCAACAACAGTCCGCACCAGCGAAGCCAGTTCATCGAGCGACTTTCGAGGAAGCGAACTCAAGTGCCCGCTCCCGCCCCCACGTCCGCGAGGGCAGGGCTCGCGGATGCTGGGAACGGCATCAAGCCACGATGCCGAATTCTTCGTCTTCGACATGCTCCCGCGGAGCGAACGGGTTCGGCAGGTCGTTGACGTGCTGGCGCACGGTTTTCTGATGGACGGCCACGACGTTCGGCACCACATATTCTTCAAGTATGCGGTCGATCCGTTTTTCGATGTTCGTCAATTGGTCGCCTTCGTCCTTGCAGACGAACGTGAAGGCGGTCCCGCGCGTATATTCCGACGACATGCGGCCGGTGCGGCCGACACGATGGACGTAATCGTCGCAGTCGAGCGGAATGTCGTAATTGATGATGTGCGAAATGCCGCTGACGTCGATGCCGCGGCCCATCACGTCGGTGGCGATGAGCAACCGGATGTGGCCGTCACGGAATTTCTTCATGACCCGGTCGCGCACGCTTTGCGAGAGGTCGCCATGAATGAAGGCGGTTTTCGTCAACCGGCCCTGAAAGCGGTGAAACAACCGTTCCGCGCCGCGCTTGGTGCGAGTGAAGATCAGGGTCTGTTTCGGCCGCTGAGCGAGCAGGAGTTTGACGAGAACCTGGAATTTCCGGTCCTGATCAACGCTGACATAATACTGATCGATGGAGGCGTTGCTGACCGTTTTTGGCGACAGGTCGATCCGGATCGGGTCGCGCATGTAGCGATGAGCGAGCCGTTCGACCGGCGGCGGCAGCGTGGCCGACAGGAGCAGCGTTTGCCGTTCCGCCGGGCAGTGTTTCAGAATGCGCTCGATATCGGGGCGAAAACCGATATCCAGCATGCGATCCGCTTCGTCGAGCACGACGATTTTCAGATTGTCCAGCTTGAGCAATTTGCGAGTCATCAGGTCGATGACTCGACCGGGGGTGCCGATCACAAGGTGGGCGCCGCGCTGCAGATCCAGAATCTGTTGCTTGATGGCCCGTCCGCCGACACAGCACGCCGTGTGGATGGCATGTTTCACCGATAACCGATGCGCTTCATCGGCGACTTGCTGGCTCAACTCGCGCGTCGGAGTCAGCACGAGCGCCTGAGGATGCGCATCGTGCAAGTTGATTCGTTCCAGGATCGGCAGCACGAACGACGCTGTTTTTCCCGTGCCGGTTTGCGCCTGGCCGATGCAATCTTTTCCGGTCATCGCGACCGGAATGAGGGCGGCCTGAATCGGGCTGGGATTTTGAAACCCCATCTTCTCGATGGCCGCCAAGGAATTGGAACTGAGACCTAACTCTTCAAAACGATTCGCTATTTGCTCCATAAAGACCGATCTTGCGGCAACTTGTCCGCTGCACACTCCCGACTGCTCCTTGCAGCCGACCATTTGTTGAGCGTAACTACGACGCTGCCTGAAAAATACTGCAAGAATCATACCATTGGCGATTGCCCACGTCAACCGGCGAATGGAACGATTACGCATCCGTTCACGGCTGAGCAGGCGGCCTGCTGCTATACCTTTATGAATCGACGTGTTGTCTTGGCCATGAGCGGCGGAGTGGCGGCGGCTGCCGTATTGCTCCAGCGCAGGGTACGAAGTCATCATCTTCATGCGGTCCGGAGCGACCGAGGAAGCCGTTTGCCGGACGGAATCGGCCAGCGGCCGATCATTTCGACGAAATCGCATAAACAAGGTTGTTGCAGCGCTTCGGATGCGGCGGATGCGCGGCGTGTGGCCGACGCGCTCGACATTCCGTTTCACGCACTGAATTTTCAAGACGCGTTCGGACGGATCAAAGATTACTTCGCGGAGGAATATCTCGCCGGTCGCACCCCGAACCCCTGCGTGATGTGCAACAACTGTTGAAGTTCGGCAAGTTGTGGGCCTTTGCCGAATCGGTCGGGGCCGGGGCACATCGCCACCGGGCATTATGCTCAGCTGGCGGAGGTCGGCGAATCGGTGCCGGGATTGCTGCGCGGTCTGGATCGGACCAAGGATCAATCCTACGTGCTGTTCGGAATTGCGCGGGAGATTCTCGACAAGGTCATTTTTCCTGTCGGGACGTATTCGAAGAAGGAAATTCGCGATCTCGCGGCGGAAGCCGGTCTGCGAAACGCACAGAAGCCCGACAGCCAGGAAATCTGCTTCGTGCCGGACAATGACTATGTCGGCTTCCTGCATCGCTATCGTCAGATTGAAGGAACGGCGGGGGAATTCGTCGACACCGCCGGACAGGTCTTAGGCCGTCACGAAGGGTATGAGCGTCGCCGATCTGCTGCCGCGGCCTGGGCATCACGTTCGGCGAACCACGATTCGTCATCCGGATTGAACCGCAGACGCGTCAAGTGGTGCTGGGGACGAAAGAAGACTTAGCCGTTGAGCGATTAGAAGGCCATCGGCTCAACTGGTTGTCGGCGGATGTCCCCGAGCGATTTCAATGCCTGACTCAGATTCGTTACCAGCATACGGCAGCGGCGGCGGATTTGAGCAAATCGGCGATGATCGCGTTTTGGTGCGCTTGCCGAGCCGCAGTTCGGCGTGGCCTGGGACAGGCGGTCGTGTTCTACGATCACGACCGGGTCATCGGCGGCGGATGGATCGCGTAGGGATGGTTTGGCGAAGACTGGGGCCATCGGGTTCGATTGACAGGGAGAGCCGGTCAGCGCCCCAGGCACCCGGCGCCATGACAACCTACATTGTATTTACGAGATTCCAGATCATATTGAATGTGATGAAGACTCACTTGAATGGAATTAAGGCAATCTAGGGTGCGACCCAGACGTCTCAAAGCGACGTGAGGCACCCGGCAATCTGAACTGGAATCGACGGCCGACCGCCTGGGTTTGACGTCCCGATGATGAGTCATCCCTGGGCTATACCGAACTTTTGGATAAATGTATGCTTGTTTATGAGGGATATGATGAGAACTTTCTTGTTATATTAGATGCAATAAAAAGAAGTTTGGAATATGCCGGGATTCATGTGCGTTCTTTTGATGTTGTGAATGATTGAAAACATTCGGCCGACGATTCCACCGTCACTCCCGGTGACTTCACCGAAACGTTCGAGTCCCGTAGGGTGCGTCGTGACGCACCTTATTCAAATTGCGGGAACTCGTCCCCATCGCTCTTAAGTTGCCTTGCTCTCTCACGTTCAAAGAACGTGCGTCACAACGTACGCTACACATCTGAAAAGGATTGCTCATTCTGCGGACACTCAGGAAAATCTCCTGAGTGTCCGCTTTTCTGGATCAAATGGGAGAATGGCGATGATTCGAATCACTCGCATCCTGCATGTAGCTGCAATAGTGTGCGGCGTTTCCGCGTTCTCTCTGTCTCAGGACAAACCCAAAGCCTATCCCATTACGCTCAAAGCGGATGATGTTCACGAATTCGCTGAACTGTCCGTTGAACTGAACGGCCTGACTTTGACCGCAGAGGACATTCTCGCCATACCAATTCGATGTGAAAAAGGGATTACTGGGGCTATGTTGCTGGGCACAGGTGAATTTCGCTTTTCACCAATTGATGGCGATGAGATTAAAGGCGAATTTCGAGCGGCAATGCTTCGATTCAATCCTGATGATCAACCAAAAGTTTTGCCTCTAGACAAGGCGACAACGATTACGGATCACGCCGCGCACGAGATGAGCCGACACCTGCTCAACAACGTTTTTCGCCATTGCTGGCAGAGTGGCGGGAAGGACGCCCTGATTCCTGATGCCGGATCATTTGTGGCGAATGTTTACTCGAAGGCTCACGGCGATCTACTCATCTCCACGGGGCCAAGAGCTAACGTTGTCCACAACTTCACCAGCGGTGAATCGGTGTATCCGAAAAAGTAATCCGACCTCCTCTATCCTGGGACAGTGCCGTTTCTGCGAAGACGTAATTACCATGCAAAGCGAGTGTTGCTCACGGAATGATAGCGGGGGCCTTTGATTGATCACCCCCTCACCCTGACCCTCTCCCCCGAAGCGGGGGTGAGGGGACCGAGCCATGACGCAAATTGTCAGTCCGCGTCCCGGTTACGCCGGTCGACTACCGCTTGAATCACGTAGTAGAACACCGGCGTCAGGAAGATGCCGAAGAGGGTGACGCCGAGCATGCCCCAGAAGACGGCGGTGCCCAGCGTGCGGCGCATTTCGGCGCCGGCCCCTTGACCGATCATCAGCGGCACCACGCCGAGAATGAAGGCGAATGACGTCATGATGATGGGCCGCAACCGCAGGCGGCAGGCGTCGAGCGTGGCCTCGAATCGCGGCGTGCCGGAATCGCGGCGCGTGCGGGCGAATTCAACGATCAGAATCGCGTTTTTAAAGCGAGCCCACGAGCACGACGAATCCGATCTGCGTGAAAATGTTGACGTCCAGCGCCGAGCCTTTCACGCCCGCGAGCGAACATAACAAACACATCGGCACGACGAGAATCACTGCCAGCGGCAGCGCCCAGCTTTCATATTGGGCGGCGAGGACGAGAAAGACCAGCACGACCGACAGGACGAATGCGTACATCGCCGTATTGCCGGCCTGCAACTGCAAAAAGGCGAGTTCCGTCCATTCCGCGCGCATGGAGGGCAATAAATTCGCGTCGGCAACTTCGCGCATCCGGGAAAGGGCCTGGCCGGAGCTGGCGCCCGGAGCGGCATCCAGGTTGATCATGGCCGAAGGATAAAGATTGTAGCGCACGATCATCACGGGGCCGCTCGTTTCGTGAGGAGTCGCGAGGGAAGCCAGCGGCACCATCTGCCCCTGATCATTACGGATCTTGAGCCGTTTCAGGTCTTCCGGTTGCATGCGATAGGCCGCATCGGCCTGGACGTTCACCTGCCAGGTTCGTCCGAAGCGATTGAAATCGTTGACGTACAGCGAGCCGAAATTCACTTGCAGCGTGTTGAACAGTTCCGCAATCGAAACGCCCATGGATTTGGCGGCGTAGCGATCGATGTCGAGAAACAGCCAGGGGTGTCGGCACGGAAGCTGGTAAAGAGCGAAGTAGTTCAGACACCGCCTGCCCGGCTTCGATGATCGCCTGACTGTTCTGTTGCAACTCGGCCAGGCCATTGTCGCCCCGGTCTTCGATCACCAGCTTGAATCCGCCGGCGGTTCCCAGGCCGTCGAGCGCAGGCGCGTCGAGGACGTTGACGATCGCTTGGAATTCTTTCATCGAGCACCTGTTTCACCTGTTTGGAGATTTCATCGGCGGTCAGGCCGTGATGAAGCGCGGGAATGAAAATCGTCAAGCATGAGATAAAACGAGCCGAAATTCGGCGCATTCGCGCCGAGCAGCAGCGACTGCCCCGCGATGCCGACGGTGTGGCGCACGCCGGGCATTTCGTGGACGATTTCCTCGATCTCGCGGAGCACTTGATCGGTCCGGTCGAGCGAGGCCGAGTCGGGAAGTTGGACGTTGACGAGCAGATAGCCTTTGTCCTGCGCGGGAATGAATCCGGTCGGCGTGGTGTCGAACAGGTACCAGGTGGCGTACAGCAGGCCGGCATACCCCAGCAGCATCAACAGGTGGTGCCGCAGAAATCCGCCCACGGTGGCGACGTACCATTCCGTGGCGAGATTGAAGACCCGATTGAAGACGGCAAAAAACCACGCCAGAGCGCGATTCAGCCATTTCGCGAGTAACCAGACGACGACCAGGGAGACGCCGGCGCAGATCAAAGGCAGGTACTCTCCGACGGACGCCAGCATTTCCGCCGGCAACCGGGGCGTGATCAGGGGGGGGGCGAACGCATAGCCCAGCCAGGCCGCCGTCAGCACGAACGCCAGGCGGGGGAGCGGTTCATGATGGGCGTCGCGGCGTTTCAACAGCAACACGGCGAGAGCCGGGCTGAGCGTCAACGAGTTGAACGCCGAGATGACCGTAGAAATCGCGATGGTTAAGGCGAATTGTTGAAAGAATTTGCCGACGATGCCGGTGATAAACACGCAGGGAATGAAGACGGCGCTGAGCACGAGGGCCACGGCGATGACGGGCCCGGAGACTTCGTCCATGGCGCGGATCGCGGCGTCGCGCGGAGACATGCCATGTTCAAGATGATGTTCAATGGCCTCGACGACGACGATCGCATCGTCGACGACGATGCCGATCGCCAGGACGAGGCCGAAGAGCGTCAGCGAGTTCAAACTAAAACCGAACCCGAGCATCGCGGCGAACGTACCGACGATGGCGACCGGGACCGCCACCAGCGGAATCACCGCCGCGCGCCAGCCCTGGAGAAAGACGAGCACCACCACTGCCACAAGGATCACGGCGTCGCGCAACGTATGAAAGACTTCATTGACCGATTCCTGAATGAAGGGGGTCGTATCGTAGACGATGTCGAAATCGAGTCCTTCCGGAAATCGTTCCCGCAATTCGTTCATCTTGTTGCGTACGTTGGCCGCGGTTTCCAGCGCATTTGATCCGGGCAATTGGTAGACCGACAGGGCGACCGACGGTTTGCCGTTGAGCGTGCAGACCTGGTCATAGCCGAGCGCGCCGAGTTCCGTGTGGGCCACGTCTTTCAGACGAATGATGCGTCCATCGGGGTCGGACTGGAGGATCATGTCGGCGAACTGCGAGTCGTCGCTCAAGCGGCCGAGCGTCGTCATGGTGAATTGGAAGACCTGGTCGTTCGGCGCGGGAGGCTGGCCGATCTGACCGGCGGCGACCTGGACGTTCTGCTGTTCAATGGCCCGCACGACATCGCTGGCGCTGAGTCCTAACGTGGCCAGTTTATCGGGGTCGAGCCAGATGCGCATGCTGTAGTCGCGCTGGCCCATGTAGGTGATGTCGCCGACGCCGGACAACCGGGACAGTTCGTCGCGCAGTTGAATGGTGGCGTAATTGCTGAGGTACAAGTTGTCCCGGCTGCCGTCGGGCGAGTACAGGTTGACGATCATCAAGACGCTGGGAGATTTCTTTTTGACGCTGACGCCGCGGCGCGTGACCAGCGGAGGCAGCACCGGTTGGGCCAGCGCCACGCGGTTCTGCACGAGCACCTGGGCGATATTCAAGTCGGTGTCCGGCCGGAAGGTGACCGTGAGGGTGTAAGCGCCGTCGTTAGTGCATTGGGATGACATGTAAATCATCCCTTCGACGCCGTTGACATACTGCTCGATCGGCGCGGCGACGGTTTCGCTGACGACGTTCGCGTTCGCGCCCGGATAAAAGGCGGAGACCTCGACGGTTGGGGGCGTGATCTCCGGAAATTGCGTCACCGGCAGGGCGAACACGGCGATCGCTCCCGCCAGTGTGACGATGATCGACAACACGGAGGCGAAAATCGGTCGGTCGATGAAAAAACGCGAAAACATGGCTGCTGCTTATCCGATGCGCGGCTTTCGCCGGCGAGCTGGTACGTTACTTGTCCGCCGTCACCGTCGTTTGTGATTCCACCGGGTCGTCCTCTTCATCCGTCGCCAGCGGCGCGGCGGAAGGCGTTGGACTGTCCAATTTGTTGACGGCCGCCTGGAGAACCCGGCCGGCCGGTTTAAACAGTCGCCATAGCGGCCCGAATCGCAACAGATCGATCACGATGGCGCCGATGCGATGCAAAATTCCGTGGGGCGAGAATATCGAGAACTCGGCTCCGTGCTCCACAACGTAGAAAAAGACCGGAGTGAGCACGATGCCGAACATCGTCACGCCGAGCATGCCGCTGAAGACGGCGGTTCCCAGTGCACGGCGCATTTCCGCGCCGGCGCCATGAGCGACCACCAGCGGCAGCACGCCCAAAATGAAGGCGAACGACGTCATCATGATCGGCCGAAGCCGAAGTTCACAGGCTTGCAGCGTCGCTGCCCGGATGGTCATCCCTTCCTGCCGCCGGGCGCGGGCGAATTCGACGATCAAAATCGCGTTCTTGCAGGCCAGTCCGATCAACACCACGAAGCCGATTTGCGTAAAGACGTTGATATCCATCGACTGATAGCTGATGCCCGCGATGGAGCTCAAGACGCACATCGGGACGACGAGAATCACCGCCAGCGGCAGGGCCCAGCTTTCATACAGGGCCGCCAGGACGAGAAACACAAAAATCACGGAGAAGGCAAAGACGATCATTCCGGTGTTGCCGGACATGCGCTCCAGATAGGCGAGTTCCGTCCACTCGAACGACATGTTGCGGGGCAGTTCGCGCCGGCAGATCTGTTCCATCGCCGTCAGCCCTTGCCCGGTGCTCACCCCCGGCGCGGTGTTTCCGTTGATGGCGGCAGCGGTATACATGTTGTAACGAGTCAACACCAACGGACTGCTGGTGTCGCGGACCGAACAAATGGTTCCGAGGGGAATCATCAATCCATCGCGGTTGCGAACCGTGAGCCGCGCCACGTCCGGGACGTCGTTGCGAAACTGGGAGTCGGCCTGCACTTTCACCTGCCAGGTGCGCCCAAAGCGATTGAAATCATTCACATATCGAGAGCCCAGGTCGGTCTGCAAAGTCGCGAAGACTTCCGCCAGTTCGACACCTTTCTGAAAACAGGCGTCGCGGTCGATGTCGACGTAATACTGCGGCGAATTGGCCTTGTAGACTGTGAAATTCCCGACCACGGGCGACGGAGGCTTGTTCGCCAGTTCGATGATGTTGTCCGTTTGCTGCTGGAGGTTTAACAGTCCTCCTTCGCCGCGGTCTTCGATCATCAAACGGAATCCGCCCGCGCGCCCCAATCCGTTCACGGCCGGAGGCGGGAAGATATTGACCAAGGCGTCCGGAAATTCCTGGGCGAATCGCTTGCTCAAGGTGCCGAGAATCGCCCCGAGAGACTTTTCAGGCGTCCGCCGCTCTTCAAACGGCTCCAGAATGATGAACATCGAACCGAAATTCGAACCATAGGCGCTCAGCACGAACGAATTCCCGGCGACCGCATTCACGTTTTCGACGCCCGGCGTGGCCAGCGCGATATCTTCGATCCGTTCGAAGACCTGACGCGTCCGTTCCGCTGAAGCGGCATCGGGAAGCTGCACGGCCGCCAGCAGATAACCTTTGTCCTGAGCGGGGATGAAACCGGTCGGCAATCGTCCATAGCCCCAATAAGTCAGCGCCAACAGCCCGCCGTACACGATCAGCACCAGCGCCGGGACTCGCAACAATCGACCGACCAGGCCGACATACAGGCGCGATCCACCCTGAAATCCCCAATTGAACAAGCGGAAGAACCAGCCGAGAACAACATCCACCAGCCGCGTCACGATGTCACGATGTCCATGGCGCGGACGAAGCAGGAGCGCGGCAAGGGCCGGGCTCAACGTGAGCGAATTGAACATCGACAGAATCGTGGAAATGGCGATGGTCAGCGCAAACTGCCGAAAGAACTGCCCGACGATTCCCGAAATGAAGGCGCAGGGAATGAATACGGCGCTCAGCACCAGGCCAACGGCGATTACCGGACTGGCGACTTCTTCCATCGCACGAATCGCCGCGGCACGAGGCGCAAGGCCCTGCTCGATATGGTGCTCTACGGCTTCCACCACGACGATGGCGTCATCCACCACGATGCCGATCGCCAGCACCAGGCCGAACAGCGTCAGGTTGTTCAAACTGAAACCGACCGCCGCCATGGCGGCGAACGTGCCGATGATGGCCACGGGAACGGCGATCAGCGGAATGCTCGCCGGACGCCAACCTTGCAGGAACACCAGCACGACGAGCGCCACGAGGATCACGGCGTCGCGCAAGGCGTTGAAGACTTCCTGAATCGATTCGCGAATGAACGGCGTGGTGTTGAAGCCGATGTCGTAGGCGATGCCCTCCGGAAAATCTTGAGACAGCTCCTCCAGCTTTTCCTTGACGCGATCAGCCGTGGCCAGGGCGTTGGCGTCCGGCAACTGGAAAATGGCGATGCCGATGCTCGGTTTACGATTGAAGCGCAGGTTGATGTCCTCGCTCCGCGCGCCGAGTTCCACGCGGGCGATATCCTTGATGCGCACCATGCCGCCGTGATGATCGGCACGCACGATCACGTTCTCGAACTCTTCGACGTCGGTCAGCCGCCCGACGACGGAAATCGGCAATTGCCGGGCCGTGCTTCCCGTGGTCGGCGACTGTCCGATCGCTCCGGACGCCACTTGCAGATTCTGTTCGCGCAGCGCGGCGACGACGTCGGAAACGGTGATGCGCAGGGCCGTCAATCGTCCCGGATCGACCCAGATTCGCAGGGCATAGTCCCGCTGACCGAAGAGAAACACTTCGCTGATGCCCGGCAGCCGAGAGAGCTCGTCGCGGACATGCATCAGGGCATAGTTGCTCAAATACAGCTGGTTGTATCGTCCGGTCGGCGAATTCAGACTGCAAACGAGCAGAATGTCAGGCGACCGCTTACGCGTCAGCACGCCGGTCGCGCGGACCACGTCCGGCAATTGCGGCATCGCCAGACTGACCCGGTTTTGCACCAGCACCTGCGCCAGGTTCAAATCGACTCCGGGTTTGAACGTGACCGTCAGCGTGTAGGAACCGTCGCTGGTGCTCTGCGACGTCATGTAGAGCATGTCCTGCACGCCGTTCACCTGCTGCTCGATCGGGGAGGCGATGGTTTCGGCGACGACGCGGGCATCCGCTCCCGGATAGTTGCAATCGACCTGCACGGTCGGAGGTGTCACCGGCGGGTATTGCGCCAGCGGCAATTGATACAGCGCCAGTGCGCCAGCCAGCGTCACCACAATCGACAGGACGCTGGCGAAAATCGGTCGATCAATAAAAAATCGACAGAACATGCGTGCTCACATCAATGCGCCGACGAAGTTTTTACGCGCGTCTGAGCAGCCGAACGCTTTGCGGAGTTCTGCGATTCCTCCGGGGAACGTTCGTCCGGGGCCTGTTGTTGCGCCACCTGCTTTTCGCCGTACGGTTTGGCCGTCACTTTGATTCCCGGTCGAACCCGCTGCAATCCCTTGACGATCACCCGGTCTTCCGGCTTCAAGCCGTCGTCGATCACTCGCTCGCCCTGATATAAGCGGCCGGTTTTGACGCGACGGTATTCGACCTCGTCGTTTTCATTGACGACGAATACAAACCGCTGACCTTGATCGGACCCCAGAGATTCTTCTCGAATCATCAGCGTTTCGCGGGATTCGCCGATGGGCACGCGGACCCGGACGAACATGCCCGGCGCCAGCAATTTGCTGGGATTCTGGACGTCAGCGCGCAAGCGCAACGTCCCCGTGGTGGGCGAAAGCTGATTGTCCATGAAATTCACCACCCCGGCATGCGTAAATTCCTCTTCATCCGCGAGCGAGATTTGAATCGGAATGGTCTTTTCATCGACGGACGACAACGTTCCCTCCGCGATCATACGCTTCATTTGAAGTACGGTTCGTTCATCGATGTCGAAATAGGCATAGATCGGATCGAGCGCGACGATGGTCGCCAGCGGAGTGTCGTCGGCTTTGATCAAATTCCCGGGGTCCACCATCCGCCGGCTGATCCGTCCGGCGACGGGTGATTCAATTCGCGTGAATTCGAGATTCAACTTCGCAATGTCGGCGGCGGCTTTGGCGGCCTTGAGTTCCGCTTCCGTCTCCTGGCGCTGCGACTTGACGAGATCAAGCTCTTCGGCCGTCGTCACTTTTTTATTCGCCAGTTCGACCAGCCGCTCTTCCTGGCGGCGCATCCGGTCCAACCGGCTGTTCATCTGCTGGACGGTGGCTTGCGCCTGGGCGAGCGCCGCGGCAAACGGCCGGGCATCAATCTGGAACAGCGGAGCGTCTTTTTCCACATCGGCGCCGTCCGTGAACTGAACCTCGTCCAGATACCCGCTGACTCGCGCACGAACGTCGACGAGCGTGACCGCCCCGAGCCGTCCTGTCGTCTCTTCAAAATCGATGATCGTTCGCGACGTGGGGCAGGAGACGATTACTTCCGGCGGTTTGGCCGGAGGCGGCGCCGCGGTCTGCTTCTGACAGCCCGAGCAAAGCCCCAGAAGTAAGGCGAACAGCCCAGTCAGGCAAGCGATGGGCACTGCCGGTCGAGGAGTTGCCATAGAATTTAGTCCAGATGCCAGTTTCAGGGTCGACAATGACTGACCGGTCAGTCATAATGGCGATTACTGATTCTAATCAGTCGCCGAATAGCTTCAAGTCCTATTTCTCACGATTGTTACGCTCAGCCGCCTCGCTGACAATTTCTTTATTTTTACACTGATCTTCCATGGACACAGTCCTCAGCGCGGACGAAAAACGGAAACGGAAACGCCGTCTCGAGATCGTTCCCATCGCCACACGTCTGTTTGCCCGGCTGGGCTACAATGAGTGTGAAATGGAACGGGTCGCCAATGAGCTGCAAATTGCCAAGGGAACGCTTTACCTGTATTTTGCCGGGAAACAGGATCTGTTTTTCGCCTGCGTCGATCAGGGCATGCAGGAACTGCAATCGGCCCTGGACCTTGCCATCGGCGATGATGCCGATCCGTTCCGCTGTTCCGCCAAGTCGATCTGGGCCTTCCTGCAATTCTTCGATACTCATCCCGAGCAGATCGAGTTGCTGATTCAGGAACGGGCGATTTTCCGCGACAGGCCGCGTCCAACGTTTTTCGTGTATCGTGACACCCGGCGAAACCGCTGGCGCGATATTTATCAGTCTTTAATTGACGCCGGCCGGTTGCGGAATGATCTGCCGGTCGATGACCTGCTCGACACCATGGGGAATCTCCTGTACGGAACGATGTTCACCAATTATTTCGCGGGACGCTCGGTGCCGCTTTGCCAACAGTATCGCGCCGTTGTCGAAATGATTTTTCGCGGAGCGCTCAGCGACGCGGAGCGGGAAAACTTCTGCTTGAGCACTCCGGCAGACTGGCAGCGGGCGCAGTCTTCAGCAGGTGACGGACACGCCTGCTCGGAATAATGTTCGCGCCGAAACGACGAGCGCGTCTCGCCAAAAAGATTGCGGGCAGGCGCGGTGTTGAACCATGCCTGTCCGGCCATGCTCGCGATTATGCCATGCTCTCAGTCAACACGGCTTCCCGCTGCGGCGTGGCCTCGGCCTCGGGCCTGCGGCGAGCACGAAACGAGCGGGAGTATTCCGCCAGACGTTGCATGAGCACATAGAAGACCGGTACGAAAAACACGGCCAGCACGGTGGCGGCAATCATGCCGCCGAATACCGCAGTTCCCAGCGCCCGGCGACTTGCCGCCCCGGCGCCGGTCGCCCGGATCAGTGGCACGATTCCCAGAATGAAGGCGAACGACGTCATCAAGATCGGCCGGAACCGCAGACGTGACGCTTCGATCGCCGCTTCGGTGATCGAGCGGCCTTTCATCCGCAACTCTCGCGCGAATTCCACGATCAGAATCGCATTCTTGCTGGCCAGGGCGATGATCAGCACGATGCCGATCTGCGTGTAGATGTTATTGTCCATGCCGCGCGTCGCCACGGCGATCACGGTGCCCAGCAAGGCCAGCGGGACGACCATGATTACCGCCGCCGGCATCAGCCAACTCTCGTATTGCGCCGCCAGCACCAGATAGACCATGAGCACGCCGAGGGCAAACACATAGATCGCCTGCGAACCGACCCGTTTCTCCTGAAACGACATGCCGGTCCATTCGTAGCCCATCGATTGGGGCAACTTGGCGGCGGCCAACTGCTCCATCAACTGCAATGACTGACCGGAACTGACCCCTGGCGCCGCGGCGCCGGTGATCGTCGCCGAGGGATACAGGTTGTAACGCGGGACGATCTGGGGGCCGAGCGTTTTGTGAATGGTGGCCAGCGTCCCCAGCGGAATCATCCGGCCGTCGCGATTTCTGACTTCGAGACGTCGAATATCCTCCGGCTGCAAGCGAAACTCCTGATCGGCCTGGACGCGCACCTGATAGGTTTTGCCGAACTTGTTGAAGTCGTTGACATACGCCGATCCCAGGGCGGCTTGCATCGTCCCGAAGATGGCGTCCAGCGGCACGCCGAGGCTTTTCGCTTTGACGCGGTCGATATCGACGTAAATCTGCGGCACGCCGGCGCGAAACGTCGACTGCACGCCGCCAAGACTCGTCTGACCGCTGGCCGCGCCCACCATATCCTGCACGACGGCTTGCAGCTCATTGAGGCCGGCCCCGCCGCGATCTTCGATTTTCATCTCAAAACCGCCGGCGACGCCGAGACCACGAATTCCCGGAGGAGGAAAGGCAAAGACCAGGGCCTCGCGAACGGACTGAAATCGCCCCATCAGACCGCCGAGAATGGCTTCCTGGCTCATTTCCGGATGATTGACGCGTTCCTCGAACGGTGTGAAGGTGATGAACATCGTCGCCGCATTCGAAGTCACCGACGAATCGAGCAGCGACATGCCACCCATCAGAAACCAGGAACGAATGCCTGGTGTTTCCTTGAGAATCGCACTCACCTGCCGAGTCACTTCGCGGGTCCGCTCCTGCGAGGCGGCGTCCGGCAATTGAATGGCGACAATCGCATAGCCTTGGTCCTCCGACGGTACAAACCCTGTCGGCAGTTTGACGAACCACCAACCCGTCACTCCCACCAATACAAGAAACAGGACCATCACCAGGGCCGTTTGCCGCACGGCGACCTTCACAATCGCCGTGTAGATCCCCTCGAACCAGTCGTAAACGGCGTTGAATCCGCGATAGAAGAAGTTCTTTTTCTCCGGCGTCGGTCGCAGGTAAACCGCGCATTGCGCGGGCTTCAGCGTCACAGCGTTCAAGGCGCTGATCAGCGCGGTGGCGGCGATGGTCAGCGCAAATTGCCGGTACAACTGGCCGGTGATTCCCCCCAAGAACGCCGTGGGTAAGAAGACCGCCATCAATACCAGCGTAATCCCCATCACGGGACCGATGACTTCTTCCATCGCTCGGATGGTCGCCGACTTCGGGTCCATCTTGCCGCGGTCGATATGATGCACAGCATTTTCCACGATGACAATCGCATCGTCCACGACGATGCCGATCGCCAGCACCAATCCGAACAGCGTAAGCATGTTGATGGAGAAGCCGAGTGCCGCCATGGCCGCGAACGCGCCGATGATCGTGACGGGTACCGTCGTCGCGGGAATCAGCGTCGCCCGCCAGTCCTGCAAGAAGACCAGAATCACGATGAGCACGAGCACGCCCGCCTCGATCAGCGTCTTGTAAACTTCATGGATCGATTCCTCGACGAAGATCGTGGTGTCGAACGGGATCATCGCTTCGATCCCTTGGGGAAAGTTGCGTTCCAATTCATGCATGGCGTGCTTGACGTTCTCCGCGACCTGGAGTGCATTCGCCCCGGGCAATTGATAGACGAGCAGGCTGGCCGCGGGGAGCCCGCCGATTTCACACCATTGATCATAGGTCTGGGCGCCCAATTCCACGCGCGCCACATCTTTGACCTGGATGACTCGCATCCCCGACCGGTCGTCGCTCACGGTCTTGATGATGATCTTGCCGAATTGCTCGGGATCGCTGAGGCGTCCCTGCACGGACACATTGAATTGAAATCCCTGCTCTTTCGGGGTAGGGGCCTGGCCGACCTGGCCGGCCGCCACCTGTACGTTCTGCTCGCGAACCGCCGCCAGCACGTCTTCCATAGTCAAATTGCGGGCCTTCAACGCATCGGGATTGACCCAGATCCGCATGCCGTACGTCCCGCCCCCGATCACCTGCACGTCGCCCACGCCCGCGACGCGGGTCAACGCGTCTTTCAAGCGCAGCGTGGCGAAATTGCTTAAGTACAAGTCGTCGTAGTCGCCATGCGGGGAAACCAGCGACACGACCAGCGTGATATTCGTGGACTGCTTTTTCGTGGTGACGCCTTGGCGTTGCACTTCCTGCGGCAAGCGGGGCATGGCCACGGCGACGCGGTTCTGCACGAGCACCTGCGCCTCATCCAGATTAGTGCCCACTTCAAAAGTGACGGTGAGCGTGTACGAACCATTGCTGGAACACGTCGACGACATGTAGAGCATGTCCTCGACGCCGTTAATCTCCTGCTCGATCGGGCCGGCCACCGTGTCCGAAAGGACTTCCGCATTCGCGCCGGGATAAACGGCGGCCACCTGGACCGTCGGCGGCGTAATTTCCGGATACTGCTCGACCGGCAATGACTGGAGCGTGACGATGCCGACGAGCATCGTCACGATGGCGATCACGTTCGCAAAAATCGGGCGGTCGATGAAAAACTTGGAGAGCATGAGGAGCCGTCGCGATAAGGACCAGGGCGAGTCGCAGGAAAAAAACAGGAAAGAGTTCTGCGTCAGCGGCGGCCGGTGAGATGATGGTCCGCGGTGACATTGGGCGCGGCTTTCGGCTTGGGAGTGACTTTGAAACCGGGCCGGGCACGCAGTAAGCCCTCCACAATGACCTGGTCTGTCACCGCCAAAGATCCTTCCACGACGCGCCAGTCGTCGATGGCGACGCCGATCCGCACCGGCCGATATTCCACCTTGCCGTCCCCATCGACCACGAGCACATATTGCCCGGACTGATCAGTGCCCAGAGAACGCTCCGGCACGAGCAAGGCTTTCGGTTTTTCCGCGACCGGGATGCGCATCTGCACAAACAACCCGGGCAGCAAAGCGTACTCCGCATTAGGAAACACGCCGCGAACTCGCAGCGTCCCCGTGGACGAATCCAGGCTGGGGTCGGTGTAGTCCAGCGTGCCCGTGATCGGGAACCCCGTCTGGCTGGGCAAGCCCAACTCGACGACGGTTCGTTGCGTTGAGGAACTCTCCTCGTTGAGCTTCATCAACGAGGGGGTCCGCAATACATCCGCCTCGCTGACGGTGGCGTAGGCATAAATCGGGTCGAGTTTGACAATGGTGGCCAGCACCGAAGATTGCCCGTCTCCGACCAGATTGCCGATATCGAAATTCACGCGGCTGATCCGGCCGTCGATCGGCGACGTCATGCGGCAATAGCCCAGGTCCAGTTCGGCATTGCGCACGGCGATTTTTGCCGACTCCACCTGAGCTTCGCAGGAAAGGATCGTCGTGTCGTAGGTGGCCACCGCCTGATCCAGATTCGCCTTCGCCGATTCCAGTTCCGCTTCGCGCGCTTCCCGCGTGGCGATCGCCTGCTCCATTTCCGCTTCGGTGGAGATTTTGCGTTGAGACAGGCTCCGCAGACGCTGTTCCTCTTGACGGGCCAGATGCACTTGGGAAGAATTCAGCTTCACTTGCGCCCGGGCGACTTCACGGGACCTCGAAACGGTCGCCTGCTGCAAAGCCGCCTCGGCTTCTTTCAAACGCATCTTCGCCGCGTCCAGTTGGATTTGAAACGGCTCTTCATCGATCACCAGCAGCAACTGGCCTTGCCGGACGGTGCTACCTTCCACAAAATGGCGTTCCTTGAGAAAGCCCTTCACCCGCGCGCGAATTTCCACGGTTTCCATGGGCTGAGTCATGCCGCTGAACTCGAGGTATTCCGTCACATCCCGTTCGACGGGCGTGGTCACCGTCACTTCCGGCGGCGGCGGTTCCACGTACGTGTTGAGCTTTCCACAGCCGGCCGCCAGCGGCGAAATCAGCAGCAACCAGCACCATCTCCGTCCCAGCATGAATTTCCCTTTTCAATGAACCGCCTGGTCAATATAATTGACCAACTGGTCAATATCTTAGCCGTTGAAGGCACCGTGTCAATTGGCGTTTTCGGTCGTTGAGATCAAATCAGGACTTCTCGATCGTTAGAGGGAACAGCGCGATGGCTTCGCTCTCACGCCGGAGTCGCGATCCCCAAGCCGTGCAGACCGCGGTTTTGGATTCCGCGTTGGAACTATTTGCACAGCATGGTTTTGCGGACACGTCACTCCGGGACATTTCGGATAAGTCGGGCGTTTCGCATTCGTTAATGCTGCATCATTTCGGCAGCAAGGAAGAACTCTATTCCGCCGTCAAACGGCGCGTGGTCGAAGGCTATGCCCGCCGATTTCCCTCCGCCGCCAAGGCGATCAACCGCCCGATCAATCTTCGCGCCGAATTGAAACGCATTCTGACCTATCTGGGGGAAAACAAGCTCGCCCTGCGACTCTGCGCCCGCACACGCGTCGACGGTGATTTTCAAGTCTGGCCTGGAGAACCCGATCTGTTGAACCTGATGGGCCAACGCTTGGAAGTCGCGCAGCGGCAAGGCTTGCTGCGGAACGATCTCGACGCCCGACAACTCAGCATCATGATTCTCGGCATTGCCTATTTCTGGCTCGACAATCGCAACTATTTCAATCAGCGTTTCGGCGAGCAGATTGACGATGACAGCTACTTGAATACCGCGGTCAAGATGATTGAAGAAGGACTTGTGCCGCGCGGTCATCAACCGGAAGAATGTCGATAAATGCCGCCGGCGCTCTTCGACCCGCCAGCGGCCCAGACCTGCCATAATCAATTCGCGTTCCGGCTGTCCCGCCTCAAATGAGCAGGCGTGCGTCTTCCGAGTTTCAAAAAAATCCGTGGCGCCGCTCTCACCCGCCTGCCGGTGCTTTGAGACAATCGGCTCCGACAGGCAGGGACCGTTGTTTGCACGGGAACTTCACGGTATCGATACATGATTCCGAACTCCCGGCCTTTGATCGTACTCGTTCCATGCAGAGGAAAACGTCAACTATGAGTCTCAAGTTCCTGGTCGCGTTGACGGTACTATTCTTGCTTGGAACAGGACAGGTCCGGGCTCAGTCCAACGCGCCAACAGAGATATTGCCCGCCACGGTTCGCACCGATTCGTTCGAAACCAAGGTGAAATTGCTGCAGGAGGCCTGGGATCGGAAAGATTATGATTTGGTTCGTTCGTTGACGGATTCATTGCGCCAAACCGCGATTCAAACTCAAGTCGAAGAACAACCGCCGGCAAAATCGGCGATCGCTGTCGCGCACTGGCGCACCACGGAGTCTTACGGTCCGCCATTGGCTGCCTGGGCGCGCGGATGGAAGTACGTCAAAGAGCTGCGACTGGAGGAAACTGCCGGCGAAGCGCGCGATTTCGAACCGGTGGAAGTAACCTTGAGTTTCCCGTCGGATCAAGTCGATTCGTTGGAACGCGAAGTGCGCCTGGCCCGAATCGTCGAGGGCAAACTCGTAGAAATTCCTTGCCAGGTTTTTCGAGAAGTCCGCAGGGGGCCCGAGCGGATCGGTACCATCCTTTTCCTCTGCGACAGCCAGGCCAAAGCACAGCAACGTGTCTTTGTCTTTTACGGAAACCCCCACGCAGAGCTTCCCGAATATCCGTCCGACCTCGAGACCCAGGGAGAAGGAGTGGGGCTGGATGTCTCCAACGCCTTCTACAAGGCGTCGCTGTCGCGTCAAACGGGACAGCTGGAACGGCTCACGCTGCGGCGCGAGCACGGTCTGGAGATCTTTTCCGGCGGCCAGGGGCATGGCGAACCTCCGGGAATCGACTGGGCTCACGACTATGTCGATGTCGGCAGTTTTCAGAAACTGCGCATCTCGCTCTGGGACAGTTGCCCAGACTACGAGGTGATTCGCGGCCCGATCTGCACCCTGGTTCGCCGCTGGGGTTTTCCGCGTTCCCCCGTCCATCCCGTCTATACGCCGAGCCGTTTGAAGATTGATGTCGAATACCGCTTCTATTCCGGGCTGCCGTGGTTTCATAAGTTCGGGACCATGACGGCCATTCAGGACTTCGAGGCGGAAGCATTGCGCGATGACGAATGGGTCTTTTCGGGACAGTCGTTCAACCAGTCGCTCTGGATGGATCGCAGCGGAAAACTGATGACGGGCGACGTCGACCCGGCACATCAGAACGATCTATGGGGCGTCGGTTTCTATCATGATGTCAGCCGTGATTCATTTATGGCCTTGTTTCTGGAACATCAGGCGAACGGGCTGCCCGAATTGAAGCATTCCGGGGTTCCTCAACTTTTTTATCGCTGGCACGGAGCCGTTTGGAGCCGCTACCCCTTACCGGTTCGGGCCATTCCGAAAGGGGCCGAACTTCGACAGAAAAACGCTTATGTCTCCCTGCCGTTTACTCCCGCAGAAGGGGCTGCAACCTATGAACGCCTTCGACGGCGGCTGATGAGCCCCTTGGCGGTCAGCGCCGGCGAGAACAAGTTGCCGCTTGGCACGGAGCTGCGCGGTTCCGGCCAATTGGCTCGTCCGGGAGAAGTCGACGACGCCGAGCTGAAAACGGCTGTCTGGCAGGCGCTGCGAGATTGTAAAGACGCTCAGCTCTATACGGCTGACATCAATGTCGTCGACCTGGGGCTGGTCAACGATGTCCAAATTCGCGGCGACGTGGTCACGCTGGTGATGTCAATGCCCCACCGCGGACGCCCCTTGCTGGGATATTTCGTTGACGGCTCGATCTCCGTTCATCCCACGCCGTCGGTGCCAATTCGCGAACGCCTGATGCAGATTCCCGGAATTCGCCAGGTCGTTATCAAACAAACCTGGGAACCAGCCTGGACATCGAATCGCCTGACCACCGACGGTCGCAAGAAGCTCGGGTTGAAGTGATCTTTCCCTGGATTTTTGGCGGTTGTTTCCCGACGAGCCGGGCTGACGGCGCAGAACGTCAACGCCAACCGTCGTCAGGCGGAGAACGATTCGTTGCTTGTCATTGACGTCGCCTCTTACCCAGCGCATTCACCAGTGGAATGGGGCCACGGTCGGTTCCGCCACCGTAGCCAAACTTTGCTCCGGATCGCTACTGGGGATGGCCTTGTGCCGCAGGTCCTCCATGAGCGAAGCCGTTGGCGCACCAGCGATTCCCGGCTGTGATCGCACCCATACAGCAACGCGCCGTGTAACGCGACGCCCAGACCCCAAACCCCGGCGACCCAAGGGACGGCGCGTCGATCAACTGCCGTCAGGATCGCCAACGCACCCGCGTAGGAACCAAGATGGTACATGAAGCATCGATCTGTCTGATTTTCTGCCTCTTGTCGAGTGACCATTCTCCAACCTCCGAAAAGTGTTGCAGGATATTTCTCGGTCGGCATGAAACAATGCAAGGTCTGTACCAATCCAAGGGGACGGAAAGCCTTGAAATTCTCCGCGGAGCTCCCGGTCAACTTTGAGCCGCCAGGGTACGGACTCCGAGGCTGCCGTTGACGACACAGTATAACCAGACGACGCGCTCGCCTGACGATCAGATCATCCGACACCTGTTCCCGGCTGGCAAAGCCAGTCGAGCGCCTCGTCGTAATCGTGAAAGATGCGCACCGTATTGTATTGCTCGGACAAGACCTGATACTGTCGCGCCACGCCGATCTGAACCGGACGATCCACCAGGAAGGCAGTCCGCCAATCTCGCCCCTTCAACGCGGGCAGCACGATACCGGAGACCAGATCCCACAACTCCTGCCCTGTGAATCCAATATTGACCGAGCGTACATCCGAGAGCGTCCTCCGCAACGCGAGAATCTCCGGATCCGCGAAATAGACTTCACAGTATTTTCGAATGTCGTCGGCGGTCACATGCCCTCGCCAGACTTCGCAAACTGTGCCATGCGCTTTGTCGATGGTGTATGAGATTGGACCAATGGCAGCGTCGTGAGACATCACAACTTCCGAAGTGGATCAATTCCTTTATCTCCCCGGCCCTTAAGGTACCCGGAAATCGCCGCTTCGTCTTCGCCGCCGTCCTCAAGACTGCTTTCGGGCAGTCAGGCATCCTCGAAGCAGGTCGCGACCGGCAAACGAGTCCGATGAGCAGCAGACCAGCCTCAAGGGCCACGGTGGATCGGACCGCCTGGCTTGGGTTTGGGCAGCGGCGGTCGCGGTGGTTTCGGGCGAGGCGTCGGCAACGGTCTGGGAGGCTTGACGGTCCGAGACAGCTGCCCGTGAAAAAACTGGGATCGCATCATTTCCGTTGAAATCAGCATTTTCATGATCTGACCTTATGAGAGAAATCTCATCACGTGCGCCGAAGAAGTATAGTCCTCGAATTTCAATTAGCATCTCTATGGTCCAGCCCCTGAGAGAACATTGGAATTGACTCCCCGGACTCCGAGCGAGAGGATGGGCGGGCATTAAGCAAGACGATCTCGCGGAACCAGATCGGCCATCGTGGGCGGTGTGGCGTTGGTCAGGTACGGCCCAAATGATCGTGGTCGCGCTGGCCGTAGCCGGGATCCTGTTGCAGTGGCTCGTCTGCTTGGCGTGGTTCGCCGGTTTTGAATGAGAACTCCCGCCGTACTCGAAGTTTCCCAACATGGCAACCGATTCCGCTTCCCGCCGTTCCCTGTTCGCCGTTTGGAGATGGCCGTGGTGGGTCCAGTTTGCCGCGATTGCCACAAATCCTCTCGCCTATTTATTGTCTTGGCCTGTCTGTTTCTATTGCATCATGGCGGATAAACTTGGCCCCGAACCAATGCCGCGCTGGGCTTTTCAACTCGTGTGGACTTTCTACGAGCCCGCGATGTGGTGCGGGGACAAAATCCCATTCTTGATGGAAGTCTGGGGGCTGGAACTCTCACTTCTGCAAACGCTGTTTGGTGAGCTCACTATCGGCGGCGCTGCTCATTCACGCATCGTCCCCGCGTTGTTCGTGACCGCGGGCATCACCGCCTCGCAATTCGCAGCGTCGTCACCTGACCCGCCGTGTTGAGTTCCGTGAGTCTGACAACGCCTGCGACAACTTTTTCTTGTTCGTCAAGATTTCAGGCGCCGATGCCGCAGGAACCAAGCAGGGTCGGCATCAGTGATCGCATGCCAAGCCGAATACAGACGAGCTTTGAAAGTGCATGCGCGTCTCTAATGTTCAACAGGAAATCGTGGCAACTTCACCGTCAGACTGTCCGCAACTTCTCGCCGCTGTGCTCTCATGGAATGCGGCATGAAGCCAGGCCAGCATGCTAAATGAGGGCGGAACAGATCACGGTTGATCAGAAAAAAATCAGACGATTCAACAGCCCCCGAATTTCAAGGGGGGACTGCTGAATCCAGTGGGCGGCACAGGATTCGAACCTGTGACTTTCGGCGTGTAAAACCGACGCTCTAACCGCTGAGCTAGCCGCCCGGAAGCGCTGCGGAGAAACATCCGCAGGCGACCATCAAGTTTAATCGATCAATCGGGTGCCGTAAATTCGACGCCAAGCAGGGCGAATCGGGCCCGATGGAAAAATTCGTCTCACAACAACCGGGCGACCAGAATCAGATGCCGTCCATCTGGCCGGTCACTCGCCTTCTGCCCAGACGCGAACGTCACCGTCGACCATCTCGACGTGAATCAGATTGGGACGGCAGCAAACAGGACAATCTTCGACGTACTCCTGGATTTCACCCGCCGAGAGATCCAGCGGAATCACAATCTCTTCGCCGCAGGCGTCGCAGAGGTAACTGGCGTCTTCGTGAAGTTCGGAACGTCGTCGTTTTTTGCGGGGCATGCCAAGCCGATTCAGCATGGAAGGATACGGTTTATTCGTGGGCCGCGGCAACCACTTCGAGGATGAGCGTTTCGCGGCGTTGCAGATATCGTCCTTCCTCCTCCAGCGCATGGAAATAAATCAGGCCGATCAGGCCCGTTTCGACCAATGAAACGAGTAGCGACCACGGAACCCAGGTAACGTCCGTCAACGATTCCGCCAGAAACTCGCCGCCCCAGGCCAAAGCCGCTGGCAACAAGGCAACCGAGATGACCAGCATCATCGCAAATTGCATCAGCAGCGGCGCCCATTGAACCTGCTGCGGGCGCAATGATCCGGCGATCGGCACCGTCACCGGAAAGCGGATCGCCACGAGGTTCGCCACCGGGGCCATCAATAAATAGGCATTGAGCATCTGGATCAGCGCCGTCGGAATCTGGAACGGCCGCACTGGCAGCGTCAGCACCGTCAGCACGATGACGACTCCATACAGCGCGAAGACCAGCGGCAGCAGACTGAGATTCTTCCCGAGTAACAGGTCGCGCCGCTCGACGGGCATCAGGAGATAGGCGCGAAACCCCTGACGATCGAACCCGAAACTGTTGCAGAGGAATTGCGTGATGCTCAGCAGGGTGGCGCCAATTCCCGAAAACATCACCACCGTGGACGCCTGGCGAGGAAAGCTCGAATCGGCCATGAAGTAAAACGACGATCCGAAGATGCACAGCAACATCAGCGGCGGTAACAACATCATTTTCGCTTCCGGCGCGCGGAGGAGCTGGCAGAACGACCCCCAGGCGATCGCAGCGACTTGATCCGACACCCCGGGAATTCGCCGCGCGATCAACAAAGGTCTGGCCACGACTCGCTGGTCGATTCTCTCTTTGCCACGCGGGAAACCGAGCCGACCGAGGCGGTTTCCGCTCGCAGGGTGGACCGATAGGAACGCCACAGACTCCCCGCGCCGATCGCCATCATTCCGGCTGAACAAAGCACCGCGTAGGCAGGGCGACTTTCCATCAACGCCGAGGCGCCATAGGGCAACCAGCCGATCGGCACGATGAGATTGGCGAGCTTCAGCCAGAAAACAAGTTCTTCAGAATCGGGTCGGAAGCCGATTCCGCGCCCCCGGGACTGCTGATTCTGAATCTCCAACCGGCGGCGATTGTATTCTTCGAGGGTGATCTGTTGATTCTGCAACTCCTGCGTGAGTTGCGTGATCTGGCGCACCTCTTCTTGATGATTCCGGTGGATTGTCCGCTGCGATGGGCGCCTCACGGTCATGTTGATGATGTTCGGAACCTGCATCAGCAGCAGAAAGGCCATCGTGATTGCGGTCAGAATGGTGCCCCGCCGGCGCTTGTTCTGCATCAGTTGCGCCAGCCAACCGCGTAACTGATAGGTCACGCTCGTGATCATCACGACGAATCCGATGCTGAGCGGCCACAAGAGCAACGCGCGGACCCCGTGAGTCAGCAGAAAGGCCAGGCACAAACCCGCTAGGACCGGCAGAAACACGCCCAGGCTGAGCGAAAACCAGGAACTGAGATAATTCAGTAAAAACGCGCCCGACAACGACAACGGCAGATGCAGCAACTTCTCCAGCGACAGTAATTCCGACCGCTGCAGCTCCGTCATGAGCCCGACCAGCCAAAAAAACAGAAAGCCGACGATCAGGACGTCCCAGAGAATTAAGATTTGCAACGGTTCGGCGCGCGGCAGCAGAAAACTTCCGCCGATCAATGCGGCAAAGAAGCCGGTGATGCCGACGACCAGCATCAGGGCGGACGCGATCGTGGTCAGCACGGCGTTGAACGTCCCTGCGCGGCGCCATTGGTTGCGGCTCAATTGCCAGCGCAAGATCAAAATCGCCTGCAACTGCCGCCAATTCATGAAACGTCCTCGTCAGCGGAAACCACCGCGTTCGAGGCATCATCAACCGCTGACCCGGCCGGCGGGGCAGCGTCAAGCCAACTGAGATTCGGCTTTGGTTCGTCCGAACTGCCGACGATCTCCAGAAACCGCTGCTCCAGGGAGCCCGTTGCGTGCAGGTCGGCCAACGACGACTGGGTGACCAGTTTGCCGCGAGCAATGATGCCCACATGCGTGCAGATTCGCTCGACAATTTCCAAGACGTGCGAGGTGACGAAGACCGTCGAGCCGCGGGCCGCGAACGTGGCCAGCAGGTCGCGAATCGTCCGCGAGGTGACGGCATCGACGCCTTCAAACGGCTCGTCAAGAAATAAGAGATCCGGATTCGGCAGCAGCGCTCCCGCGAGGGCCAGCTTTTTTCTCATGCCGTGGGAATATTCCAGCACGAGTTTTTTTTGCACGTCTTCCAATTTAAGCAGCGCGAGCAATTCCTCCGCACGGTCTTGTACCGTTTTCAACGGCAACAGATACATGCGGCCGATGAACGTCAGGTATTCTCGCGCGGTCAAATTATCGAACAAGGCCAGGCCTTCCGGTACGACTCCGGTCCGCCGCTTGATTTCCAGCGCCTGGCGGGGATCCCACGGGTTGAGGCCGAGCAGCGAGACTGATCCGGAACTAGGGGTCAGAATGCCGGTCAGCATTTTGATCGTGGTGGATTTGCCCGCCCCGTTCGGTCCGAGAAATCCAAACAGCGTGCCTCGCTCGACCGCCAGATTCACACGATCGACGGCACATACCTGGTCAAAATACCGCGTCAAATCGACTGTCTGAATGGCGAGACTCATCGGCGTCTTTACTGTCAGCTGTGCCGGGTCGAGCAGGGGAACGGCTGAAGTCTACCGAACTCCCAGCGATGGCACAGCCATTTTTGTCTCCGAACTTCAATCCAAACGATTCGCGTTTTAGTCGGCGCGTGGCCACCAGACGGATCGCGATGGAAGAGGCAAAACCTCGCCATTCCGACGCCAGCTCGCCTCGCGACCCCTGCACCGACGCTCGCGGTCGTCACAGCGTGATGACAGCGAGAGGCCATGCAGGATTATGACCGCGGAGAAGTGGATTGCGAAGTCCGGAACGCGGAATTGCGCGAAGGATGCCTGTGATTGCAGCGCCAAGACTCGCGCAGCATCGCTCGAAATCGCCGTGACGCCCACTCAGCAACCGATTGCGGTTCAATACCCTTGAAGACGGCAGGTGCGACGAGCAATACGCACCAATTGTCGCAAACGGAAATGGTGACTCAAACCGTTGGAGTCTGGATCGCTCGGGAGCAGTTCCGGGGGCAAATGAGTCGCGAGAATGTTCCACATTTCCGCGGAATCCATCGTGGAAATGTCCTCGTCAGTGAGTTGGGCAATCTCCCACCGTGCAGGGATCGAAGCAAATTGAAGCGTTTTCGATCGCGGAGACGGCTCACTCATCACTGCGGAGACATCCATGACGCTGCTTGGCATGTGTAAAACCCCTGTATTTGCTGTGGCAGGCCCGCTCTGTCCGAATGATTGCTCAGAACCTCAGCAAGTCTCATTCCCTTTGCTGACTTTCGGCATCCGAGCGCCAGCTGGCTGAATTTTCAGCCACGGCAAAACACCCCTTTGCCGTTATTGAATGAGCCGCTGCGTAACAACGCCCTGCTGGTCGCCACGATTGCCGGGAATTCGGGCGGCAAACCGCCCCCGCGGGGGCAAGGATGATGCTTCTCGCATGGAGCACATAAACAACATCTCGATGCGAGAATAAAAACTCGCGTCATCAATCGGTAATGAATTCGCCCCCGATCACTCATCCAGATGAGGCTTTGGCTGATAGCAATCTTCTCTGGTCGCCAGCCGATCAATTTTCAGGGTGATAAAAACTCAGAGCAAAAAAATATCAGTGAGAATCTGCCCTGTATCTCCTGAAACGGCAAGACCATGCAGGACTTCAGGGCGAAATCATTCCGGATCCTGCGTGCGTGCGGCACGGCAGTTGCCTTCCACCTCGGCGTTCCAGTTGCTTGGGACAGATTTCCGACAATCAACAAAGGTCTCAAACATGATCCGCGCCCCTCACCGCATTGACAGCACCGACGACCCGCTGAAGCACTCCCCGGCTTCGGGAGAGAATGCGTTAGAGACAACCGAGTTCTTGGATTTGCCGTTGATCTGGGACGATTGCGGGCTGGCGGAACTGTTCCAACGAGAAGAAGGAGCGCAGCGCGACGCGCTGCTGAGCCAGATCACTCACCTGATGATTTCGAGTCTCAGCGGTTATCAGGAATTGGAAGACCTCGCCGCCAACAGTCCTTTGCATTCGCTTGCGGAAGTGATCGTTCGACAGCGGGGAGCCCAGTGCCGCGAATTGCTGGTCGACGCCCAGCATTGGATTCCCGAGCCGGAAGAAGGGCAGGAGTTACTGGCCGCGCTTCGTTCTGCCTGGCGACTGGCGCTGTGGAACTTCGAACAGCACAATCATGATGCGGTGATGGCCTATGCGGAACGAGCCGAGTCGCTGCTGGAAGACGCCTGTCTGGCGGCTGCCAATGTGCTGCAGAACGACGCCTGGGGACCCAAGCTTCGCGAGATTGCCCTCACAATTTATGGGGCTCGCAATTGCTGGGAAGAGTATGGCGACCGAATGGCGGATCATGCTGCGGAAGACACCGTCGCCTCCGACCAGTTGGCGATGGGGTGATCGGCTCTTCCGCGTGCCGTTCTATCGAGAGTGACAGACGGTTGAAAGGAGTAACCCCATGCCTCGCGGTGACAAGTCCAAATACACGGACAAACAAAAACGGATGGCCGAACACATCGAAGAGGGTTACGAAGATCGCGGTGTCTCGGCGAAAGAAGCCGAACGCCGCGCGTGGGCGACCGTGAACGCGACCGATGGTGGCGGAAAGAAAAGCGGTTCGGGAAAAGGACAAACTCCGAATCGGGCGCCTGCACGCAAGGGGGGGCCGTAAAGGGGGAGCCGCCGCCGCCGCCCGCCCCTCGGCGGCTCGTAGCGCCTCCGCCAAAAAAGCAGCCGCCACCCGCAAGAAACGCACCGCCAGCCGGTCTCACTCTAAGCGCTAGCAAAATCCAATTGGCCGCCACGAGCACCAAACATCACGGGAAATCCGCCAAAAAAAGCCGGCACGATAGTCTGTCTGGATTTCTCTGGCTTTCCTTTGTGACTTTTCGTGTTTTTTGTGGCCAATCACTTTCAGGATTCGGCGTCAATCCGTAATCGAGAGTTTGATCTCGTCGCTGTTTCCTCGCAGTTCCGGGGCGTACATCGCCGAGGCTTCGGCCGGTAATGCGCTGAACTGTCCGGGGATTTCAGCGCGGAGTCGATAGTTGACGGAACTCTTGCCCCGCGCCAATTGTCGCACGAAGAAACAGACTTTCTCGTCGCGAAATTCGACGTATGCTCCCAGTTCGTTGCCCGTGTATCCGCTGCGGACATCGACCGGTTCGAACCCGGCGGCCTTGCGGTCTTCAAAGATCAGATATTCGTAGTCGTTCTTGGAATCAATCTCGAGCTCGACTTGCACCAAATCGCCGCTTTTAAGTTGCGACAGGTTGGCCAATTCGACTCGCTCGAATTTCTCCACAGATTGCTTGACCGCCTGCCCCCGTGAGCCGGCGACGTCGATTTGCTTGTCAACCGGCGTCAACTTGTAGAACTTTCGCTGCACCTTCACTTCCAAACCAGCGCGGGTGATGAAGTCCTCCAGTGTGAAATTCGTCTGATAGACGTTGTAATACAGCGGGCCGGTTCCCCGCTTTTTGAATTCCAGCGTGTGCTTGCCGTCGGTGACGGCGTCGCCGATCAGCGTGAACTGGTTGTCGAACGTGAATAGATTCGACTGGTCGACTTTCACTTCCTGTTGTTTTTTTCCGTCCAGCCAGACCTCGATGGTCAGGTCCGGCTTGCCTTCGCCGCTGGCCTTCAGGTATTCCGCCAGCGCCTCGATGCACAGGGCGGTATCACGGGTGCTGTTCCAGTAGGTGGCATGCTTGCGATTGTTGAGCAGATACTTCACCAGCCGTGACGCGCGCGCATCTTGAGGATTCGTCCTGGCCAGCAGTTTGAGATAGTACGCATTGGCTTCGATGTCGCTGCCGTACCAGTGCCACCACCAGTTGTTTTCCGGCAGCTTCAGATAAGCGGTCTGATTCTCGTCGTCCTGCACCACAAACTGTTCGATGTTTTGCAGGATCATCGCCAGCTTGTCCTGCTGTTGCTGCTTGTGGAGCGCCAGGCCGTACAGTGCCTTCGCATACACCGGCAGCGAGACTCGATCTCGATAGAGGAATTCGAGCATGTCGTTATTCGCGACGTCGGCATCGACCAGCACCATGTAAACCAACGCGTCGAGCGCGTCGGCCTGTTCCTTCCACTCCTTGTTGGCCTTCTTATCAGCGGCGTTTTTGAGCAATTGGGCCTGCCGTTCCTGATAGGCCCTGAGCCAATCGACGCCTCGTTCCAACAGGCCGGGAACCAGGGCGACGTCGTTCTGCCGGGCGATTTGCAAGCCGTGCACCACCACCGCCGTCGTGTGCGGGTACGATTGCTCGCCATATCCGCTGAACCAGCCCCACCCGCCGTCGGAACTTTGCATCGATGCGAGTCGTTCCAGGCCCGCTTTGACCATGTTTTGCACTTCGGCGACATCGAACACCGGGTTGCGGTCGAACCGCTTCCATTGCTTGGCCCGCTCGCCGGCGTCGCCGAGTTCCTGGGCATTGAGATTGGTGCGTTTTTCCTGGATCGCCGCCAGGTCGAGTTGCATGTCGAGCAGGATTTTCTGCGTGACGACCGTCGGCAAGAATCGGTTTAACGTCTGTTCCGTGCATCCATAGGGGTAATCCACGAGATACGGCAGCGCATCGACCATTGCCCCGGCGAGCGTCGGCGAAAACCGCGCGTCCAACCGGGATTCATTGATCCGCCGCTCCGCGGGAACCGTGAAGCTGAGCGCACCGGCATTGTCACTGGGACGCAGCACGCCGGAAAACGATTCGGTCTTGAGCATGCCGTGTACAAACGACGGGAACTTCATTTCCATCGCGTCGGACTCTTCGTCCGTCAACGCTTTCATCCGTACAACGGCTTGCCCTTCACGGATGACTTTCACGCGCCAGTCAACGCGGACTTCCCCGTTCGCAACGACTTGAACCGTTTGATCCAGCGGAACCAGCGATTCCAACACGCCGCCTTCGAGTTCCAGAATCACTTTGACAGGCTTGTTCGTCGACAAATAGTTGCCGAATGTTCGCCGAGAGGACGACTTCGTCTTCCACAAAGAACCGCGGTAGCCTGGGCGAATCAGCAGATTTTTTCTTGGTGGTGATCTCCACCGCTCCTTCGCCAACCCTCGTCCCCGGACGCATCGCCCGGGCTTTCACCTTCCAACCGGTGAGGTTTTCCGGCATCTTGAAATCGACACTGGCGTAACCGTCGGCATCGGTGATGAGATTCGCCGACCAGAACGCGGTATCGGCGAAATTCGAGCGGATCGTCGGTTGCTGCAGCGGGATGCCTTCCTCGCCGCCAGCGCCACCGGCATCCAGCGACAGAGCGGCCTCTGCCGGCGCCGGGAGCGCCGCGCCATCCGCGAAGAAGTTTGCATTGTCTTTCCTGTCGCCTGAACTGCGGGCGGATTTCATCATTGGTGCACCGAGGGGGGTTCCCGCAACCGGCCCCCCCCAGACGGTTCCCCCGAACGCTCCCAGATCGTTCATCGCGATCTCACCCTGCTTCAGCAGGTTGCTGAAGACCTGGTCAAGCGTGCATTCCCGCCGGGGATGGTGATTGCGTCGCCATTTCCAGAAGAATTCCTTGATCGCCGGTACGTTCGATCCACCGGAAATGTACTCCAGGCTCTTGTCGTAAACGCTCAGCACCGTCGACCCGACGAACGGCTTGCCGTCGAGACCGGTCAACTTGACCTTCACCTGCGCCGATTGACCCGGTTTGTATTCGGTCTCCGAAGGTTCAACGGCGACGTTGATCACCCTCTGTTCCGGCGGCACGATCACTTCCCGCACGTCTTCGTGATACCGCCCGTCTGCAATCGTAAACGCCTCGAGGAAAAAGTTCGGCATGTCCTTCTGCACCACGCCCACTTCCTCCACCGTGCTCTTGCCCTTCAGCGCCAACACTTTCGGCGGCAGATAAATGCCGTTCGACGGCCGCAGAAACAACACCACCGTGCCGTCCGGTTTGTTCGTGTTGATCAAAACTCGGACGGTGTCGCCCGGTGCATATTCTCGCTTGTCCGTGATGAGTTCAATGTCGTTGAACCGGAATTCGCGTCCATCGAATCCCTGGCCGGTGACTACAAACAGATATCCCCCTTCGATCGCATGGCCTTTGTCGTCCGTCAGCGTATACGACAACCGATATTGTCCCGCTTGCGACGCGGCGATCTGCTGCGATGCCGTTCCCTGCGCGTCGGTCTCAAGATCCCAAGAGCCGGCTGCCGTTTCCTGCGGCTCCGCTTGATCATTGTACGTGATGCGGAACAGCTTCAGGACGCCCTGGCCGGCAACCGGCTTCTGATCGAGCGTATAAGCCTGAAACTGCGCGTGAATCGTCTCGCCGACACGGTAATGACCCTTGTCGACCCACGCAAACACTTTGAACGGCCGGCGGGCAACCAGCACTTTGCCTTCCCCGACGATCGTCCGCCGCGATTCATCGGTGACTTCCGCTGTTATCTGATAAGCATGATCGTGATCGCCGTGGAGTTCCTTCGCCGGCATCGTATCGATTTCCACCGAAACCGTTCCATCGGGACCAATTTCGACTTCTCGTTCCGCGACGACTTCCGGTTGCGGCTGTGCGCCGCCCCACCACCACGGCGCGGGCTTGTAGCAACCCCAGCGGGTCCAACCGGGGTACCACGCGTAATCGCCGCTGAACCACCAGTACCCCGAACCGTAAAACCAGTCCCATCGCCCCGGCGGATACCAGTTGCCGTTGTGAAACGACCGAAGCACCTTGTACTTCACCTTGCCCGAAGTCACCGGCGCGCCAAAGTAATATTTCGCCTGAATCGTCGCCGTGATTTTCTCGCCAAGCATCGCCGGTTCCGTCGGCGCTTGAACGCTGACTTCAAATTCCGGCTTTTTGTATTCCTCCACACGGAAGTTGCCGCCGCCGTAATTCACGATTTGCAGCGAATAGACTCCGAGCTGCGCTCCCTTCGGCAGCGCATACTCCCCTTCGATTCCCCCGTAGCGATCGGCTTTGAATTTCTGTTCGTAAACCTTCTCCCCTTGCGGCGTCTGGATCTGTACCGTGAATTCCTGCCCGGCGAAGGGAGAATCGTCGGCTTGATCGTATTTCGCTTGTCCGACCCAGACTTTGAATTTGACAGTTTGATCAGGTCGGTACGCCGGGCGATCGGTGATCGTAAACGCCTTCGTCTGGTTGTAGTCCGCTTCGGCATAAGTCCCGTACCACGCGCCGGTGAAGCCCAGATATGCCAACCGCCCTTCGTCGGTGCGGGCCGTAATCAGCCACTGAAACTCGTGTGACAGCCGGTTGCTGTCGACTGTCACCTGTCCCCCGGCATCGCTGAACTCCGCAAAATTTTTCGTGACGACCCGGTAGGCGTTCGAATTCTGGCGGACCGGCTCTTGCTTCCAGCCGAAGAATTCTACATTCGCCTTGGCGATCGGCCGCCCGGTCACCGCGTCGCCCACATAGAACCAATTGCGGTTATCCAGCGGCTTCTTCACCAGGGTCGTATCCGCGACCCACACGATCACCCGGCTCACGTTGCCGTCCTGCATCTGCCCGGTCAGCAGGTAGGCTCCCGCTTTTTGCAAAGGCGTGGCGACGGTGACACGCTCGTCCGCATGATCGGGGCGAGGCTTCAATTCGAGCGACCAGCCGGCGACTTTTTCACCGAGATATTTCGACTGGTTCTGAACGACTAATCGATAACCGATGTCGCTGACGTTGATCTGCTCCCAATTCACCTGTTTAGGAGCGTCTTTCAGGTATTTCTTCACATCCGCCAGGAGTTCGCCAACCTTGATGGCGTGTGCCTCAAAAGCGACCGATTTGCCATTCCGGAAACGAAAATCGACGGTCGCTCCGCTCCCCGACGGTTGCACGCGGACCGTTTCGAATCGGCCCCAGTTCTTGACAATCTGATCAAGCCGCTGCTGTCGGTGGTTCTCGTCCCCGAATTTGCCCAGCGCGAACTTCCAGGCCTCCGCCGCTTTCACAAACTGCCGGCGATCTTCATAAGTCTGCGCCACAGTGTCCGCGGCCACCGCGGCATAACTCCCTTGTTCCCGCTCGGCGAGGGCGCGAAAAATCAGCAGCGGGTTGAATTCTTCCGGCA
This sequence comes from Planctomycetaceae bacterium, assembly GCA_046349715.1. Taxonomy (GTDB): domain Bacteria; phylum Planctomycetota; class Planctomycetia; order Planctomycetales; family Planctomycetaceae; genus CAZDGB01. The sequence continues at coordinate 19,453 of JAXMBR010000020.1, read as the reverse complement.
AGTCGAACCGCTTGATGCCCGTGGCCAGCCGGGCGATCGTTTCGTTGTCCTTCAACGTATGCACCGCAAAGGGGCCCGTCTTGTCTGCCATCTCCCCTTCTTCATCCTGAGGAGCGAGCCCCGCCCCCAGCATCGTCTGCACACCGAACTGATTGTGCAGAAACTGAGCCCATTGCAGGTCCACCTGGCCCTTCAGGTCGGCCTGATATTCCACCGCCTGTTGCAACATCCATCGCCAACGCTGCCCGTCGTTTTGCGATTCGGCAAATGATTTCGGGACGTAATAAAAGACCGGGTTGCCGTCGGCGTCAACCGGCGCTCCCGGCGACTGGTTGCCCCCAAAACCCCAGCGCCCGCGCCGGGCCGATTCCTCGTAATCCGGGAGTTGCGTCCAATTCGTCAGAACTTGCAACTTCCAAGAATCGCCTCCCCACACGGAACCTTGTTGGAGCGCGCTGGCAAATTCCAGGCAAAGTTGTGCGAGATCACTCTTCGCGGGATCGTCTTTCGCAAGATCCAATGCCTCGTGGAACAGTTGCAGGGAACGCACGCGGTCGCGCTCGAACGCGCTGACGTATTTTCCCTGTCCCCGCCGGCCACCCCGTTCGAATTCCCCGGCGATCAGAAAACCAAAATGCTCGATTTGCTGATAATTCTTGGCCGCCGCACGCAACAGACGCCAGTTTTTCGGCTGCGCGGCGATGCTGGCTTCCAGAAGCGCGTCGGCTTCATTGATGCGACCCAGGTTGGACAGGCAGTTGACGGCCTGCGTCAGATCTTCACCGACCGCGACAGCTTCAGTCTGGGGGTCGATCGCAAGTCGCCGGTAGATTTGATAGGCATCGTTGAAATTGCCGTCCTGAAACAGCTTTTGAGCCACATCCCGGCCTCCGGTCACAGGTTTCGGTTCTTCCGCGGCGAGCCACCACGAAACCGCCGTCACTCCGGCTAAGACCACCACACTCCACGATTTGAACATCAGCGCGTCCGTTCCAAAGATGGGTTCAGCTTCCTGCCAAGAGGGGCAGTATAGCGAATTTCCGTCGGATTTCGCGCAGTTTGACGTTTTTTAACGGAGACAAGTTCCCCGAAATCTTAAGTTCCAGGAACACCAGACTTCCGGAGGAAAGAGTGGGCGTCAGCCGCGAAGAGTCGCAGAGTTTTTGCCTCCAGCAGCACGAAAAACTCAAACACAGAAAAGGCAGATTTTAGCGACGGCCGAGATGCCTTCACTCACGAGCGGAAAAGATTTCCTGCTCAAGTTTTTTTGTGCTTTTTGTGTTTCTTGTGGTTAATGCCTGCTCAGCGCATTTTCTCACGCGATGCGCACTGTTCTGCGGCCAATCAGCGTCAAGCCGTTTAGAAACGGAAACCTTGTTGCGGCCCGTTCTTCGTCAGCGTCGTGATCTCAACGCCGGTCTCGGTGATCAGGACCGTATGCTCAAACTGCGCTGACAACGACAGATCGACCGTTCGCACCGTCCACTTGTCGACCGGATCGACAAACGTTCGCCACGTCCCGGCGTTGATCATCGGCTCGACGGTGAAGCACATGCCGGGAACGATGACTTCCTGCGAGGCGCCGACGCGCGGGACATAATGCGGCACGCCGGGGTCGGCATGGAAATCCCGACCGACGCCATGCCCTTGATATTCGCGCACCACTTCCATGCCCTGCGTCCGGGCAAAGCGTTCGATCGCCCGGCCGATGTCGGTGATCTTGCCATACGGCTGAATCGCCTGGATGCCGATGTACATCGAGTCAAAGGCCGCCTGGACGACTCGCTTCGCGTCGGGAGAAACATTGCCGATCAGAAACGTTTCGGACGAGTCGCCGTGCCAGCCTTCGACCACGGTGGTCAGATCAATATTGACGATATCGCCGTCGCGCAGGACGGTTTTGTCCGGGATGCCGTGGCAGACAATTTCATTGATGCTGGTGCAGAGGCTTTTGGGAAAGCCTTTGTATCCGAGCGCCGCAGCGCGATGACCGTGCTTCAGCGTGTATTCGGAAGCCAGTCGGTCGATTTCTTCCGTGGTGATGCCGGGCTGCACGAACGGCCGGAGATAATCCATCAACTCGGCGTTGAATCGCCCGCCTCACGAATGCCCTCGCGCTCTGGCTCCGTCAGATACAGCGGGCTGCGGCGCAGCGTTTCGCTTTGCTTTTAAGAGCCCCAGTCATGAGATTCCACAAGGACACACCCACACCGCGACGATCATCGGTACTGAGAACCTAACGGGAGCCGAGCGTGCGCCCCATGCGACTCTCGGAATCGGAGCCATAGTTTCTAACGATTTGCGCCGTTTAGCAAGTCTACGGAACCGCATTCGACTCAGGCCAGTTCGCCTCGGCGAACCGGCAGCGATTATTCCACGGCGGCAATCCCGGTAAAATAATCAGGAGTTTTATCCGCTTTCCATTTGATATTGCAGCCAATGCTCGCCCGTTGTTCGGCGGGAACGGGTTTGCCTGCTAGCACGGCATCCGCCGCCGCGCGCAGATCGGCCCCGGTGATCGGTTGGTTGTTCCCCGGCCGGCTGGAATCAAATTGCCCGCGATAAACCAGGGTGCCGTTCTTATCAAACAGGAAAAAATCCGGCGTACAGGCCGCCTTGTAGGCGTGAGCCGTTGCCTGGGTTTCATCATAAAGATAGGGAAACGTGTAGCCGGCGCTGGCCGCCTCGGCCTTCATCGGTTCCGGACCGTCGGCGGGATAGGACGTCGCATCGTTGGAACTGATGGCCACGATGCCCAGCCCTTTTGCCTGATACTCCTTGCCGAATTCCGCCAGCGCGGTCCGCAGGTGCTTCACGAACGGACAATGATTGCAAATGAACATCACCAGCAGGCCCGATTTTCCCTGAAAATCAGCGAGAGTCACCGGTTTCCCGTCCACGGTGTTCGTCAATCGGAAATCGGGAGCGCGCGTCCCTAAAGGCAGCATCGTGGAGGCCGTTTGAACCATGACGAAGACTCCTGGCAGTTGAAAGTTGCCGGTGATTTATCGAGGCTTTTTCGCGGATCGCGAGACGTCGGAATTCGCTCTCGCCGCCGGCAATGACCAGCGGCTGACGGCTCCTAACCTACTTCTGTTTGGGATATTTTGCCACTAACGGTCCCACGATTTCCTTCGGCACGAATTCCTGGAGTTTCTGCAATGCCAGCGTCTGGCTCATTTGCGCGATCTGCTTGATCAATGTGCTCGAAACGTGTGTATATTTTTCGCTGGCCATGAGAAACACGGTGTCAATTTCCGGGTCGAGTGCGCGGTTGGCCAGCGTCATCGTGAATTCGGTTTCAATGTCCGTCAGCGTGCGCACGCCGCGAAGCATCACGCCTGCGCCACAATGACGGATGAATTCCACCGCCAAACCATGAAACACCGCGACGTCGACATTCGCGAACGGGGCCAGTACCTCTTGTGCCAGTTTGAGCCGTTCTTCAGGCTCGAACAGCGGTCGCTTATCGGGATTGATGCCGATCCCGACCGTCAGGCGTTCGAAGATGGCCGCCCCGCGCCGGATGAGATCCAGATGACCGAGCGTGAGCGGATCAAAACTGCCGACATACACTGCATGCTGGAGATTCAGCGTTTTACTCACAAAGTGGCCTTCCGACAGAGCGTTTGAAGCGGAGCACCCCAGCCAGCAGTGTCGCTCGAAGTGCTTGTCGCGTCTATGGCGCGTCCTGCCAAACTGGCAGCAAATGGGGGGATTTCTAGCAGGAATCGACGGAACTCGTCAGGCCAGTGATCGGAGAGCAAAACTGAGATCTCAGAATTCGCTCCCAGTGCCTGCGATTTAACCCTTTTAACGCAATAGGCTTATTTTAAATGGCCCTGAGTCGTTCTTTCCCGGATCCCCGGCAGGTTTCGGCATAGCCTTTGCAATCAATTTCGATCGATCCTTGAAATTCAGTAGACCACTTGTCAGCTGGTGAATGACCATGGCGATCTTTCGTTGGGGACATGCGTGGGATGCCTTTCACGACCTGGAACAGGAGGTCGATCGCCTGTTGGCCGGGGTTTCATTGACGTTCCAGGGGGTGCGGTTTGGACGCCAGTATCCCTCGGTCAATGTCTATGACGTTGCTGACGAATTGTTGATCACGGCGGAATTGCCGGGCGTAAAAAGTGAAGACCTCGAATTGACCGTGGCCGACGGCGTCTTGACCCTGCGCGGCAAACGTTCCGGCACGGAAGGGGTTCCCGATGAACGATACCGCCGCCAGGAAAGACCTCGCGGCAACTGGCAACGCTCGCTCAATCTGCCGGAACGAATCCTGGAAGAGCAGATGAGTGCGGAATTTAACAACGGCGTCCTGAAAATCCACCTGCCGAAGGCGCCCAGCTCACAGCCCCGGCAGATTCAAATCAACGAAGGAAGCGGTGAGTAGAGTGCGCTGCTGGTTGAGCGCTCTTCGCCGTTTCAAGGAATCATCATGTCGACCGACCTGACGCCCGCCAACAACCCGCCTGCGGCTGGAAACGCTGAACCGGTGGTTCAGCAGCTGGTGTTCACTCCGCTGATTGACATCTTCGAAACGGCCGACGGATTGGTTCTGCAGGCGGATTTGCCGGGTGTCACGTCCGAGACCTTGGAACTTCAAGTTCAAGACAACAAATTGACGTTGTTCGGCCGCGTGGAACCGGCCTTACCGAATTCCGGTCGGCTGATTCATCAGGAATATGCCGTCGGACATTATCTTCGCTCGTTCATTCTGAGCGACGAAGTCGACCACGAACGCATCAGCGCCAAGCTGAATAACGGGGTCTTGGAAGTGGTCTTGCCTCGCGCTCCGAAAAGCGAGCCCCGGCGAATCCAGATCCGTACGGAATAATCCGCTGCCCTCGCGTTTCGCGGCGAATGACCTCAGAGCGCACCAGCCCAGCCCGTCAGACTCGTTTGCGAACGGCCTGCCGGATTTCTTGTTGATCCGTTTTTTTGCGGAGAGATTCCCGTTTGTCGTGCAGCTTTCGCCCTTTGGCCACGGCGACTGTCAGTTTCACGAAACCGCGTGAAAAGTGCACGTCCAGCGGAATCAGCGTCAGCCCTTTCTGAGCGGCAGCTTCGGCGAATTTGCGAACTTCCCTGCGGTGCAGCAACAGCTTGCGCTGACGGTTCGGCTCGTGGTTCCAAACATTGGCCTGCGGATATTCCGCAATGTCGCAACCGATCAGCCAGACGCCATCGTCCTTGACGCGCACGTAAGCTTCTTCAATCGAAATCTTGTTAGCGCGGATGCTCTTCACTTCACTGCCGCGCAATTGAATGCCGCATTCCATCCGGTCCAGCAGGTCATACTCGTGTTTGGCACGTCGGTTGCGGCAAACGACCCGGGAGAGCGACTCTTCCTCTTTCTGGTCTTGTTGTTTGGACATCGGCGATCCACACGACGGATGGCTGCTGAACTTTCAGGCATTATAGAACAGGGGGCGTCCCGGGCAAAGACCAAGCGAGCAAATGATGATTCGAGGCGCACTCCCGGTTGTTGTCACTTCTCGCCGGGGATAGAATGGGGCGTCGCGTGGCGAAAACGCCGCTTCAGTTGAAGCCGATTTGAAGACGCGATCGCTCGTCAGCGGATGAACAGAATTGAAACAGCGGCATGGAACCGAAGACAGTCAATTGGCGCGCAGCACAGTTGAATACGTTCGCTCTGGACGTGTTCTTCCTGGGGTGCGTCGATTTCGACGCATTTCTGTTGCTGCAAGATCGCTTGACGGCGGAAATTCAATCACGCACCGACCGCTATGGAATCCTGCTCGTTTGCGAGCATCCGCCGCTGATTACCTTGGGACGTGACGGAACGGCCGCGAGCCTGTGCTTCGATCTCGATGACCTGGAATTGCAGCGATTGCCGATTCGATGGGTCGGTCGGGGCGGGGGAGCCTGGAGACATGGTCCGGGACAACTGTCCCTTTCGGTCCTGGCGCCGCTTGAGCGCCTGGGATTGACGCCGGTGCGGTTTCGCCGGGCGCTGTTGCGCACGATTCTAAAAGCGGCCCGGGATGTACGCGTCTCGGCCCGAAGTTCTCCGATCCATCCGGGAGCCGTCGGACGGATCGGGCAATTCGCCTCGATCGGCGCCGCCGTCCGCTCAGGGGTCGCACAGTTCGGCTGCATCGTGAATGTCGCCCCCGATTATGCGGTGACGACGTTCTCCCCGGCGGGAATCCGCGGTTCGTCCCTGGCCGCGGAGCGATTTCGGCCGATCGCCATGGCGTCTGTCCGAGAAAGCCTGACGCGGCACCTGGCCGCGGAATTAGGGTACGAAGAATTTCATGTTCACACCGGCCACCCGTGGCTGCGTCGGACGACTGTGACGGTACCGCTCCATGCTTGAACTGCCGGTGTTGACCCCTCAGGACCATTCCGCCGCCGAAGGGCGAACTCGTTTGCCGCGCTGGCTGAAACGGCCGCTGCCGCAAGCGGGCATGCAATTCACGGCCGACGTCATCGCCGATTTGAAATTGGAAACTGTCTGCGACAGCGCCAAGTGTCCCAATCGGACCGAATGCTGGTCGCAACGGACGGCGACGTTTATGATTCTCGGCAATGTCTGCACCCGGCCGTGCGGATTCTGCTCGGTCCCCCGCGGAAGAACCGAGGTCGTGCAGCTCGACGAACCGGCTCGCGTGGCGGAAGCGGCCGAACGGTTGGGGCTGAAATACGTCGTCATCACCTCAGTCACGCGCGACGACCTGCCGGACGGCGGCGCCGATCATTTTTACCAATGCGTCCTGGCTGTCCGCGAACGGCTCGGTGCCCAGGTCGAAGTGCTCACGCCGGATTTTCACGGCAATCGGGCGGCAATCAGCCGGGTGGTCGCGGCCAAGCCGGACGTCTTCAACCACAACACCGAAACGGTTCCCCGGTTGTATCATCGCGTCCGACGGAACGCGGAATATCAACGAACACTCGATTTACTGACCCAGGTCAAAGACGAAGCGCCGGAGATGCCGACCAAAAGCGGTTTGATGCTGGGCCTCGGGGAGTCGCTCGACGAAGTTCTGGACGTCTGCGGCGACTTGCGACGGGCGGGCTGCGACATGATCACGCTGGGGCAATACCTGCAACCGACCGCACAGCATCTGCCCGTCGAACGATATGTGCCGCCCGAGGAATTCGAGGAAATCGGTCGCTTGGTGCGAAGTTTAGGCTTCTCGATGGTGGCCAGCGGACCGTTTGTCCGGTCAAGTTATCATGCTGGCGAGATGGCTGCGGCCGCCCGGTAGTTTTACTTCGGTCGCAGCCGGATTGTGACCGCGGAGCCCCGAGATGCGCGTGCCGATCGTCATTTCTGAAAACCATCCCGACGAACCGGCACGACTGGGCGAATGGGTCGTGCCTCCCGGAGCAGCCGTGATCGCCGGAGAATGCGTCGCGGAATGCATCCTGCCGGGATTGGCCATCGATATTTTAGCGCCCGCGTCCGGCACGCTCGTCGAGCAATTGCGGCAGCCGGAACAACGCGTGAGATCGGGTGAAATCGTCGGCTGGATCGAAGCGGGCGATCCGTCGCCGGACTCACCCGCGTAGGGCGATCACTCGTCGTCGCTAAAAACCTCGGGAACGTCGAGGCTCTCTTCACGGGGAGGATCGAGTTCCGGCGTTTCGTTTTTCAAACAGCTCCAATACAGGCTGAGCAGCGGGCGAAATGGCGTGTCGGGAACTTGTTCGAACGCTTGCTGCAGCGTTTTTTCTGCCGCAGCCAGGTCTCCCTGCTCGATTTCGTAAATGGCCAATTTCAAGAGCCGTTCTCCGACCTCTGTCGACCGCCGGCTGCCCACATCCTGCGCGGCCAGCGCATGCGCCCACGGATAACGAGCGTCGGTATTTATGGCCGGCGAAGAGGCGGAAAACGGTCCGGAAAACAGCAGCATTTCCACCCCGGCCCTCTCCAGCGACGCCACTGTCCCCGTTTCGAGGTCGATCGCACGCGCATAGTCTCCGCGCGTCCAAGCGACCGATGCGGAACAATCCCGCCAGCTGGTTTGTTGAGTCATGCCGGGAAACCGCTCCAGGCTGGACAAGAGTTCGCTGACCTCCTCCGCGCGGCCGGCTTCCAGCAGCCAACCGCTGAACGCCAATTGCAACCGCGGATCCTGGACCAGCGCCACCCGGTTGGCATCGACGATATCAATCGCCGTCATCAACGCGCCGTTTTGCTCCGCAAAGATCGCCGCCCGCGAGCGGTCGCCGCCCGAGGAAATCTGCTGGTAAGCCTGAGCTTGCACAGCAGTGACGCGCTGAGTCAGCTGCTGATTCATCTCCTCCAATTGAGCTCTGCGCCGCTTCGCGTCGTCATCTTCCGACATCCCCGCGGAATCCGTTTGCTTCAGAAATTCGGTGAGGTGCTTCAGCGCCAAATCCCAGCGCTGCCGTTGCAGGTACAACGAGGCCAATTCCTGCTGCGGCAGCGGGTGGCCCGGTTGAAGCAATGCCGCCGATTGCCAGGCGCTCACCGCCTGATGATACCGCAGTCGATCGGCTGCCGGTTTGTTCTGGCGCTGCGCTTCGAGTCTTTCCAACTGGTTGATCAGATTGTATGCGGCTCCCAGCGCGAGATATCCTTCCGCGTGGTGGGGATTGTCCCTTAACCCGGTCCGTGCGCTGCGCACCGCTGCATACGCGGCGCCGAGACGGTCGCTGTTTGACAGATTCTCCTTGGACGCATAATGCAAAAAATTGCCGGCCGTCGTGGTCGCATCAGGAATTTCATCGCGCGGCAGCGACAAAATTCGTTGGTAACTCGTCGACACGACGGGCCAATCTTGAACCTCGTCGGGTTGCGACGTTTCTTGACGAAACGCCAGGTCCGTCAGACTGAGTTTCTGGTGATTGACATACGATTTCAGCGCATCGTCTTTTGAAAGATTGGCGCAATAGAATACCGCTGCCGGCGCGGTCAAGCGGGTCAATTTCCAATCCGTCGACCCAGCCAGATCGTCAAAAGTCCGGTAGTTGGTGGGAAGAGACAGGCCGCTCAGACGCGGCACGGCGTGCGTCATCTGATAGTCTTTGAATACCTGCCGCCAGAAGGGCCGTTGTCCGCTGCCAGGCAAGTCGGCGCTCTCGCGGCGAAGCGCCAGGCGAGTTTTGTGGTGCAAGGCGATCAGGTCTACATTCGAGCCGCGCTGAAACAGCTCCAATCGGCTGTCAATGAACGATTTTTGCCCGGCCCAGATCAGCAAATCTCCCTGCCGAACGACAAAAGAAAAGGGGCGGTCGTCAAAGGAATCCGCCAAGGCCTGCTCATAACCGGACATCTGTCCCGCCAAGGCAGGATCGAATCCCAGCCCGGTGCGCTTGCCGTTCGGACCATCGATTCGTCCGCTGATCGCCAGAAACCCGATGGTCGCCAGTCCAAAGACGGTGACGGCACGGCCGCCCCGCGAAAACAACAGGACGTTCCATTGCGTGGAATAGTGCTGTCCAAACGTGGTGGCATACCACTCTTGTGCGTTCAGCGTGGCCAGCACGCAGTTCACCAGACTGGCCAACGCCAATTCGTGTCCGGCGGCCAGCGCAGCGATGTTCGCTCCCAGAAAGAGGGCAAGATGGGCGATCGGCGTCCGTTGACGATTCAGCGCCATCGTCGCCATGGCCGCCAAGGCCAGGTAAATCGCCGCCAGATTCCCAATCGTCAAGCCATGCCAGAAATGCAAGTCAGTCAAATGCCGTGAGTCGGCCCAATATTCGAGTCGTGCGGCGGGGTGAAACATCAACTCCGCCCGAGTCATCTCGACATAGGCCGCGCGCCAGGCAGGATACTCCAGAAAATAGAGCCGCCAGGGTGCGCTCCACGGCTGCCCCAAAAACGGATGAATCCCCGCGGCCAGCACACTCACTGCACTGATCAGCCAGAATCGTCGGCGGTCGGAAACGTCTCGAAATCCCGGCCGGCCGCAGAGCGATCCGAAAAATTCCCCCGCGCCATACAAGAGCAGCAGGGACCAGCCGAAAAATGCCCGCGGGTCGAGTTGGCTCCAGAGCCAGATCACGCCGACGAGCGCCCAGGCGGATCGTGCGACGGTTCCCTCGACGGCCGAAATCAGCAACCACAACGTGATCGCCGTCCCCAGCAGCGTGATCAATTCCGGTTGAATGGTGAACTGGTGAAAACAGGCGAGCAGCGCAAACGCCGCGCAAATCGAACCCCACCAGGTCCGAATTTCCGGGCGGACCGTATGAACCAGCAGCCCGAAGGTCACCGCGGCGGCGAGTCCTTGAAACAACGATAAGGCGATTCCGCCGCCGAGGCGGTGCACGCCCGCTGACAGCAAATCGAACAGCCACGACAGATTGATCCATGGTTGTCCGGCGCGCGTGAATGCCAGATAATCCGTGGCGGGAGGGAGCACGCCATGCTGTGCCAGATATTGACCGCTGCGAAGATAAACCAAGGTTTTGGATTCGGCGATCGCTGTGCAGCCTAGCAAAATTGCCAGGCCGACGACCGCCCAACGCATGACGAAATCGCCCCGAATTGCTTCATCTTCGACCAGTTCCGGCGACAGAGGCTCCCACTCCGGCAGGCCTTCCTCCGCGAGCGAATCTGGGGGCCGATCGGTTGCCGCAAGGTCGCCGGCGTTTTCCGCGTCCGCGGGCGGCGACGAATCGTCATCAGGCTGCGAAGTTGTCATACAGATCGGCAAGTCAAGAAATAAGTGCGAGATACGGCAAGAGTTGTCGCGCGGAAGCGGCTTCCCTTCGTTATCTTAGAAGTCACGCGCGCCGCTGGTCAATCAACCCTCTGGCGAGCGACTGTTTCCGACACGCTCGACCAGCCGGAACGTTCAGAAATTGATATCATCAGGGAACGCACTTCGAGAATCACTCAGTTTACGCAAAATGATTCAGGAAACAGAAACTAAAACGAATGCACGGTGTTCAATTTTGTGGAAGTTCTCCGCGACGCTGCGATTTCTCATCGAACTGCGTTTTCGTGGCACGGACAACATTCAATTTATGACGACGGATTGCAAATCGGGGAAGCGCCTCCCGGTTGGCAAGCATGGCCTTGAGTCGCCGGAAACGTGATCCAAGCTTGCTTGCCGAGCTCTTGGGGCGCTGCTTCCCCTGCCCGGATTCTTCCGGCCAGCCGAGTCAGAATTCTCAATGAGTGAGCGTAATCAGTGGCATTTTGAGCCTGGAAGGAGGATGACTGTGCATCACACGACGATCTGTTCCGCCTTGGTCTGTCTGCTGACCATATCAGCAGCTTACGGCGACGACATTTCCGAGGGAGCCGTGGAAGAACCGGTTTCCGCGATGGATCTGATTCTGCTGGATCAACCCGTGACTAAAAGCGTCGAAGTCGCGGTGGCGCCTTCGTCATCCGTCGCGTTTGACGTGGCCGATGCCGCCTTGATCGCTGGCTCGGAGCCCACGGAAGTGGCCTTGGCCGACGGGGAAAAAGACGCGAAAAAAGACGCGGGGAAGAAAGAAAAGAAACCCGAAGGCCGCCGACGTCATCGTGGCCATTCCAAATCGGGTCCAAAAAAGCCGGATGGTGAACGTCGTCCGGGAGGAGATGCCCGGCGGCCGGGAGCAGGGGCCGGTCGCCCTGATCCCCGTGGACCGGTTGGCGGTGGTTTCGCCAAAATGGCGGAAAGCCTGAGCAAGGTGCCGGACGATTTCAAAGTCACGGTTACCAAATCGGGGAGCAAGCCCGGCGAAATCGCGATTTCTCAAGGGGAGTCGAGTTGGACGGTCAAAGAGACCGAACTCGAAAAGCTGCCTCCGGAAGTCCGGCGAACATTGGGCCGATATCTGGCGTTCGGAGTATTGTCCCACTTGCGAACAGGCGGGCCCGGCGGAATGCCGCCGCAGTTTGCGGGACGCCCCGGACCACGAGGACCGCAGTTCGGCGCGCGGGGCCCGCACCGGGGGCCAGAAGGCGATCGCGCTGCATCGTCCGATCGACCCGGCGGGGACCGAAAGCATTCCGCATCCCGTGGGGGATCCGAGGAGCGCCGAGGACGGTGGCATGGCGGTGCGCCATCGTTTGCCGGACGACGGGGACCTGGGCCGCGAGGATTCATGGCGATGGGTCGCGGTCATGGACCGCAACGGCCCCACGGTTTCATGGCGGTGGGACATTGCGGACCAAAGTCGCGCCACGGATTCATGGCGTTTCGATCCGGGTCGGGGTGTGGCCATCATCGGGAAGTCGCCTCCGGTCGAGGCGAGGGACGCCATCGCCATCATGGGCATCATCGCGGCATGAAAGGCCACCGCGGTCATGGCGGTCGGGAAGTCGCCCAACATCGTCATCATCGGGGGGGACATCGCCACCACGGACATCATGAGTGGCGCGGTGGAGATGATCGTCGACAATTCGCTGAAGGCCGTCATCGTGATCACGGACCGCGTCGCGGAGGATTCGCGCATCATCATCGAGGCCAGGGCGGACATCGCCACCATGGGCATCACCACTGGCGCGGGGGCGAACAGGGGCATCGGTTTGCCATGGGGCATCACCGGCATCATGGACATAAACACCGGCACGCCGGGCGCCATCATCATCACGGCGACCATCACCCGTGGGGACAGCATTTTGCCGGCGGTCGGCCTGGGTTCCGCCCCTCGTTGGCGAGCATGTCAGGACGTCCGGAAGGTCGATTCCACGGTGGACGCCACAATCCATCGCCGAGTCGCAACAGTTCCGCCTCTTCCTCGGTCGATGAATTGCGGGACCAGATCAAACAGCTGCAAGAGCAACAGGAGCAATTCTCCAAGGCTCTGCAGCAGATCGGGCAGGCACTCGACAAGATCTCGCGAAATTAAACCTCGCGTGATCTCCATAGATTGCTGAGATCATCACAGGCCCTCACAAATTCGTGAGGGCCTGTTTGTTTCAAGGGGTCGATACAATTCAGCGTGAGAGAACGTCCAACACGCCTCGGCAAAAATCGGGAAGATCATCCGGATTGCGGCTGGAAACGAAATGCCGGTCGATCACCACCGGCACATCGTCCCAGTGAGCGCCAGCGTTGATCAGATCATCTTTGATTCCGGGCGATCCGGTGACTTTCACATCGCGATAGACGCCGGCGGAAATGGGAATCCACCCGCCGTGGCAAATGGCGGCCACTAGCTTGCCTGCCTGTGCGAACTCGCGAACCAATTGCAAAACTTTGGGATCGCGCCGCAGTTTGTCGGGCATCCAGCCCCCCGGACAGATGACGCCCTGAAAATCAGCCGATTCCATCTCGCGGATCGCGGCATCCGTCACGCAAGGATAGCCATGTTTTCCGGAATAACGCCGCCCGGCTTCCTGTCCGGCGGTTACGACCCGAACGCCGGCTTCGATCAGCCGCAGTTTGGGATACCAGAGTTCGAGGTCTTCATAATCGTCTCCGGCAAGAATCAAAATTCGCTGCGCGGACAATTCCAAGCGGGCCATGGCATTTCCTTTCGAGTGGGTTCCACGAGTATTCTAGCGACTGTCCACATTTGCCAACCCGCCAGCCTGGCTTGGTCTTCAACCGGATGAGAAACATCATGTTCCAGTCGAAAATTCGAACTCTCATCGTGATCGTTGGCCTGTCGGCTTCACGGGCCTGGGCGGAGAAGCCGGCCGCGCTGGAATCGGTCAATCGCCGAGAGCAGGAGACCTGGACAATCGCCCGGCAAATCTGGGAATGGGCTGAGCCAGGATACCAGGAAACACGCTCGTCCAAATTGCTGGCGGATCGCTTGGAAGCTGCCGGTTTTCGCCTCGAACGGGGCGTTGCTGAGATTCCAACCGCGTTTACGGCGAGTTTTGGCGCGGGAAGTCCGGTGATCGGCATCCTGGGCGAGTTCGATGCGCTGCCGGGACTGTCGCAGCAGGAGATCCCGGAACGCTTGCCGCGCGAAGGAATTTCCAACGGGCATGCCTGCGGGCATCATTTGTTCGGGGCCGCGTCGATGTCGGCGGCGATTGCGATTGCCGAGCAGATTCAACAGGGACGATTGCCGGGAACAGTCCGTTATTACGGCTGCCCGGCAGAGGAAGGAGGTTCCGGCAAAGCGTTCATGGTCCGCGCCGGATTATTCGCCGATTGCGACGCCGTGCTGCATTGGCATCCGTCGAGCCGCAACTCGGCGGGCGATTCCACCTGCCTGTCGCGGATCGCGGTCAAGTTCCGTTTCACGGGTCAGGCGGCGCATGCCGCCGGCGCGCCGGAGCAAGGACGTTCCGCCGTTGATGCCGTCGAACTGACGGCACACGCCAGTGAACTGTTGCGGGAACATACTCCGGACTTCACGCGGATTCATCACATCATCACGGCGGGGGGCGATGCGCCGAATATCGTGCCCGAATTTGCCGAGATGTTTTACTACATTCGCCATCCGCAGTCGGACGTGGTGCAGACGCTGTACCCGCGTTTGTTGAATTGTGCGCGCGCGGGGGCGCTGGCGACGGATACAAAATTGGAGATCGTCGAATTGGGAGGCACATTGGAACTCCTGCCGAACGACGCCCTGTCGCAGGTGACATTGAGCAATCTGAAGGCGCTGAACGATCTGAAATATACGCCGGAAGAATCGGCGTTCGCGCTCCGGTTGCAAGCGACGCTGGCCAAGCCGCTGCCCTTGGAGACGTTGTCGGAAGTCCGTGATTCGACCGGCGAGATTTCCAAGGGCTCGACCGATGTCGGTGATGTTTCGTGGGTCGTGCCGACTGCCGGATTCACCACCGCTTGCTGGGCGCCGGGGACGCCGGCCCATTCCTGGCAGGCGGTCGCGGCCGGGGGCATGAGCATCGGCCGCCAGGGAATGCATCTCGCCGCTAAAGTGATGGCGGCGACGGCCTGGGACTTGTTTCAACAACCGCAGGTTCTCGCTGCGGCGAAAGAGGAACTGACCCAACGCCTCGGGGGACGGTCATATCACCCGCTCATCGCCGCGGATCAGAAGCCTCCGCTGGACTACCGCAAAAACGGCCGCGGCGAATAACAACAGCGGCATTCGTTCGGTTCGTTCGCACTCAATCCTTCTCGTGGTACAGCCGGATCCGCACCGTGCCGTTCCGGGTGATTGACGCGCGGTACAGCCCTTCGCTGTTGAACGCCGTTGTAAATCGTCCTTGCCGGTCGAGCACGATGCAGCCCCCTTCGCCCTGCACGTTGCGAAGTTGGCGATTGATGACGTCTTCCGCCGCTTCCTGCAACGACGCCTGTTTGTATTTCATTTGCGAAACGATCTCGTGGGCCACGGCGAAACGGATGAAGAATTCCCCATGCCCCGTGCAGGAAATCGCCGCCGCCTCGTTGTCGGCATAGGTTCCGGCGCCGATGATCGGCGAATCGCCGACGCGCCCCAACTGCTTGCTGGTCATACCGCCGGTCGAAGTGCCTGCCGCCAGATTGCCGTCTCGATCGAGCGCCACCGCGCCGACAGTGCCGTAGGCTTCTCCCTTCAATTTCAGTTCCGACCGCCGTTTTTCTTGCTCTTGCTTCCAAATCTCCTGGATCGCCTTCCAGCGCGGCTCCGTCCAGAAATACGCCGGGTCGACAATCTCCAACCCTTGTTTCGTGGCAAAAATCTCGGCCCCCCGGCCGATGAACATCACGTGCTTGGATTTCTCCATCACGGCCCGGGCCGCGGAAATCGGATTCTTGACGATCGTCACTCCGGCGACCGATCCCGCTTGTTTCGATTTTCCCTCCATAATCGACGCATCGAGCTCGTTGCGGCCTTCATGCGTAAAAACCGATCCTTTGCCGGCATTGAATACCGGATCATCTTCCATGACACGAATCGCCGCTTCCACGGCATCCAGACTTGTCCCGCCGTTCTGAAGACGCTCGCCCCCGGCTTTCAATGCCGCTGCGAGGCCCGCTTTCACGATTTGACGATACTCCGGCGTCGCGTCTTTCTCATCGATGCCGATGCCCCCGTGAATGCCCAGCACAACGTCATCAACGATGTCATCTTTCGCGGCAACCGGTGGCATCATGAACAGCGTCCCTGCCAGAATCAGCAAATAGCGAACGGCCATATCACCCCTTTGTTCATGGGGAAAGTCTTTTGCCTCCTGATTGTAGCGGCCCGAACCAAAAGTGAAATGACATGCCGTCTCTCGCCCCGCTGCGCAGCCGCACAACAACACGCAGGAAATCTGAGAGAATTTGCGAGTCGCATTGGACAAGAAGTCACCAATAGAAAACGCCCTGGCTTCGCACGAGTCGAAGCCAGGGCGCTTGATGTTCATCGTCCGTCGATCGCGACGGTGGAGTCGCTGGCGAATCGGGCGGGATGCAGTCGTGCAAGCACGCACTGTTGGCCATCCAAGCCCACGCTATTGGGTTGGCACCTCCGACGGAATCTCTTGACGGGCGATGGAACGGGCGTGTTGTAAAAACAACGGCCATTCCCAGCAAGCCCGATTCTGTCTCTTCGTTTCGCGCCAATTTCCCAGTGCGAAGAACCGTGTTTCATCCTGGGTAATGGCAGGGGCATTCACCGCGATTTTCATGTCGATGGATTCTCACTGGATCGCGCCGTGACGGTTGATATACTGACGTTCACAATGTGGGACACGCCGCTGAATATCACGATCAACGACTCCCCTTCCGAGCGGCTCATCGAGTCGCTGCGACTCAATCTGATTCCTGGGATCGGTCCCCGGCTCACTCAACTGCTGCTCGACCGATTCGGTTCACCGGCTGCGATTTTGTCGGCTTCGCTCGCCGAACTGCAACAGGTTCAGGGCATCGGCTCAAAATTGGCGATGTCCATCGCCACCCGCGGTTCACGCGAAGAAGCGCTCGCAGAATGGCAGCGATGCCAATCCGCCGGGGTCCGGTTGCTGTTGCAGGGAGACGGAAGTTACTCGCCGGCGCTGGATCGCATTCCCGATCCGCCCAGTCTGTTGTACTGCCAAGGGGAACTGAAGCCCGGCGACGAACTGGCCGTGGCGATCGTCGGTTCGCGCCGCTGCACGCCGTATGGAGAGCAACAGGCCGAACGAATCGCCGCGGGATTGGCCAACGCCGGGATCACCGTAGTCAGCGGATTAGCGCGCGGCATCGATGGGGCGGCCCATCGCGGCGCCCTGCGCGCCGGCGGACGGACCATTGCCGTCTGCGCAACGGGTCTGTCGTCGATTTACCCTCCCGAGCATGCCGATCTGGCTCGGGAAATTTCTCAGCAAGGCGCGCTGCTGACCGAATCTCCCATGCTGCAAGCCCCCGTGCCGGGGCTCTTCCCGCAACGCAACCGCATTATCTCCGGATTGTCTCTCGGCGTGGTGGTCATCGAAGCCAGCCGCAAGAGCGGCGCGTTGCACACCGCGCGTCACGCGATGGAGCAGAATCGCGACTTGTTCGCAATCCCCGGGCGTGTCGACAGCGAGGCCAGTCACGGCTGCCTCGATCTGATTCGCGATGGAGCGACGTTGATTCGGAATGTGGACGATGTGTTACAGGCGTTGGGGCCAATGACGACTCCGGTTCGCACCGCCGCGCAGGAAATTGTCCATCACCCGCGTGAATTGCAGCTTTCGGATCAGGAACGAGCCGTTTTGAATGCCGTGTCCGCGGAACCGCTGTCGATTGACCAGGTGCTGCGCTCCCTCGATCTGGAATCGTCCCGCATTCTGGCGACGCTCACCGTGCTGGAAATGAAAAAATTGATCCGTCGACTTCCCGGCGGGTTTCTCATCCGGCAATGACTCATTATGGTGGGCAGGGTTCCATTTCGCTCCGATGTGGGTGTTTCGCGCATGTCCGCCGATGCTGATGACCGTTTGCTTCGCCTCGAAACGGCGGTGGCCCATCTCCAACACGACTTCGAGCGGATTCATTCCGTCGCGCTCGAATTGCAGGACGAGCTGCGATTGCTGACCAATCGCCTGGCCCGGTCGGAACTGCAATTGCGGCGTTTCGTCACGTCCGACGAAGCGCCGCTTCCCGAAAACGAGCGGCCTCCGCATTACTGACAGAACCGCTTCCCTGGAAAGGGGTTCTGTCGGCAAGACTCGTCTGGCGGTGGTTGAGGTCTTGTGCTAGAAATCGTTGGGCAACGACGTGTTGCCGCGGCATTTTCACGGGCAAGCCTTTCGCCATCTTGGGGGACACGGATGTCACTCCGCACGGGATCGACAAAAGCGTTTCTGGTCGTGGCCTTGGTCTTCAGTATGGGCGTGGGCCTGGGCGCTGCCTGGAAGCTGGGCTGGATTCCCATCACCTACGTCGAGCCCGATGCGGGTTCGCTGCTGACCGCCATCGCCCCCCCGCCAGACGATAGCGATGCGGTCACCGCCAGCAGTAATCCTTGGAGTCGGAAACAAGACTACGCGACGCTGGCCGATGTCGACGATCAGGCGGAACCGCCCGTTGAGGAAGGCGCGAATCACAAATTGTCCGCGATGACCGAATCGCCAGCCGAGGTCGAGGAGCCTCTCGTCGAGGCGCCGATCATTCGCTCGTCGAAGTCGTCTGCCAATCGCCCGGTGCGAAAAACTCGGGACGCGCCGCGCCGCGTCGAACCGGTGAACTACCAGGAAGAACCGAGCAGCCCGCCTGCCAAGCAGGCCATCGCCGCCGAGGTTGAAGAACCCCGACAGTCGCGGCCGGAAATCTCTTCAGACCGGTTTCATTCGGTTGATGAAAAGCTCGCCGCGGGAGAAGTTCTGGCGGCCCATCGCGAACTGTCCAAAATCTACTGGAACACGAAGACTCCCGATCCGGAATTGCTCGAGAAACTCGAATCGCTGGCTCAGAAAATCTTCTTTTCGCCGCAGACCCATTTCGTCGATCCCTATGTGATTCAATCAGGCGACCAGCTGCGAAAAATCGCCTCCAGCTACAAGCTGACCTGGGAATATCTCGCCAAACTGAACAAAACGAACCCTCGCCGCATTCGCGAAGGGCAAAAGCTGAAAGTCCTCAAAGGACCATTCGCCGCCGTCGTCTGCCTGCACGATTTTTCGCTGACGATCCATCTGCAAGGCTACTTTGTCAAACGCTTCTCGGTCGGCATCGGTAAGGACGGTACGTCACCGATCGGCAAATTCTCCGTCTTGAACAAGCTCGAAAACCCTCAATACACCGATCCCGACGGCAAGGTCATCGAAGGCGACGATCCCGCCAATCCGCTGGGGGAGCGCTGGATCGACCTCGGCGACAGTTATGGAATCCACGGGACCATCGACCCGGACTCCATCGGCAAAGCAGAATCTCGCGGCTGCATCCGGTTGCGAGACGCCGACATCATTGAAGTCTACGATTTTTTGGTCGTCGGCTCCGTGGTCGAAATCCGGCAATAGATTTCGGCGACTTGCCAACCCCTGTCCACTGGCAGGCTCCGGGCGCGCGTCGTGCTCTGCCTCGCCGACCTCCGTGCGCTAAGCCGACGCTTGACGGCTGCCGACCGGCTTCTAAAAATTGGGCATGAACCTTGCGCAGTGGATTGAAGAATTTCGCGACCTCGAACGCGAAGAGCGACTGGA
>JAXMBR010000019.1:0-65899 GCA_046349715.1 Planctomycetaceae bacterium | reverse complement strand
GCTGGCCTCAACCGCCGGAATCGGCTGATCGGCAGCCTCAAACGTCGTCGGAATCAACATCCTTGTCGAAACAGACGACATTTGCCGTTCCGCTGGCCGGTCTGCATCGTCAACCCGCTCGATAATCAGCCCTTCGCGCCGCCCAAGACATCCGGCGCTGGAATTGCTGTCGGACGGAATGAGTCTGGCGGCGGGAGCGGAGCTGCGGTGGCATTCGTTGCCAGGTTGAGAAGCGATTGATTTTTTTCTCCTGGGAAAAGTCGGGCCATGCGAAATCTTCGAACCAATCCACGAGCAGGGTTTACGCTGATTGAACTGTTGGTGGTGATCGCCATCATCGCCATTTTGATCGCCTTGCTGCTGCCGGCGGTGCAAATGGCGCGCGAGGCCTCTCGCCGTTCGCAGTGTTTGAACAATCTGAAACAGATCGGATTGGCGATCCACAATTTTCAGGAGGCGCGCGGTTACATTCCCGCCTTGGCCCGGTGCGGAGCCGGTCCGGAAGACATCAATCCCGGCATGCAATATATCTGGAACGAATACCGCCATACGCCGCCGTCGATCTATTTGCTTCCCTATTTGGATCAGGGCAACATATGGTCGCAATGGAACATCCATGTGAAAGGGAGCGACAATGCCACGCCGCTGGTTGCGGGCGGCCTCACGAATGCCAAGCTTGCGAACGCGCCGCTGCCCGTGTTTCTCTGCCCGTCCATGCCTGCTCCCGTGAATCCGTATTTCCCCTGCTATTCCAGCTATGCCTGGAGTCGCGGCAGTTACGACATTCATAGTTCCTTGCAGCCCGGCGACATCGACAGTACGAAATACGGCGCGAACGCGTATCGCTACAGCCAAAGCGATGGCGTCTTCGTCACCGCATGGGATTGTGGCTTGACTCAAACTCAGGCCGATGCCTGGGCCAAGCAATTCAGCGGCGATCCTCCGAGCGCCGCGACGGCCGGCATCAACGGCTGGAATGACGAGGGCAAATGCAAGGTGACCTGGAAGAGCATTACGGATGGATTGTCGAATACCATCGCTGCCGGCGAGTCGCACCATAACCTGCAAGGCTTCAGCACCTCGATGGTCAACGGCTCGACCGTGATGCCGCCAGTCCCGTCGTCGGGGTTGACGTCATGGGCGGCGGACGACGGCGATTATTTCAGCGAAGGCACGATGAACGTGAAGATGAACACGGTCAGCGGCCCGTACTACACGCGGTCGCTGATCGGGAATTACAGCGCACTCGAGGACGTCGTCTATAACAGCCCCATGTACGCATTTCGCAGCTCGCACACGGGGGGCTGCAATTTTCTGTTCTGCGACGGCACGGTGAGGTTCCTCAACCAGAACATCGACCGGGCGTTGTATAAGGCCCTGGGCAGCCGTGCTCGCGGCGAAGTGACCGGCAAATTCTGAGTCCTGATCCTGTCACACGCGTCCCCGCGGGGACCTGATCAAACAGCGTGATGGTCTTCCCTGTTTCAAAGATCACCGAACGATGCTTTTTCGAATCTGCTTCCTGGGGACCGCGGTGATTCTCGTCGTCGCCGGATGCACTCAACGGATCTCGCCGCCTGCCACGGTTCCTGTTTCTGGCCGCGTGACATTCAAAGGCCGGCCGGCCCCTGGAATTCGTGTCACTTTGCACCCGCAATTTCGCATGGGCCGCGTCACCTGGGGGGTCGTGGGGGAAACCGGACCGACCGGAGAGTTCACGATCGGGACCGGAGCGCCTGGCAGCGGCGCTCCGCCCGGAGAATACATCGTCACGTTCACAAAGCCTCGGATCGCCGAAGATTTGGAACGCAACGGAACGGAAATGGAAGTCGACGATTTCCGCGGCAAATACAGCAATCCGGAAGAAAGCAACTGGTCGGTGTCCATTGTGAACGGCGAAAACCGATTAGAGCCGTTCGAACTGGATTAACGGGCCGCTCGCCCGGCCGATCCGCAAAGGTCAGTCATGACGTTCAGCCGGAAATTGCCAAGGAACTCCAGCCGCCTGAAGTTCCTCCCAACTTGTTCGTTGGCCTTAGCGATCTGCGCCGCGGGTTGCAACCAGAATCATCGGCCCAAAGTTTATCCGGTCAAGGGAATTTTGCTCGTCGGCGGAAAGCCGGCGGGAGGCGCCCATCTGGCGTTTCATGCGGTCGATCAGCCTTTCGTGTTCCGTCCTGTCGCCATCACGAAACCTGACGGAACGTTTCAATTGATGACGCACGCAACGGGCGATGGAGCTCCGGCGGGAAACTATGTCGTGACCATCTTTTGGCACGACGTGTCACATCCCGCAGACGACTGCGAGCATCACGATCTGATCCAGCATGACCGCTTCCACGGGTTTTATGCCGACAGCACCAGCTCTCCGCTCCGCGCGAACGTGCGCCGCGGCGCCAACGAACTGCTCATCCAGGCGACCGACCCGCGTGAGCTGTCCGCAAGTCATTCACTAAAAAACGGTGGATGAAGCGCTCGTCTCAACGGAATGCGGCGAGTCCGCCGGCGATGCCCAGCAGCAAGCTGGCCGCCACAGACAGGCTTCGTTTCCACATCCAGGCGATCAAGCCGACGGTAAGGCCGCAAGCTCCGCCCAGGAGCAGACTCACAAACAGTTCCCTTCGGAGCAGTCGGACGACCGTTCCCAATTCGGCCGAGCGGCAGGCAGTTCCTGGAGCGATAGGCCGAGCGACTGAATGCTGACGCTTTCCGAGAGAGCGGCCACCAAGTCAATCCCCGTTTTCTTTTTGCGCGAAACGTCAATGCCGCGACCCCGGCAATTGAGGAACGCCGCTCGTATTCGCAGAAGTGCCCGATGCGAGACGCAGGCGGCTTGCCCACGACGGCCGTTTTGACCAGCCGATAGAATCGAAAAAACACCGCCCCACGCGTTGTTTCGCGCGACGAGTCACTCTTTACTCCGCGAACAGCGCTTCCACGAACTGATCGGGATTGAACAGCTGCAAGTCATCAATCTGTTCCCCGACGCCGACATACTTTACCGGGATGCCCATCTGTTGGCGGATGGCGACCGTCACACCTCCCTTGGCGGTGCCGTCGAGCTTGGCCAGCACGATGCCGGTGCAACCGGCGGCTTCGGAAAAATGCTTGGCCTGGTTGAGGCCGTTCTGACCGGTGGTGGCGTCAATCACGAGCAGACATTCGTGCGGCGCTCCGGGAATCCTTTTGTCGATCACCTTGCGGACTTTCTCCAGCTCTTTCATTAAGTTGACCTGATTATGCAATCGCCCCGCCGTATCGATGATCACGACATCGGCGCCCGCTTTGACGGCTTCGTCGCATCCGGCAAACGCCACTGCCGCGGGATCGGTGCCGCTGGGCTTCGTAACGATGCCGCAACCTAACCGCTCAGACCACATCGTCAATTGTTCGACGGCGGCGGCTCGAAACGTATCCCCCGCGGCGAGCATCACGGTCTTGCCGTTTGAAAGCAGAAATTTCGCGAGTTTGGCGATGGACGTCGTCTTCCCCGTTCCGTTCACGCCGACCACCAGAATCACGGTCGGTTTCTCCACAGAAAACTTCAAGGGCGACAGCGGTTCGTCAGCATTCCAGGTGGTTCCATCCGCCCCCTGGAGCAATTCCTTCAGTGTGGATTTGACGGTGCTCCAGATTTCGTCGATCACCACCGTACGGCCGAGATGCTTGGCCCGCAGTTCGGAGACGATCCGGCTGGCCGCCGCCACCCCCATGTCAGTGCGAATCAGCCGGGCTTCGAAGACTTCGAGCTTGGCCTCGTCGAGAATTTCCCCGGCGCGAAACAGATCGCGAACGTCGGTTTGCAGGAGTTGCTTGGTCTTTTGCAGCCCCTGCTTCAGTTTGTCAAAAAAGCCCATGCCGGTCGGTCCTTGAAGTGCACGTCATAAAGATGAAAGCGAATTGGGCCGCGAAAAACACGAAAAGTCGACCTGAAATTGTTTGGCGGTCGAGGCCATAAAGCTCTGATTCTCGCGGTCAATTATTGCGTGCTGCTGTGCAGTGCGCGGCCTTTCGATTTGTATTTGTACCTCAATCATAATCAGCGAGACACCGGTCGCACAGCGATTGCGTCTTGCAGCGCCCGTCGGCAAAATGCTCCGATGGGTTCTCCCGCCGATCTGTTGCCCGACTTTACCGAAGACTACGTCACGGCGCGCAGCCGGTTCATCCGGGCGACGTCACGAGCGGACTGGCAGGTCGTTTCTCATCCTCTCTCCGCCGTCGGTCCCGCCGGAGAGCCGTTGTTTATTGATGTCGCCACCGCCGCGGGAGTCGGGCCGGCGGCCATCAATACGGTGATCGTGTCCAGCGGCCTGCATGGGGTGGAAGGGATTTTCGGTTCCGCCGTGCAGTGCGCATCCGTCGAGCGACTGGCGCAACGCGATCCGACCGCCGCGCGGCCCCGGCTGGTGTTCGTGCACGTCCTGAATCCCTACGGTTTCGCCTGGCTCCGGCGCTGCAATGAAGAGAATGTCGACCTCAACCGCAATTTCCTCGCGGAACGGCAAAGTTATCAGGGCAGCCCCGATGGTTACGCGAAGCTGAACCCGATGCTCAATCATCCCACCCGCCCGTCGCCGTACGAATTCTTCCTGTTCCGCTCGCTGGTGGCCATTCTCCGGTACGGCTTGCCCACGCTGAAACGCGCCATTGCCGCCGGTCAGTATGATTTTCCTCAAGGCCTGTTTTTCGGGGGACGCGGCCCCGCGGAATCGACGCGCATCGTGCAGCATCAATTCGCCGGCTGGCTGGGCTACGGCGGTTCGGTGATCCATCTGGATCTGCACACGGGGCTCGGCCGGAGTGGCGATTACCAATTGCTGGCCGACCTTCCGCCCACACCGGCGCAAGCCGCCCGTATTTGCCGCCTGTTTGACAAAGACGTCGTTGCAGGACATCAGTCGCCGTCCATCGCCTACACCGCGCGGGGCAGTATCAGCGAATGGTGTCTTAAGTACGCGGCGAACCGGGATTACAATCATCTTTGCGTTGAGTTCGGCACTTATCGCCCGACGAAAGTCCTGGCGGCGCTCCGAGCCGAAAATCGAGCGCATCACTGGGACCAGCGCGACAGTCAGACGTACCGCTGGGCCAAAGACCGGCTCGTGGAAATGTTCTGTCCGCGTTCGCCCTCATGGCGGCGCCGCGCGGCCGGGCAGGGCGTCGACTTGATCGAGCGCGCCATCAACGGATTGACCTAGCCGGCAGCGGGGACACTCGCCGGAAGTGTTCAACGAAGCATTCCGTGCGGCGTCGGTCGTCATTTCCGCGTGTAGACCAACGAGAGGGTCGTCATGTAGTCGCTGGGCAATCGGCCGGTGTTGGGGATGGAGATGTACTGAAATTGAAAGCCAAGCCGCAGCTTCCAACGATCTTTTTCATCGAGATTCACCAGGACTCCGGTCGTACTGAACACGCGGACGAGTTCGATATTCATCATGCTGGGCTGCACTCGCATTTTCTGTTCCAGGCTGGCGCGCGTTCCCAACGGCCAGATGGATTCCACTTCAGCGAACAAATCGGGCGTTTGCCGCGTGTGTGATGGACTGCGAAAAATTTCCAGCGTATAAGCGGGACCGAACCGGACAATGAACCGCCGCTTGTCCTCAAAAATGAACCGGTAGCCGGTGCCGGCGGAAAGCGTGCCTCGATAGTTCAAGTGCGCCGGATCGTTGTATTCGTTCTTGCTCGTGACGAAGGCGATCCATTTGTCCTCGACCGGCCAGTCGAAGTTGCTGTTGAGCCACCAGCGATTGGCCGTTTGCTTACCGGCATTGGCCCCCCATTGCCCGCCCCCGTCGATCTGCCGCATTCTTTCCTTGGTGTTCTGTTCGAACACAGCGGCCACGTCGATCAGGTCGGTCTTGGTATTCCCCTGGTTGAACTGACCGCCGATCGAGACACGCTGCGTCCAGCGGGCGACGACATCGCGACTGACGCCATAGTTTTGCAGCAGCGACTTGGTATAGGGCATGGAGTCCGCCCATTGATAAGGATCCTGTTCGCCGACAACTTTCTGAGGATCGGTCAGTGTCGGGCTGGGAGGGACGACGACCTCTTCTTCCGCCGGTGGCCCCGTTTCCAATCGTTCGATTTGATCCAGCGGAATTTGCAGCGTCTCTCCCTCGGGAGACAGCCAGATCAGCCAGCCCCCGTCGGTTTCCACGCTCCGACCGGTCAAAATGTCGCCGCTCTTCAGGATCAACCGCTCGGCAATGTTGTCGTCTGGCGGATTTGTCACATCAGTCGGAGAGAATGCGTAGGCGCTCCTGGCGAAAAACGCCAGAACCATCAGCATTCGGATCCCGACAGCGGTGCGCATCTTGGCCCGAGAACTTGTTCACAAATGAAATTTTGGAAAGGAGTAGGGGGCGGAAGTGTAGCGGGTTTCAGGGCAGGGGGCAACCGCTGATTGTTCACCATGAGGGGTGATCTGCCTCCGGTTAACGATTCGATATCATAAGGTGTTCATTTGATTTGAAATATGACTTTTTTTATTCGGCTAAACTAGCGGTCCTGGAAACGGTTTGTACAGATCTGTTTGCGTCCCGTGCTGCTGTGATGGCTGCTGGGTGATGTTCCTGGATTTCGCATTCCCAAATGAAGGAAAACCTTGATCCATTCCCGGTGGGCTGGTCGACACCGACCCTAGACCGTTAGAATTGCCCAACCACGGCTCTCCTCGATGTCGAAAGGTTTGCTAGGAATGGCCAAGTCAGGCGGACGGAAAAAACTTCCCAAAGAAGTAGCGGTCATTAACGCGGACAATTGTACAGGCTGCGAATCGTGCCTGGAGGTCTGCCCGGTCGACTGCATCGTCAAAGTGCCCGGACAAACGATTTCCGTGTTGCAGTCGTTCTGCGAAATTGACGTCGAACGATGTGTCGGCTGTGAAGTCTGCGTCCATATTCCGACCAAGAAATCCGATCCCTATGAACTGACCGTCTGCCCCTGGGACGCCATCGAGATGATCCCGACGGTGCAGGTGGCTCAATATGTCGCTGCGAAGGGCGGTCCCCCGCAATACGTGCTGGACAATTGGGACCGGCTGGTCGTGCCGGCGCAGCGCATGGCCGAACTGGCGGCCGCTCAATGAACGATCGCAATCGCCGATAGATGTCAGACACACCTCGCTCAGGCGAGGTGTTTTTGTTTCAACCTTTCTCGTCTTCGCCAGGACCGTGATCCATGTCTCCGAAATATCGCGTGCTCTTGACCGATCGCGCTTGGCCCGACGCCCTGATTGAACAGAAAGTGCTCGCCGAAGTCGGTGCGGAACTCGTGGAGGCGCCCGCCTCTGACGCACAGACGTTGATCGCTCTCGCCGCGGACGTCGATGCTATTGCCGCCAATTGGGCGAAAGTCACGGAAGCGGTGATCCGCGCGGCCAAGAAATGCCGGATCATCGCGCGCTTGGGAATCGGCATTGATAATATCGCCGTCAACGTCGCTTCCGAACTGGGCATCCCCGTCACGAACTGCCCCGATTATTGCGTCTCCGAAGTCTCCGATCATGCGCTCGGGTTGCTGCTGGCCTGCGCCCGTCGCATCGGTTTCTTTCACCTGCGGACGAAGCGCGGAGAGTACAATCTCAATGCGGCTCCGTTGATGCGCCGCCTGTCGGGTCAGACGGTGGGGCTGGTCGGCTTGGGCCGGATCGGCCAGGCGCTGTCGTTGAAACTTCGTGCGCTGGGCCTGTCACTGCTCGCCTACACGCCGTCGGGGTCAGACCACGGGACCGGCTGCCGGATGGTCTCGTTGCCCGAACTGTTCGCGCAATCCGATTATGTCTCTCTGCACGCCCCCCTCATGCCCGAGACCAGGCAGCTGGTGAACGGAGACCTGTTGCAGCGCATGAAACCCACGGCGTACTTGATCAACACGTCCCGCGGCGGCTTGATTGACGCCGACGCGCTCTGGCAAGCGCTTCAGAATCACCAGCTGGCCGGAGCCGCTCTGGATGTGTTCGAACCGGAGCCTCCCGATCTGTCACAACCCCTCTATCAGGACGAACGAGTGATTGTGACGCCCCATGCAGCCTTCGTCTCGCAAGAATCCTTGGAACAGATGCGCAGGCAGGCGATGTCGCAAGTGGTGCAAGCGCTGCGCGGCGAACCCCCGCACAATCGGATCAATCCCTAAGATCGGCAAATCCTCTTTCCTAAGTCCCGCTGTCCGGCTCGTGCGGAAGGTCGGTCGCTCGCGTGCGTGCTAGAGTTGTGCTGCCGGACCGCAACGTGCGCCGTTTCTGGTCAACACGCGCGGGTCGGTAATGGGGCTTGATTGCCTCATTCCCCTATCCACCACCACGCGGACTGCCCCTGCCGTGAGCGAACTCGCAACGGAAACGGAAGACCGGCCGGTTTCGACCGCCTTGCCGAACAACGGCGGCGGGGACGAGGCCGCGCGCTGCCGTCGGCGCGTTGCCGAGTTGGAGGAGGAAGTCCTCGCCAAGGACGAACTGGTCACCGCGCTCACCGTGCAGATGGAGCAGTTGGCGGAACAGCTCGACCGTCTGCAACGAACCGGAGCCGATCGCAAGCGTTCCAACGCGCTTCCCGTCGAGTTGGTGGACGGCCATAAGAAAGTCGTCAGCGATCTCGAACGGATCGTCCAGCAATGGGAAGACATGCAGGCGGCCCTGACGCTGGGCCGGTTGGAAGTCCAGATCAACGAACTTCGCGATTTCATCGGGGAACGCCTCTCAGGGGGAGGGCATCCCGGATATCATTCCTCGGGCGCGTCAGCCCATGCGAATCTGTCGACGTCCGTCGTACTGGAACGAATTTCCGTCTCGTCCACGCCGTTGGAACCGCCGGCACTCGAAATCCAGTCCGGCGAGATCCGTTCCTCCGAATCGTCCCTGGGCGATGCGCCGCAGCCCGTCCTGCCGACGTCCTGGGAATCGCTGAAATCGCAGATGCTGAACGAGACTCCGCAAATCACGGCGGAGGCGATTTGTGCCGGGGAAGCGTCCGAAGCTGAACCGCCCGTGCCGGCGCCCTTCAGCCCGATCACGGCGACGCCGCAGGAAATCGAAGCGGCCGTGGATCAGCGCGATGCCTACATCACTTATTTATTGCGACGACTTCGCACGCAGGCCACGGTCCAAACGCCTCCCGATTGGGTGGCGCTCGAACATGCGCCGGAAGAACTGTGCAGCAAACTGACCGCGCTCCAGCAGCAGTTGGAAGAACATCTGCGGCACGCGGAAGTCGAAATGTCGATCGAGCGAGCGCGGATCGGACGCGAGCAATCGCACCTGCGCCAGCAACAAGAGTTGATCGAAAAGCAGATGCGCCGGCTCGGACTGAAAACCGTGGACGAACAGCAAACCGCCCCGATTGAGCCGATCGCCGCCAACGATCGCCGCTGGGTCCGCTTTCTGGGGCTGCCCCGCGCCAACGGCTGAATCGGCTCAGCGGAACAGCCGCAAGTCATCCGCGCTGCGGCGTGGTGCTTGACTCGCCGGCGTCACCCCGCCGCCCACATCCTGGGTAATCTCGGCATGATGCGCAGGCATGACGGACGACTGCGTTCCCGAATACGCCTGCCCTGAACCTGGCAACGCCCGGATCGTCGTAATGATTTCCTTTTGTTGTTCCAGTTGCTGGCCGTCGGGGCTTTGCAGCACTATGTCCAGATATCGCTCCACCCGCGAGGCGGTCGGCAGACCCGTTTGGCGATCCACCGTGCAATTCCCAAGGCATCGCCCGCCGCGCACCGAACATTTCCCGCTGGGCGACGAATCGGCGCCCGCCACCGGCATGATCGTTCCGAACAAATCGATCTGCACCGTCTCGTCGGTCAAGTCCTTGATCAGGCAATGCGTGGAAACCTGCATGGGGATCGGCCCGTCGATGTGGCGCACCGGCAACACCCAGGAGGATCCTTTCCGGATCGGAACAACGGCTTCCTCGCCCGGTCGATTGACCGGCAAGATTCCGATGCTCTCGTCGACAAAGCTGGCAATTCCCTGGTCTGCCTGCTCGGCTGACATCTGGGCGATCATCGCCTGCCGCTGCGCGACGGGAAGATGCTGCATGCAGCGTTTGAGAAAATCTGGATATCCGACCAATTCGATCAACTGATTGTCGGGACCGACCCAAAACGAGAAGCCGTTGTTGACCAAGGCCGCATAGGCGCTCGCCTGTGGAGGAATTTCCGCCCCGGCTTGCGACGAGGAAAATTCGCAGCGGTGACCGGCGAGGTCCTGCTCCTGATAATGGACGCCGTGATAGCGCACGCCGAATCGCGTTGCGCCGTCACGAATTTCTTCAACCGTGAGCGACAGTTGCGTTTCCAAACGAGTCTGTCCGACGGTCACGCCCTGGGGGCCAGGCAGCGTCAGTTTCTGTTCCACCGTCTTGATCAGCGGAAACTGGTCGCCGACGGCTAATCGCAGAGGGGCGCGCTCTTCATCCTGGCGCTCCCGGTCGCGACCCAGTGACTCCGATTTTCTCGGCAGGCCGCCCGTGACCGCCGGGGTGTCATCCAATTCCAGATCGGCGAATTCGTCATCCAGATCGGAAGCAGACCCTTGGAAATAATTGCAGCCGACCAGACCCCCGGCGAGCAAAGCCAGGCAGAACCAACGGCACGCGTATTGAATCCTCATCCAGGCATCCCATCGATCGCGAGTTCACCTTGCAGCCCGGTCCGTCGCGGATCGGAAAAATAGCAGCCGCCGTCACTTCTGCCTAGACCAGCATTTTTTCCGGCCGGTCCGCCCGTGGCCTGGACTCGCCCGTGAGAAATTCACCGCGCCCTGCGGGTTTACGGTCTTTGTTTGCGATTTCGGTCGATCCAAATCGAGGCCGTCGGCCGGGAGCACGCAAAACTTGAGGAAAAATCGAAAAAAAAATCTTGCAGGGATTGGCCGTATGCACTAACGTCCGCCCCTCTCAATCCCTGACCAATTTCATTTGATACGAACTGTTCGGAATCGCGGCCACGATTCCGGGGTGGGCTGATCATGTCTCCCCCGGGGTTTCGCAGCGGCGATTCCCCGGAGTTCAACGCCATGATTTTTACGCGTCGCCGCTTCGTCGGCACATTTCTGGTCTCGTGGTGTGGAATCGCGATCCTGGCCGCCAGCGGCTGCAGCGCGACCAGCGGCATGGTCTACAACAACTCCGGCAAGGGGTACTATGCACGCGGCAACTACGCCATGGCCCGGGACGACTTCAAACGGGCCGTCATGGACGATCCCGGCAATCCCGATTACCGCCATAACCTCGCTTTGGCGATGATCAAGACCGGCGATCCCCAGCAGGCGGAACAGGTGCTCCGGGGCAACCTCAATCAGGTCAGCGCCATGCATCAGCCGTCGTACCATACGTTGTCCCGGCTGCTGGTGGAGCAAAACCGCCAACCCGAAGCGCAACAACTGCTGCAATCCTGGACCGATACGCAGCCGTATGTGGCCCAGTCGCATATCGAAATGGCCGCGCTCAGCCGCGAGCAAGGAAACCCGATTGGCGCCGAACAGGAACTGCAGCGGGCGTTGCAGGTCGATCCGCGAAATCCGTCGGCATTGGCTCAAATGGGGCAACTCTACGAGGATCGAGGACAGACGAACCAGGCAGCCATGATGTATCAGCGTTCGCTCGCGTCACGCTGGGGACAACCTCAGGTGCATTCCCGGTTGGCCTCGCTCAACTCGCGCGGCGGAGCGCCGCGCTCCATGACCCGTTCGGCGCTGATGCAGAACCCGACGTATGCTCAGCCGACGACGTTCGCCTCGGCGTCTTCTCCGACTTTTGCACAGCCACCGATCATCTCCTCGACTCCGGTTTCAGGCGGCAATAACTCCGTCATGGCGGCGGCTCCCGTCCTGGGACCGACGCCGGACCCCATTTCCAGCGGCGGTGTGACGTTTGAGAAGCCGGTCCTGGCGGGGTCGATCATTCCCAACGCCGATCCGGCGCATGCGTCAGGCGGAATGACCGCCGAAGGCCCATCGATTGAAGCCTTTTGACACCGTTATGTTCGACCGGTGGCTCACGTTGGCTACGATGGGGTGTTCACGGCGATGGCGGCAAGGTCAGGCCGGGTCGACTGGTTCCACGTCAACTTCCGGCAGGCAGGCCAGCAGGTGATAGAGTTGCTGCGACTCGCAGCGCTGCTGGTAATCCGCTGGCATGGCCGACAACGTCGTCCCGTCCCATTCCACGATATATTGCAGGCTCGGCGGTTTGCCGCTGGTTTCGACGACCGATCCGGTCCAGCCGGCAAAGGAAATTTCCGGAAACTCGGGTGACATCACTCCCGGCTTGACGCGAATCCGGGTGCCCGGCGCCAGTCCCATGACGGCCTTCTTCTTACCCATGATCGTGGTTGCCTTCCCTCGCTCAAAACCACGTCCGCGGCTGCCAATCCGCCGGACCCGATCTCCCAATTATTTCCAAAGACTATCAGCCACTGCGCCCGGGAAATCAAGGTTGGCGCGTCCTGGTTCGGTCGAAAAAAAGTTGACAAATGTTCCGTTCGGGGCCAGGGGAAATATCGCCCCGCCACGCCCAACTCACGAATCGCTCATTTCTGCCAGTCAATGCGCGCGTAAATGTTGGCCAGTTTCTCGCCGCGAACGCGGTTTAACTGCATCACGTGGGCGATTCGGCCTTGAAGATGGGCCGCGAAATTCTCGTGCTGTTCCCGATTTTGGCCGGCAGGGCCATGACGCAGGCAATTGGTCAAAACTGCTTTTAATTGATCGAAGTCACGGCGGCGGACATTCGGATGCCGGTTGACGACCACTCCCGTCACCTGTTGGCGTTGGTGCGCCCGGAGAATGCGGCGCTTGCCAGGATGCAATCGAAAACGCTCTTGCCGGCAGATCTGAGCCACAAGCGGGATGAAAACTTTCAAGCTGCGCGCGAAACGCTCGTCGCCGGAAAAGGTCAGGTCGTCGGCATAGCGGGTGTAATTCGCACCGAACGATCTGGCCAATCCGCTCAGCCGCACATCCAAGCCATAAGCCGACAGATTGGCCAAGGCCGGCGAAGTTGGTGCGCCCTGAGGCAGATGTCGGCGCAGATAAGGCAGAATGGCGGCGGGATCGCCTTGCGGAAAGCGGATGTTCGCGGGCAGGGCGGTGGTCGTCAATCGCGCGAGCCAGATGGCGGCTTCACGGCTGTATCCCATGGAGCGAAAAATTGCGGTCACTCGGGAAAACCCCACCGAGGGGTAGAAATTCCGCAAGTCCCATTTCAATACCAGGAATTGTCCCGCATGCGGTTGGGCGTTGGTCACGATCGAGCGGCCCGCGCGGAAACCGTGCGCGGCAGGATGGGGAGGAAGCTGTTCGAGGACCTCCGTGAGGATCTTCCGCTGAATCTCTTTAAGCGTTTGCTTGGGGGCTTCGATTAATCGCCAGCCGCCGCGGGATTTGGCGATCCAATGATAGAAATAGTGCGATTTCTCGGGGCTTTCCGCTCGTCCCGCGGAAAAGTGATGGACCAGCCAGGCCAATCGCGACAGCTTAACGTTCAGCCAATCGGCGATGTCGTCCGGGGTTCTGACGTTTGGAAGCTGCCGCTGCGCCAACTCGGCCGGTCGATGATCAAGTGTCAGGTCGAGCCATTGTCCGGTACGCGATCCCATCCGCGCGAGTCGATAAGGAGACTCATCGCTCACTTCCGTCGTCGGGATGCGCGTCGTCCGGCGATTCGCCGGGGGAGAGCCAGTCGGCCGCAGGCGGACGCGACTCCGCGCGGCCGACGCGCGAGATGTTTTGGTGACGCGAGACCAACCAAACCAACGGAGCAGCCAGTCCCACAGCGCCATGCGAATTGTTCCGCGGTCTGGTAGTTGCAACACCGTGCCGGTCCGGCGAGGCCGGGAAACGACCGAAAGGTCCGGAAATCCGCCGACACCATCAATTGGCCCGTGGATCGCACAACCGATCCCGTAGCGAATTGTCGCCACGGCGAAGACTGCCGTGGTGACAATTCAAAAACCGAATGAGGGCCAAACTGGCGACCGCGGGGTAACCCCGCAGCATCGAGACGTTCGTGTTTCAGAACGGCTCGTCTGTGTCTTGTGCGATCCACGGGTCACGGCGTGTATGGTAGCGGGTCCGCCGGGCAGGTCAATCGGAGGTCTGACCTCGACGCTGCCGAACCGGTTATGGTACGTTTTCGCGCAGCGCGCCACTGAACCTGAATCGGCGATTGGTGTTACGCCTGCCGGTGATCTGTGGGGGATTCGGCGGCGTTAACTTTGGTATGGAACTCCTGACTTACCTCGGGGCCGGATTGTTCAATCTCACCCAGTTGTTGTTGCCCAGTTGGCTGGTCAAGCCGGTCCTCAAACCGATCGTGCGCGTGATCCTCGGTTTACTCGTCATTCCCTTGTTTCGTTTGTTTTTGCGTCGCATCGTGCGAATCAAGGACCTGGACGAGGAATTGGAAAAGGATATCAGCGATTGGCTGCGCGGGGCGATCGTGCTGCTGATCGCCACTTCGAACATGGAAAGCGTCGTCTGGGGCTGGATCCGGCCGGAAGTCCGCGATTCGAGCTACGAATTATTTCTGCTGCTGCGGCTGCTGCTGGCCGTCGGCGTGATCGAGGGCATGCCGGACCAGGCGCTGTTTTCAATCATTCACCCGGGGCCACCTCCCCTGGTCTTACGCAAAGGACGCCGCTGGGCCGATTTTAAGGCGCTGATCATTCCGTCGCTGCGCGGCTTGTTCAACCAGCACTTGAACCGCTCGTCCGCTGTGCTGGCGATCCTCTCCGTGGTCCTCGATCCGGGCCCGATCGGCTGGGTGTGCTATGGGCTGGCCATCACCAATTATCTGATCATCGGGCTGATTTGCTCGCGGGACAAAGCGCTCGATGTGTTGTCGCAATTCGACCGAGCGATCTTGGATCGCCGCCGCGAAATTGAACTTGCCGTTCTCAAACACGACAATCTCTCGGATAATCTGCCGTCCCAGCGACCGCTGGAGCAACCGCAGTCCACGGAGAATGCGTTGCATCATCCGTGACGAGGTTTGGCCGGTTTGTCAGACACTGTTTCCAGGAGACTTAGGATTTCGATGTCGCAAGCAGTTCCCGTCAGCGATCTTGAACTGCAACAGTTGGCCGCCGAGCCACGCACCGATCTATTTCGCATCTTGAAATTTACGCCCGTCATCAATCCCTGGTTGGCCGTGCTGGCGTTTCTGCCGGGGATGGCCGGCGTCTTGACCTGGACCATTTCCGATCAGTCGGCGTTGTGGGGATTGCGGGCGTTGAGCTGGACCAAGGATTTCGCCGGGCCGACGGTGACGGACTTGTCGGCGCTCCGCGGCGCTCCTCCGCTCTCGACGTGGCTGACGGCCGGAGTCATGTCGCTGGTGGGCGCCCGTCCGCCGCTCGCGTTGATGCTCGTCTCCTATCTGTCGGTGGCGACCACCGTCATCTTCGTGGCCAGATTGGGGCGGCGATTTGGCTCCTCCCGACTGGGGTTTATCGCCGCGCTGCTGCTGGCGCTCGATCCGCTGATCCTCAACGGCGCACATACCTGCGGTCCGGAACTGCTGGGGCTGTGCTTTCTCACGATCAGTTTCGAGCGGTTCTTGGCGCATTTGGATGGGACGCCGAATGTCTGGTCGGGTCGATTGCTGGTTTCTGCGCTGGCCTGGGGCTGCGCGTGGCTGGCCGAAGGCTGGCAGTCGTTTGCGCTGGGGTTTGCGATCGGCATGGTGGCGTTTCTGATTCCCCTGCGATTGCCTCCTTATGACCCGGACAATCATGCCGTCGTCGCGTTGCATGTGGCGCGGAGACGGTTGCGGAAGTCGTTTCTGATCTGGTTTGCCATTGGCATTGCGGCAGGCGGCTGGTGGATCGCCGCCACGATCTATCAACTCGGCTTGTCGGCGACGTGGGAGTGGATTCTGCAGTCGGCTCCCAATGCGATTTCGCCATTGTATCCGCACGTCGACCTCATCCGCCGGCAAGGCGTCGAGGCGGGACATGCGTTTCTGACGGGTTGGGCTGTCCTCGGCGTGATTGCCTTGATTCGGCATCGTGCTCAGCTGCTGCCCAATTTTCCCGAACTGCGCGCCGTGATGATCATGATCTTCAGCATGCGGCTCCTGGTCTGGAGGATCATGCTGGCCTCGGATCAGCAGGACCCGACTCCCTGCGACCTGATGATGACGACGCCGCTTTGCCTGTTGGCGGGATTCGGGATGGAGGCGCTGATCCGCCGGATCATCCGGCCCGTGGAACTGATCATCGCGATGCTGGTGGGGTTGGTGAACATTTTGCAGGCGCTTCCGTATGCGGAAACTGCGGAGGTTCGCCTGATGTACGGTCTGGGAGCGGTCGTGTGCTTGTTGCCTGTAGCGGTCAACTTCGCTCAGACGCGCGGCTGGCGGTGGAACGAGTCCCAGCGGCGGCTGGCCTTGAGGGGGTTGATTCTGGCAACCTGGATCTGCCACGGGGGCTGGGGCGTGCTTCAATCACGCGCCACGTCTCCGAGCGAGCGGCATCTGGCCATGCAACTGGAACACATTTCCCGTTCCCTGTCCGATCCCGATGCCGTCCTCGTGGTTTCCCGGGTCGGGCTGCCGCCGACGCTGGAGTTTCAGCTGCGTGCACGCTGGCCGCTGACGCCTGTCCTGCATGCCGATCGGTGGGACGCGGCCCTGGCCTCCGGAGCATTGCCGGAAAGTTTGAATACCATCCTGTCGATGGAATTGAATCGGCGCGGCACACCGGCGGCGGTGCTCGAAGCAGGATGGGACATCACGTCAGGGGGCGAGCCGTTTCGGTTCCTCGGATTCCAATTGACGAGCTACCATGTGCGGAGAAAGGCGGGGGCCGATCGGTCAGCGGCGTCGCCGACTCGTTAAATTCTCAGGGCTTTGGTCGGAGGACCAAGGATGGGGTTCCTCCGTCTTTGCGCTGGCGGCTTCGTCGGAGAATCGCCGTCCCAGCCACCATCCCCAGACGAGATAATGGAAGGCCCCAAAGCCGACGAATCCGCCGACGACCAGCATGATCCCGAGCAAATGCGGCGTAACCAGCGCTGCCAATCCCAGCAAACCCAGACCGACGACCGCCAATGCAAAGACGGCGGCCCAGGTGCCGGCGTCCTGCTCTGCGGGTGATCGAGTCATGTTCCCGGTCCCAGAAAATGAATCGGCGGATTCCCCAGGCATCGATGGGCCGGCGTCAGGTCATTGCAAGGCCTTTTGCAACGCTTCTTCCCGATGGGCGTGGCCCTCTTCGAGGTTCGCCAAAATCCTTTCGGGGGTGAGAATGTAGCCGAGAAAGCCGCCAGGCGGCTCGAATTCGACGCGCGTCAACAGGACGACCAGCCCGCTGTCGGCTGGTTCGACGATGTAGTCTTGAATCCAGGACTTCATCGGCGTCGACACCGCCTTTTCGCGAAACCGGGTCGGCCGATCGAATTCAATGATCTCGTGTTCGAATTCCTGGACCTGGCCGTAGACCTGAATCTTGAATTGCAGCCGGCTGCCGAGGCTGAGAACTTCGGGAGCTTCGATGAATGCCATCTGGATTTCCGGCGGGCTGATTTTCAGCAGATTGTCCGGCCGCGTCAGAAAATCAAACACGCGCTCGGACGGGCCGGGAAGCGAAATACGACTTTCAAAGACAGGCATGAAATGGCATTCCTCGAGAAAACATCGACCGGCCCGTCGCCTCGACGAGCTTCGCCGCCATTCTAAGGGGAAAGTCAAGGAAGGGGGAAGGGACACTGGTTTTCAGTCACAGGGCCCGAGCAACGGGACCAGAACCAGACGGACCAGGAATCGTTCCGGGATCGGCCCGCCACCGTTGAAACGCCGTGCGGACTCGGCAAACCCTGTCCCATGGGATTATGATAGGTTTTTGCAGACTCACCAAAGGCCATCTCTCATGTCCATTCCCCGCGTGGCGATCGTCGGTCGACCGAACGTCGGCAAGAGTTCGCTGCTGAACTGGCTGGCTCATAAGCGAATTTCGGTCGTCGACCCGATGGCGGGCGTCACCCGCGATCGGGTCACCTACTTGATGCATCATGACGGCCGGTATTTCGAACTCGTCGACACCGGGGGCATCGGGATCGTCGACCGCGACGATCTGACGGAAGACATTGACCGCCAGATTCAAATCGCGCTCGATGCCGCCGATCTGATCGTGTTCGTGGTCGACGGCCAGGCGGGAATCACGGCGCTGGATCAGCGCGTTTCCGATCGGTTGCGCCGCATCCAGAAGCCTAAACTGATCGTCGTCAACAAATGCGATTCGCCCAAACTGGACGACGAGTCTTCGGTCTTTTACGGTTTGGCCGACGGATCGCTGATCGTGACCAGCGTCAAAGGGAATCGCCACGAAGACAAGTTGTTGGCGAAGATCGTCGAGTTATTGCCGCCGCCCGACAATCGTGAAGCGGAAGAGGGAGAATCTCAAGCCGCCGTGCCGGAGTTGAAGCTGGCGATCGTCGGCCGGCGGAACGTGGGGAAAAGCACGTTCATCAATCAGGTGGCGGAAACCGAACGGATGATCGTCAGTGAAATTCCCGGCACCACGCGCGACAGCGTCGATGTGCGTTTCACGCTGGACGGCAAATCGTTCGTGGCCATCGATACGCCCGGGGTGCGCAAGCGGAAAAGCCTGGCGAACAACGTCGAATGGTACGGGTTGACCCGGGCCAAGCGCAGCATTCGCCGGGCGAATGTCGTCCTCATGTTTTTCGACGCCACGCAGCCGGTCTCGCGGGTCGACAAGCAATTGGTGTCGGAAATTTTCGACGAATGCAAGCCATGTATTTTCGTCGTCAACAAATGGGATCTGATTCACGATAAATCGACGGAGGCGTGGTCCGAGTATTTGTTCAAGCTGTTCGCCGACAAACGGCACATCCCGGTCGCGTTTCTCACGGCGAAATCGGGCCGGAACGTGCAGAAGGTGATCAATCTGGCTCAGTCAATTTATAAACAGGCACGCTACCGTGTGCCGACGGGCGAGTTGAACCGGCTCGTCAAGGACGTCGTGAAAAACTGGCCGCCGCCCATGCGCCAGAACCGGACCCCGCGGATTAAATACGCCGTGCAGGTGGCGGTCGAGCCGCCGACGATTGTGCTCAAGTGCAACGACGCCGTGCTATTCGACGAGACCTGGAAGCGGTACTTGCTGGGCGTGCTGCGAGAGCATTTGCCGTTCAAGGAAGTGCCGTTGAAGGTCTATTACCGTTCGAAGGGTGAGGAGGGCGACGCGAAGCAGTCGCGCGAGGAAGCCCAGGTGGCCGCGGAACTGGACGAGGAAGATTTCAGCCTCTTCGACGAAGAAGCCGAAGCGGAAGAATGATTCAGTGCGGGCAATTTCCCGGCGGGAACCGTTTTCCTCAGTCGCCATTTCGGATTTACGGTTGAGGGGCGGCGACGGGCTGTTGTTGCGGTTTCAAGACCATCAACAGGCGGACAGTCGGCTCTGGGGCTTCGGCATCGTCGGAGACATCCTGCACGGGAGTATCGCTCGTCTGTTTCGGCAGCGGCTGCTGCTGGATCGAGGCCACATTCTGTTTCAGTTGCGGTATGGAACCATCAGAGCCGAACTCGGATTGCTCGCGTGAACTCGAGGAGTCCTTTGTTGGCGCCGCTTTGAGGGGGCGCAAGCGATCTCCGGACAGGCGGCTCTGTTTTGAACTGGTACGATTTGCCGTCGAATCTTCCTTCGCAGAATTCGATTCCGGCGATCCCCTGATGATCTGGCTGGCCCGGCCGCGCTGGGCATATTGCCGCGTGGCGACATCGGCTTCCACACGAACGAGTTCAGAATCTCGCTTGGCAAGGGCGGGTTCTTCCGCTGACTTTACGTCGGACAATTCCAAGCCGGCATTGACCGGCACATCCACCGGAGGTTGGAGACTGGCCTGCACGAATACGTTGCGACGGCTCATTTCACTGAATAGCTGATCGACTTGGTTCGCCGAGGCTTCCAAAAAGACCGTTGTCAGCTGGCCTTCGTCGGCGCTCGATTCGGCGGCCGCTTTCTCCGATTGTTCGGGCAGGGGGGTGGGATTTTTTGCGACATCGACCGGCAAGACGTCCACTTGCTGCTCTTTGAGCAGGACTTCCAATTGGCCGAGCGATTGACTGACGTCGACTACTTGCAGTTCTACGACGGCGACGCTGTCGCCGCGTTGCTCCAGGTATTGAAGCACGCTGCCGATCCGTACGCCGTTCAAGAGGCCTTCCTGCTCGGAGAACTCGTTCAATGACAAACCGAGCATCGCCGGGGACGGAGCGACGGCCGTCGCCGCGAGCTCTGGCGACGCCGCTGGCAGTTCTGATTCACCGCCAGCCGCTCCCGACGGGACATGCGCCGGGGCCGCTGCGCTTTCCGGAAGGGCAGAAGACACGGCGGAAAAAGCGGAGTTCTGCGGTTCGGTCGTCGCTTCGGCGGATGCCATCGTCCTTACGCCGGCGGCGACATGACCCGAGGAAACCTCGGCATTTCGACTGGCGGAGTATTCCCGGGTCTGCACCATGACGAGCACGGCGGCGGCGGTCACGGCCATGCCTGCGAGTGCCGAAAGCCATTCCCGGCGGAGCGATCGCTTGGGAAGCGCCGCGGCCGGAGACAGCAGCGATTGGGCTTCGGCTTGACGCCGCACGCCAGCCGCCAATTCCACGGGGGCGGATTCATTCGGCAGGCCGCGGATCAAATCGGAGAGGCGGGCATAATCGTCCAGATCGCGGCGGAGTTCGGGCAACGATTCCAGCAGCGACTCCGCCTCGGTTCGTTCCGCTCCGGTCAGTTCGCCGTCCCAGTAAGCGGAAATCAGTTCTTGTTTGTCACGTTGATCCATGGCGCACCACTTGTTTGCGGCAGATTTGAAGATCGCCGCATCCCTCGCACAAAGTTTTACTCTTCCGGCCGCAACAGCACACTGAGTTTTCCCCGCAATTCCTGCCGGGCCCGATGCAGCCGGCTGCGAACGGTTCCGACCGGACAGGCGCAAATTTCCGCAATGTCCTCGTAGGCCATGCCGTCCATTTCCTTGAGCACGAGCACCGTGCGGAATTCCTCGGCCAGTTCGCTCAGCGCCTGCCGGACCATCCGCTGTCGATCGGACACGTCCAGCGCGTGCGACGGCTCGGCCGAGGGCCGTTTGTCGGCCGGTTCGGCTCCCGTCGCTTCCCGATTGGCGTCCACCGAGGTCGACATCCGTCGCGTCTTTCGCTTGGCACTGACGGCGGCGTTCAAAGCAATCCGGAACAGCCAGGAATAAAAGGCCGACTGCCCCCGGAACGTCTTCAATTTCTGCAGCGCGTGAATGAACGCATCCTGAGCCACATCCTGGGCATCCGTCGTGGAACCCAACACATGGACGAGCGAGTGATACAACCGATGCTGATAGCGCTCCACGAGCAGGCCGAAGGCATCGGTCTGGCCCGACAGACAGCGCTGAATCAGTTCCTGATCGCTCGTACCGTCCACGATGTCCACGAATTATGACGTGGGAGCCGAGTCCCGAGTTCCCGGAATCGTTTCGCCTCAGCGGATATTCGGAACATCCGATGCTGAATCATGTTATGCGGCAAGTATGTTGCCGCATGAGAGTGGAAACGTCAATTCCGGACATCCGCGGGCCGGGTTTTCGCTGCAACCGGGGTGTTCCGAGGGGAGCAGGCGTGGCGAGTTAATTTGTCCCGGTCACTTCCGAGACGGTCTCCGCCACAGGACGGGCATCGTGAGTGAAGTCGAGATCACTTAATCCCTGCTCGAGGTGGATCTCCTCATAGACGTAGTGCTCCACGAGCCCCGTCGGATTCTCGGTGTTGCTGATGTCCCAATCAAAGTTTTCGACCGCCAGCGGGATGAGCCATTCCTGATCGAGCCACACCACCGAACGGCGGTAGTCGGGGTTCACGGCCGAGGACGCATATTCGACGACGAACACCCGGCAGTTCCGGCCGCCGATTAACTCTTCCGGTTGCCAGGCGCAGACGACGCCGTCGGTGCGTTGCTCGTACGGTTCGAAACGTTCGATCAGTTGTTCGGTCAATCGGAGTAGTCCCGCGTC
The DNA here is from genome assembly GCA_046349715.1 of Planctomycetaceae bacterium. Taxonomy (GTDB): domain Bacteria; phylum Planctomycetota; class Planctomycetia; order Planctomycetales; family Planctomycetaceae; genus CAZDGB01. Next base: position 43,869 of record JAXMBR010000019.1, on the reverse strand, counting down.
GGTGACGGGATAGCGGGCGTATTGCAGGGCGAGCGTCGAATGGAGATCGAGATTGATCCAACCCAGCCGGCCCTTCCAGCCTCCCATTTTCACCGTCAAACGGTTGTCATTCAGGCCGTCGCGATAATAGACCTGTCGGCCGCAGTCGTCCCAGGCCATGGAAACGCTGAAAGGGGCCTGTCGGACTTTCAGTTGAATGGTTTCCGGTTCGCAAAGCACGCCGTGCACGCGCTCTTGTTTGCGAAAGACGGCGCGATAATCGGGGATGGTTTTCAGCCAGCGATGCCCCTGCCGCAGGAGTTCCGCGCCGTCATGGAGCGTCACGGGTTGCGAGGCAACCACCGGAGGGAGCAAGGTCTCGTCGACCGCCGCCGGGACCACCTGGGCGGCCGGCAGGATGCGGTTCGTGGAATCCGCCCGTTGAACCGAGCGCGGGACGTAGGTCATCCCGAAGGCGACCCCGAGCACGATCAGCGACATCAAGACAGGACGAATGTGTTTCATGGCGATTCATCAGGCAGTACCTTCCTTGGCCGGACGAATAGGGCACCACCGCGCGGACCTTCGGCTCTGAGAGAGTCAGAGGGACTTCTCGGAACGGCTCAGACAGGAGCCGTCGAGCAAAAGCGATGCGACATGGGAATTGTAGGCTGTCCAGGAGTTCTGGGATAAAAATTTACGCCAATCGCATCGATTTTGATGGCAATGCGTTCGTTACGACCGGCAAAGAAGGAGTGAGAGAGGAGACAAAGGCCCGTGGTCAGCGAACCCGTCATCAAGGTCGGGGGGCTTAGGTGTCCGTTCGTCGCTGGTTTCGCGTTCGGGCATGGGCTATTGTCGACGGCAGCGACGATGAAACCGGCGGCCAACAAGGAGCGGCGTGATGAAACTGACGTTTTTAGGGGCGGCAGGGGAAGTCACCGGCAGCCAACATCTCCTCGAGACCAACCGCTTACGAGTGCTGCTCGACTGCGGCTTGTTCCAGGGGCGGCGTGCCGAAGCGCGTGCCAAAAACGAGCAGTTCCGCTGCCGTCCCAAGGAACTGGACGGCGTGATCCTGTCGCATGCCCATATTGATCATTGTGGCAATCTTCCCCGGTTGACGCGGTCAGGCTATCGAGGGCCGATTTTCTGCACGCCGGCGACAGCCGACATCGTCAAAATCATGCTGCTCGACAGCGCCCGCATTCAGACGGAGGATGTTCGCTATCTGGCGAAACATCTGGCTCCCGGACATCCGTCGATTGAACCGCTATACGACGAAGACGACGCGCTGCGCTGCATCAAGCAATTGGAAACGCTGCCGTACCATCAGTGGCATGACCTGAGCGAGGATTTTCGTGTTCGTTTCGCCGACGCCGGGCATATTCTCGGGTCGGCGATTGTCGAAATGGAGATTCGGGAAGGAGCGACTTGGAAGCGCGTGGTTTTTTCGGGAGATCTTGGTCGGCGGGATATTCCGCTGCTGCGCGATCCCGAGCGCGTCGACGGTTGTGACGTGTTGATCACTGAATCGACCTACGGCAGCCGAGTCCATCCCGCGCCCCAGGATCTGGAAGCGGCGCTGTTGCGGATTCTCAAACGGACCGTGGAGCGTCAAGGCAAAGTCGTCATTCCAGCGTTCAGTTTAGGTCGCACGCAGACCATCGTTTACTTTCTCAACCAGTTGTCCAACTCCGGCAAGCTGCCTGCAGTGCAGGTGTTTGTCGACAGTCCGTTGTCCAAGGAATTGACGGCGGTGCATCGGCAGCACATGAACGAAATGGATGCTGAGTTATTGCATGTCCGGCAGACGGATGCGGACCCGTTCTCGTTTCCGGGCCTGACCTACATCGGCAGCCAGCAGGAAAGCATGGGGCTGAATCGTCGGCCGGGGCCGTTCGTGGTGATTGCGGCGAGCGGCATGTGCGAGAACGGGCGCGTCGTGCATCATTTGAAGCACACGGTGGACGATGACCGGAACACGATTGCAATCATCGGATTTCAGGCGGAACACACGCTGGGTCGTCAGTTAGTCGACCGCCGTCCGACGGTACGGATCTATGATCGTTTCTACCCGCTCCGTGCTCAGGTGGAAGTGTTGAATGGGTTATCGGCCCATGCGGACGCCAATGATTTCAAATGGTGGTTCGAACATTTGTCGACATCCGGTCGGGGCGTGGGGCGGGCGTTTATCGTGCATGGAGAAGCGGAAGGGGCCCAGGCGGTGGCAAAGCTGCTGGACGACTATTGCGACGAACCGCCGACGATTCCGCAGTTGTATCAGTCGTTCGATGTCTGAAAGTTTCGCATCCTGAAATTTCCCTGTCGAATGCCGGCTGGGAAGGGAAGCCCGCAACGGTAAGGCCGCGCGAATTCAGGTCCGTCTTGCTCCAATCGGGCGACTGTGCTACAGCACCGGGGAATTTTTCCCGGACGGATCGCCTGACGGAGCAGGGAAGCCATGTCGACGCCGTTGAGAATCGGACTTTGGACGCTGGCCCTCCTTCCGCTGGGGGCGGCGATGTTGGCTCATCAGCGGGGGCCGATTCCCACCCTTTCGGTCACGCCGCCGGCGCTGCCGGCGCTGGCGTTCGATCAATATCTGGTGGATCTGGGGCCGATTCGGCCGACGGCGGAAGTTCAAGCCAACTTCGTTTTCCGACATCGCGGAAAACATCCCGTCGAGATTGTGGAAGTCAAACCGAGTTGCGGCTGCCTGCGGCCCAAACTCAGCAAGCAGACGTACGCACCGGGCGACGTCGACGCCATGGTGCTCCGAGTGCTGCCTGCTAACGAATCGCCCGGGCGTCATGAGTATACCGTCGAGATCAAGTACCACGATCCGGAACCGCGCGAGGCGCATGTCACGTTTCGCGTCACGCTTCCGGAGAAGGGCATCAACATCAAGCCTCCGGCCTTGGGGGTATACCAATTCAGCGATCAGCCCACGAAGCAATCGGTGCTGATCACCGACACGCGCGGCGCTTCCTGGCAGGTGCAGGGGATTTCCGTCAGCCTGCCGTTTGTGACGGCGACCGCCGGGGAACGAGTTCACGCGGAGTCCGGCGCGTGGGAGTTGCCGATCGAAGTCACGGTGGCCGGCAATGTTCCTGCGGGACGGCACAAGGGAGTGATTTCCGTCTTCACAGACGACTCAGCCTATCCGGAAATGAAAATTCCGCTGCTGATTCAAGGACGTGAAAGTTTCGACGAAAGCGACACGGAGCAGCACAGCGTGCCCTGACTTGACCGGGCGAGTACAATTGGGTACCGAAACGATAGTGATCATGGGCGTGTTGTCTTGAAATCTCGTGCTTAGACGTCGATGTCTGTCACTCGTGCTCCCGTTGATACCACCCCGCCGAGCCGTCGAATTCGGCCGCGCTGGCAACGGGGATTGCTCTGTTGGGGATCGTTTCTCATTGGTCCGTTCGGCTGGTTTACTCCGGTCCGATTCACGCGGCGCATGGAACCCGAGCGTCTCGATCAGGGGCTGGTGATTATTCTGCCCGGAATCGAAGGACGCAGTTTCTTCAATCTGTCGATTTTGCATGGCTTGCTGGATGCCGGCGTGCCGTATGCGATGGAAATTTTTGACTGGACGACCGGGAATAAATTTCTGACGCTGTATCATCTTCGCGCTTGGCGCAGAAATCAGCAGATCGCCCAGGAACTGGCGGCGCGAATCGTCGAGTATCAACGGGAACATCCCGGCCGGCCCGTCTGGCTGATTGGTCATTCGGGGGGAGGCGGGATCTCGCTGTTGACGGCGGCCGCGCTGCCGGAAGGTCATCGTTTGAGCGGGTTAATCCTGCTGGCCGCGGCGGTTTCGCCCCGATTTGATCTCAGCACTGCACTCGCCAAAGTGGAACGCGGCATCTGGAGCTTTCACTCCTGGATCGATTGCCTGCTGGTTGGGTTAGGAACCACGGTCGTCGGCACAATTGACGGCTGGCACATGCCGGCCGCGGGCATGATCGGGTTTTGGCGACGATCGAAGCCGGAGGATCGAGGAACGGCGAACCAGGATGAGCCGGTGCTCGTGCAGACGGCTTACCATCCGCGGATGATCAAAAATTTTCATCTGGGAGGGCATTTCGGCTGCGCGCACCGAGTGTTCGTCTCCGAATTCCTGGCGCCGATTCTCTTCCCGGCAAATGCTCGCCAGGCATGACTCTGAGTTTGTTTGAAGCGTTTAAGTCCGTGAATTCGGATGCGCAATCACGGTGTTCCGCAGCGTGCCCAATCGCTCAATCGTCAATTCCACGACGTCACCTGGCTTGAGCCAGCCGCCGACGGTTTCGGGCTTCAATTCCAGAATACAACCGGTGCCGACGGTTCCCGACCCGAGGGCGTCGCCCGGTTTCAAGACGGTGTCACGGCTGGCATGGGCGAGAATCTGGGGCCAGGTCCAATACATGGCGCCGGCGTTGCCGCGTGAAATCTCACGGCCGTTAATCGTCGCCGTCATTTCTAAATGCAGCCGTCCGTCGCGATAGCAGTCGCGCAGTTCGTCAAACGGAACCAGAGCCGGGCCAAAGGAATTGGCGAAGTCCTTGCATTTGCTGGGGCCCAGCCCGACGGACATCTCGGTGCGCTGCAGATCGCGCGCGGACCAGTCGTTGAAAATGGTGAAGCCGGCGACGCAGTCCATGGCGGAGTCATCGGCGGGCAAATCACGGGCTTCTTTGCCGATGAGGCACGCCAGTTCCAATTCGAAATCCAACGCCTGGCATCCTTGCGGCGCCCAGACTGGATCGCCGTCGTGGATCACCGCCGCCGCGTTGGAGAAATAGAAGACCGGCGCCTGGTACCACTGCGGCAGCATGTCGAGCCCGCGATGCCGGCGGCAGACGGCAATGTGCTGCTCGAACGCGTAGAAGTCGCGAATGGTGGCAATGGCGGGCAGGGGACGCGGCATGGGAAGCTTTCCGGGGTGAATGATCATGCAGTCTCATCAAAGCCGGTGCAAAAGGCCAGGGATTGAGCCGCAGGAAAACGAAGAGGAACGTCCACAAGGAGCACAAAAAATTCTGACGCAAGCGGAAGGAGAGCGGAGCTCAGACATTTCAGCCTGTGCGCATCAGCACGCGTGAGGAACTGGTGGTGAGTTGCACCGTGCGTCCGAGTCCATAGTCTTTCCGAAATCTCGGGCCATTCCCAGTTCGGCCGCAACCTGAATCGTCCGCGCCCGCCTGTCGGTCTAACTGTTACCTGGCAGCGACTTCACTCAAGGCTGGTTCAGTTCGTGAGATCTCCGCGGCTCTCTGCGTCCTCTGCGTTTTAGAAATCGGAATTGGAAACGCAGGCGGGGAGATCGCGGAATCTGGAATGGCTGGCAATCCGGCGTTCGTCCAAGCCCCGGCCACCCGCCGTGATGATCAAGTTTCTTTGCGGTAGTATCAGAGGCTCATCAATTCGCTGGCGGTTGCCCGACGCAATTACCGATCGCGTGGATTCGAGTTGGTCGACGATGGTCGCCCGCTGATTATCTTGACTGTGCTTGTCATCCGACCATTTTCTGCCCACCGAATATCTGATGACGCCGAATTATGCGGTATCAATCCGGATCGTCCCATGTTTCATGATCCGGTGATCGCCGTCGCCGTGCTTTACGTGTGGCTGGCTCAATCGTGGTGGTCGCCTGCTCTCTACGTACCTGGATGATCTCGATGGCATCGCCTGGCCATCGCCGGTTGGGCGTGGCTCGTCTCAAACCGTCGCCGATGATGATTCTTGCCCTGCGAGCCGGGGGGGATCTGTTTGACCGCGATGGGCATGATCTTACCATTCAGGTGGGGATGAAGCGTTTGTGCCGACGGATCTCAATCCGAGCATGATCCCTGCCGCTCATCGGCGTTTGGGCCTGGTGCGCCGTCTTGGCAATCTCTTGTTCGATTGCCGGACACCCTTCACCTTAATCGGCTACCGCGGCCACCTGCCCCGGCGTGACCGCCTGCTGTTGCGAATGGCTTGGCCGTCAAATCGTTCCGACATTGGTTGTCTGCAACGACGGCGATGATGCTGCACGGACGCAATGGCCTCATTCTGTCTTTTGCATGGGTGGGTTGGTGGCCTGGCTTTCTTTCCTTCGTAAGCCCTTCGATCTCGTCCATCGTTATTCATTTTGCCACCTGGACAACGATTTTCTGCTCTCTTGCAGCGGCACGGCACTCATTTGAATCATCATCGCCCCAGGATATTGAAGGCGCTCACGGCTTTCCAACCTCGATTATGGCTGGCCCTCCGAAGCCTGTTGTTGCTCGATTGTTCTTATTGCCATTTTGGTGTTCTGGACGATAGTGCCATTGACTCGTTTTTCCACTCGTCACTCCTCCCCCACGATTCACGGGGCGGCGGACGCGTCGCGGGCCTTCCGCGTTCAATCATCTTTATCCCTTTATCCCCACCACCTTGGAAAGATCTGGCAACTCGACTCGATCCTCATTTTCAGCCATCCCCGGCATAAACAGACTTCGAACTTCGCGTCTGCCGACTGGACCAAGATCGGCCTTTCTGCCGCTGCGGAAATCGCTGTTATCCTCTTGTGAACCCGGTAGAATGGCGTCGCGCTTTCTGACGCCCGATTCCCAACCAGGAAACCGGGGCGTCCAGATCGGCTTCGTGGTAGAATTGCGGCATTGCACCAGCCAGACTTCTGCCTTGTCCTCCTGCCCTTCGAATCAGGTGAACGTGCCCGATGGAAATTCTCGCCGTGGTTTCTGGAGAGACTGGCTCTGTCGTCGGTGAGGCTCGTGGTGTTTTTCGGAGGGGCGGCCTTCGTGATGGCGACGACAATGCCGAGTTCTTCGAACGCAAAATTCGTCCGCTATTGACCAAGCATTGCTATCGTGCCACAGCGTCGACAAAAAGCAGGAAGGGGGGACTGGTCCTGGATTCCAAAATCCGGCTGGGTGGCCGGGAGCGATTCCGGGGCGACGATCACCCGGGTGCTCCGATGAGAGTCTGTTGATTCGAGCCGTGCGTTGGGATGATGAAGCGTTGCAGATGCCTCGAAATGCGGGGGTAAGCTGACCGATGCGATTCATGATTTGGAAACGTGGGTGAAACAAGGGGGCGTTCGATCCGCGCGTCGCCCACGAAAGCCGTCCCGAAACGAAAATCGTGGGCGGAGACCTTCGCCGAACGTACAACGTGGTGGAGCCTGGAGCCCGTCAAAGACGTTCCGGTTCCCACTGTTAATGATGCGAAGTGGTCGAAGCGCGATTGATCGTTTTCTCTTCGATCGAATGACCACTGAGGGGATTTCTTCTTCCGGGCTTGCTTCGCCGCAGACGTTGATTCGCCGCGCGGCCTTGGTCTTAACGGGACTGCCGCCGACTGTTGACGAGGTTACGGCGTTCGTTGCCGCCTGCGAACAGGACCGCGACGCTGCGTATGTCGCGTTGATTGATCGGTTGCTTGAATCGCCCCGGTTCGGCGAGCGTTTCGCCCGGCATTGGCTCGACGTCGTCCGCTTTACGGAAACGCACGGAAATGAATGGAACTATGATGTGCCGTTCGCGTGGCGCTACCGAGACTATGTCATTCGAGCTTTGAATCAAGACTTGCCGTACGACCAATTCATGCGGGAGCAGATCGCCGGCGATTTGTTGGCATCGCCGCGCTGGAACCGAGACGGGAATTTCAACGAATCGGCGTCGGCACGGCGTTTTACCGCTTCGGCGAAGTGAATCCCGACAGTTGCGTGGAATTCAGCATCATCGGTTACGACATCATCGATAATCAGCTCGACACGCTGACGAAAACCTTCAAGCGGCGACCGTGGCGTGCGCGGTGTCATGACCACAAGCTAGATGCGATTTCGACGAAGGATTATCACGCCCTCTTCGGCATTCTGCGCCGCGCCCCGGTGCAGCGGACGCTCGACGGCCCGGAGGTCAATCGTGAGCCGATCACCCGGTTGAAATCACTCAAGCGCGACATGCGAACAGAGTTGGCGCAGGCGTGGCGACAGGACGCGCAAGCGATTGATGCCACGAAGTTGAACGCACTCGCGGAAGCGGCGAAAGACAAGCCGCCGGGGATGGAACACCCGTTGCATGTCTGGATCAAAGCTGTGCAGCCGGAGACATCGCTCAATGAGAAATGGACAGCGCTCGTTGCCGAGTTGGAAGCGGAACGTGTCGCGCGGGCTGAGTTCAATCGCACGAAGTTCACGACGCTCGCCGATTTTCGTGAAACCATGCCTGCCGGTTGGTCATTCGACGGCATGGGGTTGCGCGAGGGGGTCGGGGCCAGCGGCGATTTCGTGCCGGCTCACGACGGGGACGCCGCGGTGAAGGGTCTGTTGCCGGCGGGGCTGTTCACGTTCGCGGTCTCGGACAAGTTGAATGGAGCGTTGCGGTCTCCGACGCTGGAGCGAACCGGAGCAAAGGTCAGTTTTGAAGTGATCGGCGGGCGAAGCAGCCTGGCCCGGCTTGTCTTCAATAATTGTCAACTCAACTACACGCACCAGCAGTCGCTCCATTACGACGACTGGACCTGGGTGACCATCAAATTTGACGAAAAGACGGAACAGCTTCACCCGTATGCGGAATTGCTCACGTATTGGGATAATCCCAAGTTCCCGGACCCTCTGGGCACCCTCGGCAAGGACACTGAGAACCAGCGACTGCCGTGGTCGGAACATGTGAAGAACCCGCGCACGTGGTGGGGCTTGCGGCGAATCGTGGCGCATGACGGGGCCGATGTTCCCAAAGCCGAGTTGTCGCACCTCGAGCGTTTGTCTGTGGGAGCGGCCCCGCAGACTTCGGAGGATCTGGCACGGCGATATCAGGAGATTGCCACGGCGGTCGTCGACGCGTTTTCGGAGAACCGCGCGACCGATGACGATGTTCGCTGGCTCAATTGGTTCGTGAACAGCGGGTTGTTCTCGAACAAAACGAGTGCCACGCCCCGGCTCGCGGAGTTGTCGGCACAATACCGCGAGATCGAAGTCCACCAATTGGCGTTGCCGACGGTGATGCCCGGCATGGCCGATGAAGGCCCCGGATTTTCGCAGCCGGTGCTGTTGGCGGGGGAGCCAAATCGGCCGGCGGAAGTGATTGATCGCCGCTATCTCGAAGCGTTGTCACCGTTGGATCGGATTGTCTCCTCGGGGAGCGGACGGTTGCTCATCGCGGAAGAAATGACGCGGCCTGAGAATCCGTTGACGGCGCGGGTGATGGTGAATCGGTTGTGGCAATGGGTGTTCGGGGAAGGGCTGGTGCGCACACCGGATGATTTCGGGCATCTGGGCGAATTGCCGTCGCATCCGGAATTGCTCGATCACCTGGCGACGCAATTCGTCAACGAAGGTTGGTCGATGAAGCGGGTCGTTCGTGCGCTGGTCCTGAGCCGGGCGTTTCAATTGTCGGGCGTCCCGACGGCGGCGGCCCGCGAGCATGATCCTGCGAATCGCTGGCTGTCGCATTACCCGTCGCGGCGGGCGGAGGCGGAAGTCATTCGTGATGCGTTGCTGTCGGCTTCGGGGCGGCTCGATGGGACGCTGTATGGCCCGAGCGTGCTGCCCTATCGTGAAAAAGCCGACAACGACAAACGGCTCTACGCGGGGCCGCTGGATGGCGATGGCCGGCGGAGCATTTACATCAAATTCCAATTGATGGAATCGCCGCATTTTCTGCGGGTGTTCAATTTGCCTGGCGGCAAGGTGACGCAGGGACGCCGTGACGTCTCGAACGTGCCGGCTCAGAGCCTGGCCATGCTGAACGACCCGTTCGTGCTGGCGATGGCCGATTTCTGGGCGGCCCGATTAGTTCAAGACGGCAACACGATTCCCGCGGCTCGCATTGAGCAGATGTTTCGAACGGCGTTGGGGCGCGGAACGACTGAAATCGAACGAAGCCGTTTTGAATCAGCGGTGGTGCAGATCGCCGCCGTCGAGAACGTGCCCAGCAGCGAATTGATGTCGAGCCGATCAGTCTGGAAACAGGCGGCCCACGCGCTCTTCAACTTCCAGGAGTTCATTTTCATCCCATGAGCGCACTCTCTCAACATCGCTGCCCGGGCCGCGGACCGTGGCCGGTCAATCGTCGGCAAATGCTCCAGGCGAGCGCCACCGGTTTCGGCTGGCTGGCGCTGCAAGGGCTGACACAGGAGGCCGCCTACGGGGCGGCGACGGTGACGCCGCATCATGCGCCGCGCGCGAAAAGCGTCATCTTCCTCTTCATGGACGGCGGCGTTTCGCACGTCGATTCGTTCGATCCCAAACCGCTGCTCGCCGAGCGGGACGGAGAGGCGTGGAGCGGCGACCCGAATCGCAAATGGGTGAAGAGCCCCTGGAATTTCTCGCAGCACGGCGAAAGCGGGATGTGGGTCAGCGATCTGTTTCCGCACCTTGCCACCTGTGTCGACGACATCGCCGTGATCCGGTCGATGAAGGCCCAATTGCCGATCCACTCGACCGGCGTGATCCTGCTCCATACCGGCCATAATCTCGCCGGCCGGCCGAGCTTCGGCGCCTGGGTGAATTACGGACTCGGCAGCGAGAGCCAGAATCTGCCTGGTTATGTCGTGCTGAGTTTTGGGCACGTCCCCGTCGGCGGCATGGAAGCGTTCGGCAGCGGATTTTTGCCGTCGACATACGAACCGACCATTTTGAAAGCCGACGGTGCGCCGATTGAAAATCTCGCCGCGACTGGCGATGCGCGACTGCAACGGCAGAAGCTCGACTTGCTGCGATTGCAGGACGCGGATTTTTCCTCGTCACTGGGCGGAAATGAAGCGGTCGACAGCGCTGTGCGGAATTACGAACTCGCCGCGCGGATGCAGACGTTGATTCCCGACGTGCTCGATGAATCGCAGGAAACGCAGGCGACGCGCGAACTCTACGGGCTCGACGATCCCGATCTCAACACGCGGCTGTATGCACGGCAATGCCTGCGCGCCCGGCGGCTGGTCGAATCGGGCGTGCGATTCGTGCAGGTGAATTGTCCGTATGGTCTCTCGAACGGCACCTGGGATCAGCACGGCGGGTTGAAAGCCGGTCACGAAAAAAATGCCAGACAAACGGAACGGGCGGTGGCGGCCCTGATCAAAGATTTGAAACAACGGGGCCTGTGGGATGACACGGTGATTCTGTGGTCGGGCGAGTTCGGCCGGACGCCGCATGCCCCGAAACCCGACGGCCGCGATCACCACCCTGAAGGATTCTCGCTGTTTGTCGCGGGAGGCGGCGTGAAGGGGGGCACGGTCTACGGCAACACCGACGAATTCGGCATGCACGCCGTCGAGAACGTTTGCGACTTCCACGACGTGCATGCGACGCTGCTGCATCTTTGCGGCATTGACCATGAACGGCTGACGTTCCGCACGGGGGGCCGCGATTTCAGACTCACTGACGTCAAAGGCCGAGTGATCACCGAGATTCTGGCGTGAATGTCCCTCGCTCGGTCGCTTGATAGCTTGCTGGCGCTTGATGTTCCAACGAATGGCCTTGCAGCCATATCGGCATACGAGGCGGCATCGCGGTCGAAGGCTTGCTTCGCGAGAACCAGCGTGATGGCCAGCGGGATCGCGACGGCGGCCAGTCGCAGCCATTCGCGTTGCCAGAATTTCGCGCGGGACAGCGGCAAACTTCAGGAAGCCAGCACAAGAGAGGAGTCAGGAACAGCCCGAGCGCGCCAAGGGTCGATAGGCCGCCAAAGTAACGGCCAATGAGCAGCAATGAGAAGAGGCCCACGACGCCGATGCTGATTGCTCCCGGACTGACGCTGTGTCGATCCAGCCACCACGTGGCGGCGGCAAACCCCGCGAGCACTGCAACCAACGGCCAGGCGGCTTCGCCCCCGGACACATAACCCGCGAGAACGATGGTGACGCCCGCCGTCAGAATCGTTACCGACAGCGACATCGGCAAGGACACGCCGACGGACCGCTGCGTTAAAGCCCGAGCAGGCCCCAGACTCCGGCCAGCAGCCCGGCACAGGCGACGAGTGTTGCCGGGGTTTGGCGGCGGTCATTCTCCCGCGCGCGTCGAGATAAATCGAGGAATGCAGCAGGATTCGCGCCGTCGTCGCGGCAGAAGCGCGCGCTTCATGATAACCAACGGGGAACGTGCGGAATGGCGGCGAGAAGTTCGATTCCCCAGGCGGCCGGCAGCACCAGCCAGATCAATCGGGCCAGGGCATTGGTCGGCGGCCAGGGATGCCATAACTTCAGGACGTAGTAGCCAATGGCAAGTCCCGCACCGACGCCGACGACTCCCGCCGCATTTCGCACCGCCGGCCGCCGCCAGCCGCCGGCGATGAGCACCAGCGCACTGGCGAAAAACGCAATCCCCATCGCTTTCAGATAGAGGAGGGGATCGGGCATCGGTTATTTCCGGACGCCTTCGAAGTCGATGAAGATCAGCGTGTCGTCACCGATCGGGCCGATGTTTTTCGGATCAAATCCGAAGTCGCTCCGCTTGAGCGTCAGTTCGGTGCCGAAGCCAATCCGCTTGCCGTAGAAGTCGGCCTCTTTGCCGCCGGTGAGTTTGAATGTAATCTTCTTCGTCTTGCCGTGCATGGTGATGTCGCCGGTGACTTCGTAGCCGCCTTCGATAGCCTTCACACCGGTGCTTTTGAAGTCGATGTTCGGGTACTGCTTGGAGTCGAAGAAATCGGGCTGCTTCAAGTGCTTGTCGCGGTCTTTGTTGCCGGTATCGATGCTGTCGGCCTTGATCGACAATTCGAAGCTCGACTTCGCGGGATCAGTCTTATCAATCGAGAACTTGCCCGACATTTCGTTGAATCGGCCATGCACCCAACTGATGTCGAGATGCCGCACCTTGAAGCTGATCGACGAGTGCAGCGCGTCGAACGTGTAATCGTCGGCCGCGAACGCCGCCTGGCTCAACCCGCACATCGCCACCGTCATGAGGAACCCAATTCGCCGCATCAGATCGCTCCTTTGAGAAAGGTCATCCTTCGCCAGTGATGGGGTGATTGTAGCCGCTCAGGGCGATCTCAAATACTGTAAAGCCGGTTTCTCGCAGAGGCGCAGAGAACGCTGAGGCAAGTTGAAAGGCGCAGAGCAAGAATTCACTGCAAATCACTGCTGGTGATTTTTTCTGTGGGATTTCTTTGCGACCTCTGCGCCTCTGCGAGAGACGCCTCTCATCCCGCCAGAAGTTGCACGACGCGTCGGCCTTGTGTGGCGAGGGAAAAGCTGGCTTCGACGGTTTTTCGGCCGGCGGCGGCGAGGCGCTGGCGGAGCGCGGGATCGGAGAGGAGTTGTTCAAACGCCGTGCGCCATTCGTTCGGCGTCGTGGCGAACAGACCGTTCACGCCATGCTCGATGATCTCGCGGTTCACGCCGACCGGGCTGACGACGGCGGGAATGCCGAGCGCCATGTATTGGAGCGCCTTGCAGCCGCATTTGCCGCGCGTGAACGGGGTGTCGGGCAACGGCATGAGGCCGATGTCGAACGTCGCCGTCTCCGGGATTTCATTGGCCGGCGTCCATTTCATGAACTCGCACGGGACATGGCCCAGGGGCGACAGATCCAGGCCGTCGAGTTTGTCAGCGATGAGCTTCACGCGCACCTGATCGGCCGGGAGTTGTCCGATGACCGGCATCAGGGGATTGAGATACGGAGCTGTGCTGCGGGAACCGGTCCAACCGATCGTCAGCGAGCGGTTGGAATCCTCCGGAGTGACGCGGAGCCGCGGATGAAACCGGTCGGTATCGACGGCCGTGGGGATGATCGTGACCCGTGGATTATGCGGGGCGCTCTGTTCGGCCAGGTAGCGGTTTCCGCAGATGACGATATCGGCTGAGTGGACCATCGCGGCGAACCGTTGCTGGCGACGGGGGTCAGCGGAGCCGTCCGGTTTGAACATCACGGCGTCATCGACATCGAAGACGAGTCGTTTGACGTTTTTCCGCAGCCAGCCGAGTTCAAGCGAACTGAACGTCCGCTGCTGGACGAAGACGAGGTCGTAACGAGACCAGCGGCGGTAATCCCACATCCGGACCAGCGACGAGCGAGGCAGCACACAGATTTCGAACGTATGCCCGGCGGCGGTCCAGCAGGGAAGCAGTTGTTCGACACGGAACCGATGGCTCGGCCGATCAACTCGCGTCGTCAGGAATAAGGCGTGCATGAGGGAGGCTTATCAAGACCTGTGGGGCCGCGAAACAGAACTTAAGAGCAGGCGGTTAGCCACAAAGAGCACAAAAAATCGCAAACAGGAGTTAAAAGTCGGAGATGAGAATGAAGATGGAATTTTCTTGGCGAGGGGACCATGCAGCGCGTTATGTGGCAAAACTCGACTTTCCTCTCGGTGTTTTTCGCGGCCAGTTTTTCAACAGCAATACAGTGGAACGGCAAACTGGACAAGAGCAGTCCAGATCGGTCTTGTGGCGTCCGGAAGCTCGACTTATAATCCGCCCGCTTGTGAAGTTGCGACGGTGGCGATTTGTCGATTCCGCGGCGGTGTCAGCCACCGTTACGGACCGGTTTCGGAGAAGCCGGGCGACGGGTCGTCAAGTTCGAAATGGATTTCGTACGGGGGCGCTTCATGCGAGTGGTCATTCTCGCGGGTGGCTTGGGAACGCGGCTACAGGAAGAAACGACAGCCCGCCCGAAGCCGATGGTCGAAATCGGTGGTAAGCCGATTCTCTGGCACATCATGAAACATTTTGCCGCGCATGAACTCGACGAGTTCTACATTGCGCTGGGCTATATGGGCGATTTCATCAAGGATTATTTCCTCGACAGCCTGAATCTCAGCGGCAACCTTTCGATTGATTTCGCGACGGGAAAAATTCATCGGACCGCGGCCGATCGAGAACGCTGGTCGGTCAATCTGATCGAAACCGGTGCGAAAACCAACACGGGCGGGAGGCTGCTCCGACTGAAAAGCTGGCTCGCCGATGAGACCTTCATGGTCACGTATGGCGACGGAGTCAGCAATGTCAATTTGACGAAGCTGCTGGCGTTTCATCGGGAGCATGGCAAACTCGCCACGGTGACGGCCGTGCGGCCGCCGGCGCGGTTCGGTGGGCTGGTGATCGAAAACGGCGTCGTCGATTCGTTCATGGAAAAGCCGGTCGCGGGAGAGGGTTGGATCAACGGCGGATTTCTCGTGTTCGAGCCCGGCGTGTTCGATTTTCTCACGGGAGACGAATCGAGCCTGGAGGCGAACGCACTGGAACAGATCGCCGCGGCGGGGGAATTGGCGGCGTATTGCCATCCCGATTTCTGGCAGTGCATGGACACGCTGCGCGACAAACATTACCTGGAACGGCTGTGGAGCGAAGGGACGGCTCCGTGGAAAACGTGGCATGACGGCCCGGCGTTACGCGTCAGTTGGCCGGCGACCAAGGCGGCGTGACTAATCACTCGGGGGTGGATTTGATGTCTCACGGATTCACGATCAATCCTGAATTCTGGCGCGACCGGCGGGTGTTCGTCACGGGCGCCACGGGACTCGTCGGCAGCTGGCTGGTTCGACGCCTGGTCGAGGCCGAGGCGGACGTCGTCTGCCTGGTGCGTGATTGGGTGCCGCAATCGGAGCTCATGCAGAGCGGCCTGATCAATCGCGTCACGCAGGTGCGCGGCGACTTGTGCGACCAATCGTTGTTGGAGCGGGCGCTGGGAGAATTTGAAATCACCACGGTGATGCACCTGGCCGCGCAGACAATCGTGGGGATCGCCAACCGCAATCCGGTGTCGACGTTCGAGGCGAACATCGGCGGGACGTGGAAGCTGCTCGAAGCGTGCCGGCGGTCGCCGAAGGTGGGCCAGATCATCGTGGCGTCGTCGGACAAGGCGTACGGCGAGGCGAAGTCGCTGCCGTATCACGAAGAGACGCCCCTCGCCGGCCGGCATCCTTACGATGTCAGCAAATCGTGCAGCGATCTGATTGCTCAGAGTTATGCCGTGACCTATCAATTGCCGGTCATCGTCACGCGCTGCGGCAATTTTTATGGCGGCGGAGACTTGAACTGGAATCGGATCGTTCCTGGAACGATTCGTTCGGTATTTCGCGGGCAGCGCCCGGTGATTCGTTCGGACGGGACGTTCGTGCGTGATTATTTCTATGTTGAAGACGGTGCCGCCGCGTATCTGTTTCTTGCCGAGAAGTTGGCCGAGAGGCCGGAACTGCGGGGCGAAGCCTACAACCTGTCGACCGAGTCGCAGGTGTCGGTCACGGAGATTGTCGAGCAGGTGCTGACGTGCATGGGCTCGACACTTCAGCCGGAAGTTCTGGGCGAAGCGTGCTATGAGATACCTCATCAGTATCTCAGTGCCCGCAAGGCTAGGGAAGAGTTGGGATGGTCGCCATTATTCACTTTGGACGAGGGCCTGCGGAGGACGATCGCATGGTATGCGAATTATTTTCAACCGACGACGGCGACGAACTGCTTCCCGGGGCGTGCCGAGTTTGCGGCCATATCGGCTTGATTCCCGTCCTGTCTCTGGGCAAGACGCCGTTGGCGAACGCGCTGCTGCGTGAAACCGAGTTAGCGGGCGGCGAACCGACCTGGCCGCTCGATCTGGCGCGTTGCCCGACGTGTGCGCTGGTGCAGATCACGGAAACGGTGCCGCCGGACGTCTTGTTCCGCGAGTACGCCTATTTTTCGTCGTTCTCCGACACCATGGTGGCGCATGCGAAAGCGATTGCGGATCGCGTGCGCACCGAAAAACGATTAGGAGCGAAAAGCCTGGCGGTGGAAGTCGCCAGCAACGACGGATATCTGTTGCAGTGGTACCACCAGGCGGGAGTTCCCGTGCTGGGGATCGAACCGGCGCGGAACATCGCCCAAGTAGCGGAATCCAAGCGCGGCGTGAAGACAATCAGCGAGTTTTTCGGGCAGGGGCTGGCGCACGACCTGGTGAAGCAGGGTTTCCGAGCCGATGTGATCCACGCCAACAATGTGCTGGCGCATGTGGCGGACGTGAATGGCTTCGTGGCGGGGCTGTCGCTCTTGCTGAAATCGGAAGGAGTCGCCGTCGTCGAGTGCCATACCTGAAAGACCTGCTCGATCACGTCGAATTTGACACGATTTATCACGAGCACCTCTGTTATTTCTTGGCCGACTCCGCTGGTGCAGTTGTTCGGCCAGCAAGGGGCTGGAGATCGTGGATGTCGAACGGCTGCCGATTCACGGCGGATCGCTGCGAATTTTCGCCGCCAAGCGCGGCACGGCGTCGATCAAGCCGGCGGTGCGGCAAATGCTCAAGGACGAAGCCGACTGGGTCCACAGCGCGGCGGTGTATGCGTCATTTCGCGACCGGGTCGAGGGACTGCGGCAGAAACTCGTCGGGTTGTTGCAGTCGCTCAAGTCGGAGGGAAAGCGAATTGCGGTGTACGGCGCATCGGCCAAGGGAAGCACGCTGCTGAACGCCTTCGGCATCGGTTCAGACCTGCTCGATTTCGTCGTCGACCGCAGCACTGTCAAGCAGGGCCGTTACACGCCCGGCACACACCTGAAAATCTATCACCCGGATCATCTGTTGGAAGCCCGTCCCGATTACTGTCTGCTGCTGACTTGGAACTTCGCTGAGGAAATTCTGCAGCAGCAAGCCGGCTATCGTGAGCGAGGCGGCAAGTTCATCATTCCCATTCCGGACGTGAAGGTCGCCTGATCAGCTTTCGGAGGGGGGGCTCGAAGAGTCGACCCGCCGACGAAACGACACCATCCAGATTCTTCCTATGCATTTGCGGTCGACGGAACTTTCCGGCGTATTTCTCATCGAGCCTGAGCGGCTGAACGATGAACGGGGATTTTTCGCGCGGACCTGGTGTCGGAAAGAGTTCGAGTCGTTCGGCATCCCGGTCGAGTGGGTGCAGTCGAATGTCTCGTTCAATGAGAAACGTGGCACGCTGCGGGGGCTGCATTACCAGGCGGCGCCGCATGGCGAAGTGAAATTGGTCCGCTGCACGATGGGTGCGATCTTTGACGTTGTCGTCGATCTGCGCGCCGGATCTCCCACGTTTCGGCATTCGATCGGCGTGGAACTTTCGGCGGAAAATCGGTGGGCGCTGTATATTCCCGACGGGTGCGCTCACGGCTTCCAGACCCTGGCTCATCGCAGCGAAGTCCTCTATCAGATGGGAACCGAGTATCATGCCCCCGCGGCGCGCGGCGTGCGCTGGGACGATCCGGCGTTCGCCATCACCTGGCCGTTGACGCCGACCGTCATCTCTGCGAGGGATCAGGCGTACGCCGATTTCGCCGCATGAAACGGGTCGTGGTCACGGGGGCGGGTGGTTTTGTCGGCCGGCACTGTTGTGCCGAGTTGCTGGCGAACGGCTTTGAGGTCCACGGCATTTATTCGTTGCAGAGCGTCAGCCTGCCGCAACGGGATTCGGCGGTGATTCCTCATTCGCTGGACCTGTTCGATTTGCCGGGGGTCGAACAACGGTTGCAACAGATTCGCGCCACGCATTTATTGCATCTGGCCTGGATCGCGACGCCGGGCGAATTCTGGACGTCGTCCCAAAATCTGGATTGGGCAGCGGCCAGTTCGCAACTGGTTCATTCGTTCTGCGATGCGGGCGGACAACGCGTCGTGGCGACGGGATCGTGTGCGGAATACGACTGGCAAAGCGGCGTGTGCTCTGAAATCGACACGCCTATTCGCCCGGCTTCGGTTTATGGAACCGCCAAACACGTTTTTCATGAGCATCTCGAGGATTATGCCCGGCAGGTTGGCGTGAGCGCCGCTTGGGCAAGGTTGTTTTTCCTGTATGGACCGCATGGCAGTTCGCGGAGATTGCCGGGCGCGATCATCGAGCCGCTCTGGCAAGGGAAGCAGGCACCTTGCTCCACCGGGGAACTCCAGCGCGACTATGTGTACATCACCGATGCGGCGGCGGCGATTTGCCGATTGCTCGACAGCGACGTGGTCGGCGCGGTAAACATCGCCAGCGGCAAGCCGGTTCGGCTGCGCGACATGATTCAAATGTGCGCCCAAGAGATTGGCCGGGAAGATCTGGTGGCCTGGGGCGCGATTCCGTCCGGCAACGAAGCGCCGCTGGTTGTCGGCGACAGTCGTCGGTTGCGGGACGAACTCGGCTGGTCGCCGCGGGTTTCGCTGGCAGATGGACTGCGCATGACTGTCGAATGGTGGCGAACGCCCCGGGGAGTTCTTCGTGACGCTGCTTGATCACTGCCCCGTGTGCGAATCGGACTCTGTCGAAGAGTTCCTGCGCCGTGACTCCGTCCCGGTCCATCAGAATTTGTTGCTGGAGAGCGCTGTCGCGGCGAAGAACCTCCGACGCGGCGATCTGGCGATGACCGTTTGCCGCGACTGCGGTTTCGTCTTCAATGCGGCGTTCGATCCCAAACGGCTCGATTACGGATCAGCGTATGAAAACACCCAGACGCATTCCCCGGCGTTCGCGGATTATGTGAATGATCTCGTCGAGCACTTGGTTCGAGAACGTGACGTCAAAAATTGCCGGATCGTGGAGATTGGTTGTGGCAAAGGAGGGTTCCTGACCAAGCTGGTGGAACCGCCGGAGCATGGCAATCAGGGGTTTGGTTACGACCCGAGCTATCTGGGGCCGGAAACGCTGTATGACGGGCGATTGGAATTCCGTCGTCAGTTTTATGACGCGCGTTGCCGCGATTTGCAGGCGGATGCGGTGATCTGCCGGCATGTGATCGAACACATCGAGTCCCCCGTGTCGCTATTACGGGCGGTGCAGGGCGCCTTGCAGGATTCTCCGCGGGCGAAAATCTTCTTTGAGACCCCGTGCGTCGATTGGATTCTTCAGCATCAGGTCGTCTGGGATTTCTTCTACGAGCATTGTTCGCTGTTCACCCCGCGCTCACTGACCACGGCGTTTGAGCGAGCCGGCTTGGCGGTGGTCGGTTGTCGGCATGTTTTTGGCGGTCAATATTTGTGGCTGGAAGCTCAACCGGCGGCCGGCCCGACGCCTGTTCGACGCGACGCCGGCGCCACTTGCCATCTGGCGCGCCGCTTCGCGATCGAGGAATCACGCCGTCAGACCGAATGGATGGACCTGCTGGCAGCGAGCCGACGGCGCGGTCCGGTGGCGTTGTGGGGGGCGGGCGCGAAGGGAGTGACTTTCGCCAATTTGCTCGACCCGCGCGGCGAGTTGATGGACTGCGTGGTTGATGTGAATCCGGCGAAGCAGGGAAAATTTCTGGCCGGAACCGGTCATCCGATTGTCCGGCCGGAGGATTTACTCGCGCGTCGAGTACAATCGGTGATTGTGCTGAATCCGAATTACGTGGCGGAAGTCCGGCAGTGGCTGATCGAGACGGCCCCGCGGATGGAAGTCATCGATCTTATGGAACGGAAACGAGCCGCCTGATGAAAATTGTCATCGATACCGAAACCGGCCGGATGATGCTGGCCGGACCTGAAGGCATGCGCGATCTGGCGCTGTATTCCACCGAGGGCTTCGAAGAATTGTCGCGGCTGTGGGTGAAAGTCGGGTGGAACGAGCGGTATCCGTACAGTTTCACCTGGCTCGGCCGGCCGATTATCCAGTTGCCGGAAGACATGGTCCGCGCCCAGGAAGTGATTTATCGGGTCAAGCCGAACGTCATCGTGGAGACGGGCGTGGCGCATGGCGGGTCGCTGATTTATTACGCCAGTTTGCTGAAGCTGCTTGGCGGCGGGAAAATCATTGGCGTTGATATCGAAATTCGGTCCCAGAACCGGCAGGCGATTGAAGCCCATGAGTTCGGTAAGGAGATCACGCTGATCGAAGGCGATTCGGTCGCTCCGGCCACGCTGGACCGCGTGAAGCAAGCCTATCCGGCCGATGCGCGCGTGCTGGTCTTTCTTGATTCCTGCCATACCAAGGATCATGTTCGTAAGGAATTGGAAGCTTATGCGCCGCTGGTCTCGGTTGGGTCGTATATCGTGGCGACGGACGGCATTATGCAGGATCTGCACGATGTGCCCCGCGGCGACAAGTCGTGGAAAGACGACCACCCGTCCGCCGCGGCCGTCGAATTCGCGCTCGAGCACGGCGAGTTTCAACTCGAACAACCGCCGTGGCCCTTTAATGAAAGCCAGCTCAGCGAAAACATCACCCATTGGCCGCAGGCATGGTTGCGGCGCGTGAAATGACGTGTTAACCAGGCCGTCAATCGTCAGAAAATCAAAATCGGTTTCTCGCCAAGGCGCTAAGTGGCTAAGCTCGCAAAACCAGAGATATTGATTGATATTCATCAAACTAATCTCAGCTCAATCACTTCCTAGCATTAGCATCTCTTTGCGTACTTAATCTCTTGGCGGCTTGGCGAGAGACGGTTTAATGAACTTCCGATAGCCGCCACATGAATTTAATCGTCATGAATTCGACTCCTCGCATCACGATCGGCATGCCGGTTTACAACGCCGGGGAAGTCTTGCGGCAGACGCTCGATTGCTTGCTGGCCCAATCGGAGCGGAATTTTGAATTGATCATTTCCGACAACGCGTCGACTGATGGCGTGACTCAGGCGATTGCCGAGGAATACGCCCGGCGTGACCCGCGGATTCGCTTGACTCGACAAGCCGTCAATCTGGGAGCGACCGGAAACTTCCTGTGGGTGGCTGAGCAGGCCCGCGGAGACTATTTTCTCTGGGCTGCGCATGACGATTTCTGGTCGAACAATTATCTAGAAGTTCTGTCACGCCGTTTGGACGACGACCCGACGGCTGTGCTGGCGACGCCGTTGACGGAAATCACAAAGACCAAAGCGACCGGCGATACCAAGGTTTCCTTGGTTCCGATCGCGCCAAATGCGGATTGCTGGGCGACTTTGGAAGTCTTCTCCCAGCGCATGGCATGCGTGTGGATTTACGGCATGTACCGCACGGCCTGGCTAAAGCGAAAATCGCCTGAGCTCAAGAATTATCCCACGCATTACGGCGACTTAATCTGGCTGTTTGACTTGATTCTCAGCGAACGCGTCGTCGGGGACGAGCGGGCGCTGTTCCATTACTCGCATGTCCTCGGGAAATATCGCGAGCTGACCTCGCGGCGGAAGCGGGAGTTGTGGGGCATCGTCAGCTACCACCTGCTGCGAATCGCCTGCGCTCGCTTACCGGCGTCTCAACGCCCGCAGGGATTATGGCATGCATTAAAACTGATTTACCGGCATCATCTGCGACGGGGGAATCCCGTGGGCACGTCATTCCGAATTGCGAAACTCAGCGCACTCTGGTTGTGGTCCGGCCTGGTGCAGGGAATTCACTCCCTCTCTGCGCGACCAAAGCAACCGGCGTCGTCGCCTTCGTGACATTCCGGCGGATGCCTTGCCAGCGATACGCCGTTCAGATGCCCGATGCGCCGATTCCTCATTGCAGCAGAACTCGTTGGACGTGCTGACGGCGCAGCAGGTTTCGTCGGCCAGGGAATCGCTTCAGGGAAATAATTCTTGAAAATCGTCGTTTTCGGTTAGAATCAATGACCGAAATCTCATTTCCCAGAAATAATAGTAGTCGAGGGTCGGCATCCGCCGGCATCGACTTCGCACGAAGCAGTATCACCGTTCATGCAGGATGAGCACATGACAGGCGGCGGTTGGTTTGCCTGTCTCTTCAGCGTAACGCGACCAATCCCGTCCGAGTGAATGAAAACCATGGAAAGGAGTTGCATCAAACGTTGAAAACCTGACTGTGCACAAACGTCCTTGCATGGGATTTCCAAACCGAGACGCAGCGTGACGTTGTTGCCGTCGCCATTTTGGGCCGGGTGTGACGATGACTGCCAGTCTGTCCAAAATCATCCAGGAATCGCTTGCTAAGTCACAGGCTTTGGTCACTTCGCCGGAACAGCTGCTGAAGCAGTATCTGGAAGCGACCCCGCTGGGGATCCTGGTGATCAACGGGGACGGCGCCATTCTGTATGCCAATGACAGTCTTTGCCGGTGCTTCGGCTATCAGTGTCAGGAGTTGATCGGCCGGCCAATTGAGATTCTCGTGCCCGAATCCCTGGCGTCGGATCACGTTCGTCTCCGTGACGCGTATTTGAATCATCCGGTTCAGCGCGTCATGCAGGGGCGAACGGTGCGTGGTCGGCGGAAGGATGGAACCGAAATACCTGTGGCGATCGGACTCAATCCGCTCGAACACGAGGACGGTCCCAAAGTGGCCTGCACGGTCCTGGATCTATCCGCCAGCCAGCGTCTCGAGGACACGCTGGCGAATTTCTTTGAATTGTCGCTGGATTTGTTCTGCATCGCGAATCAGGCCGGCTATTTTGTGCGCGTGAACCCCAATTTTTCACGGCTGTTGCATTACCCCGAGGAGCAGCTGCTGAATCGTCCTTACCTCGATTTCGTTCATCCGGAAGACCGAGTCGAGACGTTGGCGGCCATGGAGCATCTCAAGTCCGGGGAACCGGTCGTCCGGTTTCGGAATCGCTATCGGACAGGTACCGGGGCCTATCTCTGGTTGGAATGGAATGCACGCGCCGTTTCCTCGGAAGGAATCGTTTATGCCGTGGCGCGAGACGTGACCGGAGAAGTGGACTTTCAACGAGAGTTGCTGGCGCGGGAGCGTCGCGAGCAGACTCTGCTGGAAAACACGCCCGTGGTGATTTATGTGAAGGACCCGGACGGCAAATATCTGTATGTGAACCAGCGATTCACCGATTTGTTTTCGGTGGACAGCGAATCCTTGCTCGGCAAGACCGATTTTCAGGTGTTCCCGGCCTCCTTGGCCGAGTCGTTTCGCCAGAACGATCAACGCGTCATGGCGACGCGGACGAAGATCACGCTCAAAGAGGTCGCTGCCCATAAGGGGGAGTTGCGCAACTATATTTCCGTCAAATTTCCGCTGTTTGACGGCCAGGGAAATATTTCGGCCGTGGCGGGAATTTCGACCGACATCACGGATGATCTGAAAAAGCAACAACTCGACAACGAACTGCGGCTGGCCACCGCGTTCCAGCAAAAGCTTTATCCCGCCGCGGCTCCTTCGGTCGCGGGGCTGGATATCTGTGGATTCGCCATACCGGCGTCACAGATGTGCGGCGATTATTATGATTTTATCCCGGTCAACAGTTCGCGAGTGGTCATTGCGGTGGGAGACGTCAGCGGCCATGGATTGGGTCCGGCGCTGGCCATGGTGGAAGTCCGATCGATCATTCGAAGCATGGTTCTCCCTGGATCGACGGTCAAACTGACCGATATCATCCGACGGCTCAACGAGTTTTTGTTGCAGGATCTGCCCGAGGAAAGCTTCGTCAGTCTGTTCCTGGTGGAAATTGACAGTGCGCGAGGAGAACTGACCTACGCCGGGGCGGGGCATGAAGCGGTGCTGTTTCCGGTTAATCGACCGCATCAGGTTCTGAAGAATACGGCGCCGGTCGTCGGATTGCTGAATTCGTTCCTGGTCTCGGAAGCACCGCCGGTCCCCTTCCAGCCAGGCGACGTGCTGCTGATCTGCACGGACGGAATCACCGAAGCGCGGGATTCAAAGCATGATCTGTTTGGGTTCCAGCGCGTCGTAGGAACCATGGCCGAACTGCGTCAGGAAACGTCGGCGGAAATCATTCGTCGATTATTCGCCCGCGTGTTGGATTTTACCGAACACCAGTCGGTGAAAGACGACATGACCGCTGTCGCCGTCAAATCCGTGCCGCGTGGGGAAACGCGTTTCCCGGGCGCCGGCGAGTCCTCGCGATAGCCGCTGTGGCGTCGGGAAAAATTCACGCGGTGGGAAACGAGACAGCCTTGTTCGCCAGAGTGGCAAACAAGGCCGTTCAGCGAGGCCCGCCGTCGCAGTATCACGGTTACACATACTTTTGCGAGAATTCGCGAGGTAACAGATTCAGTCCAGCACGGGAGTTCCCATGTCTTTGCCGGCCGCCCCCTACCGATTCTGGCGGAAGGGATGTGAATCGGGAGTGATCGTGAGCGGTCGCAGCCCCGTCAGTTGAAAGATGTGGGGTAGCCGCGTTCTCGATAGGAATTCGCTCACTTGCATTCAGGGAGACGTCCGGCGATCATCATCTTAATCCCATCTTAAATCTGGATGACTGGCGTGGCGTTGAGGGTGAAACCCCATGGCAATCCAGCAGCCAATCTCACAAATCAATCCCTCTGGCGATCTTTCCCAGATCGACAAGTACCAACTGGTGCGCCCTCTGGGTGCGGGCGGAATGGGTGTTGTCTATGAGGCACTGCATGTTCGCCTGCGGCGTCGCGTCGCGTTAAAGCTTCTTTCGCCACAATTCGCCGCGTCGCCGGATGCCATTGATCGCTTCGAACGCGAAATGGCAGCGATCGGACAGCTGTCCCATCCGAACATCGTTCAGGCGTTGGATGCCGGCGCCGATCGGGCGACGCATTACCTGGCGATGGAGTATGTCGACGGGGCGAATGTTGAATCGATTTGTCGACACGTCGGTGCGATGCAGATTGATGACGCTTGCGAAATTGTTCGGCAGGCGGCACTGGGTCTGGCGCACGCCCACGCTTTTGGAATCGTGCATCGTGACATGAAACCTTCCAATCTGCTCCTGTCCAAGGCGGGTGATGTGAAGGTGGCGGACCTCGGATTGGCCCGCTTTCATTCCCAAGCGGAGGGGGAGTCGCTCACGGCGCAGGGGGCCGTCCTGGGAACCTATGATTACATGTCTCCCGAGCAGGCTGGCGGCAGCAAAGTCGGGCCGGAATCCGATCTTTACAGCCTCGGAGCCACGCTCTTTCGGTTGTTGACCGGGAAACCACTGTTCACGGGTCCCAAGTACAGCTCGGCAGCTCACAAACTGCACGGTCACATCTACGACCCGCCACCGCGATTGTCGACAATCCGATCAAACATGCCACCGATGCTCGACGATTTTGTCCATCGTCTGCTCGCGAAGGATCCGTCCGAGCGGCCGACGATCAGCGAGGTGATCGCGGTGCTGGGCCCGCTCTCAACACAGGCCCGATTGGCGGATTTGCTGCAGTTGGAAATCAGCCCGCCGGCGGCGGAAGTTACGACGCAATCGATCTATTCCGGGCCGACGAAGAAAGTGACCGTCCTGCGAATGCCGACAAAGGCATCAGGATGGATCTGGATTGGTCTTTACAGTCTTCTCATTTTGGTGGGTCTGGCGGTTTCGTGGCCGCTCATTCCACGATCAGTTTTCGCACCCGTTGACGAATCCCATGACGCACCCGGCCAATTTCATGCCGTGACTCCAGACCCAGAACCTTCGTCGCGGGCGATTGACGAGGATTTTGCGTCCCAAGAACTCGTGCCGATGCGATGGTATCGTTTGCTGAATCAACCGCCGAAAAAAGTGTTCTGGCCAAACGATGCGAACTCGTTCATCCGATTTGATCCGTCACAGAGGGTATTAAATGCGAGCTGTGCAATCCATGGAATTCTTGCATTGGGGCGGGTAGAGGTCCCAGGCTTCAGGCTGCGAATGGACTTGCACCAGAACGGCTGGCGGGGGGGGTTTGGAGTCCTCCTGGGAGTGCGATCTCACCCCGACATGCCGAGCGGCTTTGTGGCTCAAGGATTTCTCTTTCGTGTCGACAGAAAGATTGGCGGCGGTCGAATGTCGCTTCGGCGAGCCCAGCTTGTGTTCATCCCCGATTCGAACGGCGAGTATCGGGTCCAGTATCCCGAGAAGTACGATTCGATAATCAGCAAGCCGCTTCAACCATCGGAATCATTCGAACTGGAGATTACCTCTGGCAGTTTGAACAGAATTCGGTGGAACGGTTTGGATGTTGCGGCGCTACGAAATCCCGAGATCAACAGTCAATTTGAGCCATCTGACCATTTGGGCACAATTGGCATATACCTCGAAGAGTCGGATGCCACTGTTTCCAGTCTTGAGATAATGCGTCTTTCAAACGGAGAATAAGATGGGCAACGAACGAGAGACAGAAGAGATTCTCGCGGCACCTCGGACGGACATCGACGATCCACTTAATGCCCCCGAAGTTACTTCGGTTTTGGATTACACGGTGGGTGGGGCGACAAGCTATTTAATTAGTTGTTTCGGTACAATTCATCAGTTGGGGGGATCTTCCCTGGCGTCGATATGGGGAATTGTATGCTCAGCGCGCCAGCAGAATTGGCCTGGGCAGCAAATTGCTAAGCCAGCGGGCTCTACCGACGGCCAAGTCGCGTCAGAATCAGAGTTTAATTTCTTTGGTTCAAATAACGCAGAGGGAGACGGTGGCCCACACCTGATTGCGTTGGCCGAATCGCCCGGTGTCCAAAACTTGCAGTATCTTTATGTCGGGGGGTTGATGGCAAACGGCAAAAAGCTGCAAGTCGATGAAGTGATTATGCAGCTTTCTATAGAACATCACACTAACTCTGACGACGTGGAGCCGTAGCGCTGGTTCCGTGTTGCCTCGTTATTGGCACTCGGTTTTCTTCAACTCTTTTCAGGAAAGATCAGAGCGAACGAGAAAAGTGCGGGTACCGGGGATCGCGCAGGCCACAGCAAGTTCGGCCCGACGAGGAATGTGTAGACAGACCGGAAGCTGCTTGGCAAGCAGAGGGAATTGACCGATTTGGCGGTGCTGAGACCAGGCAGGCAAGTTGAAGTCAAAAACCCGCTGACTATAAACGAAAAAGCCTCATTCGCAGTGTTTGCGAACGAGGCTTTTCAGCGAGGCCGACGGGGCTCGAACCCGCAACCACCGGATCGACAGTCCGGTACTCTAACCAATTGAGCTACGGCCCCTCAAAGGCGGATTGCCCGGGTCCTGAATTCTATCCATTCAGGACCCGATTGCAAGCGATGATGAGCGCAGGTTTTTTCTGAGCAAGAAAAGTCGCGGGACCGAAAATCAATACCCCTCAATCAACCGAGGAGTCACGAGGTAAATCTGCAATTTTCCTTGTTTGTCGCGGCGGAGCGGAGAAACCAGCACACTGTGGTCGCTGGTCAGCGTCACGGCCGTTTTCAAGTTCGATTCCCGGACGTGAGGTACCTGAACGGCGGTTGCTTCCTCCTGCCCGGCAATCTGGGCCTTGACGACTTCAACGTCCAGAAGTTCAGATTTCCGGACCTGGAGATTCAATTGGATCTGCCGCTCACCCTCGACCTGCATCGCTCGCATGCCGAACTGAACACCCTCCGAAAACATGGAAATCTGAGGTTCTCGTTTTCCTCCGTCCAGGCTGCGCAACCCGGTGACAAACGGTCGTTGAACTTTATCGCTCACGTTGGCCGACTGGCCGCTGAAGAGCGTGACTTTCGGTGCAAACATCAACGAGGATCGCGCGTCGCTCTGGAGTAGTTGCGTGACATGGTCCCGCTCTGACGGCGAGATGACGCGAACAAACGACGGACCGACCAGCGAGTTGTTCACTTCGTGAGCCGTCTGGACCGGAGCTAACAAATCCAGTTCCTGGTGGGGGAGGGGGGAAACAATTTGCCCACCCGGCGTCGGTAAAAGATCGCTGAGATTTTTTTCCGTCGAGAGGAACCGCACTTCGACCGTGATTTGCCGTTGGCCAAATTTCTCCCAGTGACTTAAGATCATTTGCACGGCGGCCTGTTGGGGTTGCGTCGCTGTGACCGTTAAAAAATTGCCTTCGATCACACAGTGGCCGGATTGCGGCTTTCCATTGATCCACGGAAAGATTTCTTGACTCCCCTGAATCATCTGGCAGATTTCGATTTCTGCACGAGCCCCCGGAGCGTCTTGCCGAATGCGGGCCACAGCCTTGCTGACATCGTACTGGCGCACGACCTGCGACAGGTCTGGCTCATCGGGTGCATCCGGCAGGCCGAACTGCCATTCCGTCCCGGCCGGAACGGTGATGTCGTTCTTCGGCAGGACGACCACTTTTGACGCGGCGGCGTCGGTCAGGCCGAGAATCGCCAACAGCAAGAGCACGCCGAAACTGGCCCAACGCCCCCAGGCGGTTTCGATCACCAGCGGATGGGCGAGCGCCTGAAGCCGCCGGCGTATGGCGCTTTTTCCGCCGAGAAACATCACCAACCCCGGCAACTGAACCGCTGGGGAGAACCTCGGAGATTGCGACAGGCGTTCCAGAAACCGCAGCAGCGTCCGGCCATAATCGGTCGCCGCATCGGAACCGAGATGTTGCATTACCAGCGCGTCGCAGGCGAGTTCCCGCTCGGCCAGCCAGGCGCGCTGCGTCATCCAGAAGCACGGATTCCACCATTGGAAACAACGGGCGGCGATCCACAGGCCATTCCATGCCGTGTCGCACCGTTTAATATGAGCCAACTCATGCCATAAGACATGCTGCAATTCCGACCGGCTCAGCAACGCGGCATCTTCCGGAAGAATGATCACCGGCCGGAAAAAACCCATCGTCGCTGGCGTCGTCCAATTCGACAGCACGCGCAGATGCACTGGCACACGGATGTTGAATTCTTTGCGGCCCTGGGCGAGCAATTCGGACCACCCCGGATCATTCGGTTCGATGCCGTGACGCACTCGTTGCGTCAATTGCACAGACGTCGCGAGGAGCCATCCGGCCAATAGCAGACTGACCACTGGCAAACTGATCCAGGCGATCGTTTCCAGACACATCATCCAGGTTTCCATGGGTGACAGACTGGAGACATCTCCCGTTACGGAATCGCTCAGTTGAACGCCGCCGGTCTCATCGTACTCCACCAATAGGCCATGGGGTTCGGCCACAGGAATCGCCTCGTAGACCGTCCAATGATTGAAAAACATCCCCAGTCCGAACGGCGTTTCCACGCTGAACGGCACAATCATACGGACGAGCACCAGCGTCCACAGTGCGAACCGCGCTCGGGCGGAAAGCCAGCGGCGGCCTCCCCAGGTGATCGCGCCGACCAGCAAAAACAGCGGCAAACTGCTGACTGCCGCACAGAGGGCCAGCGCGGCGAACTGACTCGAATACTCGACGAAACCGTCCATGGTTCTCATTCCTTTTCGTTCAAAAGTTTTTTCAGTTCGGCCAGTTCCGCCGGGGTGAATTTCGCGGTGCGGACAAAGTGCGCGAGCAGGGGGGCCGCTTCGCCGTCGAACACGCGGTCGAGAAACGACTTCGCCGCCCGGCGGACGCAATCGGCCCGCCGTACGGCCGCGCGATAGAGGTAACGATTTCCCTCGGGCTGATAATCGAGGGCGTGCTTTTTGATCAGCCGATGCAGCATCGTGCGGATCGTCGCCGGCGACCAGCCGCAAGGGTCTTTCAGTTCGGCAATGATCTCCTGGGCCATGAGGGGCTGACGCTCCCAGATCAGATTCATGATCAGCCACTCGGCGTCGGACAGTTCGACCGGGTCTTCCATGACGGGCTCCTGAATGTGTACGACGTTAAATATTTACTTTTGTAAACATTGTCAAGCCGAAGTGACGCCGCGACGTCACGGCTGTTGCTGGCGGAGTGACTCCGACGCGGATTACAGCGCCTGGATCTCCCGGAAGTCAGGTCCGGAGGATCTCCTTGGGGACACCGTCGTCCAGACGCCCGCAGCAGCGCCTAGGCTCCCCCCCGATGACAGCCTTCACCCTGCTTCAGATTTGATCGGAGACGGCTATTCTTCCTGCTCTTTGAGCTTCGCCAGCACCGAATAATCTTCCAGCGTGGTCGTGTCGCCGGCCGACTCGCGGCCTGCGGCGATATCGCGTAAGAGCCGACGCATGATTTTTCCGCTGCGCGTCTTCGGCAGCGCGGCGGTGAAGCGGATCTTGTCGGGCGTGGCCAGTGCGCCGATCTGCTTGCGGACGTGGCCGATCAATTCCGCCGTCAGGGCGTCGCTGCCTTCGCCTTTTTTCAGTGTGACGAAACAGCAGATGCCTTCTCCTTTGATGTCGTGCGGGAACCCGACGACGGCGGCTTCCGCCACTTGAGCATGCGCCACCAGTGCCGACTCCACTTCCATCGTGCTCAAGCGGTGCCCGGCGACGTTCAGCACGTCGTCCACGCGCCCCATCACCCAGATGTAGCCGTCTTCGTCTCTCCGCGCGCCGTCGCCAGCGAAATAGCAGCCGGGAATGGTGCTGAAATACGTCGATTTGAATCGTTCATGATCGCCATAGAGGGTACGCAACATCGAAGGCCAGGGCTGTTTCATCACGAGCAAGCCCCCTTCATTGGGGCCGAGTTCGTTGCCGTCTTTATCGACAATCGCCGGAACGATGCCGGGCAGAGGGCGGGTGCAACTGCCGGGTTTGGTCGGAGTCACGCCGGGCAGGGGGCTGATCATGATTCCGCCGGTTTCGGTTTGCCACCAGGTGTCGACGATCGGGCATCGCTCGCCGCCAATCGTTTTGTGGTACCACATCCACGCCTCGGGGTTGATCGGCTCGCCGACGGAACCGAGCAGCCGCAGGCTCGACAGGTCGAACTTGGCCGGCCAATGATCTCCCCACTTGATGAAGGCGCGGATCGCGGTCGGCGCCGTGTAGAAGACGGTGACGCGGTATTTCTCGATCATTTCCCAGAACCGGCCTTCATCGGGCCAGTTCGGCGCGCCCTCATACATGACCACCGTCGTCCCGTTTTGCAGCGGACCGTAGCAGATGTAGCTGTGTCCGGTGACCCAGCCGATGTCGGCCGTACACCAGTAGGTATCTTCTTCCTTGAGGTCAAAGACCCATTTCGTCGTCATTTGGGTGCCGAGCAGATAACCCGCCGTGGTGTGCAGGACGCCTTTGGGCTTGCCCGTGCTGCCGGAGGTATACAGGATGAACAACGGATGTTCGCTGTCGAGGGGAACGGGGTCGCAATCGGCGGTGACATCGCTCATCAGGTCGTGCCACCAGTAATCGCGATCGGGCTGCATGTGAATCTGCTGGCCGGTCCGCCGCACGACGACCACTTTCTGCACGGTCGGCGACTTTTCCATCGCTTCATCAACCGCCTGTTTGAGCAGAACTTCCTTGCCGCGCCGCCAGCTGGCGTCGGCCGTAATGATGATCTTCGCCTGTGCGTCGTTGTTACGATCGGCGACGGCGCCGGCGCTGAAGCCGCCGAAAATGATCGAATGCGTCGCTCCCAACCGGGCGCAGGCCAGCATGGCGATGACGAGTTCGGGAATCATCGGCAGGTACAATGTCACCCGGTCGCCGCTCTGCACCCCCAGCCGTTTCAGCACGTTCGCAAACTTGCAGACTTCCCGGTGCAGGTCCTGGTAGGTCAGCACGCGGGTGTCGCCCGGTTCGCCTTCCCAGATGATCGCGGCTTTATTTTTTCGCCAGGTCGTCAGGTGTTTGTCGACGCAATTCACGCTGGCGTTGA
This sequence comes from Planctomycetaceae bacterium, assembly GCA_046349715.1. GTDB lineage: Bacteria > Planctomycetota > Planctomycetia > Planctomycetales > Planctomycetaceae > CAZDGB01. Next base: position 11,738 of record JAXMBR010000019.1, on the reverse strand, counting down.
GCTTGCCCCCCGTAAACCACTTGGTCTCGGGCATCGGACCGTCGAGAACCTTGTCCCACTTCTTGTCCCAGACCAGATTGGCGGCCAGTTCGCCCCAGAACCCGGCGGGGTCGTCCTTGGCCTGCTGCCACATCCGCTGATACTGGTCATCGCTGTTGATATGCGCCTGCCGGATAAAGCTGGCCGGCGGCGGAAATTTGCGTGTCTCCGTGAGGACGGACTGGATATTGCTGGACATGAGCGCGAATCTCCAGAGTTTGCAGTTCGTATTTTTCGGCAAGGAATCGTTTGTTGATTAAACCCGCAATTTTCAGAAAATTCCACGATGGGCATTCCCAGCCGGATGCCGCCGGGGGACCGCGGGGAGAGACGCGCGCGGCTTCCGAGTCTGCGGCGGTCACGTTACACTGAAAATCGTCGACTGAGATTTTGTCTCTTTTCTGGAAAGCCCCCCATGCGCTGCCTGTCGTGGTCTGGAAGCCTGATTCTGCTGTGCCTGGTCGGTTGCGAAGAGCCCAAGAAGTCGCCCAACAGCATCATCGGCAAGACGACGCAAAACGTTGGCGAGCACAAGCCCGAAGACGGGGCCAAGGTGAGTGATTCCAAGGTCCGGGTGTCGGACCCGGTCACCGCCCCGCTGCAAGCCTATGGCCCGATGCTGGAACAGCTTTCGAAGACCACCATTGCTCATGCGCTGAACTTGTTCAACGCGTCCGAAGGGCGTTACCCGAATTCTTACGAGGAATTCATGACGCGGATCATCAAGGAAAATAATATTCGTCTGCCGGTTTTGCCAGGCGGCAAGAAGTACGAGTACGACGTCGCCAATCATCAGCTTGTCGTGGTGGACGCTCCGGCGGAAACGCCCGCGCAGTAAGTCCCGTACGTCAAATTCCCGCGTCCGGGACGCCGGGCTCCCGGTTTCTGCTTGCCACGCAGACTCGATGTCAATTCCTTCAAGACTTCGAATATCAATCGGTGAAAAATTGCCGTGGCCGGCTCTGCGAGTCTGGCTTTGATCACGGTTTGACCACTAGAATCCCTCGCACGCCGGTCGATCAGGCCGGACGGATCAATGGATTCACGGAACGCGAGGGAACATCATGCAGGGTTCACAACGAGTCATCGACGCTTTGAATGCCGGATTGACGATTGAGCTGACCGCCATCAATCAATACTTCGTCCAGGCCAAAATGTGCAAGAACTGGGGCCTGAACAAGCTGGGTGACAAGCACTATCACGAGTCGATCGGCGAGATGAAGCACGCCGACAAGCTGATTGACCGCATCATCTTCCTGGAAGGGGTGCCGGAAATCGCCCGATACGACGTGATCCGCGTCGGCACGACGGTTCCGGAGCAATTTCAGAATGACTTGGCGCTGGAGACGAACGGGGTGCTGAAGTACCGCGATGCGATCAAGATCTGCGAAGAGGAAAAAGACGCCGCTAGCCGTGATCTGCTGACCGGAATTCTCAGGGAATCCGAAGAACACGTCGACTGGCTGGAATCGCAGACTGGAACTGATCAGCAAGATCGGGCTGGAAATCTACCTCGGTCACCAGATGGGCGATCACGAGGGAGGGCACTAAGCCAGGTCCTGCTCGTCCCGCAGTTCGGCTTGATGCCTCAGGCGAAGCCGAGCGCCGGGACGATGCCTGCTTCCACGCCGCGCTGCTGAAGCGCGTGCTCCTGCAGCATGCGTTTGATATGCCGGTGGCACGACGTGCATCCCCCTCCGGCGCCGCAGGCTTTGGTGACGCCGCGGACTGTGCTGAGGTTTTCGTCGTCGATGCAAGACCGAACCTCATTCGCGGTGACACCCAGACAGTGACACAGCGGACGCGCGTTCGATGCGGTGTGCGGCTGCGTAGAAAAATCCATTCGTCGACTCTCGTCAGAAAGCTTCGAATTCGTTTGTCTTGAGCATGACACTGAGATTCAGTCTCAGCGGACTGGTCTATTATTGTCTCGAATCGAAGTCCGGGCAAGTCTAGTCAGATCGATATTTTTTCATGAGTCGTAACTTGTTTTTGGGTAATGATTAACGCTGATGGCGCGCTCTGGGTATTGGCAAGCCAGTGCGTCGTGATACACTCCCCTCGTAACAGCGAGTGTGGCAAACCGTGTCGAGGGTTGTCGTTAAAGCGAGATTTCAATGGTTCGCGTGGCTCTCCCCTTTCATCTGAGAACGCTGGCGCAGGCCGGTCCCGAAGTGGAGTTGGAGGTTGCCTCGCCGGTGACCGCGCGGACTGTCCTGGATGCGCTGGAAAGCCGATTTCCGATGTTGCGGGGAACGATTCGTGATCATGTCACGCAGCAGCGCCGCCCGTTCTTGAGATACTTTGCCTGTCAGCGAGACATCTCCTTGGAATCGCCGGACGACCTGCTCCCTGAACCGATTGCGAACGGCGCCGAACCCTTTTTGGTGGTCGGGGCCATCGCCGGCGGGTAATCCATCGCCATCAGGGAATAAGGGAACGATCAGCGGCGAGCCGATTGGCCATTCCAGGCGAGGGGTGCTTGCTGAATCGGCTTCCGGGGAATAACGTGTTCCTGACAATCGCGTTGATCCCGATTCCGGTGAGTTGGGTCGACCGTCGCTTTCGGCGCAATGGCCGCTGGAAGCTAATTTCAGAGAAACCGTGCGGTGCTTCGCGATGACGCGCCCGCGGAGCGTGCTGATTCATGGATCGTCGACTCTATTTCGTCCTGCTGGCCGGCCTCGCGATCGTGGGAGTCTGCGTCTATCGACTTCGAGCGAATCGACCCCTCGATTTCGACGCACAGGTCGCGGCGGCGACGACGTCTGTGCCAGCCCCGCTCTTTGAAGGCGTGGATGAGAATAACACCGTCTTCCGATTATCGAGCTATCTCGGCCGTCACCGGATCATCCTGGCCTTTTACGACGGCGCCGTGGGAGCCGATCGCAGTCGCGAATTGCTGACGCTGCGGGATCGAGCGGAGGAATTGAAGCGGCAGGACGTGAAAGTCGTGGGGATCAGCACGGCCATCCCGCAAGAGAACCGTCGGGCGCTGAAAGCCCTGGGAGCGTTGTCGTTTCCGCTGGTCAGCGACGTGGATGGCTCGATCCACCGTCATTGGGGGCGTTGGTCCGCCGCAAACCAGCCGCTGGCCGGGCTGTTTCTGATCGATCGCAAGGGAACGGTGGCATTTCACGCCGGGGCCCCGAGACCCTATTCCACCCTGGAAGCGCTTTGGAAAGATCTGGACCGATGACTCCTCAGCCGGAACCCTCCCGCGCCGCGTCACCACGTCCCCGGCAGGTTTCCGGTCGGATGGTCGTCTTGGGAATGCTGCTGGCCGGACTGCTCGCGACTGCGACGATCTTCCTCTATTGGGAGTTGCATACCCGACCGTTTCGAGGGCTGACCGAAGCCATCGGTCGCACGTTCAGAATTCGCTGCCTAAGGTCGAAGGGGGCCGGCACAAAAAAGACCCGACGACCTTGCGAATCGCCATGCGGGTGCCGTTTGCGCCCGACAGTGATGATCAGCAGGCGCAAGAGACGTTGCAGACCGTACGCCGGTTGGTCCGGGAGCACCAGGATCTCACCCAATACGAGCGCGTGCAGATCTATTTATTTCAAATGCTTCCGGAGACGGCGGCGAAATCGAAACTGTACGAATTCACGCCGGAGGACATCCTGTCCGAACCCTGACCGAGCGATCGGTCCGTCAGCACGACGATGTCAGGCGGAATCGATCGGCATCAATCTTAGCGCATCACGCCAGTTCGAAGGTCGGTCCGCGGCGGGACTGTTATTCGAAGGGTGCAGCGGACCTGGACGACGCGTTATTTCTTCCGAGGTTTCTTCATTTCTTCCCGAGCCGCATCCGCCATGGCTCGATTCGCTTCGTCTCGCGGCAGCAGTTCCGCGCGGCAGCCGCGGAGCGGGCGAAGCAATGCCCGTTCAATCACCGCCTTGCGCAAGGTCCAGTCCGCCAGCGAGACACCGGACTCCGGTCGCAAACGATCCATTTCTTCCAACGATTTTTCGATGGCCACGATACTGCGGTCGACGTCTTGGATGACGAAACGGACGGATTTGATTTCCGAAGTGCTGCGAGCTTCCCATCGGGTTCTCATGGTTTGCATCAATCCATTCAGCGTGTCAAACCGAAATTGCGGATTGGCCGCGCAGTCGGGGTGAGACAGGAGCAGTTCCATCGCCGCGATCACATTGCGCAGCGAACGGTCTCCCACGGGGGCGAAGTTGATCACATGCAACCGGAGCTGGAGTTCGGCCGCCGGATCGGGATGCCCATACATGGCCAGGAGCTCGGCCGTTTCTTGCCGGGCGAACAGGCTCAGCAGAGGATCGTACGGCTGGAAAAACTTTTCCAATTCATAGACCGAGTCCAGGTCCCGGTGTTCCAGATTCCCGGCTTTGCCCAGCGCAGCGAAGTATTGCTTGCGGCGCTCGTCTTCACGATGGAGCACCCGTTCCGTCTCGGCCGTAACCGCGACCTGGCGGATTTCCGTCCGGGGGCGCTGTTGAATTTCTTCCCGCAACACCTTGCGATAATCGAGCCAGAATTTGTCCGGGCTCTCGTGGATGATTTTCGTCTGAGCCACGACTTCCGAGAGCCGGCGCAACACGTCGCGCGAGACCGCTTCGTCTCCCAGCCAGTCCAGATAGCGGGATCGGCGTGAAGACGGCACGACCGGATTCGTCAAACCGGTTTCCGCTTCGGCGACGTGCGGGTCGGTTTTCGGCTTGGTCAACAGTTGCTGTACTTCCTGCAACTTCGGCCCCCAGCGCAGCATTTCCCGAGGCGCCGTCATGGTCAGCCGGCAATTCGACGCGGTGTTTCCGCGCCAAACTCCTTCGGCCGCGAATTGTTGGAGTGCTTCATGGTCCCAGGCCGGCAAGGTCAGCAAGGTGGACCAATCCCACCCGCTGCGCGCGAGCACTCGCGAGACGTGGTCCGTTTCCAGGCGTTCCGGGAGATCGCGCGGGACGAGGCCGTGGTCGGAATTCGTGGCGATGAACAAAAAATCTCCCACGCCGATCTCGATGGCGATGAGGTTCCGAAACGCCTCTTGCAGGCTGTGCACGACGAGTTGCATCGGCTGCGGGCCGAAATCCATCGCCTCGAATCGTTGGCAGAAAACGCCATTCGACGTCAGTTTCCGGGAAACGCGCCGGTAAAATTCTCGCGTGAACTGCGGAGCGGCGGCTGACAGGATGGGCAGGGGCGGGCTGGAGACAATGACGTCGAACTCGCCGTCCGACATCGCCGCCGCGAGCTCGATGGGGCGGCAATCGTGGGAGACGCGGTCGTCGGCAAACGGGTCATAGCCTCGTTCCGCCGCGATCGGCCCGCGAATAAACTTGATCCGCTCACGGTCCGGTTCCACACAGGTCACTTGCTCCACGGGGAAGCCCAGGCAGGTCGAGAGGGGCACTCCGCTGGACCCGCCGAGCAGCAGTACGCGGTGTTTTTCTTCCGCCACCACCAGCGGAAAGATGACCTGCAACACTTCAGCCGGGGCCTGCGGAGAGAGGTCGGGACGCGCCGCGATGAATCCTCGCGGAACGCCGGCTTCACGCACCATCAGGTCGACGCCGCGCGACTTCCAGAGAGTCAGCGAACCGGCTCGACTGGTGGCGGAGGCGATCAACCGGGAGTCTTCCAGCTGCGGCAAGTACTCCGTTTTCCACCCCGCTCGCGCGGCCAGAAACGAACTGGTGGAGAACAAAATCTTTGCCGGGTGATGGAGACTTCCCGCCGGGAGCCAGAGCGCCGTCATCGCCGAGGCTGCCACTCCGCAACACGCCAGTCCGACTTGCCATCGTTTCGCAGACCAGATGTGTGTGGCGAGAAACGCCGCGAGCGCCAGCAGGCCGGCGCTCAGGATCAGGAGTGTTCCGAGCTGCCCTTCGGTGATCGATCCGGTGAGCTCCGCGGTGCAGCGCCAGCCGAGGATGAGCCCGGCCATTCCCGCCGCGAGGAATCGGTTTTGTGGACTGTGCATCATCAAGCCCGCGGCGAAAGACAACGGTCCCAGCAGGACCGCCAGCAACGCCACGCAGGAAAGTTGATGCAGCGTGGCATTGGTCACATAGGCCGCTCCCCACAGTCGATAATTCAATGCCCAGGAAAAACCGGCGAAGTTGATCGTCAATCCGGCCGCGATCAGCAACATTCCCCAGCCGATCCGTCGTTTGGAAACGGACGCGATTTGCCCCGTCAGGGCGCCGGCCGCGAGTCCGGCGATCATGACGGCCCAGGCAGACTGTTGCAGATAAGCCGTCTGGGGAGCGAGCAGGTTTCCCAGACGCTGACTGAGCGAGAGTGCCCCGCCGCAAACGAAGCAGGCTGCCAGCAGAAATGTGGATTCGACGAGAGGATTCGAAGAGGAGAGGGGGGACAATTCTCCGGATGTCGGTTGAGCCACCTGCGGAGACCGCTGTTGATTCCAGGCCCGGTAGCTGAGGGCGAAACTGGCGGTGGCCACGACAATCGTCGCCAGGTCTTCCCCCAGAAATGGGCCGAGCAGAAACGCATTGAACAAAATGCCTGCCGCGAGGCCGGCTGCGAATCGCAACCCGTCTACGACTGCGGAGTGCGGCTCCTGTTGCGATCGGTCAGCCGTCATGATGGCAAAAACGCAAGCCCACCAACAACCAGCCGGGACCGCCAAGGAAAGCAGGGCCAGGCCGTAACTGATTGCGTCGACCATCCCGCTCTGGTCAGCCAGTCTGCCCGGCAGCCGCGCAACAAGTGTCGCCGTCAGATCAAATCCGCTGGGCAGAATCAGTGAGAGCGCGGCGGAAACAGCGAGCCAGGTCGGCCATGTCCAGTTTCGTCGTCGTAAACCCAGCACGCATAGGAGAAGTCCGCAGAGGAGCGCCGCAGTCGTGGCCCGGGCCATTGGGCCGGACGTTCCCCAGTGAGCCTGAAATTGTTGCAGGCCGGCGGCGCCGAGGACGCCCAGGAGAACGCCTCCTCCGATGAACTGGCACGATGCGTTCCGTACCCTGTTCGCGAATTGTCGCCAAGGAATTGCGCTCCAGGCGCGAAGTACAACATCCATGTCGCTTCTCGCAGCAAATGACCCATCGAAAGTCTGTCGCGCAGAACTTGTAACGGCCAACGCAAGTTCCGGCAAGAGCGGTTGTTGCGGCGAGGGCGCTGGGGCTTCAATTTGCCGCGGGATGACGCGGTGAAATGCGGAAGAACTTAAGCAGAGCCGCACGAATTGGTCGTGGGGCTTGCAGAGGATTCATTCCAATACGGGCAAAGACTCCGCACTCGATCAGTGATACCGGGGTTGGTCGCCAGAGGCTCAGGGGCTGTCATAATTCGGGCCGCCGCCCCAGTTGAGCTTACGATGCAGCGTGTCGTAGTAGCTGTGGCCGGGGAGGCGAGCCAGTTGAAAGGTGACTTGAGCCCGGCGGACTTCAACAATGTCTCCTGTCTCAAGTGCGCGGCGAATCTGGCCGTCGACCACCAACATCACTCCCTCGGGAACTTCCGGAAGCGACAAGCGGTAGGTGCAATCGGCCCGATCGACCAACGGGCGATTGGTGAGCGTGTGCGGACTGATGGGCGTGATCACAAACGCTTGCAGATCCTGACGCAGAATCGGTCCGCCCGCGGCCAGGCTATGCGCCGTCGAACCGACGGGCGTACTGACGATCAATCCATCGCAGCTATAGGTCGTCACTCGCTCACGATCGATGGCCAGTTGAATGTTCAACATGCGCAACGAAGCGCCGGTCTGGACCGTGGTTTCGTTGAGGCCGAGAAACGATTCCGAGCTCCCGTTGGCGCGCAGCAGCCGGCATTCGAACATCAGGTGATGGACGACCGAATATTCTCGCCGGACAAAATGGACGAGTTTTCGCTCGAATTCCTCCGGGGAGAGGTCAGCCAGAAAACCGAGGCGCCCCAGATTCACGCCCAGCATCGGCACCTGTTGTTCTCCCAACTGCCGGCAGGTGCGCAAGATCGTGCCGTCCCCTCCCAGCACGACGACCAGGTCCCAGGACACGCCTTCGGACGTGAGCAGATCGGGCGAGGCGAATTCGACCACGGAGACGTTCGGCTGCCGCCGGGAAATTGCGCTCAACTCCTGTTGAACCTGCCTCATGCGCGGCGTCGAATCCCGGGCCACCATCGCCAACTGGAACGATGACGTTTTCGACATACAGATTCGCAGTTCAGGAATTGATAAAAGGATCGACGGAACTCCCGCAGTCGCGATGATACCGGGAAAGCGAATCCGCCGTCGACTGGGGTTCTTCACTTTCCGAACCCCGCGCTGCAGGCGGTAAATCCGGAACGAACGGATGCTCAGGATGATCAACTGCTGCCGATGCTTCCTATTTTCAACAGACCGCTCCATTCGGGAGGTTCCGGCCGGTTGGAACATCTGGCGCGAAATCCCTGTTGCCGTCTCGCCACCTCGCATCCGGTTGACGTGAGTGACGTACAATTACGATGAATCCAAGGTGCAACAGGGCATCTTCCCGGCGCGACGTCATGCACATCCACTTCCTTTCATCTTGCGATGCGGTTCGCCTCCCCCAGCGGGCGGAAAGCCATGCATTGGAAAGGGTTATGGAATTTAATCGCCGTCCGAAGCGGAAGGCCGGTTGGCCGGTGTCGAATCTCGGAATTTGCCTGGCGATTTTAGGGCTGGCGACTCAACCGATTTGCGGTCAAGAATTTAAGGACGATCCATTGCCGGCTCGTTCTCCCCAGGCATCGCTCGCCGTTCCCAATCTGCATCTCGTGGTGCGGGAAGATTTTTTGAATCGGATCGCTGCGGGAGAAACGGTTCAAACGGGCGATGTCCAGGACACATTTGAAGACACGATCATTCGCGGCACCCAGGTGACGAAGTCGACTTTCCGGGTCGATTTGAAGCCCAGTTCGACGCAGGGACGTGCCTGGGTGGTGGTCGACGGGCAGGTGAACAGCAACACTCAGGGATACAACAGCAAAGCGATTGTGAACACGCTGGGCCATCAGCAATTCCATGCCGTCAAAGAAGTTCTGTTCGATGGGTACCAGCTGGCGACGCGACACGCGGAGATCCAGGTCCGGGCGGACAATCAGAGCGTCGGCGCTGTGACGCACTTTACCGGTCGGCCGTTGGGGCCGCTCGTCGAGCGGGTGATTCTCAACATCGCCGAGTCGCGCAAGGTGGAGGCCAACGATTTTGCCCGGCAACGCCTTGCCGACGAGCTGTATCCACGTTTTGACGGGGAAATCGATCAGAAACTGAGCGAGGGCAACCGGTTGCTGAAATCCACGGTTCAGCCGTGGCTCCGGCAGACGAACACTTTTCCGGATCGCATCCAGGTGCTGACGACGGAAACGCATGCCCACGTGGCGATTGCGGTCGCGGCCGCCCTGGATATGCAGACTCCGCCTCCGGTGCCATCGGGGCTGCTGGCGGATCACGGGGTCAGCCTGTACGTGCACGATTCATTGTTGCAAGGGCTGGTTGAACGGTTCGATCTGGCGGGCAAGAAGATCAATACCCGGGATTTGCCGGGATTCAAGCTGGGGGTGGAAAATGAACAGGCTCTCAGCGGCCTGCCGGATTTGAATGTGCATATCGAGTTAGCCGAAGTCGACCCGATCACTGTGGAACTGCTGGAAGACGAAGCGCGGGTGGTGATTCGGGCAGGCTTTCAGATCGGGGGACAAGCCCTACTGCCGGCCCTGGAGATTGCCCTCACGATGCAGATTCGTGAGCAGGGCGATCAATGGGAAGTTCACCTGACGAATGTGCAGGTGCAGCATCTGGACGGCTCTTCGAGCGGAAATTCTCTGGCGGAACTGGCGGTGAAAAAGGTGATTGAAGCGAATTTCACCAAACAGTCGTTTCCGCGGCAGTTGCCGGCGAACTACTGGCCGGAAGGAAAGACCCCGCCGGAAATCAACTCGATTCGGTTGAGCGGCGGCTGGCTCGTGATCGGGGCGGATTAACCGCAGCCAACGGCTTGGTCAGAACCTCTTGACGGAATTGAGGTTTTGGCATGTAATCCCCCGCCGATTTCGAGGAGGACGCGTCTCCTCTGCCGACCGAGATTCCGCCACAAGGATGTTGCGGCGCCGTGCTGACGTTCGATCGCTACCTGCTGCGCAGTTTCTTTCACACCTTTGTGGTGTGTTTCACGGCGCTGTTCGGGTTGTATGTGGTCATCGATCTGCTCGAAAATCTGGATGAATTCATCGCTCGGAACGAAGGGGGCGGGCTCCCGCAGTTGATTGAGCGCATTGCTCTGTACTACGGCTACCAGGCCATTCTCTTCCTGGATCGAGCCGGCCCCGTCCTGACGCTGCTCTGTGTGGTCGTGGTGTTGATCCTTTTTCAACGCAGCGGGGAATTGCATCCGATGTTGGCGGCGGGGATCCCGATGCGCCGGGTGTTGGCGCCGCTGGTGTTCGTGAGCGCCGTCGTCAGCGGATTGCTGGTTGTCAATCAAGAGGTTGTGCTTCCCCGATTTGCTTACCAGATGCTGGAAGGCCGAGGAGCCTCGTCCAAGGAAGCGCCGCCGGTCGAACCGACCTACGATCATGTGACCTGGATCACCATTGATGGGAAAGCCATCCGTCCCGCCGACCTGACCATTGACCAGGCGGAGTTCGTGCTGCCGACGCCGGGAATCGTGGAGGAGATGACGACTCTGCGCGCGGAACGGGCCGTGTTCCATCGGGCCAGCAAAGGCCGGCGGTCGGGATGGTTGCTGTACGGCACGCAACCCGAGTACGCCGACTTGCCGTTGACGATCGAGGGGGAAAAAGTCATTCGCTATGAGCCGAAGCGAGACGCCGTGTTCGTGGCGACGGAAATCTCGCCTGACCAGCTCTACCAGCGAAAAACCAGCTATTCGATGCTGTCGACGATGGAATTGATCCATCGCATTCAAAACCCGGCGTTCGGCATCGTGTCGGTGCATCGCCTGGTGCTGCATCTGCACTCCCGGTTCGTTCATCCGTTGTTGACCGTGATTGCGGTGATGCTGACGATTCCGTTGATTGTGCGCCGGGAAAGCACCGGACTGGTTGCGGACGCCGCGTTTTGCGCCTTCGTGCAGGGATTGATGGTGTGCGTGCTGCAAGGGAGCCAGATGCTCGGCATGAATCATGTCCTGCCGCCCGATCTGGCCGCCTGGCTGCCGGTAATTGTCGGCAGTTGTCTGGTGACGCTGGTGGGTGGCTATTTACGAACTTGAATTGGTGAAACACGGGCGATGAATCACTTGCTGCCGGTTGATCAGTTTCCCGAAATCATCGCGATCGAATCCGAATCCGGTTTCGATCGTGCGCCGGTCGCCCGGATCGGGGGCCGACGCGCTTCGTGGGTGTTTTTGACCCGTTGGCCGATCCTCTGGCCGGCCCTGATTTTGCTCGGGCTAACGGTGGTCTTTCGCTGGACTCCGCTCGATTTGTGGATTTCGGGGTTGTTCTTTGATCCCGATCGCAGGACGTGGCCGTGGTTTCATTCCGCGCCGTGTCTGGCGTTTTATCATCTGGCGATTTATCCTCCGTTGATCCTGGCCGGTTGCGGGGCCGTGACCGCACTGCTCACGTTGCCTACGGCCCGACTCGGACCGGCCTCGCGCGCCGGGTGGTTTCTGGTGCTGTTGATTGCGATCGGTCCAGGATTGATCGTGAACGTCGGGTTCAAACAAAACTGGGGTCGCCCGCGCCCGCATGAAGTCAAAGAATTCGGCGGGGCTTACGCGTTC
>JAXMBR010000018.1:0-68732 GCA_046349715.1 Planctomycetaceae bacterium | reverse complement strand
GTCGCCACAGTGCTCCATCGCGGCGCAGGAACAGGGGATTTTGCAGTTTTCACCCTCGTTGCGGATGGGCGTGACCCATGAGCCTTGCCGTTCCACCCCCGTTGAGCCGAGTTGGCCGAGCTCTGATTTGATCAGATCCGACCACCCGCCGTTGTTGGTCCATGGCGACTGGCGAGTCCTCGACGGAATGGGGACTTTCGGGCGGTCGCAAACCGCGTTACATGCGGATAAAAATTCGCCGCCATTCCATCAACCGCAACACCAGGTAGACCAGTAGAAAATAGACGGCGAAGCCGGTGTAAACCTCGAACGAGGACGAATCGGGTCGGAGAAATTTCCCCACGATCTGTCCGGAGAAGGCATGCAGGATGTATCCCGCCAGGGCATTGACCCCCAGGGTGCGAAAGACACCGATCTGCACTCCCTGCACCTGGCACAACCACACGAAAAAGGCAAACACCACCAGGGACAACCCGGCTGAAAAAATCAGGTAGGACAGGGTGCCGTGTTGCTGGCTCATCATCCAATAATTTTCCTTGCGGTGCACTAGATCGGGCGGGGGAACGAAGGGGGGCTCGGCCGGCCGATGATTCCAAGCGGCAAATTGCTCTCCTGAGGGAATGACCGGGTTGTCGCCGTACTTCTGTTCCGGGTGGAGTGCTTGCTGCGATTCGGGCACGTCATAGATCGTCGTGCCACAAGAAATCACCCAGCCAAACGCCATCAGAACGATGCCCCACCCCAGGTAAGGCCCCAGTTTTCTGTGGTCGGTCGTCGAGAACCAATAGTCGCAGGCGACCGTTCCGGCGATCGTCGGAATGGTCCAGGTGAGAAATCCCAGCGGCCCCCCATCGATGCTGCCCGGATCGGTATGCACCCATTGGAAATAGAACCAATACGATAACGCGAGATGCAGCAGGCCCGAGAAAACCGCGTAACCAACTCGAATCGGCCAGTTGGTCCAGACGACCGGCAGAATCCAGAGCGAAGTGACGGCGATGTGCAACAGCGTCTGAAATAAAGGACTTTTGAACAACCAATACAAGACCGGCAGCACTCCTTGCGTGGGCAATCGTTCCCGAATTGCCCCCAATTCCTCATAGCCGTACCAGAGGATTGCCACCAGCGCGAGATTCAGGACTCGCCGGATCATGCGGGCCCAGGCGGCCCAGTCGCCCGCCTGATGTTGCCGTTTCAGAAAGCTCAACCGCAGCGCAAACCCGGCCGCAAAGAAGAACTGCGGCATGATCGTGTCGGCATAGCTGCAATAGTTGTTACTGTGCCGCCACAGATACGGACAGACGTTGTATCCGCCCATGAAATTCACCAGGAACATGCCGGCGACGGTGTAGCCGCGAAATTGATCGAGCGCAACCAACCGTTTAGACCAGGGGGCAGCGGCCAGGGAATTGGAATTCGCTTCCATCGCGTTTGCACTTGTCATGAGGCCGTTGAAAAGAAACGACTCCCGCAGAATCCGACGTCCACGGATTTATTCAGAAGCGGGCTCGCCGCGGAACGCGGCCAGAATCCGCGCCGGTCCTCCGGAACCCGTTTTGACTTTGACAGGCGCCACGAAAACGAAGAAATCTCGCGGGGGCAACCGGCCGAGATTCGCCACGTTTTCCAAGCCATAACGGCCCGCTCGATTCACGACGTGATGGACCACGAAATCCTGCGACAACCCATAGTCCATGCTCAGGGTGTCGATGCCGAGGCCTCGGGAATTTCGCTCCGTGATCAGAAAGCGAGCCGCCGCTTCCGAGTAGCCAGGGAAATGCATTTTTCCCGTCGCATCCTGGTTTTTGTAGCGCGGGTAATTCGTCCAATGCCGGTCCCAACCGGTGCGCAGAAACACCACCGCCTGATTCGGGATGCGGCCGTGTTCGGCCTCCCAGCGGGAGAGGTCTTCCACCGTCAATCGATAGTCCGCATCAGCCTCGGATTGCGGGGAGATATCAATGACCACGCCGTGCGCGACCAGATCGGCTGGGGAAATCTCGTCGACCGACGGTTGATTGTTTTCGAAATGATTCGGCGCGTCGAGGTGCGTTCCCAGATGTTCCGGAGTGTAAAACGCTTTGGAAAGCACGCCGTTTTTTTCGATCGTTGCAATGGTCTTCAAATGAAACGGCTCATAATTCTCCGCCGGCCAATAGGGGTTCTGGTCGTCCAGCGTCCAGGTCAGATCGACCACCGATAATTTTCCCGAAACCAACTCATCCAGCGTGGGGGGCTGCCTGGCATCCGCCGGAGTCATGACGGTTTCCGCAAGACCAGGATTCGACGGAGGAAAATTCCACGCCGCCAGCACAGCAATCAAGATTCCGCCCACGACTACAGGAACCGTGCGCATGGAGAGCCTCTCTTCCGATGCAGACCAGCCGATTGATTGTTCGGATGGTGCGCATCATGGCTATCTGTTGCCGTTCCGACAAGCGTCATGCAGAACCGCGAACGCTTGTTTACTGCTGACGGAGTTTCAGGGAACCCGCCGGATGATGAACGGCCTGCTGAATCTCGGCGTCCTGAACGTCATCCTGGTCGCTGCGGCAAGGGATGATCGAGGGCGGAGAGGCCCCGTCGTCGGCCACCGTCTCGATCATCTCACGAGGCGGTGACCAACCGATGACATAATTCCGGATTCCGGCCGGTTCCGGGTGCATCAGCCAATGCTGGGCGCAGTGGTGAGTGACGCAGCCCGACAGCGACGGCAGCGCCAGGACCAGCAACAAGCTTCGACAAGCGATTAATGGAAACCGCGGCATCACACCCTCCTTGGCGGCCCGAGGTTCGAGCAAATCAGCGGTTTTTCAACGGTTCTAGTATCGGTTTCGTAGCGGTTAACAATCCATTACCAGGTGAGACCCGGCCTGCGTTGCCGCCGGTTCCGGCCCTGTCACGCGAGCTAGGCAGGCTGTCGCGTCCAAGGCGTTACAAACCTTGACGGCTGGGAAACTTTGGCCGTTCATTCCAGGGAAATCAGCTGTTCCGATTTTTCCGCTGATTTCATCATTCCTGCGATTCGTTTATGATTTCTCCATCAGCGATGCCGGCTGCTTCAGCCGAGCCCAGCGTTCCTCGCACGAGTCGCAACATGCCGGATCAAAGCCAACGGTTCGAACTCCACTGCATGGACATCTGGAGCGGCTATCAATCGGTGGAGAACGAAGTTTCCACGCCGGGGATGGACATGTTCGTCTACAGCGAGCCGCACCTCGGGGCCCGGCGCGGGGGCGACGTGTATTACGTATCGCTTTGTGCCGGTGGAGTGATCACGCGGATCATTCTCGCGGACGTGTCGGGCCATGGCGAAGGCATTTCCGAAACGTCCGGGTTGCTGCGCGGATTGATGCGCCGCTACATGAACTCGAAGAGCCAGGATCAACTGGTCGCCAACCTCAATCGGGAATTCACGAAGCTGGCACAGGCGGGGCGCTTTGCCACGGCGATTGTTGCGACTTATCTCAGCCATCGGAATCGATTCACGATTTGCAATGCGGGACATCCCTTGCCGTTGAAATACCAAGCGGCCTCAGAAAAATGGTCGTGGGTTTCGGCGTCGAATGACAAACAGAATCCGCGGGTGGCCAACTTGCCCTTGGGAGTTGATGACGCCACGGACTATGTACAATTTGAAGTCGACGTCGCTGACGGCGATCTGCTGGTGCTGTACACCGACGCCATGACGGAAGCGCGGGGAGATGAAGATCAAATGCTGGACTCCGCCGGCCTGCTGCGGATGGCTTCGCGATTGAAGACAGATCGCGTTCGTGAATTCGGCAGCGAATTATTATCCAGCGTCCGCGAATTTCGCGGCAATCGCCCGGCTGAAGACGACGTTTCTCTGCTGGTGCTCCGATTTGTGACCGGCCGTCGACGCACGCCCGGGGTCAGCGAAAAACTGAACGCCTATGCGAAGATGCTCGGCTTCAAGCCTGTGTAAGGCCCGTTTTATGCAGCACAGCAGGGATGTGTCTTGAGATCGAGTTGCCGATCAAGCGTCCTGCCTGCATAATTGTCGATGGCGCCGTGACAAACCGACGGAACTTCCTGAGTGTTCGATTTGTCGGATGAAATGTGAACAGGGATGTCGGTGCCTGCTCTGAACCGTTGCCGATGGCAACCCACCCGCCGGAGAGATGACCGCGATGACCGTGTTGGTCCAAATCAAGAACGCCTCAAAAAGCTATGGCAGTCAGGTGCTGCTGGACAATGCCGAGGCTACGCTCACCGACGACGGCAAAGTCGGCTTTGTCGGCCGGAATGGGGCCGGCAAGAGCACGCTGTTGCGGGTGCTGCTGGGTGAGGAAGAACTCGATCATGGCAGTGTCGTAAAACATCCGGGGTTGCGGCTGGGATATCTCCGGCAGCACGACCAATTCCTGCCCGGCGAGTCCGCTCTGGAATTTTTGATTCGGGACAGTGGTCAACCCGACTGGAAATGCGGCGAGGTCGCCGGCGAGTTCGAGTTGAAGGGAGACTACCTCAACGGTCCCATTTCAAAACTATCGGGCGGCTGGCAAACGCGTGTCAAATTGGCGGCGCTGCTGCTCCACGAGCCGAACCTGCTGCTGCTCGATGAACCGACGAACTTTCTCGATCTGCGCACGCAGATCCTGCTCGAACATTTTCTCAGGCATTACAAAGAGGCTTGTCTGATCGTTTCGCACGACCGGGCGTTTCTCGGCGCGACGTGCAGCTATACGCTGGATTTGTCGCGCGGCAAGTTGACGATGTACCCGGGAAAGATCGACGAGTTTCTCGACTATGAGCGCGAGCAGCGCGAACATCTGGAGCGCTCCAACGCCGCGGTCTTGTCGAAACGGCGGCACCTGGAAACTTTCATCGCCAAAAACAAGGCCCGGGCCAGCACCGCCACCCAGGCCCGCTCCAAAGCCAAGCAGTTGGAACGCCTGGAACTGGCGGAGATCGAAGAAGATCAGGCATCGGTCGTGATTCGCGCGCCGCAGATCGAGCCGCGGCAAGGCCCCGCCCTGCGTTGTCTTGATCTGGCGATTGGATACGCCGAGCGGCGAATTGCAGCGGGAATCGAGTTGGAAATTGATCATGGCTCACGCGCCGCGATCGTCGGTGACAACGGCCAAGGGAAAACGACGTTTTTACGAACCATCGTCAATTCGCTCGCGCCTTTGGCCGGGGAGATTCGCTGGGGATACGGCTGTCAAATCGGCGTTTATGCACAACACGTTTATACCAGTCTGCCGGAAACGCTGACGGTTTATGAATATCTGAGTTCGTTGGCCGCTGTCGGCACCAAAGAGCAGCAGATTCTGGATTTGGCCGGCGCATTTTTGTTCAAAGGGGATTTCGTCCAGAAGAAAATCTCCGTCCTTTCCGGGGGCGAGCGCGCGCGATTGTGCCTCGCCGGGATCCTATTAAGCCCTTACAACATCCTGATCCTCGACGAACCGGGCAACCACCTCGACGTCGAAACGATTGACGCCTTGGCCCAGGCGCTGATCGAATACCAGGGAACCGTGATTTTCACCGCTCACGATCGTCATTTCATGCGGCGCGTGGCCACGAATGTGATCGAAGTCCGCGATGGTCGCGTTACGAACTACGGCGGCGACTACGACGCCTACCTTTACGCGATGAACAAGGAAATCGACGACGAGGAACGGGCCCAGGCGGCCACGAAAATGTCCAAACCGCCTGCCGAGGTTCTGGCGGCGAAACCCGCCGGCCGGCCGAACGCAAAAGCCGAGCGTGAATTCCGCAAAGAAGTTTCGACGCTGGAAAAGACGATCGCCCGGCTGGACGAACAAAAACGCGACGCGCAAGCGAAGCTGCTGGAAACGAGCGACCCTGTCGAGGCGCTGCGGCTGCATGAAGACGTTGAAAAACTGTCCGCTCAATTGTCCCAGGCGGAAGAACGCTGGTGCCAGCTGCAGGAAGAGCTTGGGGAACTGTAACGGCGATCACGCCAGCGCAATGAGCTTGGGAGCCGTCCGCGTTTCCGACAGCAGGAGCACGGCGCGTTTGCCGTCGGTGTAATACGGATCGCCCGTGAGATTTCTGCGAGGAGCGGAGGTCTGGGTCGCTCCGACGCCATCGACATAGGCCGCCGCCTGCACCCGGCCGATGTGCAACAGGTCTTCCACGACGTAATCCCGCGCTTCGTCGACGTCGGGATCAATGCGGTGGGTCGTCAGATTCCAGGTTTTCCAGGTGAAGCGGACCCCGATGTCACGGCTCACTTGTCCGATCCAGACCGTTTGGCCTTGAAAACGGGTCGGCGTTGTCCAAAGTCGCAGATGAAGCCGCTCGTTGATCGAATTCCTGATCCGCTGCAAGGCAAAGTCCTGCGTGCGTGAAAACAAATACAATCCACTCACGGGCGAATACCGGTATTCAGAACCCGTCAGGAACGCCCTGCAAGTTTTCCAGCAGGTTTCCAGCGTGATGACTTCCGTTTCGTCCCAGCGAGCGCCGAACGCGCTGATGACGGACGGAAAATTGCCGATGATGACGAGATTGACCGGGTCGCCCGACTTTTTTCCCTGGCGGTTCGTCGTCGCCGCGGGCGCCTGCGTCAGATACTGCCGCAAGCCCGGCAAATCCATGTCTTTAATTTCAACCTCTTGGTGCAGGTCGTGAAACTCGCGGCGGAGGTAATCGACGTCCAGACCTTTGACGGGGATGGAGAACTCGAAATCTTCCGTCCCTGCGTAACCCAGAAACCGGACCATGACCACCTTGGTCCCTTCCGAGAGATTGGTGAAGACAAATCCCGATTGTTTGCCTCCGGCGGGGACCGGTCGCATGCGGAACGCTTGGTCGGAAAAAAATGCATCCATCTGGCGGTTGGCACGTCGACCGGCGAAGAATTTGATCGGCAGTAAAAGGAGAAAAGGGAAAAATATCCAAGCGAGGGCGCCAAATTCAAACAGGCGATTCAGCCCTTTGTAGTGGCAGGCCGCCGCCGCTTCCAACGGAGAAAAATAATTCGGATCAATCGAAACAAACTGCAACCGATAGGCCCGATCCGTCTGATTGACCACTTCGATCCAGACCGGTTGGATCCCGCGCCGATCCAGTGAAACGCCGAAATGCGTTCGACTGTCGCGTCCGTCCAGCACGGCGACGCGAATATCCAAGCCATTTCGCGACTGGCTGACGGCTTCGGAGAGGAACGCCTGATTATCGGGGGCTGGACGATAAGGAACGGTCAGCCAGCGCCAGAGTAAATTGCCAATCAACATTGCGTGTCAAATCGAAAAAACGATGATGGAAAGACTCAGGGGCTCGCATTCTCCCTTGAGACGGAGCACGTCGTCAATTCCGCCAAGAAATTCCCGATGCCCGCCGGACTGCGTGCCGCATCTACGAAAGGTCGCTCGATGATCAGCCGAAGCGAATTCGCTCATGTCCCGCTGGTTGACGTCGGCGCGCTGGTCAACCGCTCTGCGGATCGGCTGCGTGTGGCGACGGAGATCGGCCGGGCCTGCCGTGAGTGCGGATTTTTCTACGTGGTCAATCATGGCGTGAGTGAAGATTTGTGCCAGGAACTGGAGCAACTCAGCCGCGAATTCTTTGCCCAGCCGGAAGCCAAGAAAATGGAGATCAGCATGGCTCATGGAGGCCGCGCCTGGCGCGGATATTTTCCGGTGGGCCAGGAGCTGACGTCCGGAAAGCCCGATCGGAAGGAAGGCCTTTATTTCGGTGCGGAACTGTCCAGGGAACACCCCGCAGTGATTGCCCGAAGACCTCTGCATGGCCCGAATCTTTTTCCCGACCTGCCGGGGTTTCGCGAGACCGTGCTGCGCTACCTCGCGGCTTTGACGGAATTGGGACACGCGTTGATGTCAGGCATCAACCTCGACCTGGGGCTGCCGGAAGATCACTTCCGAAAACATTACACCAATGATCCGCTCATTTTATTTCGAATCTTCAATTACCCGGCTGAATTTTCGCAGGCTTGCGACGATTCCTGGGGGGTCGGCGAACATACAGACTATGGCCTGCTCACCATCCTGCGACAGGATGATACCGGCGGACTGCAAGTGAAATCGCGTTCGCAATGGATCGCCGCGCCGCCGATTCCCGGTTCGTTTCTCTGTAATCTGGGCGATATGCTGCAACTGTTGACTCGCGGAATCTACCGGTCCACTCCGCACCGCGTGTTGAACACGTCCGACCGAGATCGATTGTCGTTTCCGTTCTTTTTTGATCCGAATTTTGATGTCATGGTTCAGCCCATCGCGGAATTGAACGCCGACAGCGCGGTCGATGACTCACACGATCGCTGGGACCAGGCGAATCTCCACGCGTTTTCCGGAACCTACGAGGAATACCTGTTAGCCAAGGTCTCCAAAGTCTTCCCGCAATTGCGGAACGATGTTCTCTGATCGCTCTCCCACGCGAAACCTGACCGTCAACGGAAATGAGATTTCTGGCGAGCCCGGTTCACAGAGCGTCCGGCACATATTTAAACGGGTGATTCGACGGTTCATAACCCTCGGCCTTTTGACGCTTGGGAAGTTTGATTTTTTCCCGTGGCAGGCGCTGGTAAGGCACCTGGCTCAGGAAATGAGTGATCAGATTCAGCCGCGCGCGCTTCTTATCATCGGACGGTACCACGAACCACGGCGCCCAGGCGGTATCGGTCATCGCAAACATTTCGTCCCGCGCCCGCGAATAGTCAAACCAGCGGCCGTACGACTTGAGGTCCATGGGCGTTAACTTCCAGGTTTTCCGGCCATCGTGAATGCGAGATTCGAGGCGGCGCGTCTGCTCTTCCGGGCTGACCTCCAGCCAGTATTTGAGCAGGATCACTCCGGAATCAACGATCGCTTTTTCCACCAGCGGGGCGGCCTCTAAAAAGTGTCGCGCCTGGGCCTCCGTGCAGAAACCCATCACGCGTTCCACGCCGGCGCGGTTGTACCAGCTGCGGTCGAACAGCACGATTTCGCCCGCCGCCGGCAAGTGAGGCAGATAGCGCTGAATATACATCTGGGATTTCTCGCGATCCGATGGAGCGGGCAGAGCAATCACGCGGAACACTCGCGGACTGACACGCTCTGTCATGGCCTTGATCACTCCCCCCTTTCCCGCGCCGTCACGTCCCTCGAACAACACGCACACTTTCAGGCCCTGGGAGCGCACCCATTCCTGAAGCGTGACTAATTCCACGTGTAGTTTTTTCAGAGCGGCGGCGTAAGCTTTTCCGCTGAGTTCTTCCGGCTCTGTCGATTCGGCTGCATTCATTTTCTCATGTTTCGAGCTCATCGGGGCGTCCTTTGTTCCAGGTCGTCAATCGGACACAAGGCTTACAGCTATGGATGGTGTTTCGGCGCGCCGCCAAGACGGATGCGTGAATTTTCATTGAGATTCGTCTTGAAGTTTTTGTTTGAAATGGAGAAGCTGAACCCATACCCATTTTCATCATTTCTTGCCATTTATTTGGCCATCGGCTGTGCGTCGTTCTCGCACGTGACCGAAACCGCGCAGCGCGGATCGACTTCCGTCGATTCCCGTCCGTATCGTCGGCCCCACAGTTTGACGTCGGCTGAGAAAACAGACCATCGTGGAAACCGCCACTCCGGATTCCTGATCTCCACCATACTCAAGCAGCGACAATGCGTTACTGTCGAGTTGGAGAAACGGCGAGGGAATTCACACAAGGAGTCACGCATGTCTCAAACCGACATTGATGCGCTGCTGAACAGAATTGACGCGGAATTCAAAGCGGTGGATGAAAAACTGAAGAAATTTCAGTCTCAGCAAGTGCAGGAGTACGCGGGTCGAAAGCAGCGATTGGGGCAATTGGATCAGACCTTTGCGCAATTAGGCGCGATCTGGCAGCCGCGACTCCAGGCGCTGGCGGACAAATTCGGAGATCGTGTGAAAGTGACGCCGCATGTCACGCCGTCAGCTCGCGACGCGACTTTCAAATTCCAATCGAATCTGGCGCGGATCGTCCTGCGGTTTTCCGCCACCACGGATGAGGACGTGCGCCAGTTGATTTTGGCGTACGATCTGGAAATCCTGCCAATCTTGATGAAGTTCGACTCTCATGCTGAATTGGCCGTTCCCTTGGACCAGGTCGATCCGCAGGTGATCGGCGATTGGGTGGATGATCGGATCATTGCCTTTGTGAAGACCTATCTGTCGCTGCATGAGAACGACTTGTATCTCAAAGACGCCATGGTGGAAGATCCGATTGCCAAAGTCCGCTTTCCGAAGTTTGCATCGGCTGCCAGGCTGGAGCGAGACGGGAAAACCTATTACTTCATCGGTGACGAGACGCGTCGAGAATTCGAAGGGCGATTGCGCAACGCCTCGTCCTGACCTTGACCGCGAGCTTTCGAATTGCCGGAAGTCGCATTGATGCCGACAGCATTCGCGGTGCGCGCCGTGCAGCGGCGTTTTGCCTTCAAATTGACAATGACTACTGCCATCGATTCTGATGCGTTGCATTATCCCCGATTGCCAACTTCAGAGAAACCATCATGACGGCGGAAGAAGATCGATTGAACGCGGTGCGCGAGCAGGCGGTTCCCTGGAAAAAATGGGGACCTTATCTCAGCGAGCGGCAATGGGGGACCGTCCGCGAGGATTACAGCGAAGGGGGCGATGCCTGGAACTATTTCAGTCACGATCAGGCGCGGTCTCGCGCTTATCGCTGGGGTGAAGACGGCCTTGCCGGCATTTCCGACGACCAGCAACGGTTGTGCTTCGCCCTCGCTTTGTGGAACGGCAAAGATCCCATCCTGAAAGAACGATTGTTCGGGTTGACCAACAGCGAGGGGAATCACGGGGAGGACGTCAAGGAGTATTACTTCTACCTCGACAGCACGCCCACGCATTCCTACATGGCGTATCTCTACCGCAGGAGGCTTACCCTTATTCCGATCTGGTCAACACCAACGCGGCTCGCGGCCGACTGGAGATGGAATACGAGTTGCTGGACACGCGTTCGACGACGATCGCCATTTTGATGCGTTCGTCGAGTACGCTATGGGGCCCGGCGATCTCCTGATTCAAATCACTGTTTGTAATCGGGGTGCGGAACCGGCCGAACTTCACCCTTGCCGACGCTGTGGTTTCGCAATGACTGGTCGTGGCGGACCGGAGCGGAAAAGCTGCCGGCGTCGTCGCACCGCGATGGCGCCGACGGCGGTCGATCTCGCTGGGAACGGCGCTATCTGGCTTGTGCTGCCGCCGGAGTTGCTGTTTACGGAAAATGAGACGAATACCGAGCGAATCTTCCGCACGCTGAACCGCTGCCCTTTTATGTCAAAGACAGCTTTCATCGTTATCTCATCCATGGCGATGCGGCCGCTGTCAATCCTGAACGCCGTGGGACCAAGGTCGTCAGCGCATTATCGGCTGCTCGTCCTCCCGGCGGCAGCGAAGTCGCGGCTGCGCCTCAGCGACAAGCGTTCGAGTGCAGCCGTGTCCGGAAATCGGCAACCGCCGGCGGCGATGGCGGGCCTTTGACGAAGTGTTGAAACATGTGCCAGCCGACAATGAGTTTGGCAGGCATTCCAGCGTCGCTGGGTTCGGATGAAGCCAATGTGATGCGACAGGCCTTGGCCGGCATGGACGAAGCAGTACTATCATTACGACGTGGACAAATGGCTGGAAGAACGGGGACGAGTCCGTCTGGATGATCGCAACAGGCCCCGCAACGACGCTGGCGCACCATATGTACAACGGCGACGTGATTTCATGCTCGACAATGGGAATACCCCGGTACGCGCGGACTGGCGTTCCATGTGCTGCCTCACGCTCGTCGATGCCGATTTTGGCAAGCAGCAGTTGAAGCTGAGCGCGGCGAGCGATACCTGTGATCCTACCCGGCAGATTCCGCGTACAACGGAAATCTTCAGCGACGTCAATCCGCCCGTTCACGCCTATCGATGACGCCTATCGGTTGGAAGCCGCCTGCGCGCTGTACGATCGCGAGCGGCTGAAGACCGTTTCAGAAGCTCTTGTTGAATTTCACCTGGTGTATTTGACCGTAAAGACCGCACCGGCTTGAACATCTTTGAAGGCGGGTTTCTCGGTCTTCGACAACATCGGTGTTTTCGACCGCAGCGCAATCGCTTCCCACCGGCGGCCATCTCGAACAAGCCGACGGCACTGCGGAGTGCGCTTCATTGTCAGAACATGCTGGAACGCCGGTGAATTGGCGCTGACCGATCCTGAATTACGCCGACATGACCTTGAAATTCGTCGAACATTTCATGGATCGCCTCCGCCATGGGGCATGTCGGCGACGACGACGGCATGTGGGGATGAAGAGGACGGCTTCGACACACGCCGCGCATGCCCGACGGTCATTCTCGGCGTTTGAAAGTCCGTTCGATGGTTGGCCTGCCGCCGTTCTGCCGCCACCGTCTTTGAAGGCACGCTGCTCGAATTGTATCCCGAACTGGGCGATCGGCTGGAATGGTTCCTGAATCACGCCCCGAGATCTGCCTGCTGCTCCATGACCCGGCGCATGGCCGGTGTCGGAGGACGCCGGCTACGCCGCGATCCTGATGAAACTACGCCGCGTCCTCAGCCGCATGCTGGACGAGGAAGAATTTTTCGGCCCGTACGGCATTCGTTCCTGTCCTTATATCATGAACAGCATCCCTACACGTTAAATGTCGACGGTCAGGAATGCGTGGGCTACCTCCCGGCGGAATCCGACTCGGGCATGTTCGGCGGCACCAACTCGGGCGCGGTCCGGTCTGGCCCTGGTCAACGCGCTGATCCTCCGCGCTTATGCAGTATTACACGCACATTACGGCGACGACTTCGTCGAATGTCCGACCGGCTCGGGACGATTCGGCGAGCGCTGCTTCAGGTGGCAGAGGAACTCGGCCGCCGGTTGGCCCGCATTTTCTTGAAAGACTCCGAAAACCGGCGGCCGGTCTTCGGAGTGGCGGAGAAATTCCAGCACGACCCCCCAAGCGCGACTGCTTGCTGTTCTATGAGTATTTCCACGGCGACAACGGAGCTGGTCTCGGCGCCAGCCATCAGACCGGCTGGACCGGAGCGATTGCCCGCATTCTGCAAATGTTTGCCACGCCTCAAAACCGGAGACGCTTTGTCGTGACGGCAAGCAGGGCCAGCGCGCGCGGATGTCGAATGCCGTGAAGGCCTGGCCAACCTCGTCACATCCATTCCTGTGAAATTCTGCAAGGCTGAAACCGTGTCCGCGGGCACCATCCGCCTTGTATCAGGTCAACACGCGCGTCTGGCTGACGGAACCACGCGCGCTCCGGCCGCCGGGCGACCTGGACGACATTCCCGATGCGGAACTCGACCAAGGGCTGCCGCGGGTTTCGATTGATCTGGCTGCTGAGTGTCTGGCAGACCGGGCTGAAGCTCAGCAGGTGTCCCGCACCAATCCGGCATGGGCGCCGTGAATTCAGGAAACGCTGCCTGACTTATGCGATGCCGATATTCCGCCCTGGTTTCGCCATCACCGGCTATTGCTGCATCAGAATCTCGGCGGTGACGCTATGCTGGCTCGTTTACGCGCCTGGTGATGAAACGTCGCAATCTGGAAATTGATGCTCGATTTTGTCCCCAATCACATGGGATTGGGGCATCCCCGTCGAAAACCATCCCGATTATTTCATTCCGGGGACCGAACTCGATTTGGCGCATGCCCCGCAAAACTATGTGTGGGTCAAACGCAAGCACGGCGACTTGTTGCTGGCGCACGGTCGTGATCCTTTTTTTCCCGGTTGGCCCGATACGTTGCAGCTCAACTACTCGAATCCGGCCTTACAGGAAGCGATGATCGGCGAACTCCTTAAAATTTCGGGCCAATGTGACGGCGTCCGCTGCGATATGGCCATGTTGGTGCTCCCCGACGTGTTTGAACGGACCTGGGGGCAGCGCGCTCCCCTCTTTTGGCCGTCAGCGACAGAACGCGTCCGAAAGCAATCTCCCGATTTCACCTTCATGGCCGAGGTGTATTGGGATCTGGAATGGACACTGCAGCAGCAAGGCTTCAACTACACTTACGACAAGCGTCTGTACGATCGCCTGCGAGATGGTCATGCTCAGCCCGTCAAAGGGCATTTTCTGGCGGATCTCGGTTATCAAAACAAGCTCGCTCGGTTTCTCGAAAACCACGACGAACCCCGCGCGGCGGCTACATTTCCCCCGGGCATGCACCAGGCCGCCGCGGTGATCACTTATCTTTCTCCGGGATTGCGTTTTTTCCATCAAGGACAATTCGAAGGGCGAAAACTACGAATTTCGCCTCATTTAGGCCGGGCTCCGGTAGAACCCGTCGATCCTTCAATTCATCAGTTTTACGTTCGACTGCTGGCCCTCCTGCAAGAACCGATCTTTCGAGAGGGGCAATGGCGGCTGCTGGAGTGCACTCCAGCGTGGCACGGCAACTGGACCAACGATTGCGTCGTTTCCTTTGCCTGGGAAGGCCCAGCCGACCAGCGCTGGCTCGTTGCGGTGAATTATGCCGGCCATCAAAGCCAGTGCCGAGTCAGGTCGCCGTTTCCGGGCCTCGCCGGGGGGCGCTTTCATCTCCAGGATCTGCTGGGAGACGAAGCTTACGAACGCAGTGGCGACGAACTCCAGTCTCCGGGGCTTTATCTCGATCTCGGGCCATGGCAAACCTGCGTGTTTCGTTTTGAACCGGGATGTTCGGAGAACGCCTGACGTCTCCGGAATCAGACGCGAGGATCGCGGCAAAACTTCCGTCCACGATCGTCGCTCCAGCAGAATGGCACATCGCCGACAAGACGTTTCGGATACTGTTCCAATTGACAAAACCCCTTGCGCGGCTTAGAAGTTCCCTTGGCATCAGGACTTATGCCCAGGAGCTTCGACAGGGATGTGCGGCATCGCCGGTTATGTTCGATTCGACGGCCAATCGCCCGAGCGCAGTTTGCTGGAGGGGATGGTCGCGGCGATGAAACATCGCGGCCCGGATGCGCAAACCGTTCATCTCGATGGTCCCGTCGGATTCGGACACGCCCGGTTGTCAATCATCGATCTCGCGGGAGGAACGCAGCCTCTCTTCAATGAAGACGAGACGATCACCGTCATCTGCAACGGGGAAATTTATAACTATCGCGAATTGCGGAACCGACTGCTCCAGCGCGGTCATCGATTTCGCACCGGCAGCGACTGTGAAGTCATCGCCCATCTTTGGGAAGACCTGGGGCGTAACCTGGTGCATGAACTGCGCGGCATGTTTGCATTTCTCTTGTACGATCGCCGCACGAGGACCATTTTCGCCGCACGCGATCGCTTCGGGCAGAAGCCGTTTTATTACCATCTCGGCCCACGTTCCATCGCCTTCGCTTCGGAAATCAAAGGGTTGCTCGCCCTTCCCGAAGTCTCGCGCGAACTCAATCCGGCGGCCCTCGATCAGTTTCTGTTTCGCTCTTACGTCCCCCATCCGCGGACGATGTTCGCCCAGGTGCAGACGCTGCCGGCAGGAAATTGCCTGGAATTCTCGCTTCCCGGAGAGGTGAGCGCTGGTTGCGGCGTTCCTGAGGTCTCGATTCAATCGTATTGGCGACCGCAACTCGCCCCGGATCTTTCGGTTTCCGCCGAGGAGCATCTCCAGCGCGTTGACCATGCCGTGACCGATGCGATCCAAAGCCATTTGGTCGCCGATGTGCCGGTCGGCGTTTTCCTGAGCGGCGGAATCGATTCCAGTTTGATCGCCGCGGTCGCCGCAAAACACTGCGAGCAGCCGTTGCAGACGTTTTCCATCGCGTTTCCTGGCAGCCGGCATGATGAGAGCTCTCATGCACGAGAGGTAGCTCGGGCGGTCGGCAGCCGGCATTTCGAATTTCCTTTTCAGGCGATTGACCTGCCGGCCGCGCTGACCGAAGCGGCGACGCTGTTCGATCAACCCGTCGCCGACGCGGCGATCCTGCCGTTGCTGGCTCTCAGTCGAGAAGCGTCCCGGCAGGTTAAAGTCGTGCTGACGGGAGACGGCGGGGACGAACTGTTCGCCGGGTATCGCAAATTCAAACGGTTGGCGGGATTTCCCGGTCGCCTGGGCTGGTTGTCGCGAGCCACTTCGCAATGGTTGTCGATTGACGAGTTAACGCACTGCGTCCCCGATCCGCTGGGGCTCAGGAAATTTCGAGCTCGCCTGGCCGAGGCCGCGTCTCCGGTTTGCCGCAGCAGTTATCACCGGCAAGGTTGGGAAGGTTGGGAGCGGTTCGGTCTCTATCAGCCGGACCTTTTCCAAACGATCTCGGACGGCCCCGTCGATCGCGTGCTTCATGACCGTATGACGGCGCTCAGTTCGCTGGCGCCGCTGAATGCCGCGCTCCATCTGGAGCAGGAAACGGTTTTGGCCGATCGACTGCTCCTCAAAGCCGACTATGCGACGATGGCCCATGGTTTGGAAGCCCGGGCGCCGTTTCTGGATCATCACCTGGCCGAGACGGCCGGCCGCTTGCCCGTGGAATTGAAAGCCACGCCGGCGACCACCAAGGTCGCGTTGCGGAAAATCGCTGCGCAGCATTTGCCGGCGGAGATTGTCCAGCGGGTGAAAAAAGGATTCTCGCTGCCCCTCGATCAATGGTTGCGCAATGACCTGCAGGAGTTTACGCACCGTTGCTTGCTTGAGGAATCGGTCTCGCAACCTCGTTTCTTCCGCCGTCCGGCCGTTGAGAGATTGCTGGCGGAACACGCGTCCGGCCAAGACCACTCGCAGCGGATTTATTCCCTGCTGATGCTGGAACTCTGGTGCCGCCAATATCTGTGAAAGCGCAGCGCAGAGATTTCGAGCGGTCTGATACCCAGGAGCTGCCGGCGCGGAAAATCCGGTCTCGGCATCGGTGCGAGGCGACGGCGGGAATGGTATATCTATGATCGCTTGCCAAGTCTTGGAGTCGTCTGGTGGCGGGGGACAGCGCGCGGCCCGCAAACCGGTCTCAATCGATCGTTCCGCGCCGCACGGTTGGTGACGCATGGGGATTTCCGTCAGTCTTGGTCTCGATTTCGGCACGGAAAGCGTCCGAGCGCTCCTGGTGGACCTGCAAGGCCGCGAACGAGGCGTCGCGGTCTCGAAATATGCTCACGGGCAGATCACGGAAACTCTGCCGGGCATGGGCGAAAAACTGCCCCCCGATTTTGCGCTTCAACATCCGGGGGATTGGATCGATTCCGCCGCGGAGGCGACGCGACAGGCCCTCGCGCAGCTGAAAGGGGAAGCGGCGGACGTCCTTGGCATCGGCGTCGACTTCACCAGTTGCACGATGTTGCCGGCCCTGGCGGATGGGACCGCGCTGTGCCTGTCAGGGAACTGGGGCGCGAACAAATTCGCGTGGCCCAAACTGTGGAAGCACCACGGGGCCAAGGCGCAGACCGATCGCATTAATGCCCTGGCTCGCGAGCGAAAAGAACCGTGGCTGGCGCGTTACGGAGGAATCATCGGTCTGGAATGGTTCTTTCCCAAAATGCTGGAAACGCTGGAGTGCGCGCCGGAAGTTTATGAGGCCACGCAGGTCTGGCTTGAAGCGGGAGATTGGTTTGTCTGGCAACTTGTCGGCGGTCCGGCAGAATCGCTGCCCCGGTCGACGTGTCAGGCAGGTTATAAGGGGATGTGGAGCCGTGAGGATGGTTTTCCTACGCCGCAGTTTTTCCAAGCGCTCCATCCGAAGCTGGAACACGTCGTCGCTCAGAAGATGCCTGGACGATTTCTGGCGCCGGGACAATCGGCGGGGGGACTTTGCCAGGTGCTAGCCGACAAGTTCGGGTTAAAAGCCGGAATTCCGGTCAGCGCGGCCATTATCGATGCGCATGCCGGCGTGCCGGGTGCCGGTGCGGCGGAACCAGATACACTGGTGATGGTGATGGGAACGAGCAGTTGTCACATGCTCAATTCGCACGCGAATCAACTGGTTCCCGGCGTGGCGGGAGTCGTGCAGGACGGCATTTTGCCCGGCTATTTCGGCTATGAAACCGGTCAGGCCGCCGTCGGGGATGCGTTCGAGTGGGTGCGCCGGCTGCTGGGCGCGGCAGACTTCTTAACGCTGACATCCGAGGCTGAAAAAATTCCCGTCGGCGCCGAGGGCGTGCGGTGCGTGGATTGGTTCAACGGCTGTCGGACGCCGCTGATGGACGGCGCCTTGACGGGAGCTATCACCGGGCTAACGCTCAATCATGGCCCGGCGCATGTGTTTCGCGCAGTGCTGGAAGGCAGCGCCTGCGGGCTGCGGTGGATTGTCGAAACCTTACGGCAGGGAGGCGTCCCCGTAAGGCAGTTCGTCGCGACGGGAGGACTACCGCATCATAATCCGTTTTTTCTCCAGATTTGTGCCAACGTATTGAATGAACCGATTATCGTTCCGGAAACGAAACAGGGGCCAGCGGTCGGGGCCGCCATTCTGGGAGCTCTGGCAGCAGGCGCGTTTCCTGACGCGATTTCCGCCGTGAAAGCCATGGCCCAGCGGGGCGACTCCCGCGTGGTCCAGCCGAACCCGGCGGCGGCTAAAGCCAGCGACCGCGTGTATGCCGATTACCTCAAACTTGCTACGGAGATGTCTCAGCGATGACGGACAAAATTGTGTACCTGGTGGCCAGCGGCGATTTGCGATTGTCGGCGAACAAGGTTTGCTGGGCGGCCCAGCAGGCGATGGAGGCCGACGTGGGCAAAGCCGTGGCCGCCGCCGGCTGGAAAGTGCAACGGGCTCATCCCTACGACGAGAAAAAGGGACATGGGTTCATTGATTCGCAGCGAATGGGGATCGAAGTTTTCAAAAAGATTCCCGCCGATGCGCCGCTGATCGTGGCGGAAGCGGTCTGGCAATACTCGCATCACGTGCTCGCCGGGCTGACGACCCATCAGGGGCCGATTCTGACGGTTGCCAACTGGAGCGGTCAATGGCCGGGGCTCGTCGGTCTCTTGAATCTCAACGCCTCGCTAACCAAAGCCGGTGTGAAGTATTCCTCACTGTGGAGCGAGAACTTCACCGATGACTTTTTCAAATCCGGCCTCCAGGAATGGCTGACGACCGGCAAAGTGACGCATGACACGTCGCATGTGCGCGACCTCTGCCGAGTCAAATTGCCTGCCGAGGATGAGCGAATCGGCCGGGAATGGGCGCGGGAATTTCGTCGTCAGAAGGCGATTCTGGGCGTCTTCGATGAAGGTTGCATGGGGATGTTCAACGCCATCGTCCCGGACGACCTGTTGCACTCGACCGGCTGCTTCAAGGAACGGCTGTCGCAATCGACGCTGTTCGCCGCAATGCGCGAGGTGGGCGACGCCGATGCCCAGGCGGTCTATCAATGGCTGAAAGAGAAAGGCATTCAGTTTCAGTTCGGCAGCAATCCGGAAACCGATCTGACGGAAGCTCAGGTGCGCGGCGGCAAGATGTCATCGCGGCGGTGCTTGGCGGACGAATTTGGTTGCGACGCCATCGGCATTCAATACCAGCAAGGGTTGAAAGACCTCGCTCCGGCGAAAGTGATCTGGTGGAAGGCATGCTGAACAACGTCGACCGCCCGCCGGTGAAGGTGCCGACGGCAAACGAGTCCTCTTTGACCGTGAAGCCGTGCCGCATTTCAATGAAGTCGACGAATGGCGGGGATCGATGGACTCGTGACGTACAAACTGTATGGCGAAAGCTCGGATTCGCACCCGAAAACACGCTGCACGATTTGCGGCTGGGCAAGATTACAACGGCGAATACGTCTGGGTGCTGTTGATCAGCGGAGCCGCGCCGCCGGCGCACTTCATCGATGGTTGGAAAGGGGCCAGTTCGCTCCGGCAGCCGCCGATGTATTTCCGGCTCGGAGGCGGATCACTCCGGGGTATCAGCAAGCCGGGGCATATTGTCTGGAGCCGCGTGTTCGTCGCCGGCGGCAAGCTGCACGCGGACATCGGCACGGCAAAAGTCGTTTCGCTTCCAAAAGAAGAAGCGACGCCGCTGAAGGAGACCACCGTCCAGTGGCCGATCATGCAGCGGTGATGAACGGTGTGACGCGCGACCAGATGATGGCCCGGCATCAGTCAAACCATATTCAAGTGGTCTACGTTCCCGACGAGCAGCAACTGGATCGGGCGGCGCGCATCAAAGCCGCAGCCCTCTCGGAACTCGGTTTGGAAGTCCACTTGTGCGGCGACGTCCGCGCGTCGTAATCAAACCGTTGGCCAGTTGATGGTCAAAAAGAAAGAGCCCGGCGTCGTAGACGCCGGGCTTTGGGGAATGCGCCGTCGCTTCACGACGCTATTTGGATGACGCAACGGATTTCTTCGCCGCGCCGGTTTTCGGATCGATGGTGAGATTCAGGTGCTCGTCGTCGGCGACGTAGAAGCCGTAACCGTTGAACATTTCGTCATAGGTCTGGTCCCCATACGGAACCGTCCGCTTGGGGTCGGGGTTGTACGGGTTGAACGTCGAGTTATCGTAATGGGCAATCGCTTCCAGCACGGTTCCTTTGGGGAACCGCTTCTGGCCAGGTGCGAATTTATATCCCAGTTGCCATTCAAAGTTGAAATTGGGGATCTGCAACAGCGTCTGTCGCGGCTGATCGGGAATCGTCGCAAAGAACGTCATATCCTTGCCGCGCACATGCATATGTGTGAAGAGCCCCAGTAGCGTGACGTCTTCTTCAAACGTCAGGCTGGAACGGACCGGATACGCCCCGTTGCCAGGCTCGATCTGGAAATCGCGCGGGTCGAGCACGAAGTGCTTGAGCTGTTTGTCGACCGCTCGCCGCGGAAAGCGGAAGGCCACCTGAATCCGGCACTTCTCTTCTTTGCCCGTGGTGGTGTAGTGGATTTGCAGCCCGAGCGTCGCCCATTGCGGAATCTTGTACGCGACGCCGTTGTCGAACGAACTCAGATCCATCGGGAGTCCGCCCGGCACATGACCCGTAATGAACGTGTGGTTCCCCGCCCCTTTCGACGTCACATACGCCATGTTGCAATGATGGACCACGGCGGGGTTCATCGGCCGGATTTCCACGGCCTCCACCCAGGTCTCGTTCAGAAAAACGTGGGGCAGCAGCACGTTTCGATAGGGAATGAAGCCGGTGGGCGGAATCGTGTCTTCTTCCACCGTTGTCAACACCAGATCCGGTTCGCCGATCCGCCACTTCGTTTCCGGAAACACGGGGGCTTCCGGTGCGTCTTTTGGGTCACCTTCCGCCCGGGATGATTTCACCCAGCGGAGCAACGTGTCCCGCTCCCGCCGCGTCAGCGACGGGTCGTTCTGAAACGTGCCATGTTTGGGATTGGCGTACCACGGCGGCATCCGCTGATCGCTGATGACTTCGGCGATCATTTCCGCATGAGCCGTGGCATCGGCATACGACGTCAGCGAGAACGGCGCGCCGGTTCCCTCGCGATGGCAACTGACGCACTTCTGATTCAAAATCGCCGCGACATCGCGATGAAACTGCGGCGCCGGCAGGTTCGTGTTGATCGGTTCCGGTTCCGTAATCAAACACCCGTCGACCGGAGTCGTCGTCACGGAAAGTTTCTGGCCGTCGAGCAGTTCGTTGAGCGCCGCTTCCAAATCTTTCCGCCTGGGTTCGGTACGCGTTCCCCCCAGACGAAACTGATCATCAATTCGGCCGCGGTAAACGAGAATTCTATCGGCGTTCAGCACGGCGACTTCGGGCGTGCGCTCCACCCCGAGCGCCTTCACGCACGAGAGATCCATGTCCTTGACGAACGGAAACGCGGCATCATAGTCCACGGCCTGCGCCGCCATGCTGAGAATGGTGTCTGCCGGTCCGACATTGACGGCGACGATCTGCACGTCGCGGGGACTGAATCGCTGGTCCAGATCAATCAGCTTCGGGATCGACTTATTGACGATCGGGCATTCGGTCGTGGTGAAGACGAGCACGTAGGCTTGTTTCGGGCCGAAATCGGTGAGCGTTCGTTCCAGGCTGCGAATGTCCTTAAATTTCAGTTCGCCGATTTTGTCGCCAATCGCCGGGGCGCGTTCCGCCGCCTGGAGACCGACCGTGATTCCCAGGCACAAAATCCCGAAGCACAACTGGCGCATGTCGGCCTCCCAATCAGATGGTCACAAGCCTTTGTTTCCGTGCGGTAACGACTTCAAAAACGCTGGAGTTTGCAAACGGGCCCGTTCGCCCTCGCAAAATAAGCCAAAGATCGGCTCCTGAGGTGACTTATATTCCAAGAGTCCAAAATGCCATAAACGCCAGCTTCTGTCAGCGTATCGCTCATCGAACTTGGACGCAACACCTGAAAAAACAGGTAAACGCCTCGATTCAGGGGCGAGAACCGCGAGAGTTCGGGCGGCCGACCGTGGGGAAAAGTTCGGCGCTGATCCGCTTGTCGAACATCGCGTCGTCGGGTAACGTCAGGAGGCGCTCGCGCTCTCCATCCCGACAATTTCCTTTCAGCAAAAGTACGCCCCGGATGCCGGACGCGAAGACAAATCATCCGTGGCGACTGTTTATCGCGGCCGCGGCGGCATTCTCGACCTATTTCTGCATGTACGGGTTCCGCAAAGCGTTCAACGCCGGCACGTTCGAAGGCGAGGAAGTCTTCGGGATCGGCCTCAAGGCGGCGCTGGTGATCTCGCAACTCGCCGGCTACATGCTTTCCAAATTCATCGGCATCCGCGTCATTTCCGAACTAGGCAGCCGATATCGAGCGCTGGGAATCGTCCTGTTGATTCTGTTTGCCGAAGCCACGCTCGTGGGGTTCGCCTACGTGCCGGTTCCCTGGAAATTGGTGATGCTCTTTCTGAACGGGCTCCCGCTGGGAATGATTTTTGGCTTGGTCATGGCCTATCTCGAAGGGCGCCGGCAAACCGAAGCGCTCTCGGCGGCGTTGTGCGCCAGTTTCATTATGTCGTCGGGGGTCGTGAAATCCGTCGGACGCTGGTTGATTCAAGAGCACGGTGTCGGTGAGTTTGTGATGCCGATGCTGACCGGGCTGATCTTTTTGCCGCCGTTGTTGTTGTCCGTGGGGGTGCTGCAAACGACTCCGCCGCCCGATGCGCAGGATCGGCACGAGAGAAATGAGCGGAAAGCGATTAATCGCCAGCAGCGCTGGGATTTTCTGTCGGCCTATTTTCCGGGACTGTCTCTGTTGTTGTTCGTCTTTATCTCCCTGACGATTGTGCGCACGATCCGCGATGACTTCGGCGTCGAGTTGTGGCGCGACCTGGGGGTCGACAAGACGCCGTCGATTTATGCCACTTCCGAAACGATCGTGGCGTTTGTCGTCACCGGCATGGCGGCTTTGATGATCTGGATCCCTCAAAACCTGATTGCGCTGCGTGTCACCGCTGGGTTGATGTGCGCCGCCTTCGGCTTGGCGCTCGGGTCAGTCGTCTTGAGATCCAGCGGCACGATTTCTCCGTTTGTGTTCATGGTGGCCTGCGGCATCGGCTTGTATGTACCGTATGTCGCATTTCATACGACGGTGTTTGAACGGTTGATCGCCGCCTCGCCCCACCCCAGCAATCTCGGCTTCCTGATGTACCTGGCGGATTCCCTGGGCTACCTCGGGTTGGCCGTGGTGATGGCAGCCAAGACAGGTTTGGCTGTTCCAGGGAAAGTGTTGCCGTTCTTCCAGGGGACGCTTTCCATCGTCTCGATCAGCTCGATCGTGGCCTTGATCGCGGCGATGGTGTATTTCCACCGCGTCCTGTCGAATGCCCCCGCGCCCGCCCCCGCGCCGCCGGCGCCTGAGCTGCTGGAAATGGCGGAATGACGATGGCTTCCCTGAGCTCATCACCCGCCAAAACATGCCGCGCGCTTTTTTTGTCGCACCGGGTCAACCGCTGGAATTCCGTGATGTACCAGTCCCAGACTGGGGCCCGGCGAAGCGTTGGTCCAGGTGGAATGCTGCACAATCTGCGGCAGTGATTTGCATACGCTGACCGGCGGACGGGTCTCGCCTACGCCGTCCATTCTGGGGCACGAAGCGCTGGGAACGATCATCGAAATGGGGAAGTTCCCGCAGTCGACATCAGGGTCAACCGCTGTCGCCGGGCGATCGTGTGACGTGGTCGCCGGTGGTTTCGTGTGGAACGTGCGACCGGTGTCAGCGGGGAATTCCGCAAAAATGCCGGTCGCTGTTCAAATACGGGCATGCAGTTTCCAGCGGTCCGGGGACGTTGAATGGGGGATTTGCCGAACGGATTCATTTACGGGCGGGGTCAGCCATTCTGAAGCTCGCTGTGAGCGATTCCTGCGAGGTGTTTACGCCGGTGAACTGCGCCACTGCCACTGTCGCCGCCGCGTTTCGTGCCGCGGAATCGGTTTCCGGATTGCGCGTGCTGATTTTCGGCTCGGGCCTGCTCGGACTGACTGCCGCGGCGTTTGCGAAAGCACAAGCAGCGGAGCAGGTCGTGGTCTGTGACCCCAATCCGCAACGGCTGGCTCGTGCCGCGCGCTTCGGGGCGGACCGACTCTTTGAATGGCATTCGGGTGTCGACGTACTGCGGACACGACTCGGGCAAGCGAACTCCGTCAATGAATTCGATCGCATTTTCGATTTCTCCGGCTCTCCGGACGCGGTCGCAGCCGCTTGGCAACTGGCCGATGTCGGAGCGGTCGTCGTGTTTGCCGGATCGGTGCTCCCCACCGCGCCGGTTTCGATTGATCCGGAAACGGTCGTCCGCCGGCTGTTGACCATTCGGGGCGTGCATAATTATGTTCCCGAGGATTTGCGTACCGCCGTTCAGTTTTTACAAATGAATCAGGGCCGATTTCCCTTCGCCGAGTTGGTCGAGCAGTCGTTTCCGCTGTCGCGGGTCAATGAGGCCGTGGAAGCGGCGCTGCGTGATCGGCCAGTTCGAGTAGCGGTCTCTCCGGGAAAGGAATGCTGATGGCGCGTGTTGATGAAATCTCGCGTTTGTTTCAAGAACGCGGAGATTCCCAGTATGGCGGAGAATGCGTGACGCAGGCGGAGCATGCCTTGCAGTGCGCGCTGCTGGCGGAGCAGGAAGGTGCGCATCCCAGTTTGATCGTGGCGGCGCTGCTGCACGACATTGGGCATCTGTTGCATCACCTCCCGGATGATGCGCCGGACAACGGCATCGACGACCGCCACGAAACCGTGGGCGTCAATTGGCTGCGCGGCGTCTTTCCCCCCGAGGTGACCGAACCGGTGCGGATGCATGTCGATGCCAAACGCTATCTCTGTGCGATCGATTCTGGCTATCTCGCGCAACTGAGTCCGCCATCCGTGGTGAGTCTCGGCCTGCAAGGCGGGCCGATGTCGCCTCAAGAAGTGGAACAATTCGAGGCGAATCCCTTTGCCTCTGATGCCATTCGGCTGCGCCGCTGGGACGATACGGCGAAAGTGGAGGGATTGGCCACGCCGCCGTTCTCGCATTTCGCAGGCTATTTCACCTCCACGGATCGAAAGGATTCCGATTCATGAACGCCCATTATGACGTGGCCATCGTCGGAGCGGGCATCGTCGGTCTGGCGCAGGCCTGGATGGCGGCGCGACGCGGCTTGCGCGTGGTGATCTTGGAACGGACCGCCGCGGCACAAGGAGCCTCAGTCAGAAACTTCGGCATGATCTGGCCGGTCGGCCAGCCCGCGGGGGAAATGTATGCGCTCGCGCTGCGTTCGCGGGACTTCTGGCTGGAATTGCGACACGAGGGCGCGATGCCGGTCGAGGACTGCGGATCGATGCATCTCGCCCATCAGGCCGATGAACTCGCCGTTCTCGAAGAATTCTGTCAACAACAAACGCATGATGTGCGCCTGCTGTCGTCGGCCGAAGTGCAGCGGATGGCGCCGCTGGCCAATCCGCAGAATCTCCGCGGCGGACTGTGGAGCCCGACCGAACTCCGGGCCGATCCACGCACGGCGAGCGCCAAACTTGCCGCCTGGTTGACCGCCAGGCACGCGGTCGAGTGTTGCTTTGAAACGCCGATTGTTCGCATCGCCGATCGGATCTTGCAGGCTGCCGACGGTCGAACGTGGTCCGCCGATCGCATCGTCATTTGCAGCGGAAGCGACCTGCGGACGTTGTACCCGGAGATCTTGGCGACCTCCGGCCTGCGGCTATGCAAATTGCAGATGCTGAAATCCGCCCCGCAGCTGTTGTCCTCGCCACCGGCCGTGCATCTTGCCAGCGGTTTAACGCTCCGGCATTACGAATCCTTTCGCGGATGCCCGTCGCTTGCGGCACTGCGCGAGAGAATCGCTCAGGAGAGTCCGGAACTGGACCGTTTTGGCATTCACGTGATGGCTTCGCAGTTTCCGAACGGGGAAGTCATTCTGGGAGATTCCCACGAGTATGGGGCGGAGATTTCGCCGTTCGACAAGATGGAGATCGACGAATTGATGCTGCGTGAACTCAAGAAAGTCATTCAATTGTCGGACTGGACCATTTGCGAACGCTGGCATGGAGTTTATGCCAAACATCCGACGCTCCCGGTGTTCGAAGCGATCGTCGATGACGGCGTGCAGATTTTTCTGGGCACAGGCGGAGCAGGCATGACGATGTCGTTTGGCCTGGCAGACCGCGCCTGGCAACGTTGGACAGGAGCCTGAGGATGACCGAGCCGTTTCGCCATTTGAAAGCCGTTGTTTTTGACTGGGCGGGAACAACGGTCGATCACGGCAGCCGTGCCCCGGCGACCGTGATGCAGAGAATTTTCACCAGCCGGGGCATTCCAATCAGCATGGCCCAGGCGCGCGGTCCCATGGGGATGGCCAAGCGAGATCACATCGCCTCGATCGCGGCGCTTGCCGGAAGTGGAAAAAGCCTGGAGGGAAAAGTTCGGCTGCCCGTGCGGAGCTGCCGACATTGATGCCATGTACGCCGATTTTTTACCGATGCAAAAAAGCGTGCTGCTTGAACACAGCCAGGTGATTGCCGGTGTTGCCGACGCCGTCGCGGCTTGCCGGCAACGGGGGCTGAAAATCGGCTCGTCGACCGGATATACGCGGGAATTAATGGAGATCGTCTCGCGCGCAGCGCGGGAGCAGGGTTACGAGCCAAACTGCGTTCTCTGTGCCGAAGATGCTCCGCGCGGGCGGCCCGCTCCCTATCTGTTATACGAAGCAGCGATGCGTCTAAGCGTCTATCCCACCTGGACGATGGTCAACGTCGACGACACGCCGGTGGGTATTCAAGCGGGCCGAAACGCCGGCTGCTGGTGCGTCGGCATTACGCGCACCGGGAACGGCGTCGGTCTGTCCGCCGAGGAAGCGGCGAAACTTTCCCAAGCGGAGTTGCGACAATCGTGTGATGCGGCTGGCGATCAATTGAAAGCTGCCGGTGCGCATTTCTTGTTGGAATCCGTGGCAGAAATTCCAGCACTATTGACCGAAATCGAACAACGAGCCGCGCGTGGGGAATTGCCGCTGCCCTAGCCGCGTCTCTCTTTTCTGCGTCGGAATTGACTTCCGGTCGGCCGGGGGGGAGGATGAGCCGAGTCTCACCTCCGCTCTTGCAATCACAATCTCGGTTCAGCCGACATTTCAGGGAAGTTCGATCATGCTGCATTTTCTGTGGATGTTTCTGATCGGAATTGTGGTCGGCGCCATCGCCCGGCTGCTGATGCCGGGAGCGGATCAGATGGGCATCCTCATGACCGGCGTCTTAGGGGTGGCGGGATCGTTTGTCGGCGGAGCCCTTTCGCGGCTGTTCAGCAAGCCCGAACCTAACACGCCCATTCATCCCGCGGGAATTCTGATGTCGATCGTCGGCGCGCTGGTGATTCTATTTGTCGTCAATCAATTGCAGAAGTGAGGCGTCGTCGACGCCGCGCGAGAACAGGCGTGCCAGCCGATGTCGATACAGACACCTGATCCTCCGCAACCGGTCCGGCACTCGCGGCTGGCATTTTGGCGCTGGACCTGGCGCAGCCAGATGGTCTCCATTGCCGTCTGTCTGCTCGTGTATCTTTTGTCGGGGCCGCCTGTTGAATATCTGGTGATGACGTCGAATGATCCTCGGCCGTACATTCTGGGGTTGAATTTGACCTATGCTCCGGCCAACTGGTGCGCCGGTAACTCCACGATTCTTGCGGCGGTCTGGTCCTGGGAAAAGTCGACGCTCCGCGCCTGGTTCGGCAGCCCCTATCAGCGGAGGGCCTCTCAGAGAGGCGTTTCTGCGACACACTCCGAATCTCCCCCAGGACGGCGTTAAACAACATTTCGAAGTCACTCCGCCCCCATCCCGTTGCATGCAGTTTCACTGCAGCGAAGGAATGGGGACAGTTCGATTCCGAAATTCAGGCTTAACGGCCAAGGAATAAGGAAAAATTGCGGGTCTGCATGCCGAACCCCGCGGGGGCGTAAACCGGCGGCGGATAGGCTGGATATCCATACGCGGGATACATCGGCACCGGCGCGAAGACGACCGGTTGAGCAACGACCACGGGTTGCGGGGGAGGAGCGAAGAAAAGCCCGAACCGCGGCCCATGCGGCCGGTGGTGTCCATGCCCGGCCTGCACGCTGCCGCTCACCGCGATCACTCCAACCATCAGCACGATACGAAGCATTTTGCCCTCCTTGGCGATTCTGGAATTTCTTATCCGGCATTGCGAATCGCAGCTTTCGTGCCACGGCCCGGAATTGATTTTTTCGATCGCTGAACGTCCGAATTCCGCGATTTGCACGCAGAATTTCCGCCTGCGGAGCCCGCCGGCTTTGCAAGGATTACATCCTGCTTGCGTTCTCGGTGTAAAAGGGAAAAAATCGCAGGCCGGGATGCTGTCGCACAAAAAACTGGTGAGCTGCTGCTCTTTAGATCCAGATCCCATCGCGCGCAAAGTCAGTCGTTGGCGACGAGGCCTGCAGATCGCGAATGACCTCGAATCGGCCACCGAGGACGCACATTTTCAACGATCAATGGAACGGGACGGCAGCCGGATCGGGAGTTTGGGGCAACCGCGGCTCATCCCGCCGCAAAGATTTCCCGGCCGCTCAATCCTGAATGGGCTGCGGACGATCTAGAGCGGGAGCGGTCGGGAGAAGCAAGAAAACGAAAAACCCCTCAAAAAAGGGGTTTCTGAAAATCCAAGTGGGCGTTACTGGACTCGAACCAGTGACCTCTACCGTGTGAGGATAGCGCTCTAACCAACTGAGCTAAACGCCCGAATTCTCAGCCGCGCGGGCTGGACCGACAATTATACAAGACTGGCGGAATTGCTCAACGATACGGCAAGGAACATTGTTCAAACCGTCGGTGCGGCGGCGGAACCGTGGGACGAATCGGGGGATTCCGGCACGGCTCCGGAGGAGAAGTCGGTGAGGTGCATGCCCTTGAGTCCCATGAAGATCAGTCCCACGATCGTCACCGGGATGTATTGCGACAGGTGATAATAGACCGAGGCCGCGAACACACTGGCCTGGTCGTCGGTGAAGAGCCTGAGTGACGTCATGAAGCAGAATTGAATCACGCCGAAATACCCGGGCGACGAGGGAATCGTCACCCCAAACGCGACGACGCCGAGCACAATGCACGAGACCAGCAGCGGTGACGACAAGTGAATGTCGAAACTCCACAGGGCCAGGTAAATCTGCA
This sequence comes from Planctomycetaceae bacterium, assembly GCA_046349715.1. Lineage (GTDB taxonomy): Bacteria > Planctomycetota > Planctomycetia > Planctomycetales > Planctomycetaceae > CAZDGB01. Next base: position 39,268 of record JAXMBR010000018.1, on the reverse strand, counting down.
AGCCGTTCAAGGCCCATTGCGCCAGCGACGTGAGAGTGATCCCGACGAGGCTGCGAAAGGATTTCAGCGACGCCAGACCGGCGGCCCCGGATTCCATCATCCCGGCGATCTTACCGCGGACGCTGATCGGCAAAATCGGCACCGCGTTCATCCCCCATTCCGCGATGCGCACAAACCACGGGGTCCAGATCAGATACGCCAGCGCGGCCAGCACGATCACGCATGAAAACGCTCCGAAGACCAACGCGCTCCGATGGACCGACGGATCGAGTCCCTTGACGAAGACCAGCCCGATCCCGAGAAAACACAGGATCGCGATGATATCGAAGACGCGCTCCAGAACAACCGTCGACAGCACTGCGGTTTTCGGAATATTTCTCCGCCCCGCAAACACAAACACACGGACGACGTCGCCCAGATGAGCCGGCAACAGGTTATTGAACGCGAACCCGATCATGACCGCCGGAAACAAATCCCTCAGCGGTGCGAACCGGCCGACCGGGCTCAACAGCATGGCCCACCGCCAGGATTTGAGCCAATAAAACACGAACAGGACGCCCCAGATCGCGGGCAACGTGGAATAATCGGCCTGGCGGAAGGCATCGATCATCTGCCGGCGCGTTTCCGCATTCTGTACGAGGTCCTTCATCGCCACCCAGAGGAAGAAAGCGGAGACGGCGACTCCGACCAGCAGTTGCACGCTGCGGCGTTTATAAAACGGCGTTGATCCCTCAACCACGGCAGAATCCTGAATTAGCCTGAGACGACTGACGACCGACTCCGGGAATTGGCGGTCGCCCCATTGTTCATAGTGGCTGATCCCGCATCGCGTCAAGTCGGTTTCATGCCGGCGAGGCGATGGACGGCCTTCCACTCCGCCGGAGTGACCGGTTGGATGGAGAGCCTCATTCCCCGTTTCAGAACCAGCATCGTCGCGGTCGCCGCGTCGCCGGCGAGATCTTCCCTCAACACGGGACGCGAGAATTTGGCGGTCAATTTCACATCAACCAGCACCCAACGCGGATTGTCTTCCGGGCTGTTCGGGTCGAAATACTTGCTGTGGGGATCGAACTGCGTCGGATCGGGACGGCCCGCCTTCACGACTTCCATCGTCCCAAAGATCCCCAGCGGTTCCTCGCGACTATGATAGAAAAACACTTTGTCGCCCAGCTGCACCTGGTCGCGGAGGAGTTGCGGGCCTGGTAGTTTCGCACGCCGTCCCAGGGGGCGGTTTGTCTGGGAGATTTGGCCAGATGATCGATGCCGAACGCCGACGGTTCAGACTTGAAGAGCCAATATCGGAGTGGCATGCGGACCGTCGCGTTTTCGACAAAGGAGAACGGCTATTTGACGACAGGCGATTTCGGATTCGCCGCGGTCTGCGGAGCAGTGCCTGGAAGTTGGCCGGCCTTGATCAAGTCACCGAACGATTTTCCCTCGGTGGCGCTCGGTTTTTTGGCCGCTTCATGGAGAGCCTGGCGGATGGCGGCGGGATCGCGAACGTTGCGGGTCTTGAGGGCCTTGGTGACTGCTGAACCATAATCGTTCCGGCTGCGTTTCACCGGCCCGTAATGACAGACCGTGCATTTCGTCGCATGTTCGTTGCCGGAAAGCTCTTTGCTATACGTCGATTGGAACACTTCGCTGTAGCCGGGCCGCGCTTCGACCGACGGAAGCCAGGCCTGGCTCAGGCCGATTGTCGCGAGCATCGCACTGACTCTGACCGTGGAGGCATTCATGGGACATCCTTTTCCCAGAGTGAAGAGAGAGGGACGACGAAATCGCCCCGCTCTCGGAGTCTCAATCTTCCCGGGCGATCAGGATTCCTTGCCGGGCAACATCCCTTCCTTGATCAAATCGCCGAACGTCTTGCCTTCTGTGCCGCTTTTCGCTTTGGCGGCCTGGTCGAGGGCTTTCTTGATCTTCTCCAAGTCGGTTTCCTGTTTTTTCCCCCCGACTTCTGGACTGACCAGCGCTTCGCCGACGGCTTTGCCGTAGTCGTTGCGATTTTTCTTATCGACGCCGAAATGGCAGGCCTTGCAGGAGGTGGTTTCCTTGAACTTGCCTAATTCCGTTTCGTACTTCGCCCAGAACTCTTTGTTGTAGTTCGGGCGAGCGTGCGCCGGTTGCGACGCCGTGAAAATCGCCAGTCCGATGATCGCCGCCGGGGTCCAAGTGTTGAGTTTCCGCATCAGAGCATTCCTCCTTGAGAGCGAATCAAATCGACTGTGAAATTTTGAGACCGGTTCTTTGCAGCACTGCGTGAGGGGAGAACAATCCGGGGGGCCCGCGCCCCCCGTTCGTCGTCCAGCAAATTCCCCGTGGAATCGTGCCTTACGGGCTCGGCAGCTTGCCGTCCTTGATCAAATCGCCGAAGGTCTTGCCTTCCGTAGCGCTTTTTTCCTTGGCGGCTTCGTCAAATGCAGCCTTGATTTTCTCGGCGTCGGTCACTTTCGGTCCGCCTAAGGCCTTGCCGACAGCCTTGCCGTAATCATTACGAACTTTTTTGTCTTCGCCATGGCAGGCCTTGCAGCCTGTTTGCTTCATGCCGCCGATTTCCTTGTCGTACTTCGCCCAGAACTCTTTGTTGTAGTTTGGGCGGGCATAAGCCGCCGAGGACGACAAGACGGCTGCGCCGGCAAAAACGGCGATGCACACCAATCCACTGATCCGCATGAACAATCCCTCCGCTTGCGATATTCCACACGTCGACGGTGCGGCCCGCGTGGATCTACACGCCAGGCCAGACAATTCGATCCCTTCGAGGTGACACCGTCTGGTACAGCGATTCATTAAAGGTCGTGTCCCGGTTCCTGTCAACTCCGTAGCGCACGATTCACCGTCGACGGAAGTCTTTGTCGGACTTGTCATATCAACTTTGAGGATTCCGTGGAGTCGGTCGAGCCCTCCCCCCCATCCTGTAGCAGAACCCGACGATTTCGGGGATGGGAGTTCCCGTCGAGTTGTCGAAGTTTTCAGGATCTTTCAGAAGTCGGCACGCCCTCTCAAGCCTGAAACTGAAGGACAACAGACTCCGTTTGTGCGATTGCCGAGCCGAACCGTGATCAGTGCTCCTGCAAGCGATCCTGCCACGATTGCAACTGTTGCAACGCCGCCAGCGGCGTCAATTCGTCCACTTTGAGTTGTCTTAACTCGTCGAGCACCGGGTGATCGTCCGCGCCGAACAGTGACAGCTGCTTTTCGGATTTGTTTTTGGTCTGGCGCGCCGGCATTTTCGGACGGCCCTCTTCGTCGAGGTGATCGGCTTCCAGCGTGCCCAGCACGACGTCGGCTCGGTCCAGAACTTCTCGCGGCACACCGGCCAAGCGGGCGACATGGATGCCGTAACTCTTATCCGCCGCGCCGGGGACGATCTTGTGCAGAAACACCACGCCACCGGCCTGCTCGCGTACGGCGACGTTTTCATTCCGCAATTCCGAGAGCGTCTCAGCCAACTGTGTCAGTTCGTGATAATGCGTGGCGAACAGCGTCCGGCAGCCGATGCGATCATGCAGGTATTCGGTAATGGCCCACGCCAGCGAGATGCCGTCGTAGGTGCTGGTGCCGCGGCCGATTTCATCGAGAATCACGAGGCTGCGCGGCGTGGCGGCATTGAGAATGCGGGCGGTTTCGGTCATTTCGACCATGAACGTGCTTTGCCCTCGCCCGAGTTCATCACTGGCGCCGACGCGGGCGAAAATGCGATCGGCCAGGCCGATGCGGGCCTCGCTGGCGGGGACAAACGACCCCATCTGCGCCATCACGGTCAGCAAAGCGGCCTGCCGGATGTAGGTGCTTTTGCCCGCCATGTTGGGGCCCGTGATGAGCTGCACGCGGCCGAAAGCAGCGCCGATCTGCACGTCGTTCGGCACGAATTCGCCGCTGGGTTTGAGCCGATCCAGCACGGGATGCCGGCCTTCGCGGATGTCAATGACCGGTTCCGCCGTGATTTCCGGCCGACAATAACCGGCACTGACGGCGAGCGAGGCGAGCCCCAACAGGACGTCGAGTTCCGCCAGAATTTCAGCATTTTCCCGCAATCGCGGCGCTTGCTCGGCCACGCGATTGCGCAGCGCGCCAAACAACTCCTGTTCCAGCAGAATTGCCTGCCCCTCGGCCCGCAGCACTTTCTCTTCGTGCTCTTTCAATTGCGGTGTGATGAAGCGTTCCTGATTCTTCAACGTCTGTTTGCGAATGTAATCGGCGGGAACCTTGTCGGCCTGTGCAGCGGTGCATTCGAGGTAATAGCCGAAGACGCGATTAAAGCCGACTTTCAGATTGGCGATCCCGGAACGCTCAATTTCCTGGGCCTGATACCGCGCGATCCACTCTTTCCCGCCGCGCGCCAAGTCGCGCCATTCGTCAAGCTGCGGATGATATCCGTCCCGAATCACGCCCCCGTCGGCAAGCGTCAGCGGCGGCTCGTCCGCGAGCGCCGATTCGATCTCGGCTCGCAATTCCGGCAGCAATTCCAGCCGGCCTTCCAGGTCGTTAATCAACGCCGAGCCGCGGCCCGCCAGTTTTGCCTTGATCTTGGGCAATAACGACAAGGTCTTGGCCAGGCACGCCAGATCGCGCGGCGTAGCGCGGCCCGTCGCCGTGCGGGCGGTGAGTCGTTGCAGGTCGTAGCTTTGTTGGAGCGATTCCTGCAAATCGCGACGAAGCAGGGCGTCGGTCGAGAATTCCTGCACGGCGTCGAGTCGGCGGTTAATGGCCGCGACGTCGGTCAGGGGATTGGAGAGCCAGTCGGCCAACAGCCGGGCCCCCATCGGCGTGACGGTCTCGTCGATGATCGCCAACAGACTGCCGTCGCGGGACCCGTCCCGCAGCGTTCGCGTCAGTTCCAGACTGCGGCGGGTGGCGTCGTCGATCAGCAGACACGAGCCGCGGCGGTAGGGCTCCAACCGGGTGATATGAGCCAGATTCGATTTCTGCGTTTCACGGACATAATCCAAGAGCGCGCCAGCGGCGACGATGCCCGGGCTGTCGGCGGCAATGTCGAAGCCGTCGAGCGTCTTGGTGCCGAACTGGTCGAGCAGCAACCGATAGCAGGTGTCGACGGAGAACGACCAGGCAGGGCGTTCGGTGAAGGAGACGCCGGCATGGGAACCCGTCAGCGCTTCCCGATGCTGTTCGGGAATGAGACACTCGGCGGGGCGGATGCGCGCCAGTTCGTCGGCGAGATCGGCGGACGAAATCTCGGTCGTCCAGAAACGCCCGGTGGAGAGTTCCAACCAGGCGAGGCCGCACTGGTCGGGGCGAGGCCACAAACACGCCAGGAAATTGCTCTCGCGCGGATCGAGCAGCGCTTCGTCGGTCAACGTGCCGGGAGTGACGACTTGCGTCACTTCCCGTTTGACGAGTCCTTTGGCCGTTTTCGGATCTTCGACCTGTTCGCAAATCGCCGCTCGCACGCCCGCGCGAACGAGTTTCTGCAAATAACCGTTCAGCGCATGGTAGGGAAACCCCGCCATCGGCACCGGATTGGGCGAATTCTTATCGCGGCTCGTCAGAGTAAGATTGAGCAGTTTGGCCGCGGTAACGGCATCTTCGTAAAACAGCTCATAGAAATCCCCCATGCGGAACAGCAGCAATGTGCCGGGATTCTGGTCTTTGACCTCCAGATACCGGGCCATCATGGGAGTGGTGGACATAGGGAAAATTCAGAATGTTGTTTGAGGATGTCGGAAGAATGACTGCGCTGAGAACCTTGAATGCAACGGTCTGCTCTCCCCCGTTTTGGGGGAGAGGGCTAGGGTGAGGGGGGCGATGAACCTGTGAACCTGATGGCAATTGCCGCTGCGAGGATCCGCCAACCGGTCAATCCCGTGGTTTTTCTTCCTCTCGGTTCCTGCGTGATCACGCCTGCGACGGCTTGTCCGGGAAGAGCATGCTGACACTGGTCCGGTCGTGGATCGAGCGAATGGCCGAAGCGAACAGCGGCGCGACGGAGACGATTTCCACGTTCGGCGGCAGCGGGTCGAACGTCGATTCGATCGTGTCCGTGATGAACATTTTCTTGATCAGGCTCTCGGCAATCCGGGGACTGGCCCCTTTGGACAGGACGCCGTGAGTCACCGCGGCATACACGTCCTTCGCGCCGCGTTGTTTGAGAGACCTTGGCCATTTCAATGAGCGAGCGGCCGGTGATCGTCAAATCGTCGACCAGCAGGACGTTCTTGTTTTTGACGTCGCCGATCACTTCGAGCACCTGGACCGTCTCCGTGTGATCGGTGCTGCTTATTGCCGATGACCACGGGGCATTGGAGCAGCGCGGCATAAGCGGCGGCTCCCTTGGCGAAACCCACGTCAGGGCTGCAGACAACCAGGTCGGGAATCTGCAATTTTTTGAAATGGTCGACCAGTACGTTCCGGCCATAGAGGTGATCGACCGGAATGCGGAAGAACCCCTGAATTTGCGGGCTGTGCAGGTCCATCGTCAGGACGCGGTCAGCGCCGGCGACTTCCAAGGCATCGGCGCAGACGCGGGCCCGGATCGAAACCCGCGGTTCGTCTTTCTTATCGCCCTGGGCGTAACTGAAAAACGGGATGACCGCCGTGACGTTCTGGGCACTGGCCCGCTTGAGGGCGTCGATCCAGAACAGGGTCTCCATGAAATTGTCGTTGACGGGATAATGGCAACCCTGAATGACATACACATCCCGGCCGCGGACGTTTTCCTTCACGCGGACGAAGACGTTGCCTTCGCTGAACACGTGCGCCCGGCAAGGAGTCAGCGTCACTCCCAAGGCATTGGCGATGTTTTGCGCCAACAGCGGGTTCGCCGATCCGGCCAGGATCGTGAGGTCGCCCTGGGGGGCCTGAAACGGAATCGGACGCGGACCGGCCCACTCAGGCCGCAGGGGTGCCATCATCGATGCTCCAACCGGGAGAATCTGCTCCCGGAAGCAGCGGGACGCAGGACTCTCCCATCATACCCGGCGGCGGAAGGGGAGCAAGGATGGGCGAACAGGGAAAGAGCGGAAAGCTCAAAGCCAACGTGGGCAGGCCAGCAAAGGCCGATTTTTCGATCGGCTTTTCGCCGTCAACGGTTCACTTTACACAAGCTTTACTGACGGTTTTTATATTGCTGGCTGGCCCGGGTAAGGATCGACTGTTCCCGATCGGTCAGGCTGCCGGAGCCTTCGTCGTGAATCTTCGCCAGGATGCGGTCGAGTTCCGATTCCAAGTCCGTGGCGGGCTCCGGATCGTAGACGCGGAGATTTTTCTTGACCTGGGACTGCCGCCAGCGACGGGGAAGGTTTTTGGCGCGAGAAAAATCGAGCCAGCCGGAAAAGTGCCAGCCGAAACGTCGATACAGCAGCCCGAACGCGATGCCGATCAAATGCGCGGCGTGGGCGACGCCGCTGGAAATCGGTTCGCCTTGCAGCGACTGCAAGACGGGAATCAGATCCATGGCGGCATACAGGGCGACCACCCAGCGGACTTCGATGAATACCAGCCCGTACAAAATGCCGATTTTCTCGCGCGGGTAGTGCGTGGCATACAGCGTCAAAACCGCCAACACCGCTCCCGAGGCCCCAATGACCGGGCCCGCCGGCTGGTTCCAGGGAATCGCCAACAGCTGCCACCCGACAAAACCGATTCCCGCGGCGGCCGCTGCGGCCAGATAGAAGAGCGTGAACTCCTTGGAGCGGTAAAGGCGTTCGACTTCCGAACCAAACCACCACAGGCCGAGCATGTTGAACAGGAGATGCCACAACGAGTGGCGGTCGTGGAGAAAGGCGTACGTCACCAATCGCCAGACCTGGCCTGAGACGAGATCATCCCGGCTCAAGGAAAACCATTCCTCAAGATACGACGATTGCCCCCCGCCGGGCACCCGTTGCGTAATGATCACTTGCAGCAGAAAGGCGACGCCGGTGATGATGATCAGCCATTTACAGGCCGGCGTATCATCGCCCCAGCCGTGCCGACCTCCGGACGACTCCCGCACATAATCCCGCGAGTAAATCCCCATGGTCTCTGGAAGATACCGGAAACGCGGATCAGGAGACAAGATCGGGTCTCACCCAGCGGGACGATCTGGGAAGGGCTGGCGGTGGAAGGAAGGCACTGTGCAGAGTACGGAGGAAAACAGCGCTCAGGGTTGGGGCGGCAGTTTTCGCAACATCTGCCAGGCGCGGCTGCGCAACGGCCATGCCGGCGGGCGATCGCGGTGGGGCTGGCGTTCAGGTCCTGCAGGAGCCGCTCGCAAATGTTGACGGGCGGCGTCGGGTTCGCCGGCGTCCCGGCACAACACTGCCAACTGATATAGCGCCTCAGGGTGACGCCACCGTTTGATATGTTGTTCCAGATGTTCCTGCGCCGCTTCCGGCTGTCCGCCGGCGGCGAGCGCTTTCCCATAGGCCAGCGAGACATCGCCGAATTTGTATTGCGGATCTTTGTCGAGGATCGAGCGGGTGCAGCGTTCCATTTCGGCAAATTCACCGGAATGTTCAGCCACTTGCGCACGCCCCCACAACGCCTGCAAATTCTGCGGATCTTTGGCGAGCGCGCGCGAATAAGCGGATTCCGCCTGGTCCCAGCAGCCGACTTCCCTCAGCGCGTCTCCCCACATCACAAACTGATGCGGGTTGCCGATCTGGTCCGCCGCGGTTTCCAGTCGGTCCAGTTCCCGGCCGCGCGTCCATTGTCTGAGAAATCGCGGGGCCTGAAAATTCGTCGCCGGGAAATACCGCACAAATCCGTACACGAGCACGGGAAACGGGGCTGATGATCATCAGCCACATCCAGAACGATTTGTCCGGTTCCGACCGAACGCATTCGAACATCATCCACGCCCAGAACAGCGTGTAGACGCCGGACACCAGGAAGAAAAAAAACCACAGGGCCAAGAACGGCCATGCCAAGAATTCCCCGATAGGGTTCGGAGGATTCGCTGACAAGTCGTCGAGGAACTGCGGCGGAGACCGTTGAAAAGAGGCAAACGACCGAGTCCTCAAGTGAGCGCGTCACAAAGAATAAAAAAACTGCGGTCTATTGATTTCCAGGGTTGTGATCGTTTTTCAGGGGGCTGACGCCCCCCGCTCGGAGGGGAGGGGGGCGTAAGCTCGAGTTCCTTTCATTCACACGCCGTCGAGCGCCTGTTTCAGATCGGCGATGATGTCTTCGACGGCTTCGGTCCCGATGGACAGGCGGACGAAATCCGGGGTGACGCCGGTGGCGGCCTGTTCTTCCAGCGTCAACTGCTGATGGGTCGTGCTGTGCGGATGAATGATCAAAGACTTGCTGTCTCCCACATTTGCCAGGTGCGAGAACAGCTTGACTCGATTGATCAGTTTGATGCCGTTCTCTTTCTGCTGCGCCGGCGTGGCTCCCTTAATCCCGAAACCCATGATCGCCCCGCATCCCTTCGGCAGGTATTTCTTGCCGAGCTTATAGGAAGGATGGCTTTCGAGGCCCGTGTAGTTGACCCAGGACACTTTGGGGTGTTTTTCGAGGAATTGTGCCACGGCGAGTGCATTGCTGCTGTGCCGTTCCATCCGCAGATGCAGCGTTTCCAGTCCTTGCAGGAACTGGAAGGCATTGAACGGACTCATCGCGGCGCCCAGGTCGCGCAGCAGCTGCGTGCGGGCTTTCAGGATGTAGGCCAGCTTCATCGGTCCGAAGGTTTCGAAGAACTTCATGCCGTGATAGCTGGGATCGGGCTCGGTCAACTCGGGGAACTTGCCGCTGCCCCAGTTAAAGTCTCCCTTTTCGATGATGATGCCGCCGATGCTGGTCCCGTGTCCGCCGATGAACTTGGTGCAGGAATGTACGACGATGTCGGCGCCCCACTGGAACGGCTGGCACAAATAGGGGGAGGCGAGCGTGTTGTCGACGATCAACGGAATTCCGGCGTCGTGCGCGATCTTGGCGATCGCTTCGAAATCGGGAATATCGACCCGGGGGTTGCCGATCGTCTCGACGTACAAACAGCGCGTTTTGGCGTCGATCGCTTTGCGGAAGTTGTCGGGATCGGCCTGCGGAACGAATTTTGTCTCGATCCCGAACTTGGGAAAGGTATAATGAAACAAGTTATAGGTACCGCCGTACAAGCTCGTCCCGGAAACGATATTCTGGCCGGCTTGTGTGATATTCAGAATGGCCATCGACTCGGCGGCCTGGCCCGAGCCGCAAGCTAAGGCGCCTGATCCGCCTTCCAAGGCTGCCAGGCGTTTTTCCAGGACGTCACAGGTCGGATTCATGATCCGGGAATAGATATTGCCAAACTCCTGCAAACCGAACAGCCGGGCCGCATGATCCGTATCGTTGAACACATACGAAGTGGTCTGATAGATGGGCACGGCGCGGGAATTGGTTGCGGCATCGGGCGTTTGGCCGGCGTGGATGCAGAGAGTTTCGGGACGAAGGGTGTCGCTCATGGGAAAACCATCAAATTGCCGAACGTGGGGGAAAGAACCAGCGAAAGGAGCGACAAACACCCTGACAGCATTGACAGTTTGTCGACCGGGGCTGACGTGGCCACATTTTATCGGGATGGCGTATGATTGGCAAACCGTCGAAATGACCGATTCAACCTGGGGGAACCATGCAGATCCTTGTGATTGAAGATGATCCGATCATCGGCAAGTCGCTCGTCAAGGGCTTTACGGAAACGGGACACAGCCCGCGGTGGGTGCAGGACGGCGAAAACGGCCTGGAGGCGGCGCTGTCGCAGCAAGACGACGCCATCGTGCTCGATTTGATGTTACCGAAGATGAGCGGTCAGCAGGTGCTGAAAGAACTGCGGTCGCGAGGCGTCTTGTGCCCGGTGATTCTGCTCACCGCCCTGGGCGCCGTTGACGAACGGGTCGACGGATTGAACTCCGGGGCCGATGACTACATCGTCAAGCCGTTCGACTTCGCCGAATTACTGGCGCGATTGCAAGCGGTGGTCCGCCGCAGCAGCGTCCGGCCGGTCCCGCTGTTGAAAGCCAGCGATCACCGCTCGATTTGACGACGCGGCGCGTCTCCCGCGAGGACGCGGGAAATCGAATTGACGCCGATTGAATTCAGCCTGCTGGAATTGCTGATGCGGTTTGCCGGCCAGGTCGTGACGCGCAAAATGCTGTGCGAACACGTCTGGGGATTCAATTGGGACGGCACGACAAACGTCATCGAGGTGCACGTCAACCTTTGCGCGGCAAACTGGATAAAGGGCGCAGCCAATCGTACATCACCACCGTGCGAGGACGTGGGTATGCCTTGGCGGCGACTTAACACGCAGTTTCGATCGCTGCGCTGGCGGCTGACTTTCTGGAACACGCTGGTCGTCCTCCTCGCGGTGGTGGCGGCCTTGATCGGCGTCCGCGAAGGCTTGAGGTATTACCTCGTCGAGGAGATGGACCGCGTGCTCGACGACGAGGTGCGGGAACTGCTCTCGGAAATCCAGGAGTTTTACAACCCGCTGGACGAACAGCAGGAAAAAATCGTCGATGCGATGGAGCGAAAATCCCAGGCCCATGAAAATGATGGCTGGCATGTGCGCTGGCTGGACGCCGATCGGAAAAACGATTTGGAAAACGCGCAAAAACGCTCCGGAATCTCCCTTGGCGAGAAAGTCGCCGAGGGGAAGGCCGGGCGATCTGGCAATCTCCCCATTACCGCTCCGTGGAGCGGCAGGTCAGGCCTCGACGGAATCCCGATCACGTTCGTGCGGTCGGCACAAAATTGGAGTTTATCAATCGCGACGTCTCTCGGATGACGATGTTCATGGCTACGTCGGGATTGCCATTTTCCTGTTGGCCGCTGGCGGATCATTTCTGGCGACACGGGCGATTGATCCGTTGCAGCACCGCATCATCACCACCACCGAGCGTCTGCGGCCCAGTCACCTCGAAGAACGGCTTACCATTCGCGGGATTGACGACGAGCTCGATCAACTCGCCCATAAAATCAACCAGTTTCTGGATCAGATCGCGGATCATCTCACCAAGCATCGAATTTCGGCCAACCGGCCCATGAACTGCGGTCGCCGCTCGCCGCCATTCAGAGTTCGGTCGACGTGACCTTGCAAAAGCCGCGCTCTCCCGAGGAGTACCAGGAACTGCTCTATTCCATCGAGGAAGAATGTCATCGCCTGGGGCAGTTGGTGAACCAGGTGCTGGAACTGGCGACCAGCGACGCCGGGGTCATCGAACAGCGCCGCGTCGTCGTGCGCGTCGATGAGGTAATCCGGCAGGCGTGTGAAATGTTCCAAGCGGCCGCCGAAGAGCGCGGCGTGACGCTGGCCTGCGAAATGCCGTGCGTGACGATTCTGGGCGACCCGCAACGTGCGCCAACTGGATCACCAACCTGATCGACAATGCCATCAAGTTTACGCCCCATGGGGGACGAGTCAGCGTGAAGTTAATGTCGCGACCGACGGCCAAGCGGTGCAACTGGTGGTCGAGGACACCGGCATCGGCATCGTTCCAACGATCTGCCGCGAGTTTTCGTCCGCTTCTACCGAGCCGACAAGTCGCGGCACCGTGGTAACGGCGTACAAGGCAGCGGGTTAGGTTTGGCCATCTGCGAGGCGATCGTGAACTCGCATCATGGCCAGATTCTGGTCGACAGCCAATTCGGCATCGGCACCAAGTTCACCGTCAACCTCCACGGTCGGAAAAAACGTCGGATTGGACGGCGTCGGCAATTTCGAACCCTCCGACCGTTAGTCGACAAGACGCCCCGGTCGACTTGCCAGCCGAAGGCAGCGCGCGCTTTTCTTGATGAAACGTGTCCTGCGACCGAAGCGGCATGAGCCGGTCAGAATCTAAGTCCGCGATTCAGAGTCTTGCCGGCTTGGCCAATTCGGATTCGATGGCTTTCACGACGTCCTGACCATCGGGCGAAACCTTCGGATGAAAGCGGGCGACAACTTTGCCCGTCGCGGCCGACGAGAAACTTCGCGGAAAATTCCATTCGATGTCTCCCTCGCCGTCCTTTTGACGCGCTCCGGCCTGGGCTTTCAGCACCTTGTAAATCGGCGCCGTATTTTCGCCGTTCACATCGATTTTTTCGTACAGATCAAACTGCACATGGTAATTGGCTTTGCAGAATTCTTCGATCTCTTCGGCCGTGCCGGGTTCCTGTTTGCCGAATTGGTTGCACGGAAACCTGATGACCGCCAACCCCTTCTCGGCGTATTTTTCATGCAGTTCTTCGAGTTGTTCGTACTGGGGCGTCAAGCCGCATTTGCTGGCGACGTTCACGATCAGCAGCACTTTGCCTTCATATTTCGACAGATCGACGTCTTTTCCTCGAAACGTTTTCATCTTGCGATTCAACAGTTCGGGAACCGACTTCTCCGCGGCAAACGATGCGGCAACGCTCACGGCAACGACCCCTAATGCGAGACCGGACAGGCAGGATTTCATCGGTGGGACTCCCAGGCAGGCGGAACCGAGAGGCAGTCGCCACCGACTACATGGCTCTTGGCTCCGAATAAGATCAGTTTATCTGTTCTGGTCCCGTTAGCCAGCGTCTCGCCGGAGCTTCCCGCTATAATCTCGCAAATCACGCCCCCCTGGATGTGACATTCCTCCGGGTTCGATGACGGCAGGCAGCGATCCCGAGGTCCTCACGTGCCGGTTATCTTTGTTCATTCTTTAGCGGTTCATGCTCCATGGGATACCCTAGCCTTCAGGCCTGCATCACGGATCTGGAACGGTCACGGCAGCTCGTGCGGATCGACGAGGAAATCGATCCGTACCTGGAAGCGGCCGAGATTCAGCGCCGCGTCTATGAGGCGCGGGGGCCGGCTGTGCTGTTGACGCGAGTCAAAGGCTGCGGGTTCCCGATGGTCAGCAACCTGTTTGGGACGATCGAGCGGACGCGGTTTCTGTTTCGCGATTCGCTCGCCGCCGTGCGGCATCTCGTCGAACTGAAAATTGATCCTTCCCAGTTCTGGCGGCAGCCCTGGCGTTATCGCGACGTGCCGCAAACCGCCTGGACGATGTGGATTCGCCGTGTGCGGTCCGGGCCCGTGCAGGATCAGCAGACGACCCTCGATCAACTGCCACAGTTAACGTCGTGGCCGGGCGACGGGGGCCCGTTCATCACACTTCCCCAAGTGTATACCGAACACCCTGACCAGCCGGGGTTCTCCGGATCGAACCTGGGAATGTATCGCATTCAACTGGCCGGCAATGACTACGTGCCCAATCGAGAAGTCGGGTTGCATTATCAGATTCAACGCTCGATCGGGGTGCATCATGCCGCGGCCATTCGTCGCGGAGAACGGCTCAAGGTCAACATTTTCGTCGGCGGGCCGCCCGCGATGACGCTCGCCGCCGTGATGCCGTTGCCCGAAGGACTCTCGGAGCTGATCTTCGCCGGGGCGCTCGGGCGACGACCGATTCGCATGATTTCGCGACCCGGCGAATTGCCGGTCTGGGCCGATGCCGATTTCTGCATCACCGGGTCGATTGATCCGCATCAGACAAAGCCGGAAGGGCCGTTCGGCGATCACCTCGGCTACTACAGCCTGGTACACGACTTCCCGTTGTTGCAGGTCGACAAAGTTTACCATCGCCGCGGCGCGGTCTGGCCGTTCACCGTGGTTGGACGACCGCCGCAGGAAGATACTGCGTTCGGCGAGATCATTCACGAAATCACGGGGCCGATCATCCCCACCGTTATTGCGGGCGTCAAAGCGGTCCATGCCGTCGATGCCGCCGGTGTCCACCCGCTGCTCCTGGCGATCGGCAGCGAACGATATGTGCCCTACGCCCAGGTCCGCCGCCCTCAGGAACTCCTCACGCAGGCCAATGCCATCCTCGGGCAGGGCCAATTGTCGCTCGCCAAGTATTTGTTGCTGCTCGCCCAGGAAGATGTTCCTCAGCTCGACATTCATGACATCGGCGCGTTCCTGCATCAACTGCTGCAACGGGTCGACTGGACGACCGACCTCCATTTCCAGACCCGGACGACGATCGACACCCTGGATTATTCCGGCGCCGGATTGAACGCCGGGTCGAAACTGGTCATCGCCGCCGCAGGTCCGATCCGCCGAGAATTGCCGACGGAACTCCCTGCCGATTTCACCTTGCCCGACGGCTTTACCGCGCCGCGCGTCGTCCGGCCGGGAATTCTCGCAGTCCAGGCGGGATCGTCGAGTCAGGCGGCGACGTTTTCCTCGGCGGTTCCTGCCGAACATGCCCTCAACAGCTTTCCGCTGGTCGTGCTGGTCGATGACAGCGACTTCGCGGCGCGCTCGCTCAATAATTTTTTGTGGGTGACGTTCACCCGTTCCAATCCCGCGGCAGACATCGACGGCGTCGGCAGTTTCGTCGAGCAGAAGCACTGGGGGTGCCGCGGTGCGCTGGTGATTGACGCGACCATCAAACCCCACCATGCGCCCCGGTTAATCGAAGACCCCGCCGTCACCCGCCGCGTCGACCAGCTCGGCGCCTCGGGCAGTCCGTTGCACGGCATCATCTGAAGCCGGCGGAATTCTCAAACGCTGTTGACGATTGTTCGCTCGGCGGAAAAAAATCCAGACAGCCGCGTTGCAAAGTTTGGCCGGCGATGCTTTGGTCACTCGCTTTCGTTTGATCGAGAGACTGGTTTCCGCAGCGTTTCGGGGCGGGCGTCGACATATCGATCCAGTTCCGCCTGCAACTGTTTGATGACTTCGGCATCCGAGGATGGCAGGCCGGCGACCGAGAGCGGAACTTGCTCGAACGGATCGGTTCGCAAGTTGTAGCAGGTCCCGTCGCGGTAGAGTTTCAGCGAGGTCGTCATGGCGAATTCGACCTCAGGCGTCGGCCCGCCGTTGCGCGAATACCAGCAATACAAGGAGTCGCGCGGCAAACCTGGACGCCCCATGAGTTGAGGATAGAAACTGACGCCGTCGATTCGCAGATTTTCCGGCACGTTGATGTGAGCGGCTTCGCACAACGTCGGCAGAAAGTCGGTGCTGGCGATCAAATCCCGGTTGACCCGCCCGGCAGGAATTTTTCCGGGCCAATTGGCGATCAGCGGGACGTGCATGCCGCGGGCGGTTCCGGATCCTTTGCCGCCAGGATAGGGCTGGCCGTGAAACTGCGTCGTAATGTTCCGGTTGGTCCCGTTGTCGCCGAGAAAAAGCACGAGCGTCGATCGGCGGAGATTGAGTTCATCGAGCTTTTCAACGAGCCGGCCGATCAGTTTGTCCATGTACGCCGTCATCTCCGCGAAGTGTTTGTTGTCTTGATGGACTTTTTCCCCTTGGGCTTTCGGGTCCCAATCGGGGCTGTCGGGCGTGGGTTGAAACGGGTTGTGAGTCAGCATCAGGGGATAGTAGAGGAAAAATCGCTCTTCCCGATGCCGCGTCACGAAATCCATGGCAAAGTCATGAACCAGGTCAGGCCCATATTCGCCGTGGGTGAAATCGCGTTCTTTTCCATTGATCTCCAGGCCGGGATTGGCATAGCGAGGCGGGCGTCTTGTGTGCTGCCACAAACACGACTCGTCAAATCCAAACCGCTTGGGCTGTTGGGCGTTTCGGGCCAGTTGCCTTTTGCCGGCGATCCCGGTGACATATCCCGCGCGTTTGAGCAAATGAGCGAAAGTCGTCGCATCGGGGTCTAACAGTCCAAATCGAATGTAATTGCGGACGTTGTATTGGCCGGTCATCAATTGAACTCGCGTGGGGGTGCACAGCGGTTGCACATAACAATGCTCGAATCGCATCCCGGACTCCGCTAAGCGATCGAGATGCGGCGTCTGATACGATTGACCGCCGTTGGCCGTCACGCATTCGTAACCAAAATCATCCGCCATGATCAGGATGAGATTGGGGCGTTCCGCTGCCGCAGCGATCGTCACGGCGGTGAAGAGGTTGACGATCAGGACGAGTCCGTCGCGGAACCGGGTTTGATCTGATCGCATCGGATTTCCTCTGGAATCGGCCCCGCGCGGAGCTTCATTGATGGGTAGTCACACGACCTTGAATCGTCATCACCCTCGGCGATTCAACGGGCCCGGTCCGCGGAAACCGTCAAATCCGCCAGGCGATGTGCCGTCTCTTCCGTGAGCTGTCCGTCCCCCAATCGCCACTGCCAATTTGTGAATCCCTCGCCTGACGTGCCGGGCGTATTCATGCGGGCCTCGGACCCTAATTCCAGGATGTCCTGGACCGGGGCGATCGCCCAATGACTGGCCGAGCGCCAGGCGAGTTCCAGCATTTCCCGGCAAATTCTGGATTCGTCTCCCGACGTCCATCGTTTGAGACGTTCCAGACGATCGGGGTGGGGGGCGATTTCCGTGCGGAACCAACCCCGTGTGGTGTCGTTGTCATGCGTCCCCGTATAGACCACGGAGTTCGGCTCAAACGATTGGAGATCAGGCGGCGAGTGCGGTTCCCCCGGCAGGATGAATTGCAGCACGTTCATTCCCGGCAAGTCAAACTGCTTCCGTAGTTGGTGGACGGGCTCGGTGATCATGCCGAGATCCTCCGCGATAACCGGTAATCCGGCGACGACGGTCGAGGCGGTTTTCGAAGGCGCGAGGGACGCCGTCAGAGATTGGAGAAAGTCCGCTCCTGGACCGAGAATCCATTCGCCGCGCTCGGCGGTCTTTTCACCGAACGGGATGGACCAGTAGGCTTCGAATCCACGAAAATGGTCCAGTCGGACCATGTCGACGCTGCGAAGCGACGCCTGCATGCGCTCGATCCACCACCGGTAACCATCCTGCCGGAGCGCCCCCCAGTCGTAGAGCGGGTTGTTCCAAAGCTGGCCCGTCGCGGAGAAATAATCGGGCGGCACGCCGGCCACGAAGGTCGAGCGGCCGCCGCCGTTGAGTTGAAAATATTGTCGATGGCTCCAGACATCGGCGCAATCGTAGGAAACATAAATCGGCACATCTCCGACCAGTAAAATGCCCAGTTCATGGGCCGTTTTCCGCAGCTGCCCCCATTGGCGGAAGAACAAAAACTGCAAGGCACGATGCAGTTGCTGGTGGGATTCCAGGTCCGGGTCCGGTTCGGTGAGGCGCTGCTGATGTTCATCAACATGGTTTGACCAATCGCACCAGGCCTTGCCAGAATTCGCTGCGCGGAGACTCATGAAAGCCACGTAGCTTTCCAGCCAAAGAGATTCATCGCGGCAGAATTGTTCGTAGTCGGCTGTCAGATGACCGCGCGAGTCCAACAATCGGCGCGCCGCCGTCTCCAGCAAGGGATTTTTCTGGCGGCGAACGGCGTCAAAGTCGACGCGGTGCGGTGAAGCTGATGGCGCCCTTTCCGCTTGGCGCAGCTCGGCGGCGTCCAATAAACCGTCGGTCGCCAGCCAGTCCAGACTGATGAGAGACGGGTTCCCGGCGAAGGCCGACGGAGATTGATAAGGGGAATCGCCGTGATCGGTGGGCCCGAGCGGCAAGACCTGCCAGACGCGCTGCTTGGCGGCAGCCAGCCAGTGCAAGAAGTCTCTGGCTCCTGGACCGAGGTCGCCGATCCCGTAGGAATTCGGCAGGGACGTGGGATGAAGTAAAAGGCCGCTGGCGCGTCCTG
The DNA here is from genome assembly GCA_046349715.1 of Planctomycetaceae bacterium. Taxonomy (GTDB): domain Bacteria; phylum Planctomycetota; class Planctomycetia; order Planctomycetales; family Planctomycetaceae; genus CAZDGB01. The sequence goes on along the minus strand of JAXMBR010000018.1, from coordinate 20,787 downwards.
TCAGCATGGGGCGGGATCCTTCGCTCTGAGAGACGGCATCCATGGGCGAGGCAAGCGACCCCGTCTTCTCGCAGGTAATCTCTGATGGTACAATGCCCTGACTGAAATCGTAAAGTTCGACGCCGGCTGGGTTGACGATTTCTCTTCAATTCAGCGATTTATTGATCTGGAACATCGGACCGGTCGACACGTCCTGCAGGGTGGAAGTATGCGAATCACAATTCGCCTGCGGGTAATGGCCTGGTGCTTGGCAGGAGCCTGGCTGGCCGCCGCCAGTCAGCATTCGCGCGCGGAAGATCTGTCGGCGGCGCGCGTCAAAGTCGCCATCGATTTGGCGAAGCGCTTTCTCGAAGGTTCGCAGCGCCGTGACGGAGCCTGGGAGTGGGGCGCCGGAGAGGAACACGAGGTCGGCCTGACCAGTCTGGCCCTGTTGTCGATGATGAATGCCGGTGAGCTTCCGAACCACGGATCGGTGTCGCGGGGTTTGAGTTACCTGCGCAAGATCGATGTCTCCGCGCAGCCGAAAATGAATTATGACGCTTCCCTGATGTTGATGGCGCTCTGCGCCGCTAAACAACCTGAGGATCTGCCCCGCATCACCGCGCTTGCCCAACGATTGGAGAATCATCAGGTCGACGTCAAAACGGATCGAGGCAAGGATTACGGCGGTTGGGGATATACTTCGCGTTTGACCGGTACCGCCGACACCAGCAATTCTCAGTATGCCATCCTGGGCCTGCGTGAGGCGGCCGAATACGGCGTCCCCGTCTCGCGCGACGTCTGGGTCCGGGCCAAGGAGTATTGGCTCAAACAACAAAACCCGGACGGCGGTTGGGGATACCGGGACATGAACAGCACCGGTAGCATGACGGTGGCCGGATTGGCGTCGTTGTCGATCGTCCAGCAGATGCTCGTCTCCGATGAAGGCGTCACTCCTGAAGGAGCGGCGCCGTGTTGCCAAGGCGTCGCCGACGATGACGCCGTCGAACGCGGCGCACGCTGGTTGGCCAACCACTTTGCCGCCGGCCATAACCCCGGACATACCGTCTGGTTGATGTACTATCTGTACGGCCTCGAGCGCGCGGGACGGCTGACGGGACAGCGGTTTTTCGGCGATCATGACTGGTATCGAGAAGGGGCCGGATTTCTCATCGAAGGCCAGAATCCCGTCACCGGGCATTGGAAAGGGACCGGGCCGTATGAAGATCGTTCTCCCGTGCTGGCCACAAGTTTCTCGCTGTTATTTTTATCCAAGGGGTTGGCGCCGGTCCTGATCAACAAGTTGAAGTTCGGACCGCGGCAGCCCGTCAAGCCGTTGGAAATCGTCGGGAACGACTGGAATCATCACCCGCGAGACGTCCGTAATCTGGTCGATTCCATCAGCGGCTCAAAAGGCTGGCCCGCTTTGCTGACGTCCCAGGAGCTCGATCTGCCGCGTGCCGCGGCCGGCCGCAATGTCGATGCCTTGCTGCAAGCTCCCGTCCTGTATGTGACCGGCAGGAATTCCCCCGAATTCAATCCGGAAGAAATCCGGTTGCTCAAAGACTACGTGCAGAACGGCGGGTTCATTTTCGGCGTGGCGACTTGTGACCCTGAGGAATTTGAAGCCGGCTTCCGCGAACTCGTTCGCCAGATTCTCCCGCCCGGCGAAAATGAGCTGAAACTCCTGTCGCAGGAACACCCCGTCTTTCGCAGCGAATACAACTTGCAGAACCTGGGGGTCGAACTGCAAGGAGCGGAGACCGGCTGCCGCACGGCGATCATTTATTCCGCGGAAGATCTCGGTTGCTATTGGCAGTACCTGGTCCGGCACGCCCCTCCCGATCGCAATCCCCAATTGACCGCGAATGTCCTGCGGGCCGTGAAAATCGGCACGAATGTGATCGCTTATGCCACCGGCCGTGAAATTCTCAACAAGCTGGAGATGCCTCACTTGGAGTCTCAAGCCGCGGACGAACAGATTGAGCGCGGGTTATTGCAGATCGCGCAGATTCGGCATGCGGGAACCTGGAACGCCGCGCCGCGCGCCCTGCGGAACCTGCTGAATGCCTTGAATCAGACCGCGGGGCTCGCCGTCACACACCAGCCGCGCGATCTGCTGCTGTCCGATCCGCAAGTCTACAACTTTCCGCTGATTTACATGCACGGCCGGCAGCAGTTTCAGTTGAATAAACAGGAACGCGAACGCCTGCGGGAGTATCTCGAGAATGGCGGCGTGCTGTTTGCCGACGCCTGCTGCGGCGCCAAGCTGTTTGACAAAAGCTTCCGAGAACTGATCCCGCAGATTTTTCCCAACAGACAACTGGAACGCATTCCCCTGGAGCACGAGTTGTTTTCCGAGGCGAACGGCCAGAATGTGCAACGCCTGAAGCGCCGGGTCATTGAGGGAGCAGGGAACAATTCCGCCGCGCAAGTCCGCGAAATGGAGACCGTGCTCGAAGGAATCGAACTCGACGGCCGTTACGCGGTGATCTACAGCAAATACGATCTCAGTTGCGCCCTGGAACGGCAATCGACGATCCAATGCGAAGGCTACACGCCGGAAGACGCCGTCAAGCTGGCGATGAACATCGTCCTGTACGCCATCACACAGAATTACAATTTGAAGGCGGCCGCTCCCTGAAACTGCGGGTCAAGTTTCTGCAGTTGGTGAACACTGCGGAAAAATCGTCCCGAGGGTTCAAATCAGCGCCACCACACGTCCGCCAATCCCACGGCCAACAGCCCCAAACTGATCACCGCATTCACGTGGAAAAACGCCTGATTCACGCGGCTCAGATTGTCCGGTCGAACGAGGGCATGTTCATAGATGAGCAGCGCGGCGACAAAGATCACGCCGACCAGAAAAATCAGCCCTAAACTCGCCGCATGCCATAAACCAAACAGGCAAAAAACGGTCAGGGCATGGCTCAGCATCGCCAATCGCAGCGCGTTCAGTACGCCGATTCGAGACGGCGTGCTGAACAGGCCGTGGCTGCGGTCGTAATCGACGTCCTGGCAGGCGTACAGAATATCGAACCCACCGACCCAGAAGAACACGGCCCCCGCGAGCCAGAGCGACGGCGATTCCACCGTCCCCCGAATCGCCAGCCACGCCGCGATGGGCGACAGCATCAGCGCCGCGGACAGCCAATAATGGCACCACATGGTAAACCGCTTGGCGTACGAATAACCCAGCAGAAACAACAACACGGGAATGGAGAGCCGCAGCGGCCAGCGATTCGGCAGAAAAATCAATGTGGAAGCGACGAACCCGACCGACGAAAGGAGGGTGAAAGCCACGACGGCGGGCAGACTGAGGAGTCCGGCGGGAAGGTGGCGTTTGGCGGTGCGGGGATTTGCCGCGTCAAATTTTCGATCGACGATGCGATTGAACGCCATCGCCGCCGATCGCGCCGTGACCATACACAGTAAAATTCCCGCCAGTTGCCGCCATTGGAAAGGTGAATCAGCCCGCTGCCACGCCAGTACGGCCGACAGCAGAGCGAAGGGCAACGCGAAGACAGTGTGACTGAAGCGAATCAGTTCCAGCAGGTGGCGAACGGTGGCGAACATGGACGGATCAAGAGGGAAGATCAAAGAAAGTTCAGGGCAGGATAACAATCGTCTCGCCGTTGAGGAATTCCTCGCTGGCGGATTGTTTCTGATTTTTCCTGCTTCACGACTTAATTTCTCAGTCTCTCTTCACTCGTCCGTCACCAACGCGCCATCACGTTGGACGAAGTCCATCCACCGGCGAACCGCCGGCTCGCGCTGCTGAGGCGAGGCGAGCGGTCGGTAATCGAATTTGCGATTGGTCAACCGCACCAGGTTGGCGAATGCCAATTCCCGGATCGCCACATGATTGCTTCGCAGCAATTCGACCAAGTCCAGCGACGGCTGCGCCTGCTTGGCTTCATCCCGGGAAAATCCCCAGAGCAGTCGATACAGTGCGCGAACGTCGTCGGCTCGTTCGTAATGTTCGCTCAGCGCTTCCCGCAACGGCGTTCCCCGCTCGGCACTGACGCCAAGCCAGCGTTGCAAGCCGATCGCGGCGGCTTTCCGGGTCTCTTCCTGTGGCGATTGGGCGAGCGCCTGCACGACGGCATCGATGTTTTCCGTCAACACCAGTGCCCTGACGGCCAGTTCCGAAATGCGCGACCGAGGATCACGGATCAAGGCCACCAGCGATGAGTCGATCGATTGATCGCCATCAAACTCCCTTTCAAACAACGCCGCCGAACGCTGCAACACGGAGTTCAATTTGCGGCGCTGCGGGTCGAGCCAATCAGGAACCAGTCCCGCGGAGGCTCCGAAATTCACGGGGGCCTGATCGCTCAGCAGATTGAGATAGACTCCCTGATTGGCCGTCCGTTCCTGCCCATCCTTTGCGAGCCAGCCCGCCGAGCCGGAGATCACATACAAACCGTTTTCCCGCCGGGTGACGGGAACCGGCTGTTCAAAACCTTCAGGCTCCTTCAACAAAAATTCGACGCCGCACACCGTCTCTCCGGGGCCGAGTTCCAACAGGCCAGCCTGTGGACCGATCGCCAGAGCGATCTTCACCGGCTGATCGCCCTTTCCGCGCGCTTCCAGCACAATTTGCCCGCTGATAAGCCCGATTCCAAAGGAGGCTTCCTTCGTCGGGCCCAAAATCTGGACGACGGAATCTCCCAAGAGCGTGATCTGCATTGCCCCGCCGTCGACCTCCAGAGTCGATTCAAACGGATCGGGAGTCGCCAGCACGGCCCCCGGCTTGATTTCCGCACGCTTGGAGACGATGTACCAAGCCTGTCCCGCAGGATCTGCACGCAACAGTACGCCGTTTGCGGACGTGTATTGAATCACCGCGGGCCGCAACGGACTCGCTTCCGGGACGTCTGGCTCCGGCGGCGAGGAAGCCGTCTCTTCCATTTTCTGATTTGCGGGTGAGTCCGGCATACTCCTGGTTTCCGTCGCATCAACGGGGGCCTCTTCGCCGGCGACCAGGTTGTCCGGAATTTGATCCGGCGGATTCGCCGGCTTCTCCGGTTGTTCCATGCCATCCGCCGAATCGGCAAGCCGCTCGACGACGACCACTTCTTCCGCGGGCGGTTCGTCGGCGGAGCCCCCACGCTGATCTGGTTCCGACTTTCGGGAATCGACCTGCGCGATCGGTTGCAATCCCATCAAGCCTTTGATCAAAGGTTGATCCGAGATGACGGCGAACAGCCAGATGATGAACACGACAGCGCCGATCGCCACGGACAAGACTTTTCCGGACCACGGTTTCGGGCGAAGATATTCGGGCAACGTCTCTTCAAAGGTTGCATGGGCCAGAGCTGGCTGGGGCGCGGTCGACAGGAAAAGCGGCGTTCGCGATTTTTCTCCATTGCCGCGAGTGCCTGGCTCTCCGAAAGTTTGCAGTTTTTCCGCGGCCGCCACAGGTCCGAGGACATACATTCGTTCCCGAGTCTCTGCCGAGACCTCGACCGGTTCCCCCAGCACCAGCGTTAAAATCTGGTGACAGGCGGCCACTTCCGCGAGCTGCTGATCGGATTCCAGAAAGACACGCTCGATGGAGGCTACGGCCTCTGCCGGCAAGGAGTTGTCTAGATATTGCGCCACCAGATTCGGGTCGATGCCGATTCCGGGACCGTCCAGTTCGGGTGCGTTCAGCCGGCGGCGGCGCATGACCTCCCGAATCCGGCTGACCAAAGTGGCCGCCATCGGACTCTCTTTGATCTTTTGCCCGATTTCCTTCGTTTCCGAAGGTTCCAGAACGTCGTCGAGGTAAGCCAGCAGGGTGCGGAGCGTGAGTCGCATCAGTCATGCCTTGTGCGTGTTCGTGCCTCTTACCTCTATGAGTGGTTCGCCGGGGGCGATTTCGTGCAACCTTCAGAAAATTTTTGAGAGTTTTTGACAAATAAGCATTGAGCTGTCTTCCTGCCGTGCCTGCAAAATGAACCACCGCGTTGCGTCTTCATGAGGTCAGTGGACGCCCCGTGTCGAAAAGTTCAGACCGGGTTGGTTGCCCGACTTCGTCTACCCGGTTAGATTTCGTAAAATTTGATTCACGGACCTTCGGCGGACGACATGTTCAGCATTTCTCCCACCCCGTTCGATCTGCAATTTCACCTGGGTCGAATTCCGGTGCGAGTGCATCCCGGGTTTTGGCTGGTGGGCATCATCGGCGGATGGAACCCCGAAGATTTCCGAATCACTTTTATCTGGGTGGTTTGCCTGTTCGCCTCGATCTTGATTCATGAACTGGGCCATGCGCTGACGGCGGAAGCCTTCGACTGGCCGTCAGAGATTCTATTGTATCATTTCGGCGGATTGGCGTTTTCGCAGCGTTATCACAATAACACCCCCTGGCGGTCCATCGCGGTCTCGCTGGCCGGGCCCGGGGCCGGGTTCGCATTTTATGCGTTGATTCAAGCGGTGGTGTTGTTCGCCGGGCGGACGGCCTGGATGAGAGATCCGTACGTGCGCGAGGCCATCCTGCAGCTGAGTTACATCAATCTCTGGTGGGGGCTCGTCAATTTGGCGCCGGTGCTTCCTTTGGACGGCGGGCGTGTCTGCGAATCGTTCCTGGAATGGCTGCGCGTGCGAAATGCGGAACAGCGCGTACTGCAAATCAGTCTGATCGTCGGCGGATTGATGGCCTGGTGGTTTTTGACACATCACAACCGATTTGCCGGCATGCTGTTCTTATTTCTCACGTTGAACAATTTCAGCAGCCTGCAGGAAACGCGACGTCGGTGGTAGCGAGAGGGGTGATAGCAGAAATCTGCTGGATGGGGCCCCGCCAAAAATCGGCGATTGCTAAGTGAGAACCTGTGACAGATCGTGATCGTTCCGAAGACGTCATGGAGAATGACAATTCACGGCCGGTCCGTTGGCGAGACTATTTCGCCTGGGGATTTGCCGGGTTGGTGCTGTATTTTTACGTTTACAGCTTTCTCACGCTGCCATTTGCGAACAAAGTCTGGCTGGGAGAACTCCCGCCGCTCGCACTGGTACAACTCCCGAAATCCATGCTGAAGCATCGCATTCAGGAATTCCTGATTTCGCTGCTCCCGCGTTTCGGATTGGCCAGCGGATCGCCGTCGCCCGACATGATTCTCACATCGCCGTGGGCGCTCGGCTTGGCCGTCACTTTGCCGGCGCTGGTGATCTTGGCGATCGCCTGGTTGACGCTGCCCCGCGGCAAATCTCGCCGTATCCTGCTCGGCGCACTGCTGCTGGCGATGATCCTCGACGGCGTGGTGACGTTCTGGTTCGACGCCACCAGCAACCTCAGCATTTTCTGATCGGCGGTCTTCGTCGATCAGCCTGCGCCGGGACCGCCGCGCAGTCGTTCTTCACGATCGAACTGCACCATCGCGTTGACGACTTCATCGAGATCGCCCTCCATGATCTGATCCAGCTTATGCAGGGTCAGGCCGATCCGGTGGTCTGTGAGCCGGTTTTGCGGAAAATTGTAGGTGCGGATGCGGTCGGATCGATCGCCCGAGCCGATCAGGGTGCGACGCTGCTCGGAGCGCTCCTGGTGCTCCTGCTCCCGCTTCAATTCCAGCAGCTTGGTTCGCAGCACGCGCATCGCCTTCGCGCGATTTTTGTGTTGGCTTTTTTCGTCTTGAATGCGAACCATCAAACCCGTCGGCTTGTGCACGATGCGCACGGCCGACTCGGTCTTGTTGACTTTCTGGCCCCCCGGGCCGCCGGCCCGCATCGTGTCGATTTCCAGGTCTTCATCGCGGATCTGGATTTCCGTTTCGGTGGCTTCCGGCATGATGGCGACGGTGGCAGCGCTGGTGTGGACACGGCCCTGGGCTTCGGTTTCCGGCACGCGCTGCACGCGGTGGCCGCCGCTTTCAAATTGCAGCAGGTGAAAGGCTCCTTCGCCCGAAACCGAGAACACGACGTCCTTGAGCCCGGCCAGTTCAGTGACGGTGATTTCCAGGACTTCGAACTTCCAGCCTTTGCGTTCGACAAATCGCGTATACATGTCGAACAGGTCGCGGGCGAACAGCGCGGCTTCGTCGCCGCCGGTCCCCGCGCGAATTTCGACGATACAACTGCCGCGGGTGAGCGAATCTCCCGCCGTCACCATGTCTTCCAGATCCGACCGCAGGATTTGGTAACGCGATTCGAGATCCGTCAGTTCCGATTGAGCATATTCGCGTTCGCCGGCATCGGTGGCCGATGCCAGCATCTCCTTGGCGGTCGCCATATCCGATTCGAGTTGATTGAACTCGCGGACCGAACGTGCGACTTTCCCCAACCCGCCGTGCTCTTTTTGCAGTTCGAGCATCTGGCTGGTATTGGCCAGGATTTCAGGGTCTTGCAGCAGGCGTTCGATTTCCTCGTAACGCGTCAGCTTCACCTGCAGCGTGGGAAACATGGGGCGGCCAGTGATCGAAAGAGAGGAAGTTGGGGAAGAAGCCAAGCGTCGAGAGTCAAGAACTCAGGGTCAGACATCGTCGCCGATCGTCCGGCGCGCAGCCCTGCTCCCTCAGCCCTTCGCTTTTCCCCCGCTAAGCCTGTCCTTCGGTCTTCGTCTCTTCGGGCTTTGTCTCTTCGTCCTTCTTGCCCCACTTGTACTTGCGCTGGAATTTTTCCACGCGGCCGGCGGTGTCGATGAACTTCTGCTTGCCGGTGAAGAACGGATGGGACGCCGAACTGATATCAACCGTCACCAAGGGGTACTTCTTTCCCTCATACTCGCCGGTTTTTTCCGTCTTGATCGTCGAGCGGGTGAGAAATTTCGTGCCGGTCGAAGAGTCGACGAACACGACTTCGCGGTACTCGGGGTGAATGCCCTTCTGCATGGGACGGCCTGCCTTGGTGCTGTTGTCGGAAAACAATCATCAAAACTCGAAGGGGAAATGGTAGAGAATTTCGCCGCCTTGAGCAAGTCAATGAAGTCAAAAGATTTGAGGCGGTTGTGTTCCTCAACGGCGCTGTTGTTCGGCGTGGCATTTCCTTGCTCAGCAGCTTTGAGATTGCTCCCAGGCGTGAATTCCAGGGAAATCTCTGGAATCTCAAAGAGCGCTGAATTCGACTCTTGACAACAGTCGATTATTTCATACATTTGATTCAAACAATTGTTTGTTTTGTCCCAGGAAAGACGAAAACTGTGGTCGACGATACCAAGCAACGCTTGATTGACGCTGCCGGAAGCGTTTTTGCTGAAAAGGGTTACGAAGCATCAAGCGTCAGGGATATCTGCCAGCTGGCGAATGCCAACATCGCGGCCGTGAATTATCATTTCGGCGGAAAACGGCAGTTGTACGTGACGGCGGTGCGTCATGCCCAGTGTTGCCGACAAGAAGATGTCCCTTTTCCCGAGTTTCCCCAAAACATTCCCGCGGAAGGGCGATTGCGGACATTCATCGGAATGATGTTCGAGCGGATGCTCTCGGCCCATCGACCGCGCTGGCATCTCGAACTGATGTTGCGCGAATTGGCCCACCCCACCGAAGCCTGTGAAGCCGTGGTGGAAGATTACATTCGACCGATGGCCGACACGCTCAGGTCGATCCTGAATGACCTGCTGCCGGAAGATCTCTCCGAAGAACAACGGTGGCTGATTGGTTTTAGCACCGTCGCTCAGGTGCTGTTTTACTACGTCCACCAGCCGATCATCCGATTGCTGATGCGGAGTCCGGCCGACGTGGCGTTTCCGTTAGATCAACTGGCCGATCATGTCACGCAGTTCACGCTGGCAGCGATCGGGGCCGGGCGCCCCGTCGTGAGTCCGCGACCCGGTACAAACAGTGCCGTTTTCGAGCGGAGCCCATCGTGAACTGGATTGCCTGGAAGATGCTGACCGGCGACCGCGCGAAATATCTGGGAACGGTATTCGGCGTGGCGTTCGGGGTGTTGTTGATCGCGCAGCAGACATCGATTTTTGTCGGACTGATGCGTCGCACGGCTCACGCTCCGATGGATGTGCGTGACGCGCAATTGTGGGTCATGGACTCCTTTCAGCAGAATGCGGATGAAATCAAACCGCTGTCGGAAAACGATTTGAACCGCGTACGCGGCGTGGACGGTGTCGCCTGGGCGGTGCGTTATTTCAAAAGCCTGGCACGAGCCAAAATCGAAACCGGGTATTTTCGTCAGGTGATTTTGATCGGGCTTGATGATCAAACGCTGGTGGGCGCCCCGGTCAAAATGGTGCAGGGATCGCTGGCCAATCTGCGGCGTCCCGATGCGATCATCGTTGACAAGGCGGGCTATGAATATCTCTGGGGACAGGAACCGATCCGGCTGGGACGCACGCTCGAGATGAACGATCGCCGGGCGGTGCTGGTCGGAGTGTGCGAAATCACTCCCCCGTTTCAGACGTTTCCGGTGGTCTATTCGCGGTACTCCCAGGCCGTTCATTTTGTAGCTGGCGAACGGAAGGTGATGTCGTTCGCGCTCGTGGAACCGCAGGCCGGTTTGCCGGCGACGGACCTGGCGCGCCGGATCGAGGAACAGACCGGGCTGATGGCGAAGAGCCGCACCGACTTCATCTGGTTTATCGTCGGGTATTACATGCGGAGCACGGGAATTCCCGTGAATTTTGGCATCACCATCGCGCTGGGATTCATTGTCGGCACCGCCATCGCCGGCCAGACGTTTTATCTTTTCACGCTGGAGAATCTGAAGCAGTTCGGCGCTCTCAAAGCCATGGGCGTGACGAATGGGCGATTGACGGCGATGGTACTGCTCCAGGCCACGATCGTCGGCGCGATCGGTTATGGATTGGGCGTCGGCTTGACGGCGGCATTTTTCGAAGCGACTCAAAGCATCCCGGCGTTAACCGGATATTTTCTCCCCTGGCAAGTGGCCGTCGGCGCCGCGGCCGCGGTGGGAATCATCATTTTGTTGTCGAGCTTTCTGAGCTTGCGCAAAGTCCTGTTGCTCGAGCCGGCGGTCGTTTTCCGGGGATAAAGGTCCGTTCATGACCGCAACATTGGTTCAAACTCCCCGTACACTGGCAGCGGCCCGCGAGGTGGCCATCTCCTGCCGGAAGATCGTGAAGGACTTCGGCAGCGGCGAGACGAAGATTCGCGTGCTGCACGGCATCGATGTCGACATCTTCGCCAGTGAACTCACCTTGCTGGTGGGCCCCAGCGGCTGCGGCAAGACCACGCTGATCTCGATCATTGCGGGATTGTTGAATTCGACGGCCGGGGAACTGGAATTGTTCGGAGTTGCTCAATCGCAGCTGCGAGGACGCCAACTGGTGGAATTTCGAGCTCAATCGGTGGGATTCGTGTTTCAGCAATACAACTTATTGCCGGCGCTGACGGCGACTGAAAACGTCGCGGTGCCGTTGCTCATCCAGGGGCGGAAACGGCCGGCCGCATTGAAGGAAGCGCACGCGGCGCTGGAGATGGTCGACCTCGGGGCCCGCGCCAATCAGCTGCCGAACCAGCTGTCCGGCGGCCAGCAGCAGCGGGTGGCGATCGCCCGGGCGCTCGTCCATCAACCGCGACTCTTGGTCTGCGACGAGCCGACGGCGGCGCTCGATGCCGTCTCGGGTCAGCGCGTGATGGACCTGCTAAAAGTCGCGGTACAGGCGGGCCGGGCGGTGATCGTCGTGACGCATGACGACCGCGTGTTTCGGTACGGCGACCGGATCATTTCGATGGCGGATGGTCGCGTGGTTTCCGTCACGCCGGACGATGGAAGCTTTCGCCCGGATGATGGGGAGGGCGTCGAATCATGAATCGCAATCTGCTCCTGCCCGCATTCGCCGTGCTGGCGTTTACGTTCATGTCGTGGCACATGTTGAAGATGCATCAACCGGTTCCTGAAGTGGAGCCGCCGTCTCCGCCGAGCCGCAATCCGTTCACCAAGACGATTGCGGGTGCGGGGTTGGTCGGCCGCGGTCGGAAAATATCAAGGTGGCGGCCAAGGTCCCCGGCGTGGTGAAAGCCGTGCATGTGCGCGTGGGCCAGGTCGTGCAGGCCGGAGACATTCTGTTTGAGTTGGATGATCGGCATCGGTGCGCGGAGGTGGCGGTGCAGGAGGCCGCCGTGGCCGAGGCGACGGCGGCGCTGCTTCGCGCTCGGCGAGCGCCTCGCGCAGAAGACCTGCCCCCGAGCGCGGCGCGAGTTGACAAGGCCCGCGCGGAGTTGACGGGGCAAAAAGACCTGTGGGAGCGTGCCAAGGAACTGGTGCCTCGCAAAGTGATGAGCCAGGAAGACTACATCAAGCGGCAGCAATCGTTCCTGGCGGCACAGGCCGAACTCGCGGCGCTCGAAGCCGAGGACGCCAAGCTCCGGGCCGGGACTTGGCAGGAGGACCTGGCGATCCTCGAAGCACAGCTGGCTCGCGCCAAAAGTCTGTTGGCGCAGACTGAAATCGAGGTCGAACGGATGCAGGTGAAAGCCCCGATCGCGGGAACGGTGCTCAAGATTGACGTCAGGCGGGGAGAATACGTCGGGACGCCTCCCGATCAGACGCTGCTCGTACTGGGGGATGTCACCGAATTGCACGTGCGTGTCGATATCGACGAACAAGACCTGCCGAGGTTTCGCACCGGCCTGCCCGGCGTCGGTTACGTGCGGGGAGACGCCGACACGCCGATCGAATTGCGCTTTGTCCGCGTCGAACCGTTTGCCGAGCCGAAGAAATCGTTGACCAACGCCGGCAACGAGCGCGTCGACACGCGGGTGTTGCAGGTGCTCTATGCTTTAACCTCGCCCTCGATACCGGTCTATGTTGGCCAGCAGCTCGACGTATTTTTGAGCGAGTCGCCGAAAGAAAACGAGCCGGCGAAATCGGGCACGGCGGTGGAAACCGTCGCCAATTGACGAGCCCTCCCGGGTGACTTGGCGTTAACCGCGGGGGCGTCCCGATCCCTTGGTTCCAGCCGCCGGCTGCTTGGGAATGATGAAATTCACATACCCGATGAACATTTCATCGAAGGTCTGTTCGCCGAAGCGGACATCGACGGGCGGCAGAATATTGTTCGGGTTCAGTTCGGAGTTGTCCCAGGCGGCGGTGACGGAGATTTTCGATCCTTTCGGCAGCACCATAGGTTCGGAGAGCTGGTACTGGTACTGCCAGTTGAAGTCCCACCGCGGCAGCGAGATTAAATTTCGCGTTGTTCCGTCCGGCGTCGTCGCTTCCATCTTGAACGACTTGCCCCGGAGATGGAGATGCGGCATCAACGCGCTGATGGTCACTTCCTGATCAATGGGCTCGGTGTAGGTCTTCGTGTAATTGGCATCTCCGGCCTTGATGAGAATATCGGTGGTCCCGATTGCGTAGGTCTGGACTTCGTAGTCCACCGGTTCCTGCGCGATCTTGATGCCGAGCCGCGATTGGTCCTTCGTCGGCGTGCCATTGGGTGTGTAATGCATTTGCAGCACGAGCTGCGCCCCTTTCGGGATGCGTTTGGCCTGGCCGGGCGGAAAAACGAGATAGTTTGAGCCCGGCGCGCCGGCGGCGAAGAACCCGTTCTTGAGCCCGTCCTGGCTCCGTTTCTCGTCCTTCGGGAAATTCAGCAGAGCGAGCATGTGGTGCACAACGGAGCGTTCGCCCGCCTTGCATTCGACCGCCTGCACCCAAACATCCTTGGTGAAGACGGGCGAAACGATGAAGTGCTGATAATCGATCACGCCAGTCGCCGGTACTTGAAACGGCTTGTCCATCGCAAATTCGCGATCCGGGGTTCCGATATTCCACCCGTCGACGAACTCTTTCCCAGGAGGTTTGTCGGCTTCAGTTCCCTCGGGGCAACCTTCATCCACCCACTTCACCAGCATTGCCAATTCGGCCTCGCTCAATCGCGTCTCGTTCAGGAATTCCCCGTGCGGCGAATCGGCGGGCCAGGGCGGCATGCGTCGTTCGCTCACCGCTTCCTTGATCGTTTCTCCCCAGTCGCTGCACGCCTGATAGTCCTGAAGTGCGAATGGTCCGATCTCGCCGGTGCGATGGCACTGCTGGCAGCGGTCCTGCAAGATCGGCAGCACGTCGCGATAAAAGCTCGTTTGCGACTCCCGGACAGGACTTCCGCGGCGACCGATGTGACACCCTTGCAGCGGAGTCTCCGAGACGGCGACGTCTTTGCCGGCCAGCAAACTCTGAACAGCCTCCGCGACGTGCCTCTGGGAAGGCGCCTGGCGTCGCGACTGATAACCATATTGATCGTCAATCATCCCGTGGTAACGCACGACGCGCTGTTCATCGAGCACGAAAAATTCGGGCGTCCGCGTGGCGCCGAACAGATTCGCCACCTCGTTTCCCGCGTCTTTGAGAACCGGGAATTTGACGCCCTGCGTTCTTGCTTGTTCGCGAACCGCGTTAATGCTGTCCTGATCATTGGAATTCACCGCCACAAAGGCGACCGATTGACTCGCGAACTCTGTTGAGAGCGAGGCCAGATTCGGGTAGGCAAGATTCGCCAGCGGGCATTCGACGCCCAGGAACGCCACGACCAGCACTTTTTCCGTTCGATCCTGGGAATGGTATGTCGTATTATCGATGGCCGCGGCAGTGAATTCGGAAATCTTCCGGCCGACCGGTCCGCCATCCACAGCCAACTCCGATGACGGCCGGGTCGCCTCTGTCGCGCCATTCACCGCGGCATCGGTCTGAGGAATTTCCGCTGCCACTTCCTGCCGCTTTGCGGCCACAGATTCGTCAGCGGCCGGGTTTGATACCGGCTGGCCCGCTGCGGCGCTCGCCAATTCGGGCAGGACTGCGGGGACCTCGGCCTGAGCGGTATTCGCTGCCTGATTGGGACTCGTTTCCTGTTGCGGCATTGCATCCGGCGCTGCCGCCACCACGACATTTGCCGCCGGCACAGTTCTCTTGCCGGTGATCGACCACGCGATACCGCCGGCGACCAGCGCCATGGTGACGAACGTTCCGCCGGCGGCCAGCCAGATCACAGAAGAACTCGACCGCTTGGATTTCGACGATCCTTTTTTCTTTCCGCCTTTGGAGGTGCGGGGACGTATCGGCGAGGTTGTTTCTGAATCGGTCGAAGCGGCAATGACGAACCGTTCTCCGCATTTCGGGCAAGGAACCTCGCGCCCGACGAGGTTGGCGTTCTTCAGCTTGAGCGGAGCCTGGCAGTTTGGACGAGAATCGTCCGATTCGCGGTCATGGCGTACCTCTGCTGGAAATCCATCGACTGTCTGCGGGCCGTGGCCAGGAAATCGCGATGCAGAGTCGGTTGATGCCGTCGAGGATAACCTGAAAGCTCGGCCTCGACTATGATTGCCGCCAGCGTGGCGGCCACCTGCCAAGAAATTCCGCGCATTGCTTCGCCGTGGTCCTCGATTTGATGCCCGTCCTTCCTCCCAGTACAATCCCCGTGCCGATCAGGATGATCTGCGATGCGTCCACCGCCGGATCGTCTGTTTCCGACAGGCTCAGCATGAACCTCCGAAGCTCCGCCGATTGAACGAGATGTCCGTCCCGTCCGATCGACACCTGATCGTGTGAGCCGCGGTTGCTGGCCGCTCGAATCGCGGACGACGGAATGCCCGTCGGAAAGAGTCGATGCGGAGTCGTCCGCCGTTGGTCAACCAGACAACTGGGAGCGCGAAACCATGAAGTGCAGGATCTGCGGAAACGAAGATCGCAATCGGGAGCATACGGCCCGCGAGATGATGATCGGTCTCAAGGAGCCCTTCTCCTACTTCCAATGCGGCGGCTGCGATTGCCTGCAAATCGCCGACTTTCCGGACGACATGTCCCGTTTTTATCCTGCGACGTATTACTCCTATGCCAGGCCGGACCGCGCGGGAGCAATCAAGTCGGTGCTGCTGAAGTGGCGAGACCGTTATGCGTTGTTCGGCCAGGGCTGGATCGGAAAAAAACTCAGTCGGAAATTTCCTCGGGAGCAACTGGAATGGCTCAAGCGGCTGAAGCTGACCAGGAAATCGCGCATCCTCGACATCGGATGCGGTACGGGAGCGCTGCTGTATTCGCTCCGGCAGCAGGGGTGCGAGCAGGTCCTCGGCGCGGATCCGTTCGTTGACAAGGACCTCGAATACGCCAATGGGCTGCGCATCCTGAAACGGGATATTCACGGCGTCGAAGGAACCTGGGACCTGGTGATGTTTCATCATTCCTTTGAACACATGGCGGATCCGGAACGAGTCCTCCAGCGGACACGGCAACTGCTCGATCCGCACGGCGTCTGTCTGATCGCCGTTCCCGTCGTCCCGTGTTATGCCTGGGAGCATTATGGAACGGATTGGGTGCAGCTGGATGCGCCGCGGCATTTCTTTCTGCACTCGGTGAAGAGCATGGAGATTCTCGCGGACCGCTGCGGCCTGATGGTCTCGGAAGTGCTCTATAACTCGTCGGCGTTCCAGTTCTGGGGCAGCGAGCAGTATCGCCGGCAGATTCCCCTGAGATCGCCTCAGTCGTATGCCGAAAACCCGGCCGGCTCGATCTTTTCCGATCAAGCGATTCAGGAATTCTCGAACCGGGCGCAGGATTTGAACAAAGACGGACGCGGAGATAGCGCGGTCTTCTTCCTGCGTCCTCAGAGTGCACAGGCGGCCGCATAGCAGCGGCGTCTGGCAATCGTATTGGCGTGTTTCTGCGTCGCTCTGGATTTGCGAGAGTACTTCAGAGCAAGCCGCCGCGGGCGTCAAAATCTCCCGCGGCTGGCTTGCCAGATAAGACAAGTCCTGGAGTTGAACCAGGTACTTCGGGCCGTGCAAGACCCGACGAGGACCGTCCTCCCCCTCGTCATGAATTGCTCGGCAAACGTGGCCCACACTTGCTGTCTCAAAACTAACGTCCGCTCTCCACCAAATGGAAGAGCGCTTCGAAGGATTTTTCGCCACATCGCTCCACTTTGATGCGATCGTGTCGATCATGGGAATTCCAACGCGGAGATTCACTGGAAATGCGAACTTTTGTTTACGGTTTCCTCTCCGGTTCGGCATGTGTACAAGACGCCATGAGCCTCTCTGAAAAAGCGGGCGGCTACGGCCGAAGCCCGCGATTTTGAAAAAAAATTAGAACGTGCTGCTTTGGTTTTGGGTTGATAACATCGCATTCACGAAGTTGAGCGCCCGCGTGGGAAAGAGCACCATTCATGAAATGTTGGCAAGTCAACGCATTCACGTCTCGGCCGTTTGCAGGCAATCCCGCGGCGATCTGCTGGTTGGAAACCGCCGCTGATCCGAACTGGATGCAGGCGGTAGCCGCGGAGATGAATCTGTCCGAGACGGCATTTGTGCGTCCGCTCTCGAACGGGCTGGAACTCCGCTGGTTTACGCCGACCGTCGAAGTCGATCTGTGCGGCCATGCGACGCTGGCGACGGCTCATGCGCTGTGGTCCCATCAGGGACTGCCGCTGGAAAAGCCGTTGCAGTTTCACACGCGCAGCGGCGTATTGACCTGCCGGCGAGACGGGGACTTCATCCATCTCGATTTTCCCGCCACGCCGCCGTCGCCCGCAGTTCCGCCGGCGCTGCTGGCCGAGGCTTTGGGGGCGCAACCGGCATTTGTGGGGCAGAGCCGATTCGATTTGCTGGCGGCCTTCGATACGGCGGAAACCGTGCGCACCCTCCGCCCCGATTTTCGGCAACTGGAAAAAATTCCCGTGCGGGGGGTGATCGTCACGGCTCCCGCGGACGATTCCCGATTTGATTTCGTTTCGCGATTCTTTGCGCCGAATGTCGGCGTCGATGAAGATCCCGTCTGCGGATCGGCTCATTGCTGCTTGACGCCGTATTGGGGCGAGCGGCTCAGCAAGACCGAGTTGATGGCGCATCAGGTTTCCAAACGCGGCGGATATCTGCGGCTGCGTTGGAACGGCGACCGCGTCATTCTCGGCGGCCAGGCCGTCACCGTCTGGCAGGGCGAATTGACTCCACTGGCTTGCCGGTTGGCCGCAGATTCTCCGGAAACGCGTCCGAAAGAATCGTGCGAGTGAGTTGTCACAACGATCGGCAAATTCGCATAATCACCTCTTCAACCGATACCGCTCGCTAGAGGAACCGCCGATGCTATTTCGCGCCATCGCCCTGTGTGTCACGCTGCTAGTCGCCTCGCTTTCTGCCGTTTCGCAGGCCGCCGACGATTCGAAGCCGATTCGCGCGCTGCTGGTGCTCGGCGGCTGTTGCCACGATTACAAAGAGCAGCAACAACTCATCACTCGCGGCGTTTCGGCTCGGGCAAACGTCGAGTGGGCCGTCAGCTATGATCCGGATACGGGGACGAAGCACCTCAATCCGTGGTATGAAAAAGACAACTGGGCTGACGGGTTCGACGTGGTCGTCCACGACGAATGCTGCTCTGACGTCAAGGATTTATCGATCGTTGAGAGAATTCTGAAGCCCCATCGCAACGGGTTGCCCGCCGTCATTCTGCATTGCGGCATGCACAGCTATCGCACGGAAGGCTTTCCCAAAACGACGCCCTGGTTCGACTTCACCGGTTTGGCCAGTACTGGCCACGGGCCCCAGGCGCCGATTGAGATCAAATTCGTGGAGGACGATCACCCCGTCACGCGCGGATTGAAGGGTTGGAAGACGCAGAACGAGGAACTCTACAACAATTCCGCCGGTAAACTTCTGGAAACGGCGACCCCGCTGGCGACCGGGTTTCAGCAATGGAAGGCCAAAGACGGGACCGACGCCAGCGCCACCGCCGTCTGCGTCTGGACGAACACCTATAACGGCAAGACGAAAGTTTTCTCCACGACGCTGGGCCACAACAACGTCACCGTCGGCGACGAACGCTATCTCGATCTGATCACCCGCGGTCTGCTGTGGTCCGTCGGAAAACTGGACGAGGCGCACCTGAAGCCGGCAAAACGAGTGCTGATCGACGGGCAAAACTAACCGCCCTGATCACCCGCGCAGATTCGCGCGGCGCATCAGCGTGTCCGTCGCCTGGTACGCCTCCGCCACCCAGGCTTCGATGCGGTCCGGTTCCGGCGAGTATTCCAACTCGATCGAGATCGCCCCTTCGAGGCCTAAAGCGGCGATTTCTTGCAAATACGGTTCAAACGGCACCACGCCCCGGCCGGGTGGCAAATCGCCATGGACTTTGCCGTCGCAATCCGAAATGTGAACGTGAATCGCTTTTCCTTTTAAGCGGCGCAGCTCCTCCGGCGGGACGTTCGCCAGGCAGAGATGCGAGACATCAATGTTCGCCTGCACCGCCGGGCAATCGACTTCGTCGAGAAATCGAACCATGCTGTCGACGTCGTTGAGCAGCGACAACGGGAACGGCTCCAGTTCCAGGGCGATCTGCAATCCCAACTCCCCGGCATACTCTCCCAACCGTCGGCAGTGATTGACGCCCCAGTGCCATTGCTGGGCAGGCGGAATCACTTCGCGGTTCCAAATGTATTCCCCCAGCACCAGCAGCACATTCTTCGCGGAAAATTCGCGAGCGAGTTCCAAGTACTTGGCGACCCGCTCCAGATGGAATCGCTGCACGCTCGGATTGAAATCGATCAGCCCGGTGGCCACGCAGCACAACGACACAATCGGCAGCTCGAGCTGCTCGCACTCTCGACGAATGAGCAGCCGTTCCTGAACGGTGATGTCGAGCGGATCGGTGAAGATGTCGACCGAATCGAACCCCAGCTCCTTGGTCTTCCGCAATCCCCAGGCGGTGTCGCGTCCGGCTTGCGCCCAGGCGGAATTGATCAGGCCGAGTTTCATGACCGGCGGCTTTCGGTGTATGTTCGTGTGATGAATATGCCACGCCCGCGGGTAACCGCGACGGGGCGAAGTTCACAATCTACAAGAGTCAATGGAAAATCGCGACACACTAGAGTCGCGGTGCGCCTTGGAGCGACCTATGGATCTGCGACTGGAAAATCACCTCGCCGTCATCACCGGGGGAGCCAGCGGCATCGGCCTCGCGACGGCTCGTTTGTTCGCCCAGGAAACGTGTCGCGTCGCGCTGTGGGATGCTCATTCTGACGTGCAGAAAATTGCCGCGCAATTGCAGCAGGAGACGGGCGCAAGCATTCTCGGCGTGCCGGTCGACGTCAGCCAACGAAGCAGCGTCGCAGCCGCGCTCGAACAGACGCTGGCCAGCGCCGGCACGATCGATCACTTCGTGCATGCTGCGGCGATCGGGTCGGGAAAGTTCGGTTTTCCCTTTACGAACGTCGACCCCGACGATTGGCGGCGGATTCTCGAAATCAACGTGATGGGCATGACGTACGTTGCGCATGCCGTCGCTCCGGAGATGATCGGACGACGCCAGGGAACCATGGTCTTTATCAGTTCCGTGGCCGGACAGATCGGCTCGCAAACCGATCCTCCGTACAGCGCCAGCAAGGCGGCCAACATCAACTTCTCGCAATGCCTGGCCAAGGACTTGGCGCCGCACGGCGTGCGTGTCAACACCGTTTGCCCTGGCATGGTGCAGACGCCGCTCAATCGGTCCGTCTGGCAGGCGTGGCACGATCAGCAACCGCCTGAACAGAGAAAGTCGTACGAAGAATGGGCCGGAGACAAGGTCCGTCAGGTCGTACCGCTCGGCCGCTGGCAGCAACCGAGTGACATCGCGGAGATGATCGTCTTTCTCTCGTCCGAGCGCGCGGCCCAGGTCACTGGCCAGACGATCAACGTCGACGGCGGCTTTGTCATGCACTGGTAATGGAAGAAAAACAACGACTTTTCCGCTTGCTCCTTCTGCTTTGATACGAATCGCCATGACATCTTCCCGCCCACGATTTAACGAATACTCCTGGTCGCAATGGACGGAGCGTTTTCAGGACTCTCACGATCCAGAGCAGCGGTACCGCGCGTTACAGGCGATAATTTCCCTGGGAGAGCCGAATGAAGTGGTCCGCTTGATCCGGCTGGGACTGCATGA